>NZ_JBITCR010000003.1:0-571065 GCF_044453405.1 Nocardioides sp. NPDC051685 | reverse complement strand
TACGCCAGCCGGGCGGTGCGGCCGAAGTCGAGGATCTCGGAATCGGTGCCGAGCACGACCGGGATCAGGTCGGCGTTGCAGGCCATCCGGCGGGCCTCGGCGGCGGTGATCTTCTCTCCGTCGAACCCCAACGCTGCGGTGCCGAGGTCGGCACGAAGCTGATCCACGCTCATCGTGATGAACACCGTGGTCCCATGGCCACCATGCCGCGGGAGCTGGTCGACGTCGTAGGTCTCGATCACCCGGGCGAACGCCTGGCCCAGCAGCCGGTCGTAGGGGGCTTTGTGACCCTTGTCCTCTGCCGAGAGCTTCCTGGGTTGGGCCAGCGAGTCCAGCAGGGTCCGCAGCCGCATCCCGACCGCACGGGAGACGCGGGCGTGGATGTCGATGGTGCCGTCGCCGTTGTCGCGGGAGGAGAAGAAGGTGCGCCGCTGCGCCCGTTCCTCCTCACGGTGCAGCGCCTTGGCCTCAGCCTGCTCGAATCGTTCGGGGTCGATCTCGGCCAGGATCCGCCGCCCGACGATCTTCAGCTCGTTTGCGGTCAACCGGGTTGCGTAGTCGACGAGCAGTTTCTCGGCCAGGACCAGGTCTTCGCCGCTGGCGGCGGGGTCGGTCTCGATCGCGTCGAGGGCCTGGGTGATCACCCGGGCCTTGTCCTGCGACACCACCCCCTCAGCCAGACCAGCGGCCACGTGCTCGTGCTTCGCAACGCCGGCAGCCAGTTTGATCTGGGAGCGGGCGACCGCCTTGTCGACCAGCAGCTCGGTCCGCATCCACCCCGAGACGTCCTTGGCCCCGGTCTCCTCGGCGATGTCGCCGGCCGTGCCGAGCACCCGCAGCTTCAACGCGGCCTGTTGGGCCTGGAGTTTCTCCAACCGTTCGAGGAGGTCCTTCTTCTGCCCGGTGCGCCAATAGGCGGGATCGGTGGCCAGCAACTCGTGGAGGGAGATCTCGATGGCCGTCAGGGCGGCGTCGATCGCGTCGCCGGGGTTGGTGCCCCAGTGGTCGATCTCGCGGCCGAGACTCATCGCCATTCCTCTCTCAGAGGTGTGCTGTGATGGTCCTGATTCTACTCTTCAACCACCCGTCTGACTATCTATTTTCCCTGGTCAAAGAGCATTTTCGCGGTCAGCGAACGGCCTCGTTCTTGTGGATGGTAAGTGGCCCGAAGGGCCACCTCTTCCACCCCACCAACACCACCTGTCTCAGGCAAGACTCTCCCGCGGCCAGACCCGGGCCGCCGCCCCGATAGCCAGCCAAGTTTTTCTCGACGGGCCCCGGTGTCAAGGCGATGTATCGAGCTTGTCGAGATGACCGCGAAGCGGCCGGCGAAGCCGGCGGCCGCAGGCCGTCCTTTACTCCGGGGCCCGTCGAGAAGACCCTCGAGAACGGGTCGGCGGCCCACACCAACCACGAAGCAACAGCCCCGCAAAGAGGGTGGTCTCCACAAGCTCGACCACCGGGGCATCACCGTCCGTGATGCACGGGTCGCTGCAGCACCGAAGCCCACACCTCAGGCCGCCCACGGCACCGATCCGGACCGAGAAGACCCTCAAGAACGAGTCACTGACCCACGCCCGCCACGAAGTGGCTGTCCCGCACAGGGGTGGTCCCGACAAGCTCGACTACCGCGCGGTATCGCCGATCCGTGGCACAAACGTCGTCCGAGCAACCCCGACGCATCCCGCGCGGGAGAGCCCGCCCTGAACACCGGCCCGAGATCGAGAGGACCTCAACGAACAGTCCGACCGAGCACCCACCACCGACGCACGACAAAGCCCCTGACCAACCCCACAGCCTCAGCTACGGTGCAGGATCATGAAACCCCTCGGCGACGTCCCCTGGCCCCCGGATCCGATCGTCACCGACCGCCTGATCCTCCGCGAGACCAGGACGCAAGACAGACCAGGGCTGGCGGAGCTGCTCTCGGACGAGACGGTGCAGGCGTATCTCGGCGGCCCGCAGCACACCCGCGAGGAGCTGGAGGAGCTCATCCCACAGGACCCGAACACCAGGCCGGGGATCTTCGCGGTCGAGCACGCGGGCGAGTTCGTCGGGCGGATCACGGTGCAGCGGCGTGATCGGGCGTGGGCGCACCACGTACGCGAGGAGGGCGACGAGGTGGAGATCGGCTATGAGTTCCTGCCCACCTCGTGGGGCCATGGCATCGCAACCGAGGCCACCCGGGCAGCCCTGGGCTGGATCGAGGAGACCCTGCCGGGGGAACCTGTGGTCCTGACCACCCAGGTCGCCAACGTACGGTCCCTGCGCCTGGCGCAGAAGCTCGGGTTCGTCGAGGTCGAACGGTTCACCGAGTTCGGTGCGGAACAGTGGTTCGGCCTCCTCGAGGAGGGGCGCTAGCTGTCGGTCTCCAGGATGTTGGCCGTCCACAACCCGAGCACGAGCGGTAGCAGCGCGCCCCAGGTCACGTTGAGGTCGGCGAAGCGTTCGGGCGTCTCGCCGACGAGCGCCAGCCAACAGCAGAGGGTCACGACCGCTCCGAGCGCCACCGCGATCCCAGCCGCGGCACGAGCCGCACCAGATCGCTTCACCGCGAGGACGACGGCGAGCACGGGAGCCACGACACCTGCGAACAGAAGCCCTGCGTACAGCACGGCCGCGAGCCAAGCGAAGGACGCGGGTAGGCCGTCGGACGCGTCCCGAGCATCGGCGAGCCACTGGATGGCGGCCCAGAGGTTGAGCTGGAGATCGACGTCAGCCCCCTCGTCGACGACTCGGACCACCGGAGCGGCGAGGTTCGCGACGACCAGGGCGAGCACGCCGAGCAGCTGCGTACGTCTCAATCGGGTCGCGGTCTCCTCGTTCCCACGAAGCGCCGAGCGAATCAGACCGTCCGAGTTGTCCGTCACCGGCACAGGTTACGACAGAGCGATTCGGTCGACACCGCACCCGCGCCGCTCGCAGCCGAGCGCTCACTCCTCGGGCGTGCCGAGGTAGGCGACGAGCGCCAGGTGGTCGGAGCCGGGCACCTCGACCGTCTC
This sequence comes from Nocardioides sp. NPDC051685, assembly GCF_044453405.1. NCBI lineage: Bacteria > Bacillati > Actinomycetota > Actinomycetes > Propionibacteriales > Nocardioidaceae > Nocardioides > Nocardioides sp. NPDC051685. Next base: position 568,063 of record NZ_JBITCR010000003.1, on the reverse strand, counting down.
GGTCGCCAGCGCGACGAGGGAATCGCCGATCAGGACGTGATCGATCGCGGTCGCGGGTGGAAGGGGTACGCCGGCGAACCCCTCGGTCGGCCACGTCGGCTGCCATCCGGCGTTGCTGGCCCGGGCCGCGTCCTGCACGTCCGCAGCGTCGAGCAGGCGGCGGACGGTGTGATGGTCGAGCGTGGCGTTGAGGTCGCCCAGGATGAGTTCGGGCTTCTCCTCGGCCGCCTCCTCGATCATCAGCTCCTGCTCGGCAGGCCACGACGCGAGCGTGGGCGGGGCCGGGTGGGCGACGACGATCCGTCGCTCCCCCACATCGGCCACCCACGAGCCCATCGCCGTGTCGAGGCGGCGCGACCTGGTGATCGGCTGGTCGGCGAAGAGCATCGTGCCCCGGGTGCCGGGTGCGGCCTCGCCGATCCGGTAGGGCAGCTGCTCGCGCAGCGTGCTCGACAGCTTCGCGAACGCCTCGGGGGTGATCTCCTGGACGGCGAGCACGTTGACCTTGTGGGCGCGCACCGCCTCGACCACCGCATCGGTGTCGCCCTTGCCCTCGAGGAGGTTGGTGGTCATCACCGTCAGCGGCTCCCCTGCGCTGGTCGCGCGGGTTCCGGCGTAGAGCGGCGCCTGCCAGATGAGGTGCACGGCGAGCAGCAGGGCGGCGACACCGGCGACGACCAGGAGCCGCGTCCGCGCCCCACCGGCGGCCAGCCACACCAGCACCAGGACCGCGACCAGGCACAGGGCGTACAACCCGACGCCGAAGGGCGCGAACGCGGCCAGCCGCACCGCTCGCAGGTCGGTGCTCGCCAGCGCCCGGGAGAGCGTGATCGCCAGCGCCGGCAGGCCGCAGACGACCAGCACGCCCCACGCCAGCGCCAGCGGCACCCAGCGAGCCTTGCTCACAGCACGACCAGATCGTCGCGGTGGATGACCTCCCGACCGTACGCAGCCCCCAGGTTGGCCTCGAGATAGCCCGAGGAACGCCCGGCCAGCCGCGGGATCTCGTCGGCGTCGTAGTTCACCAGCCCACGCGCGACGGCGACCCCGGAGGAGTCGACGACGTCGACCGGGTCGCCGGCGTGGAAGGAACCGGAGGAGCCGGTGACCCCCGCCGCGAGCAGCGAGGCGCCACGCTTGCTGATCGCGGCGACCGCTCCGGCATCGATGGTGATCGAGCCGACCGCCTCGGTGGCGTGCTGCAGCCACAGCAGCCGCGCCGGGCGCCGCTTGCCGACGGCGTGGAAGAGGGTGCCGACCGCCTCGCCCGCGAGCGCGGCCTCGGCCTGCGCGGCGGAGGTCAGCACGACCGGGACGCCGTCCTCGACGGCGATCCGGGCAGCCTCCAGCTTGGTCACCATGCCTCCGGTGCCGACGCCGGCGGCACCGGCCTTGCCGATGGTCACCCCGGCGAGGTCGGCCAGCGAGGCGACCTCGTCGATCCGCTGCGAACCCGGCTGGGTCGGCGGCGCGTCGTAGAGCGCGTCGACGTCGCTGAGCAGCACCAGCAGATCAGCCTTGACCAGGTGGGCCACCAGCGCCGCGAGCCGGTCGTTGTCGCCGAACCGGATCTCGGAGGTGGCCACCGTGTCGTTCTCGTTGACGATCGGGAGCACACCCAGGTCGAGCAGCTTGGACAACGTCGCGTCGGCGTTGCGGTAGTGCGCGCGCCGGTTCAGGTCGTCGACCGTGAGCAGCACCTGACCGGCGATGATGCCGTGCCGGGCGAGCTCGTCGGTGTAGCGGTGGACCAGGAGCCCCTGCCCCACGCTCGCCGCAGCCTGCTGCTTGGCGAGCGCCCTCGGACGCTTGGCCAGCCCCAGCGGTGACAGCCCGGCGGCGATCGCCCCGGAGGAGACCAGCACGACCTCCTGACCGGCGGCACGGGTCTTCGCGAGCACGTCGACCAGCCCGCTCACCCGGGCCGGGTCGATGCCTCCTGCTGCCGTCGTCAGCGACGACGACCCGACCTTGACCACGACCCGGCGTGCTCCGGTCACGACCTCGCGCTGCACCGATCCCCCTCGTACGTCAGCCTGTGCTCTCCGCTGGGCCGGATCCTACCGGCGCCCGATCCCTCCGAGCCGTCAGTTTCCGCTGGTCGAACGGGACGACTCGCCCGGGTCGTTCTCGGCCCAGTCGCTGTCCGGGTCGTCCTCGCCACCGATCTCGTACGCCACGGGGCCGGCCCCGTCGCGCAGCCGTCGGGCGACGTCGGCCCGGGCCTCGTACTCTTCCTTGGTCTCCATCCCGGCGTCGATCTCGCGCCGCCGGGCGGCAGCGGGCCGCTCCTCGTAGAAGCGCTGGTCCTCGCCACGGCGGCCGAGCATCTCGGCGCCGGTCTCGATCGAGGGGCGGAAGTCGAAGACGACCGCGTTGGCCGGGTCGCCGATGATGACGGTGTCGCCCTCCTCGGCCCCGAGCTCGACCAGGCGCATCTCGACGCCAAGCCGGTTGAGGCGGTCGGCGAGGTAGCCCACGGCCTCCTCGTTCTCGAAGTCGGTCTGCCGCACCCAGCGCTCGGGCTGCGGGCCACGGACGAGGTATTCGCCGTTCTTCGACACCTTGACGGTGAAGCCGTTCTTGCCCTCGGCACCCTCGGGACGCAGCACGATCCGGGTCGGCGGCGCCACCGGGACGTCCTTGCGCGCGGCGGCGACCAGCTCGGCCATCGCGTAGATCAGCTGCTGGGTGCCCTCGCCGGAGGCGGCGGAGATCTCGAAGACCTTCAGGCCGCGCTTCTCGAACTCGCCGATGGTCATCTCCGCGATCTCACGGCCGTCGGGCACGTCGACCTTGTTCAGCGCGACCAGCCGCGGCCGGTCCTCGAGGCCGCCGTGGCGGGAGAGCTCGTTCTCGATGATGTCGAGGTCGTCGATCGGGTTGCGCCCCGGCTCGATGCTCGCGGTGTCGATGACATGGACGAGCGCGGCGCAGCGCTCGATGTGGCGCAGGAACTCGTGACCGAGGCCGCGACCGTCGGCCGCGCCTTCGATCAGCCCCGGCACGTCGGCGACGGTGAAGGTGATCTCGCCGCCCTTCACGACGCCGAGGTTCGGCACCAGCGTGGTGAACGGGTAGTCGGCGATCTTCGGCCGCGCTCGCGAGATCGCCGCGATCAGGGACGACTTGCCGGCGCTCGGGAAGCCGACCAGGCCGATGTCGGCGACAACCTTCAGCTCGAGCCCGATCTCTCGCGCCTCGCCCGGCTCCCCGAGGAGCGCGAAGCCGGGGGCCTTGCGCTTGGAGGAGGCCAGCGCCGCGTTGCCGAGCCCGCCACGGCCACCCTCGGCGATGACCAGCTCCGAGCCCGGGCCGACCAGGTCGGCGAGGACGTTGCCGTTCATGTCGGTGACGACGGTTCCGTCGGGGACGGGAAGCACCATGTCCTCGCCGTGGGCGCCGTTCTTGTGGTCGCCGGCCCCCTGGCCGCCGTTGGCCGCCTTGCGCTTGGGACTGTGGTGGTAGTCGATCAGGGTGGTCACGTCGGGGTCGACGCGCAGGATGATCGATCCGCCCGGACCGCCGTTGCCGCCGTCGGGGCCGCCCAGCGGCTTGAACTTCTCGCGGTGCACCGACGCCACCCCGTGTCCGCCGCGACCGGCCTCGACGTGGAGGGTGACGCGGTCGACGAAGGTGGGTACAGCCATGCGCTCACCTTAAGGCCGACCCCACGCGTCTGCCGAGTCGGCGCATCTGCCCCGGTGTCTCGCGAAGCGAAGCGAGCGAGAGGGGGCGGATGCGCCGACTCGGCACTAAGTTCAGTCCCATGCGTATAGGAACAGTGATGTGGCCGATCGAGGACTGGCCGGCGATGGGCGAGCGTTGGGCGCAGGCCGAGCAGCTCGGGTTCGAGACGGCGTGGGTCTATGACCATCTGGCATGGCGCGGGCACAGCCCGTGGGAGGAGGCGTTCACGTCGATGGCCGCCGCAGCGGCCCTGACCTCGACGATCCGGCTCGGGACGCTGGTGACCACCCCCAACTTCCGTACGCCGATCCCGACCGCCGCGGCGATCCGCAGCCTCGACCGCATCTCGGGCGGGCGCATCACGATCGGCATCGGCGCCGGCGGTGACGACCACACCTCCGACGGCGACGTTCTCGGGCGGGAGTTCACCCCGCGCGAGCGCGCTGACCGGTTCGCGGAGTGGACCCGCACCGTCGACCAACTGCTGCGCGAGTCACCGGTCACGATCGACGGCGAGCACTGGCAGACCCGCGAGGTCACCGTCTCCCCCGGCCAGGTGCAGCAGCCGCGTACGCCGCTGTGGCTGGCCGGCAACGGCCCTCGCGGGATCCGGCTCACCGCCGAGGTCGGCGACGGCTGGATCGCCAACCCGAAGGCTGAGAACCCCAAGGCGTACGTCGCCGAGCGGCTCGAGATGCTCCGGGAGGCGTGCGAGAAGCGCGGGCGTGACTACGACGCGATGCCGAAGCTGTTCATGTCCGGTTTCACCGACGAGCCGTGGACCGAGTCGGCCGACGCGTTCGAGGACCTGGCCGGCTCCTACGCCGAGATCGGGATCACCGACATCGCGATCCACTGGCCCCGTGCCGGGACCCGCTGGGAGGTCCCGTGGGACACCTTCGAGGCTATCGCGGCTCGCGCGGCGTACGTCTGAATGTTCGTCTAGGTATGTAGCCCAACCGACACTTCCCGGGTGGAGCTCCACGAGGGAAGTCAGTGTTCGGCTGCATACCTAGACGAACCGCCGCCCCGCCTCAAATAGCCGAAGGGCCCTCTCCAACCGGAGAGGGCCCTTCGAAAGCGTGCCTCAGGCGTCGCCCGGGACGATGTTGATCACACGGCGGCCACGGCGCTTGCCGAACTCGACCGCACCCGGCTGCAGGGCGAAGAGGGTGTCGTCGCCGCCACGGCCGACGTTGGTGCCGGGGTGGAAGTGCGTGCCGCGCTGGCGGACGATGATCTCACCGGCGTTGACGAGCTGGCCGCCGAAGCGCTTCACGCCGAGGCGCTGAGCGTTGGAGTCGCGACCGTTCTTGGTGCTTGCCGCACCCTTCTTGTGTGCCATCTTCTCAGTCCTTCAAGTATCTCTGGAACGCCGGAATCAGGCGTTGATCGCGGTGACCTTGACCTGGGTGTACTTCTGACGGTGACCCTGGCGCTTCTTGTAGCCGGTCTTGTTCTTGTACTTCTGGATGATGATCTTCGGGCCCTTGGAGGCACCGACGATCTCACCCGCAACCGAAGCCTTGTCGAGGCCGGTCGAGGTCACGTTCTCGCCGTCGACCAGGAGGACCACGGGGAGCGAGACGGCCGTGCCGTTCTCGCCGTCGAGGCGGTCGATCTCGATGACGTCGCCGACAACGACCTTCTGCTGCTTGCTGCCAGCCTTCACGATCGCGTACACCGCGGTCTCCTTCATTGCTCCGAACTCAAAGTCTTGTGTCGACCCGCGGCAAGGCAGACCGGACCCCGAAGCGATAGGTGCCAGCAGATGCCTGCAGGAACGGCGCACTGCGCACGCCGAGGTTCAATCTTACGTACGCGGCCAGGTAGCCGCAAAACGCCGCGACACCATCCGCCCGGCGGCCCCCACCGAGGGTGCCGCCCCATGGTGTCCGATAGGCGGTGATCACGCCAACCGGGCGCCCGGTTCGACACTCTCCCCTCCGAACCGGGCACGATTCCGGGCATGATGGCACCCATGACGTCGACCGAACCGTCGCCCGCGAACGATACGAACGGAGCGGAGGCCAGGCAGGAGGAGATCCTGGCGCGTGCCCGCACGACCGGTCGGGTCTCGGTCACCGATCTCGCGCCCGCGTTCGGGGTGAGCGTCGAGACGATCCGGCGCGACCTCAAGGTGCTCGCCGACCGCGGCGTCGTGGAGCGGGTCTACGGGGGCGCCGTCGCCCTGGAGAGCGGCAGCTTCGAGACCTCGCTCGAGTTCCGCGCCGGCCGCGACGTCGACGAGAAGCACCGGATCGCCCGGGCGGCGCTCCAGCACCGGCAGGGCGCGGAGACGATCTACATCGACGAGGGCACCATGCCGCAGTTCCTGGCCGAGGAGCTCTTCGGCCACGGGCCGGCGACGATCATCACCCCCTCGCTCCCGGTGGCCACCCGGCTCTCTGCAGATCCGGAGCTCACCGTAATCGTGCTGGGCGGTCGCGTACGCACCATCACCCGGGGCGTCGTGGACCAGTGGGCGAGCCGGATGCTGGCCGACCTGGTGATCGACCTGGCCTACATCGGCGCCAACGGGATCTCCCGCGAGCAGGGCCTGACCACCCAGGACCCGTCGGTGGCCGCGGTCAAGCGGACCGCCATCGAACGATCGAGGCGCCGGATCTTCTTCGGCGCCCACACCAAGTTCGGGGCCTCCAGCCTGTGCCGTTTCGCGGGCGTACGCGACTTCGAGCTGCTCATCACCGGCACCGAGCTGCCGGCCGCCGAGGCCCGACGGTTCGCGGCGCTCGGCCCCCGGGTCGTACGCGCCTGAGAACGGGCAGCAACCGGGCGCAGCGGACGCATCGACCGGGCTAGGGGGTCCGGCCCGAATTACGACATCGTGGTTCGTGACGACAGTCACACTGCGAGGAGGCAGATCGATGCGGGCACGGAGACGGACCTCCGCAGCGCTGACAGCGCTATCACTGGCGACGGTGATGTTGACGGCATGCGGGACCGGCGGCCTGGGAGCCGGCGGGACGAGCGCGGGTGAGCACAGCATCACGGTGCTGATGGTCAACAACCCCCAGATGCTCGAGCTCCAGGAGCTCACCGCGAAGCATTTCACCGAGAAGACCGGGATCGAGGTGAACTTCGTGGTCAAGGTCGAGCAGGACATGCGCGACACCGCGAGCACCGAGTTCGCCAACCAGTCCGGGATCTATGACGTGGCGACGCTGTCCAACTTCGAGATCCCCTACTACGCCGAAGCCGGCTGGATCTCGGACATGGAGAGCATCGCGAACGACCCGGAGTTCGACCAGGACGACATCCTCACCCCCATGACGGAGGCGCTCTCGGCGGGAGGCAAGGTCTACGGCGAGCCGTTCTACGGCGAGTCGTCGTTCCTGATGTACCGCAAGGACCTGTTCGAGAAGCACGGCATCGAGATGCCGGCCAACCCGACCTGGGAACAGGTCGCCGGCTTCGCCGCCAAGATCGACGAGGCCGAGCCGGACATGCGCGGCATCTGCCTGCGCGGCCTGGCCGGCTGGGGCGACAACCTCGCCGCGATCACGACCGTGGTCAACACCATGGGCGGCACCTGGTTCGACGAGGACTGGAACGCCCAGGTCGACAAGGGCGGTTTCAAGAAGGCGGCCAACTTCTACGTCGACCTCGTCCGCGAGCACGGCGAGGCCGGCGCCGCGACCTTCAGCTTCCCGCAGTGCCTCAACGCCATGCAGCAGGGCAAGGTCGCGATGTGGTACGACGCCACCTCCGGCGCCGGGTCGCTGGAGGCCGCCGAGTCGCCGGTCAAGGGCAAGGTCGGCTACGTCGCCGCCCCGCACGACCAGACCGAGAACGCCGGCTGGCTCTACACCTGGGCGTGGGCGATCCAGAAGGCCTCGCGCCACCAGGAGGACGCCAAGAAGTTCGTCGCCTGGGCATCCAGCAAGGAGTACGAGCAGCTGGTGATGGCCGACACCGAGAACGACACCGGCGGCCCGACCAACGTCCCCGCGGGCAAGCGCGCCTCGACCTATGAGGACCCCGAGTACCTCGAGGTCGCCGGCGCCTTCGCGACCCCGACCATGAACGCGATCAAGAACGCCCAGGCCGACAACCCCGGCGTCCAGAAGCGGCCCTACAACGGCATCCAGTTCGTCGGGGTCCCGAGCTTCACCGACTTCGGCACCGAGTGCGCCAAGCAGCTCTCCAGCGCGATCTCGGGCTCGAAGACCACCGACGCGGCGCTCGACCGATGTCAGTCGCTCGCCCAGGAGTACGGCGACGTCCAGAAGGAGAAGCAGTGATGGCCTCCATGACCGCATCACTACCGACAGCTTCCGAGCCGACGGCGACCCGGCCGCCCGAGGCGTACAAGAAATGGGGCCGGGAGTCGTGGAAGCTGCGCGCGCCGCTGCTGCCCGCGCTGGTCTTCCTGATCGTGGTGACGCAGCTGCCGTTCGTGGCAACGCTGGTGATGTCGTTCATGAACTGGAGCGCCCAGCCCGACGCCCCGGGGCGCAGCTTCGCCGGCTTCGACAACTTCAAGACGGTGTTCACGACGCCGGCCTATCGAACGGCGGTCCTCAACACGATCGAGATCACCGTGGTCGTCGTCGGGGTCAGCGCCCTGCTCGCCCTCGGGATCGCGCTGCTGCTCAACCACGCGTTCGTCGGCCGCGGCCTGGTGCGCACGATGATGATCGCGCCGTTCCTGATCGTGCCGATCGCGGCCGCGGTCTTCTGGGGCAACGGCATCCTGATGACCGGCTTCGGCCTGGTCGACGGTGTGCTCGGTCAGCTCGGGGTGCCCGGAGCCCAAGACATCGCGTTCCTCACCGACCATCCCAAGCTCGCCATCGAGATCGAGCTGATCTGGCAGTGGACCCCGTTCATGATGCTCATCCTGCTCGCCGGGCTGCAGTCGCAGGATCCGGAGGTGCTGGAGGCGGCGAGCATCGACGGTTGCAACGGCTGGCAGACGTTCGTGCACATGACGCTCCCCCACGTACGCCGCTATCTCGAGCTCTCGATCGTGCTCGGCACGATCTTCATCGTCCAGAACTTCGACTCGGTCCTGGGCATGACCGGCGGGCTGAACTCCACCAACATCCCGTTCGCCGTCTACGAGACGTTCTACTCGGCCAAGGACTACGGGGTCGCCTCAGCGCTGGGCGTCGTCGTGGTCATCGGCTCACTGATCATCGCGACCTTCGCGCTGCGCGTCGTGTCGTCCCTGCTGACCGACGAGGAGGCAAGTCGATGAGAACCTGGAACCGGCAACGGGTGGCGAAGATCGCCATCCCGATCGCAGCGTGGCTGGTCGGCATCATCTTCGTGATCCCGATCCTCTACATGGTGCTGACCTCGCTGCACGCACCCCAGGACGCCCAGACCTATCCGCCCAGCTGGGGTGCGCCGCTGACGCTGGACAACTACGGCGGACTGTTCACCTCGGCCAACCCGATCACCCCGGCGCTGATCAACTCGGTGATCACCAGCGTGATCTCGACGCTGCTCGTGCTCGCCCTGGCCATCCCCGCCGCGTACGCCCTGGCGATCAAGCCGGTGAAGAAGTGGTCGGACGCGATGTTCTTCTTCCTGTCGACGAAGATGCTGCCGATGGTCGCGGGGATCCTGCCGATCTACCTGTTCACGACCCAGGTCATCAAGATGCCCGACAACGTGATCATCCTGATCCTGCTCTACACCGCGATGAACCTGCCCATCGCGGTCTGGATGATGCGCTCGTTCCTGGCCGAGGTGCCACCCGCGATCATCGAGGCCGCCTCGATCGACGGTGCGTCGACCCTCAGGATCCTGACCCGCATCGTGGCCCCGATCTCGATGCCCGGCGTCGCGGCCACCTCGCTGATCTGCTTCATCTTCGCGTGGAACGAGCAGCTCTACGCGAAGGTGCTGACCTCGGTCGCCGCGGAGACCGGACCGGTCTTCGTGAACACCCTGATCCAGACCGAGCACGCCTACCTCGCCGAGCTGGCCGCCGGGGCGACGCTGATCTCGCTGCCCGTGCTCATCGCCGGCTTCGCCGCCCAGGACAAGCTGGTCCAGGGCCTCTCCCTCGGGGCGGTCAAGTGACGTATCCGCGACTCACGACGGCTCGGCTCGGCGAGCTGTCTGCATCCGTTGCCATCCCCGCCTACGACCGCTCCGCCGTCACCCCCGGGATCGTGCATCTCGGGGTCGGTGGCTTCCACCGCGCCCACCAGGCGCGCTACGTCGACGACCTGCTCGCCTCAGGCATCACCGACTGGGGCATCGTCGGGGTGGGGCTGATGCCCCAGGACGTACGCATGCGGGATGCTCTCTCCGCCCAGGACCATCTCTACACGCTCGTCGAGCGTGCCCCGGACGGCGCGGTGCGGGGACGGGTGATCGGCTCGATCATCGACTACCTCTTTGCTCCCGACTCCCCCGCGGACGTGCTGGCGCTGCTCACCGACCCGCGGATCCGGATCGTGTCGCTGACCATCACCGAGGGCGGCTACCACGTCAACCAGGCGACCGGCGGCTTCGACGCCTCCGACCCCGCGATCCAGGCGGACCTGGAGCCCGGGGCGGTGCCGTCGACGGCCTTCGGGTACGTCGTGGAGGCCCTGGCCCGGCGGCGCGCCGCCGGGGTGGCGCCGTTCACGGTGATGTCGTGCGACAACATCGCCGGCAACGGCGACGTCGCCCGGGCGATGATGTCGGCCTTCGCGTCCCTGCGTGACCCCGCGCTGGGCGACTGGATCCGGTCCGAGGTCGCCTTCCCGAGCTCGATGGTGGACCGGATCACCCCGGCGACCACCGACGCCGACGTCGAGGAGGTCGGCTGGCGGTTCGGGATCGGGGACGCCTGGCCGGTGGTCAGCGAGCCGTTCACCCAGTGGGTGCTCGAGGACCACTTCCCGCAGGGCAGGCCGCCGTTCGAGCAGGCCGGGGTCGAGATGGTGCCCGACGTCGAGCCGTACGAGCTGATGAAGCTGCGGCTCCTCAACGCCAGCCACCAGGCTCTTTGCTACCTCGGCTACCTCTCCGGCTACCGCTACGCCCACGAGGTCTGCGCCGATCCGCTCTTCGTCGACTTCCTGCTCGGTTACATGTCGCAGGAGGGTGCCCCGACCCTGCCGCAGGTGCCCGGGGTGGACCTGCCGGGCTATCAGCGCGAGCTGATAGCCCGGTTCGCCAACCCCTACATCCGCGACACCCTGGCGCGGCTGTGCGCGGAGAGCTCCGACCGGATCCCGAAGTGGCTGGTGCCCGTCATATCGGCTCGGCTCGCCGCCGGAGGCTCGGTGCGCCGAGCGGCGCTCGTCGTCGCCTCCTGGGCCCGCTACGCCGAGGGCGTCGACGAGCAGGGCGCGCCGATCGACATCGTCGACCGGCGCCGGGCCGACGTGATGGCCCGGGCGATCGCGCAGCGCGAGGACCCGCTCGCCTTCCTCCGCGACCCCGACCTCTTCGGCGACCTCGTCGACTCCCCTGAGTTCACCGAGCCGTACGCCGAGGCGCTGGCGTCCCTGCACTCCGTCGGGGCTCGGAAGACCCTCGAGACCTGGGAGGGCTGACCGACCGGACAGCACGACGCCCCGGCGACCGTGAGGGGGGTCACCGGGGCGTCGTGGTCTGGTCAGCTGTCCGCGGACGGGGTGGTGTCGCGGCTCGCGCCACCACGGGTGCGGGTCACGACCTTCGGCGCCGGGGTCGAGGCGGTGCCGCTGCCGGCGGGCGGCGCCTCGGTCTTGGTTGCGGTCATCACCGCGCCCTCACCGGTGCTGATCACCTCGCGGCGGGCGCCGCGGCGCTGCCGGGTGACCACCTTGGGCTTGGAGTCGACCGGCGCGGCCGCGACCGGCTCTGGCGTGGTGACCTCGGGCTCGACGGCGTCGGGCTCAACGGCCTCGGGTGCCGCTGCCGGGGCGACCGGAGCGGGCTCCTCCGCGACCGGCTTCTCAGCGGCGGGCTTCTCGGCGACCGGCTTCGGCTCCGCCGCGGTGGAGCTGCCCACGACCGCGGCCAGGACCGGGCGGCCGGTCGTCGCGGCCCGACGGGTGCGGGTGCGGGTGGTGACCTTCGGCGCCTCCGGCTCGGCGGGCGCCTCCGCGACCGGCTCAGCCGGGGTCTCGGCCGGAGTCTCGGTCGGGGCCGCCGCCTCGACCGGCTCGGTCGCCGGGGTCGACGCCTTGGACCGGCGCGAGCGGGTACGGGTGGCGACCTTGGGGGCCTCGGCCACCTCGACGGTCTCAGCGGGCTCGGTGGCCGCCTGCTCCGCGGGGGTCTCGACGGGCTCCGCCACCGGGGCCGTCTCGCTCTGTCCGGCCATGGCGGCGAACTCGGCGGGCGAAGGCGTCTTGGCGGGCTCCTCGACGGGCTCGGCGCGCTGCTCGCCGCCGACCTCGTCCTTGCCCTTACCGCGGGCACCGCGGCCGCCACGACGGCGCGAGCGCGGCTCGTCGGGGGCGACGCCGGAGGACTTGCCGGCCTCGACCGGGTGCTCGTGGATCACGAGGCCACGACCGCCGCAGGCGTCACAGTTCTCGGAGAAGGCCTCGAGCAGGCCGGTGCCGATCCGCTTACGGGTCATCTGCACCAGGCCCAGCGAGGTGACCTCGGCGACCTGGTGACGGGTCCGGTCGCGGCCGAGGCACTCGACCAGGCGGCGGAGCACCAGGTCGCGGTTGGACTCGAGGACCATGTCGATGAAGTCGACGACGATGATGCCACCGATGTCGCGCAGCCGGAGCTGGCGCACGATCTCCTCGGCGGCCTCGAGGTTGTTCTTGGTGACCGTCTCCTCCAGGTTGCCGCCGGAGCCGGTGAACTTGCCGGTGTTGACGTCGACGACGGTCATCGCCTCGGTGCGGTCGATGATCAGCGAGCCACCCGAGGGCAGCCAGACCTTGCGGTCCAGGCCCTTGGCGATCTGCTCGTCGATCCGGTACGCGGCGAAGGCGTCGGCCTCGCCGTCGTACTTCTCCACGCGCTCCTCGAGGTCGGGGGCCACCGACTGGACGTAGTCCTTGACGGTCTCCCACGACGAGTCGCCGGAGATGACCAGCTTGGCGAAGTCCTCGGTGAACAGGTCGCGGACGACCTTGAGGGTCAGGTCGGGCTCGCCGTAGAGCAGCTGCGGGCCGTTGCCGCCGGCGCGCTTCTCGATGTCCTCCCAGCGGGCCTTGAGCCGCTCGACGTCGCGGGTCAGCTCCTCCTCGGCCGCGCCCTCGGCGGCGGTGCGTACGATCACGCCGGCCGTGTCGGGGACGATCTCCTTCAGGAGGGTCTTGAGGCGGTTGCGCTCGGTGTCGGGCAGCTTGCGGGAGATGCCGGAGGTGGTGCCGTCGGGCACGTAGACCAGGAATCGGCCGGCCAGCGAGATCTGCGAGGTCAGGCGGGCGCCCTTGTGGCCGATCGGGTCCTTCGTCACCTGGACGAGCACCTTCTGGCCGGAGGTCAGCACCGACTCGATCTTGCGGGGCTGGCCCTCCTTCCAGCCGAGCGAGGCCCAGTTGACCTCACCGGCGTAGAGGACCGCGTTGCGGCCCTTGCCGATGTCGATGAACGCGGCCTCCATGGAGGGGAGCACGTTCTGGACGCGGCCGAGGTAGACGTTGCCGATCAGGCTGGTCTGGCTCTCGCGGGCGACGTAGTGCTCCACCAGGACCTTGTCCTCGAGCACGGCGATCTGGGTGAGGTCCTCGCGCTCGCGGATGACCATGACGCGCTCGACCGACTCGCGGCGAGCCAGGAACTCGGCCTCGCTCACGATCGGGGCGCGACGGCGGCCGGCCTCGCGGCCCTCGCGGCGGCGCTGCTTCTTGGCCTCCAGGCGGGTCGAACCCGCTAGCGCGGTGATCTGGTCATCACCGGTGCGGCTCTGGCGAACCTTGGTGACGGTGTTCTCCGGGTCGTCCCCGGCATCGCCCGAGGCCTCGCCGGCCCGGCGGCGACGACGACGACGGCGCGAGGAGCTGCCGCCCTCGCCCTGCTGGTCGGCGTCGGTGTCCTTCTCGTCGCTCTCGCCCTCGGACTCCTCGGCCTTGTCCTCGGCGTCGGTCGTCTCGGAGCCCTCGGTGTCGCCGTTGGCGCCCTTGCGGCGGCGACGGCCACCCCGCCGGCGACGACGACGGCCGTTGCCGCCGCCCTCACCGTCGTCGGCCGAGCTCTCGTCGGACTCGGTGTCGGCGCTGCTGTCGGCGTCGGTCTCGGACTCGGCGTCGGCGGGCTCGACCTCGGTCGGCTCCTCCTCGGCAGACTTCTCCTCGGTCGGGGCGGCGCTGCGTGCGTTGCGCCTGCGGGTCCGGGCCGGAGCCTCCACCTCAGCAGCCTCGGCTGCGGGCTCGGCGGCCTTCGGCTCGTCCTCGGCGGGCGTCTCGACGGCGGCCTTCGCGCTTCGCGCGATTACTCCCTCGCTCGGCGCGAGCGGACGAGCAAGCTCGCCGCTCGACCTCGCTCCGGTCGTCTCGACCGGCTTCGGCTCGGCGGTCTTGCGGGTGCGCCGGCGGGTGGTCGTCTTGGTCGGCGCCTGGAACAGCACCGCGGGGGCCACCGGACCGGCCTGCTCGGCCTCGGTCTCCTCGATGGTCTCGTCGACGACCTCCTCCGCGGGGGTCTCGGCGGGCTCGACTGGCTCGACCACCGGGGCTGCGGCCTTCTTGGCGGCCGTCTTCCTCGTCGTGGTCTTCTTGGCGGCGGTCTTCTTCGCCGCGGTCTTCTTGGCCGGAGCCTCGACGGTCTCGGTGGTCTCGGCGGGGGTCTCGGCCGGGGTCTCGGCGGCCTCGGCGGTCTCGACCTCGGCCGGCGCCGCGGCGGCAGCCTTCTTGGTCGTACGCTTCCGGGTGGTCTTCTTCGCCGCCGTCTTCTTGGCGGGGGCCTCGGCGGCCTCACCGGCCTCGTCCGCGGAGCCCTCGGCGGATTCAGCCGGGGCCGCGGCTGCCTTCTTGGTGGTGCGCTTTCGCGTGGTCTTCTTCGCCGCGGTCTTCTTCGCGGGAGTGGTCTCGCCGGTCGCTTCTGCGTCGGTCGTGGGGGTGTCGGTCACCGGAGTCTGCGGCGTTTCAGCGCCGTTCTCGGTGTTCTCGACAGTGGTCTCGTCGGCCATGCCGTTCTCCTCATCCAGGACCTTCACAGGTGCCGGATAGTCAGGTGCCGGGAAACGGGCGCTGCGCAGTATCGAACTTTTTTCCACGTAGCAGCCGCGTCGCGGCGCAAAGCTTGTCAGGGCGGCGGCATCCTCCGCAGCGGTGCGTCACAGGTTGCGGTTCGTCACCTGCCGCGGTCGCTCGGCCGTCCGGGACCTTCCCGGGCGAGTCGCTCTCACTGACCTGCTAGGCCTGCGTCGCGGTCTGGTGACGACCTACCTCCTGTGTGCCGGTGTGCGGCCCCGGAGGGCCCACGCCGGCGAGGCGTCGTCGGACTGTCCATTCCTCGGGTCGGGCCCGATTGTTTGAGCAGTCGTCTCGGAGTATCGCATACACCCTGTCAACAGACCGATATCCGGACACCAACGAAACTCAGGGAAGCTTGGCTTCTTTCATCTGGCGCGACTTGTAGACGTTCACGATCACCACTCCGTCGAGCCACTCGGTGAGTCGCTCGGCCTCCGCCGCCAGCGCCTTCCGACCGGCATCGCCGATGTCGTGGCGCACGATCGGGTGGACCGTGCCGTCCTCGTCCTGCGCCCAGGCGCCCACGATCCGGCCGTCCCACCAGGCGGTGTTGCCGGCGTTGCCGTTGGAGTCGAAGAGGTACGCCACATCCTCCGCGTCCAGGTAGAACCCGCGTTCCTTCCAGCCCATGACGGTGGGATCGAGGGTCGGCAGCAGCGCCGCCCAGGGCTCGATCTCGGGCTCCGGCGAGGTGGCGATCGGGTCGTCCGGGAGCACCCAGCCCGTGCCGCTCTCGAGCCCGACCTCGACGGCCCCGACGGCGGCGAGGGCAGCCCGTACGGCAGACTTCGTGGACCCGAGCCACCAGACCAGGTCGGCCTCGGTGCCGGGACCGAAGGTCCACAGCCAGCGGCGGACCAGCTCCGCGTAGCCCTCCGCCGCAGGCAGCGGGAGCGGCATCTCGTCGAGCCACGCCTCCGTGAGCGTCCAGGCGGGCTTGTTCAGCCGCCAGTGGCCGAGGTTGGTCGCCCGCATCAGCCGCCCCTGCGCGGCGAGGGTGCCGATCACCCAGCGCCCGATCGCGAACTCACCGCCCCACTTCTTGTCCGGGTCGCCCAGCCTGAAGCGGATGTCGAGCTCCGGCACCAGCTCACGCAGCTGCGCCGTGGTCCGCGGCTCCCCGTCGGCCAGCGCCGCCAGCGTCGCGGCATACGCCTTCTCGATCCAGCCGTCCTGGTCCTCGTCGACGCCGCCCGCGGTCAGCCACTTGTAGAGATTCTTCTCCTGCTGCGCGGCCACCCGGGCCGACGCGCTCCCCCAGGCCGCCGGGACCAGGTCCCGCGGGAAGGCGAAGAGCGTACGCCGCATCGCCAGCTGCTTGACCAGCGAGCGCTCCTCGTAGAGCGCCCGCTCGACGTCCTCGACCCGGAGATCGTGGACGCGCGCGTGCAGCGCGAGGTGGACGGTCGCCGCCTCGGTGGCGTGCCAGGCGGTCATCGCCCGAGTCGCGGCCGCGACGTCGTCGTACCTGTGCTCGGGGGCGAGCCCGTGCCGGCGGGCCAGCCTCGCCCGGCGCTCGCGGTCGCTGACCGTCCTCATCGACAGAGCCTCACCACGGGCAGACTAGTGGAGCGGGTCGCCGATCGTGCCGGAAGCCTCGTCGAAGATGCCCTGGCTGAGCCGGGTCAGCAGCGGCAGGCCGCCGTGCTCCGGACCGACCTTCAGGCCGCCGATGCGTTCCAGACCGGTGACTACGTCGTCGGGACGTACGGTCGGGGTGCCGTGCTTGAGCAGCAGCTCCAGCCGGGAGCCGCCCTCGCGGGGCGCCGAGGACAGGCGTACGACCGCCCCTCGGGCATCGAACTCACGCAGACCCTTCTTGGTCATCCGGGACACGATGACCTCCTCGGCACCGAGGAACGCCTCGACCGCCGCGGCGGCCTCCTCCGGCCCCGTCGGGAGGTCGATGATCCACTCGCTGCCGGTGAGCAGGTCGGCCAGCGCGCCCTTGGGCGAGGTGGCGGTGTCGACGACGTCGAGGAGGTCGAGGCCGTCGGGCATGACCTCGTCCAGGGCAGCCTTGGTCGCGGCCGGGTCGACCGTCTCGCGCAGTCCCAGCTCGACGTACTCGGCCTCGCTGGCCGCCCCGGTCGGAGCCGCGCCGGCGTAGGAGATCCGCGGGTGCGGGTTGAAGCCCGAGGAGTAGGCGACCGGGATCCGTGCCCGTGCGACCGCGCGCTCGAAGGCGCGGCTGAAGTCGCGGTGGCTGGTGAACCGGAGCCGGCCGCGCTTGGCGTAGCGGATGCGGAGACGCTGGACCGGCGGGGCCTGCTGTTCGGGCTGTTGACGCACGGAGTCGATTATGTCGGTCCGGGGGCGCGTTGACCCATCCGGCGAACGGAAGGCGAACGGTCTATAACGGTTTGCCCGCCAAAAATGGGAGACTCGCGCGGTGAGTCACCACAGAAGCAGGAAGTTCTCGGTACGCCTCAAGGAGCTGTTGCCGATCCTCGCGGTGGTCCTCACCGTCGGTGCCATCGCCGGCCTGACCGTCCTCGCGCCCCGGCTGAACGACTCACGACAGACCTCCGCGGACATCTCGTCGTCGCCGAGCGCCGACACCCTCGAAGCTTCCCCATCGACCCCGTCTTCGGCGTCGTCGGAGCCGCTGCCGAAGTTCACGACGCTGGAGGCGCCTCCGGCGATCGACAAGGCCCCGAAGAAGCCGAAGATCGACCCGTGCGCGGTGCCGCGCAAGCTGACCGTGATGACCTTCAACATCAAGGGCGGCCGGGTCTCCCCCGGTGAGCTCGGTGGGATCGCCGGCGTGATCCGCGGATCCGGCGCCGACGTCGTACTCCTCCAGGAGGTCGACCGGAACCGCCGCCGCTCGGGCAACGTCGACCAGCCCGCGATCATCGCCTCACATCTGGGGATGCAGTCGGTCTTCGGCGCCAACGACTACATCACCGACCGCGGCGGCTACGGCAACGCGATCCTGTCGCGCTTCCCCATCGCGGAGTCCGGCAACACCCACCTGCCCAACAGCGACGGCAAGGAGCAGCGCGGGGTGCTGCGGGCGAACATCATCGTCCAGGGCCAGCGCCTCGTCGTCTTCAACACCCACCTCGACCACACCTCGGACTCGCTGCGGCAGACCCAGATCGGCGCGGTCATGTCCAAGGTGAACGCCTACGACGGCGCCAAGCTCCTCGGCGGCGACCTCAACTCCGGTGACGGCTCGGGCGTCCTGAGCACGGCCCTGGCCACGCTGACCGATGCCGGCGCCTCCCTCGGTCCCAGCCACGACGGCGGCGGCCGCGTCGACTACCTGCTCCCCAACTCCTGGCTCGACGCCGGTGACGGCAGGGTCACCCCCACCAGCCTGTCGGACCACCACGCCGTCAGCATCGACTTCGCCATGCGCGGCGCCGCGGACTGCTGAGTCAGTAGCGCTCGACCGACATGGCTCGCTCCGGCGGCTCGTACGCCTCCGGCCAGAAGTCCGTCACACGGGTGATCCGCCCGTCGTCGATCTCGAGGAACGTCTGCGACTCCCCCGACTCCTCCCCCCATACGCCAGTCGAACCAGAGGCACCCGCGGGCGATCCAGGTACGACGGGACGTTCGCGTCGGTCTACTGATCGGTAACGGACGCATACGTCCCGCCGTACCAGGAATCGGTCGCGTGGAAGACTTCACGGCGTGATCGAACTCCGGCCCGCCGCTGTCACCGACGTCCCCGCGCTTCTGGAGCTGTGGGAGGTGGCTGCGGAGAACGACTCGCGGCCGACCGACTCCGCTACGAAGGTCGAGGCGCTGCTCACGCGCGACCCGGACGCCTGCACGGTCGCGGTCACCGCGGACGGCCGGATCGTCGGCTCGCTGGTCTCCGGCTGGGACGGCTGGCGCGCCCACCTCTACCGGCTGGCGGTCCACCCCGACGTACGCCGCCAGGGCCTCGCCCGACGCCTCCTCGCCCACGCCGAGGACCGCCTCGTGGCGCTCGGGGCGAGCCGGATCGACGCGATGGTCCTGGAGGGCAACGACCTGGGGCAGTCGCTGTGGAAGAGCTCGGGCTACGAGTCCCAGTCGGAGTGGCGCCGCTGGGTCCGCCCGGTCGGCTGAGGCCGGATCATCAGGTCGTACGCCTCCCGGAACCCGCCCCGTTCGTAGAACGGGATCGACCGGTCGCTGGGGCTCAGCACGACGCGTACGAATCCCTCGTCGTCGGCGTGGTCGGTGAGCGCGGCCAGCATCGCGGTGCCGAGGCCGCTGTTGCGGTGCTCGCGCCGGACGTAGAAGTTGGCCAGGTAGCCCCACCGCGACGACCGCTCCTGACCCGGCTTCGGCATCCGCGTGAAGACCAGCATGTTGACCATGCCGGCCGCCTCACCGGCGACGTATCCCAACCAGGTCACCCGCTGCTCGTGCTCCTTGAGCATCCACTCGTCGAAGCGCTCCTCGAACCCGGGGTCCTCGATCGCCTCCGTCGCCATCTCCTCGACCCAGGTGCGTCGGAGGCCCGCCAGCAGCTGGGTGTCCTCCGGGCCGGCGAGACGTACGTCGAATGCGTCGTTCACGGACGTGAACCTAGCCCAGCCGCGGCAACCTCGCCCCGATTCGGCCACGCTGCCCATGATGCGCGCCACCCGTCCCTGACCCGGGGATGTGAATTCATTCGCGCCGCGGACACGGGTGGCTTACGTTCCGCTCGTGGAGTTCATGACCCCTGACAACCTGCCCACCCCTGCCGGCTACAGCCATGTGGTGGCCACCGACCCCGGCGCCCGGCTGGTCGTGACGTCAGGCCAGGTGGGCGTCATCGCCGACGGCACCGTCGCGGAGGGCTGGGAGGCGCAGACTCGGCAGACCTTCGTCAACCTCGGCATCGCGCTCGCCGCGGCCGGCGCCACCTGGGCGGACGTCGTGAAGCTGACCTACTTCGTCGTCGACACCAGCGAGCTGCCCCTGATCCGGTCGGTGCGTGACGAGTTCGTCGACGTCGCGCACCCGCCCGCCAGCTCGCTGGTGCAGGTCGCCGGCCTCTTCCGCCCCGACGTACTCATCGAGATCGAGGCCACCGCCGCCCGTCCCTGACAGCCGGCGACGTGGGAGTCCCGAGGTCACCAGATGACTCCAGGACTCCCACGTCGGGGTCAGACGACCGAGAGCGGCAGCAGCTTCTGGCCCGTGGGGCCGATCTGGATCTCGGTGTTCATCTCCGGGCAGACGCCGCAGTCGTAGCAGGGGGTCCAGCGGCAGTCCTCGACCTCGATGTCCTCGCCGTCGGCGGCCGCGAGGGCGTCCTCCCAGTCGGCCCAGAGCCAGTCCTTGTCGAGGCCGGAGTCGAGGTGGTCCCAGGGGAGGATCTCGTCGTACTCGCGCTCGCGGGTGGTGTACCAGTCGAGGTCGACACCGGTGCCGGCGAGGCCGGCCTCGGCGGCGGAGACCCAGCGGTCGTAGGAGAAGTGCTCGCTCCAGCCGTCGAAGCGGCCGCCGTCACGCCAGACCTGCTCGATGATCGCGCCGACGCGGCGGTCGCCGCGAGACAGCAGGCCCTCGACGATGCCGGGCTTGCCGTCGTGGTAGCGGAACCCGATCGCGCGGCCGAACTTCTTGTCGGAGCGGACGACGTCGCGCAGCTTCTGCAGCCGCTCGTCGGTGGTCTCGTGGTCGAGCTGGGAGGCCCACTGGAAGGGGGTGTGCGGCTTGGGTACGAAGCCACCGATCGAGACGGTGCAGCGGATGTCGTTGCGGCCCGAGACCTCGCGGCCCTTCGCGATCACCTTCTTCGCCAGCTCGGCGATCTGGAGGACGTCCTCGTCGGTCTCGGTCGGCAGGCCGCACATGAAGTAGAGCTTCACCTGGCGCCAGCCGTGGCTGTAGGCGGCACCGACGGTGCGGATCAGGTCCTCCTCGGTCACCATCTTGTTGATGACCTTCCGCATCCGCTCGGAGCCGCCCTCGGGCGCGAAGGTCAGACCGGAGCGACGGCCGTTGCGGGAGAACTCGTTGGCCAGGGTGATGTTGAAGGCGTCGACGCGCGTCGAGGGCAGCGAGAGGGACACGTTGGTGCCCTCGTAGCGGTCGGCCAGGCCGGTCGCTACGTCACCGATCTCGGTGTGGTCGGCGGAGGACAGGGACAGCAGCCCGACCTCCTCGAAACCGGACTTCCGGATGCCGTTCTCGACCATGTCGCCGATGGTGGTGATGGAGCGCTCGCGGACCGGGCGGGTGATCATCCCGGCCTGGCAGAAGCGGCAGCCGCGGGTGCAGCCGCGGAAGATCTCCACCGAGAACCGCTCGTGGACGGTCTCCGCGAGCGGCACCAGCGGGTTGCGCGGGTAGGGCCAGGCGTCGAGGTCCATCAGGGTGTGCTTGCGCACCCGCCACGGGATGTCGGGGCGGTTGGGCACCACGGCCTCGATCTGGCCGTCGGCGGCGTAGTTCACGTCGTAGAACTTCGGGACGTAGACGGCCCCGGAGACGGCCAGGCGGCGCAGTAGCTCGTCGCGGCCGCCGGGGCGACCGTCCTGCTTCCACTCGCGCACGACCTCGGAGATCTTGAGCACGATCTCCTCACCATCGCCGAGCACGGCGGCGTCGAGGAAGTCGGCGATCGGCTCGGGGTTGAACGCGGCGTGGCCGCCGGCGAGCACGATCGGGTCGTCGTCGCCACGGTCGACCGCGTGCAACGGGATCTGCGCAAGCGAGAGCGCGTTGAGCATGTTGGTGTAGCCGAGCTCGGTCGAGAAGCTGAGCCCGAAGACGTCGAACGCCTTCACCGGCCGGTGCGCGTCGACGGTGAACTGCGGGATCGGACCCTGCTCGTCGCCCTCCCGCATGATCTTCTCCAGGTCGGGCCAGACCGCGTAGGTGCGCTCGGCCGCGATCCAGTCACGCTCGTTGAGCACCTCGTAGAGGATCTGGACACCCTGGTTGGGCAGGCCGACCTCGTAGGCGTCGGGGTACATCAGCGCCCACCGCACCTCGACCTCGTCCCACTTCTTGACGGTCGAGTTGAGCTCCCCACCGACGTACTGGATCGGCTTGGACACCAGCGCCAGGCGCGGCTCCAGCCGAGGGAACACAGAATCAGGAACGAGGTCGCTCTGGGCGACGGTCACGATGGGCACCTCAAAGCTCGGGAACGATCAACCCCAAGCGTACGCCGCCCCGTGACTCCCCGACCAAACCTCGCGCCGTGGGGCACAATGCCGGGCATGGCGCTGCGTACGTGGGCGGAGGAGTTCGCCGGAGGGACCGTGTCGACGGCCATGGCCAAGCTCAACGCCCGGCATCCGTGGAGCCACAACGACCACTTCCACAGCTGGATCCTGGCGAACCTCCCGGCGCGGCGCCGCGGAGCCCTCGACGTCGGCTGCGGGCGCGGCGAGCTCGTGGCCGCGCTCTCGCCCAGGTTCGCGGCGGTCCACGGCACCGATCGGGACGGGGCGATGCGCGGGCATGCCGCCACCCGCTGCTCGGGCCTGGCCAACGTCACCGTCCACGACGGCACCTGGATCGAGGATCACGGCCCGGTCGACCTGGTGACCATGGTCGCGGTCCTGCATCATCTCGATGCGGCCGAAGCCCTTCAGCAGGTGCGTCGGACCCTCGAGCCCGGCGGGCGGTTCCTGGCCGTCGGCCTCGCTCCCCCACAGAGCGCGGTCGACCACCTCTGGGAACTCGCCTCCGTGGTGACCAACCCGATGATCGGCTACGTCAAGCATCCGTGGCCCAGCAACGCCGGCGCCCAGGCCCCGCCGTTCCCCGTCAAGGATCCGGCCCTGACCTTCGACGAGCTGCGAGAGATCGTCGCCGCCGTCCTGCCCGGCGCCTCGATGCGGCACCGCCTCGGCTTCCGGCACACCATCGCGTGGACCAAGCCGGTCTGACGGAGCAGAAATAGCCGTTGGGGCCGCCCCCTCCCGGACGGCCCCAACGACGTCAGAACTCAGCTCAGAACAGCGTGGAGAGCAGCAGGTTCGGGGAACCGGTGCCCGGGTTGGTGACCACGTCGGGGGTGGCGGCGCCGGTCAAACCATCAGCGACCTCGGCCGGGGTGGCCGTGGGGTTCGCCTCGAGGAAGAGCGCGGCGGCGCCGGTGACGTGAGGGGTCGCCATCGACGTACCGGAGATGGTGTTGGTCGAACCGTCGTTCCAGGCCGAGGTGATGTCGACGCCCGGGGCGAAGATGTCGAGGCACTCACCGGTGTTGGAGAAGTCCGCGGCGGCGTCGGTGTCGTCGGTGGCACCGACGGTGATCGCCTCCGGAACGGCCGCCGGCGAGGAACCGCAGGCGTCGGAACTCTCGTTGCCGGCCGCGACGGCGTAGGTCACGCCGTCGGCGATCGAGGCCTGGACGGCCGCGTCGAGGGCGGCGTCGTTGCCGCCACCGAGCGACATGTTGGCGACAGCCGGGCCGTCGGTGTGGTTCTCGGTGACCCACTCGATGCCGGCGACGACACCCTCGGTGGTGCCGGAGCCCTGGTCGTCGAGGACGCGGACCGGAACGATCGTGGCCTCCTTGGCCAGACCGTAGGTGGTGCCGGCGACGGTGCCCGCGACGTGGGTGCCGTGGCCGTTGCCGTCGGTCGGGTCGGAGTCGCCGTCGACGGCGTCGAAGCCCTCACCGATCCGGCCGCTGAACTCCGAGTGGTCGGTCGCGACGCCGGTGTCGATGATGTAGGCAGTCACACCCGCACCGGTCTGCTCGTAGTGGTAGTTCTTGTCGAGCGGCAGCGCGGCCTGGTCGACGCGGTCGAGACCCCAGGTCGGGTCAGCCTGGTCGCCCTGGGTGGTGTAGCGGTGGTTGGCCTGCACGTAGGCGACGTCCGGGTTGTTGCGGACCTCGGCGAGCGCGTCCTTGTCGAGCGTGGCAGAGAAGCCGTTGAACGCCGTGTTGTAGACCTCTCGTACGTCGCCACCGGCGTCACGCGCGTCGGTGCGGACCGACTTGGCCTCGGACTTCGCCATGTCGCTGAGGCCCTGCTTCTTCATCACGACGATGTACTGACCCTCGATCGCGGTCGAGGCGTCCGCGCCGCGCAGCGGTGCCGGACTGTCCGCGGCACCTGCCGGGACGGCGAAGGCGATCGCCGATGCTGCTGCTCCGACAGCAACGGCGGAGATGACTGCCGGCGCCTTGATGGCACGGTTCTTCATGGTTCGGAACACGTTCTGACTCCCGTCATCGTACGGCCCTGTAGGACCGCTATGAACGCCCTGCGCCCTCCCTGTGGCCGCAGCCCGAAGCGTTCGGCAAACCACGTAATCACGTTACGTAGAACGCGTAACGACCCAACTCTTCGCATTGCAGCAACGTGCAGTCACCCAAGGTGAACACCTATAAACAGACCATAAACAGGGCGGGAAAAGTGTCCTTTCAACAGCACGCCGGGCCGCCCGCGTTACGCGAGCGGCCCGGTGGAGCCGATGACGGTTGTGAGATCAGGCGATGGAGGTGTCGTCGATCAGGAAGCTGGTCCCGAGCGAGGAGTCCTCGGTGCCGGTGAACGTCAGCGTGACGGTGCTCCCTGCGTAGGACCCGAGCGAGAACGACTTCAGCGCGTAGGACGAGCTCGCGTTCAGGTTCGAGTACGTCGCCAGGGTCGTCGAGCCGACCTTGACGGTCAGCTTGTCGTAGGCCGTCGAGGTGGTCGTCTCATTGGTGATCACCCGGAGATAGAACGACAGCGTCTTGCCGGTCGTGGGCAGCGTGACCGACTGCGAGAGCGTGTCAGTGTGGGTCGAGCCGTAGCCGTTCAGCCACGCCTTGTAGGAACCCGTACGCGCCGGGGCGCTGGTCGAGTTGTCGATCACGCCCGAGGAGGCGCTCCAACCGGTCGCACCCGATTCGAAGCCCGGGTTGACCAGCAGGTTTCCGGTGCTCGGCGGGTCCGTCGGGTCGGTGCCGCCGCCCTCGAGCGAGTAGAGCAGGCGGTTGGGCGAGCCGGTGCCCGGCGAGGTGACGACACCGGTCGTGGCGTTGGAGGTGATCCACGACTGGACCGTCGCCGGCGTGGCCGAGGTGTGGGCCGCCAGGTAGAGCGCCGCGGTGCCCGCGACGTGCGGGGTCGCCATCGACGTACCGGAGATGGTGTTGGTCGCCGTGGTCGAGGTGTACCACGAGGAGGTGATGTTCGAGCCCGGGGCGAAGACGTCCACGACCGAGCCGTAGTTGGAGAACGACGAGCGCGCGTCGGTGTTGGTGGTCGAGCCGACCGTGATCGCGTTGGCGACCCGCGCCGGCGAGTAGGAGGACGCGTTGGCGTTGTCGTTGCCGGCCGCGACGGCGTACGTCACCCCGTCGGCGATCGAGCTGTTCACCGCCGCGTCGAGCGAGGACGAGGCCCCGCCGCCCAGCGACATGTTGGCGACCGCCGGACCGGTGGTGTGGTTGGAGGTGACCCAGTTGATGCCCGCGATGACACCGGAGTCGGTGCCGGACCCCTGGGCGTCGAGGACACGGACCGGCACCAGGGTGACCCCCTTGGCCACACCGTAGGTCGAGCCGCCGACCGTGCCGGCGACGTGGGTGCCGTGGCCGTTCTCGTCGGTGGTCGAGGAGCCCACGGAGTAGTAGCCCGAGGCGACCCGCCCGCTGAACTGGCTGTGGGTCGAGAGGATGCCGGTGTCGATGATGTAGGCGGTGACACCCGACCCGGTCTGGTCGTAGTGGTAGGAGTTGCTCAGCGGCAGGTTGCGCTGGTCGATCCTGTCGATGCCCCAGGTCGGGTTGGACTGGTCACCGGTCGCCTTGACGACCCCGTCGGCCTCGACGTAGTCGACGGCCGGGTCGCTGCGTACCTCGGCCAGGGCGGCGTCCGACAGCGTCGCCGCGAAGCCGTTGAGGGCCGCGTCGTAGGTGAACTTCACCTTGCCGCCGGCCTCCTCGGCCTTGCTCCGGACCGCGGCGTTGGCGCTCTTGGCCGAGGCTCGGAAGCCGTTGCCGGCCTTGGCCTGGTCCTTCATCACGACGATGTACTGACCATCGATGGCGTTCGCCTTCTCGGCACCGATCAGCGGTGCCGGGTTGTCGGCCGCGCCGGCGGGACCGGACAGCGCCAAGATGGTGGTGGCAGCGCCGACGGCTGTGGCGGTCGCTGCGACCAGCGCGCCGAGGCGCTGGGTTCTGTGGGGTCGGTTCACGATTACTGCTCCCGTCGTCAAGCAGCCTCTGGTCGAGGCTGCAAGGGGTCACAGATGCCCTGTAGGGCAACCGGGAGGGAACGTAATCGAGTTTACTGACGATGAAACGCGACATCTTTTCGCACTGCAGCAACCTGCAGGCGGTCGCGCGAGCGGAGGTCCTGGAGTGGTCCGGACCGGTCCAGACCGGTGCGCCGCGATCGGGCCGAGATGCCGAGCAGCACACCCACCGCCAGCAGCGCCGCGATCATCGAGGAACCGCCGTAGGAGATCAACGGTAGCGGCACCCCGGTGACCGGCATGATGCCCAGGCACATCCCGATGTTCTGGAAGCTCTGGATGCCGAGCCAGCACACGATGCCGGCCGCAGCCACCCGTCCGAAGAGGTCGTCGGTGCGCGCCGCGATCCGCAGTCCGCGCCACAGCACGACGCCGATCAGGCCGATCACCAGCAGCGAGCCGACCAGCCCGAGCTCCTCCCCCACGACCGTGAAGATGAAGTCGGTGTGCTGCTCGGGGACGAACCCGGCGCGGGCCTGCGACCCCTGGAACAGCCCCTGGCCGAAGATGCCGCCGTCACCGATCGCGATCCGGGCCTGCTGGACGTTGTAGCCGGCCCCGCGAGGATCCAGCGCCGGATCGGTGAACGCCATGAACCGGTGGATCTGGTATTCCTTCAGCACCCCGGTCGCTACCACGGTCGTGGCGCCCGCCAGGCCGGTCAGCGCCAGCAGCGCCAGCCATCGCCGCGGTGTCCCCGCGGCCGCGAGCACGCAGAAGACCGTCACCCCGAGCACCAGCGTGGTGCCGAGGTCGGGCTGGAGCAGGACGAGCACGATCGGCACCGCCGCGACCAGGATCATCGCGACCACATCACCCAGCGACACCCGGGCCTGCCAGCGCCCCTCGCTTCGCTCGGCGAGGACCAGCGCCATCGCGATGACCACGGCGAGCTTCGCCAGCTCCGAGGGCTGGACCTGCACGGGCCCGAGGGTCACCCACGACTTCGACCCGTTGATCGTCGTGCCCATCACGAGCACCAGCACCAGCCCGACGATCGCGCCCAGGTAGACCACCGGTGTCAGCAGCCGGACCCAGCGGTGGTTGGTCGCGACGACGCCCACCATCAGCACCAGCCCGACGGCCACGTTGATCGTCTGTTTGCGCAGGTAGGCGGTGGTGTCACCGCCGGTGAGCGCGTCCCGGTGGACGGTCGCGGACCAGACGAACAGCACCGACAGCGACACCAGGACCAGCACCGCACCGAGGAGGACCAGGTCGATGCGGCGTACGAAGGCCATCACGTCGTTCTTCATGCTCTGCCTCAGTCCTTCGGAGCGACGATCGAGCCGTCGGCACCGAACGCCGGCAGGTTCCTCGGCGGGTCGATGCCCTTGATCGCAGCCTTGGCGGGCCGCACCTCGGCACCGCCCTCCTCGATCCCGTAGAGCGACTCCCACAGCTTGCGTACGGCATCACCCACGGCACCCGATCCGGTTCCACCCTGGGAGATGGTCATGATGATGACGTACTTCTTGTTGTACGTCGCGACCCAGCCGGTCGTCTGCTTGCCGGTGACCTCGGCGGTGCCGGTCTTGCCGCGCACCTTCACCTCGTCGAGCGGGAAGCCGCCGAACTTCCAGGCCAGGGTGCCCGAGCGCGGGGTGCCGAGGAGCGCCTCGTTGACGTAGTCGATGCTCTTGGCCGACATCTTGACCCTGCCGGCGACCTTCGGGTCGATCTTCTCGACCACGGTGCCGTCGCCGCTGACGACCGCCTTCCCGACCCGAGGCTCGTAGAGGGTGCCGCCGTTGGCCAGCGAGGCGTAGGCGCGGGCGAGCTGGATCGGGGTGACCATCGTGTCGCCCTGGCCGATCGAGAAGTTCACCGCGTCACCGGTGCGGTAGTAGTTGCCCTCCACGCAGAACTCGTGGGCGAACAGCTGCAGGAACGAGGTCGGCGCGTTCTTCTTCTCGTCCATCCGGCAGTAGTAGTCCTTCATGGCCTCGTAGTACTCGGCCTTCCACTTCCGGTCCGCGATCCGGCCCGCCGACTCCCCCGGCAGGTCGATGCCGGTGCGCTTGCCGAAGCCGAACGCCTTGGCGGTCTCGACCAGCGGGTCCCTGGCCTTGATGTCGGCCGGGTCGGAGCCGTACTTCTGCCAGTAGTTCACCGCGATCCGGTAGAAGAACGTGTCGCAGGAGAGCTCGAGCGCCTGGGCGAAGGTGATGTTGCCGTAGGCGGCCGACTCGTAGTTCTTGAACCAGCGGTTGCCGACCTGGAGGCCGCTGGAGCAGTCGAGCAGGGTGTCGCGGCTGTAGCCGTTGTTGAGCGCGCCGACGGTCATGAACGGCTTCCACGTCGACCCAGGCGCGAACTGGCCCTGCGTCGCCCGCGGCAGCAGCGGATAGCCGGCCTTCTCGGAGTAGAGCCGGTCGAGCTGCTTCTGGGTGATCCCGCCGACCCACTCCTCCGGGTCGTACGTCGGCTGGCTGGCCATCGCGACGAGGCGGCCGGTCTGGGCTTCCATGACCACGACCGAGCCGGAGTCGGCCTCGTAGTTGCGGCCGGTGATCTTGTCGAAGGTGCCGCGGGCGGTCTCGATGGACTCGGCCAGCAGCTTCTCGGCACGGCCCTGCACCTTGGCGTCGATGCTGGTCACCAGGGTGTCGCCGGCCTGGGAGGCGACCGAGTCGCCGCGGCCGATCTCGCGGCCGACCGAGTCGACGGTGACGGTGTCGTAGCCGGGCATCCCGCGCAGCCACTGGTCGTACTCCTTCTCGACGCCGGAACGACCCACCATCGAGGTGTTGTTGAGCGACTCGTCGCCGCGCTCCTTGGCGTTGTCGTTCTCGTCCTCGGTGATCGGGGAGAGATAGCCGAGGACCCCGGCGGCGTTGATCCCGTAGGGGCTCGGGTAGGAGCGCAGCGTCTGCTTCTCCGCGACCACGCCGGGAAAGTCCTCGGGCTGCTCGAGGATGCGCAGCGCGGTCGACTCGGAGACGTCGGTGGCGATCGGCACCGGCTGGTAGCGGGTGCCGGACCAGTTGGCGATCGCCTCGTTCTGCTTCTTCGGGGACACGTCGACGGCCTTGGCGACGCGCTTCATCAGCGTCACCTTGTCCGCGTCGTCGAGCCCGTCGAGGACGCCCTGGTCGAGGCTGACCACCCAGGCCGAGCGGTTGGTGACCAGCGGCCGGCCCTGGGCGTCGACGATGATGCCGCGCACCGGCTGGCGCACGATCTCGCGCTTGGACTGCGAGGCCGCGGCCGCCTGGTAGGCGTCGCCGTGGCGCACCTGCAGGTAGAAGAGCCTGACCCCGAGGGTGGCCAGCAGGGAGAAGACCAGCGCCTGGATCACGATCAGCCGCAGCCGGCTGACCTGCGCGGTGGAGAGTCGACTCCGCCCCATCTCAGAGGTCTCCCCTGCCGAGCAACCACAGCAGCGCCGGGATCAGCAGCGGGGCCAGCAGCAGGTCGTAGCCGACGCTGATCGCCACGGTCGGCAGCAGCGTGACCGGCGCCTCGCCGAGGATCAGGCCGCTGACCGCGAAGATGCTGACCCCGATGAACGAGCAGACGGCCACCGTGGCCATCACGGTCAGCGCGTTGGGTCGGCCCTGGCCGCCCTGGGCGATGCTGCCGTCGCGTACGCGGCCGGCGACGTAGCCGACGATCAGCAGCGCGAGCGCCCACCGGCCGGCGGTGTGGTCGGCAGGAGGCGCCAGATCGAGGAGTACGCCGGCGGCGAAGCCGGTCACCAGGGCGGTCTGCCCGCCACGGGTGAGCGCGACCGCGAGGACGACCAGCAGAGCCAGGTCGGGGGTGATGCCGCGGATCGCGAAGGCCGGCGCGACGCTCAACTGGAGGACGACGGCGATGATCACCAGGAGGCCGACCAGGACGTTGCGCAGCAGCGGGCCGGTGCTCGGGGCCTGGGTCTCCATCTGACTCACGCCACCACCTCCGTAGCGCAAGCGCCAGGATACGGACGCGGTGGCGTGTTGATTGTCTGATTCGCTCGCTGACGCTCGCTCATCGCAGCTCCCCTTCCGGCGTGACCACGGCGCGGTCGCTCATGGTGTCGCCCGGCACCACCACACCGACGACGTCGAGCGAGCCGAAGTCGACGTACGGCTTGATCCGCACCGTGCGCGAGGAGTCGCGCACGCTCGCGAAAGTGTCGGTGACCTCGCCGATCGGCAGCCCGGAGACGTACGGAGCGGCCCGGCCGTCACCCCAGGTGATGACCGTGTCGCCCTTGAGCGGGGCGGCGGTCTGGTCGACGAGGTCGAGGGCCAGCAGGCCGGCGTCGGAGCGGCCGGCGACCACGCCGGAGCCCCGGACCATGCCGACCTGACCCGACTTCTTGCCGCTGCGGTCCTCACCGCCGACGCGGCCGCCGACGACCGAGGCGGCGTCGACGATCAGCAGGACGGTGGCGCTGGTCTTGGTGACCCTCAGGACCCGGCCGACCAGGCCGTCGCCGGTGACCACCGACATGTCTGACCTGATCCCGGCGGCGCTGCCGGCGTCGATGGTGACGGTGCGGTTGAAGGTCTGGGCGGGGCCGTAGGCCGTGACCCGCGCCGGCACCAGGGCGTAGCCGAGGTCGTCGGCGGCCCGGGTGATCGACTCGTACTCGGCGAGCTTGGACCGGCCGTAGTCGGTGACCTCGACCTGGCGGCGCAGCGTGGAGTTCTCGGCCTCGAGCTTCGCGACCCGGGCGCGGAGCTCGTCGCGGCTGTCGAACCACTCCGGGATCCCGGTGAACGGGCGGGCCACCATCGCCGCACCTGTCTCCAGCGGGGAGAGCACCTCGCCGACCGCGGTGCGGGCCGGCTCCAGGGCGGGGGTCTGGTCGAGGGTGGCCAGGGTGGCGCAGCACAGGATGAGCGCGATCAGCCAGGAGCCCTTCGGGCCACCGCCACCGGCGTTGGTCTCGAGGCTGCCGCGGCGGTTGAGCCTCTCCCGCGGCGTACGGACCATGGGTTTGGGACCTTTGCGTTGTTCCAGCCCTCTGCGCAGACGTTCGCTGGGGCGGGGGCTCAGCAACGACACGTCACCATCTCCTGTTCTCGTTCACCAGGACGGGGCGGAGCACGTCGTAGTCCTCGACGCAGCGGCCGGCCCCCATCGCGACCGAGGTCAGCGGGGACTCGGCGACGTGGACCGGCATACCGGTCTCGTGACGCAGGCGCTCGTCGAGCCCGCGGAGGAGGGCACCGCCGCCGGTGAGCACGATGCCGCGGTCCATGATGTCGCCGGCCAGCTCGGGCGGGGTCTGGTCGAGGGTGGAGCGGACCGCGTCGAAGATGTCGTGCAGCGGCTCCTCGATCGCCTTGCGCACCTCGGCGCTCGAGACGGTCACCGTGCGCGGCAGGCCGCTGACCAGGTCTCGTCCCCTGATCTCGGCCTCGGGCTCGTTGGGCAGCGGCCAGACCGAGCCGAGGGTCATCTTGACCTCCTCGGCGGTGCGCTCGCCCAGGAGCAGCGCGTGCTCCTTCTTCAGCCAGGTCATGATCGCGTTGTCGAGCTGGTGCCCGGCGGTCCGGATCGACTGGCTCGTCACGATCCCGCCGAGGCTGATCACCGCGACCTCGGTCGTGCCGCCGCCGATGTCGACGACCATGTTGCCGGTCGGCATGTGCACCGGGAGCCCGGCACCGATGGCGGCCGCCATCGGTTCCTCGATGATGTTCACCATCCGGGCGCCGGACTGGTAGCCGGCCTCCTTCACCGCGCGGATCTCGACCGCGGTGATCCCGGACGGGACGCAGATGACCATCCGCGGCTTGGCGAAGTAGCGACGGCGGTGGACCTGATGGATGAAGTAGCGAAGCATCTGCTCGGTGGCCTCGAAGTCGGCGATCACGCCGTCCTTCAGCGGTCGCAGCGCGACGATGTCGTCGGGCGTACGTCCCAGCATCTTCTTGGCCTCGTGGCCGACAGCGACCATCTCGCCGGTGAACTTGTTGAGCGCGACCACACTTGGCTCATCGACAAGGACGCCCTTGCCACGGACGTA
Organism: Nocardioides sp. NPDC051685; assembly: GCF_044453405.1. Classification (NCBI taxonomy): domain Bacteria; kingdom Bacillati; phylum Actinomycetota; class Actinomycetes; order Propionibacteriales; family Nocardioidaceae; genus Nocardioides; species Nocardioides sp. NPDC051685. Next base: position 536,125 of record NZ_JBITCR010000003.1, on the reverse strand, counting down.
GACGAGTGTGTTTGCGGTGCCGAGGTCCACCGCCATGTCACGTCCAATGATGCTCGCCATACGTCCTCGCGTTCCCGGGGCGCCGCGTCGGGGATCCGTGTTACAGGATGCGGGCCCTGCCGACGAGGCTACGAAGGTACGAGCCTCAATCCCAAGAGGCTCGCCGAAACCGCAACGATACGGGGTATGTCCGCGGCAAGTGACCGCGGGATGCCCGTGTCCGCAGGGCGGTGCGGAACGTCTCACGGAGGCCCCGGAAAGTGGCCTCGGCAACCATCCGAGGCGTCGCGTCGTGCTGCCGGCGAGGCCGCAGCGAGGCATCGGAGCGACGCAGACGTCAGGCCGTCACGGTCGCACCCCGCAGGCTGTAGTCGGGCAGCCCGGCATCGGTCGCGAAGGCCTCGGTGAGGCGCATCATCGCGCGGAAGAGCGGGCCGTTGGCGAAGACGAGGTCGCGCATCCTGATCCTCATCGGCGAGCGCGGAGCGAGGAACGGGCCGGCGTTGGACCGGCGGGCGACCTTGGACAACGGGCCCATCCTTCGGTCGTACGCGGCGAAGGCCGCGGCGTGGTCGCCACGAGCGGCCTCCAGCTCACCGGCCAGCACATAGGCCCCGACGATCGCCAGGCCGGTGCCGAAGCCGCCGAGGGTGTTCGCGTAGCCCGCGTCACCGAGCAGCGCGACCCGGCCGCGGGTGAAGCTCGTCATCCGGGTCCGGGCCAGGGTGTCGAGGTAGAACTCCGGGGCGTTGACCGCCGCCTCGACCATCTCCGGCACGCGCCACCCCATGCCCGCGAGGCTCTGCGCGAGGAACGCCTTCTGGGAGTCGGTGTCGCGACGGTCGTAGGCTGCCCGGTCCTCGCGGAAGACGAAGAACAGCGGCGCCTTGGTGCCGCCCAGCACGGCGTAGCGGCCGGGCTCGTTGTAGCCGTACTGCACCGCCCGCCCGTCCGCCAGCTCGGTCACTGATGTCGACGCACCGTTCGACGGCAGCTGGGCGTCGGCCACGGCGTAGTAGTGGCCGAGAGGCTCGAGATGAGCCTCCTCGGGGCCGAAGGCGAGCGCCCGGACCGCGGAGTGGATGCCGTCGGCGCCGACGACCAGGTCGAAGCGCTCGGTCGGACGCCTTGCGAAGGCCACCGTCACACCGTCGGCGTTCTCGGTGAGGTCGAGGATCTCGTCGCCGAAGACGATGTCGGCGTGCGGCGCGGCGTGGTGGTGCAGGATCCGGGCGAGGTCGCCACGGCGGATCTCCAGGTCGCCGCCGAGGAACTCCCCGGGCATCACCGCCTTGACCCGCTCGTCCGCGTCGATGAGGCGCACGTCGGACTTCGCCGTCTGGGCCGCGACCAGGTCGTCCCACACGCCCATCCGCTCGAGCACCGTGCGATGGGTCGGGCCCTTGAAGTCGACCGCCTGACCGCCTGGCCGGATCGCCGGCGACTTCTCGACGACGGTGACGTCGGCTCCGTTGCGGCCGAGCCACATGGCCAGCGCCGGGCCGGCGATGCTGGCGCCTGAGATGAGTACCTTCATTGCTCCTCCTAATTAGCGTCCATCGGACGCAATTAAATTAGCGTACGTTGGACGCAATGACAACCGGCAAAGGACTGTGATGACCGACGGCGTGATGGATGCCCTCTGGCCGGCCCCTGCTCCGACACGGAAGCGCGGCCGACGACCCAAGCTCTCGGTCGAGGACGTCGTGACGGCGGGGATAGCCGTCGCCGACGCCGAAGGGGTCGCTGCGGTGACCATGCAGCGCGTCGCCGACGAGCTCGGTGCTGCGAAGATGGCGCTCTACCGCCACGTACGGGGAAAGACCGAGCTGATCGCACTCATGCTCGACGGCGCACTGGGCGAGGCGCCGGAGACGGACGGCGAGAACTGGCGAGCCCACATCGGCGTCTGGGCGCGCACGCTTCACGAGCGGATGGCGCGCCACCCGTGGACGACCGAGCTCGTCGTGACGCGCACCGTGCCCGGTCCCGCCGAGATGGGCTGGTTCGAGGCCGGCCTCGCAGCCCTGGCGACGACGCCGCTCACCGGCGCCGAGCGTCTCGACACGCTCGCCCTGCTCAGCAACCAGGTGACCGCCAACGTGCGTCAAGCCACGGTCGCGGCGAATCCGGAGGCGTCGCTCGCGGCCGCGATGGCGCCGATCCTGGAGACGTACGGCTCTCGGTTCCCGCACACCGTGGCGGCCTTCTCCGAGGCGGGAGAGTCGGGCGATCAAGACAACGCGCTCGGCTACGGGATCGAACGGATCCTCGACGGGGTCGCCTCGCTGATCTCGTGGCGGCGATCGCCCGCGGATCCGAAATGAGAGATCGCGCCGGTAGGAGCTACCGGCGCGATCTCAGTGTGGTCAGGCGCCGAACCAGAGCTTGATCTCACGGTCGGCCGACTCGGGCGAGTCGGAGCCGTGGACGAGGTTCTCGCGGTTGGAGAGGGAGTAGTCGCCGCGGATGGTGCCGGGCGCGGCCTTGCGGCCGTCGGTGGCGCCGTTGAGCGCGCGCACGACGTCGATCGCCTCGTCGCCCTCGAGGACGGCGGCGACGAGCGGGCCGGAGGTGACGAAGTCGCGCAGCGGCGGGTACCACGGCTGCTCGACGTGCTCGGCGTAGTGCTCGTCCGCCATGCCCGCGTCGATCGTGCGGTGCTCCAGTTTCACGATCGAGAGGCCCTTGGCCTCGTAGCGGGACAGGATCTCCCCCACCAGGCCCCGGCGGACGGCGTCGGGCTTCAGGATCACGAACGTGCGCTGCGTCATGGGGGCGAGCGTATCGGGGCGGGCCGCTGCGGGCACGTCCGGGCCCGTCGAGGTTGTGCCTTCTCGGCCTGGGCTCAAACCATGTCGGTGGCATGCGGCAGGATGGCGCCCCGTGACATCAACTCCACCAGCTCCGACGCTCGCAGACTCGATGGCCGCCATCCCGGCCCGCATCGCCGAAGATCTCGGGGTGCGCCCCGCGCAGGTGACGGCCGCGGTCGCCCTGCTCGACGAGGGCTCGACGGTGCCGTTCATCGCGCGCTACCGCAAGGAGGTGACCGGTGGCCTCGACGACGCCCAGCTGCGTACGTTGGAGGAGCGGCTCGGCTACCTGCGCGACCTGGAGGAGCGCCGCGCCGCCGTGCTCGCCGAGATCGCGAAGCAGGACAAGCTCACCCCCGAGCTGCAGGCCTCGATCCTCGCCGCCGACACCAAGGCGCGGCTGGAGGACATCTACCTGCCGTTCAAGCCGAAGCGGCGTACGAAGGCGATGATCGCCCGCGAGAACGGGCTCGAGCCGCTGGCCGACGGGCTGCTGGCCGGCCCCGGGTTGGATCCTGCCGTGGTCGCCGAGGGCTACCTCGGGGAGAACGTCCCCGACACCAAGGCCGCGCTCGACGGCGCCCGCGCGATCCTGGTCGAGCGGTTCGGTGAGGACGCCGACCTGATCGGCACGCTGCGCGAGCGGATGTGGAAGCAGGGCCGCCTGGTGACCCGCGTGCGCGAAGGTCGCGAGAACGACCCGGCCGCTGCGAAGTTCTCCGACTACTTCGAGTTCTCCGAGGCGTACGCGTCACTGCCGTCGCACCGCACCCTGGCCGTCCTGCGTGCGGAGAAGGAGGAGGTCCTCGAGGTCACCCTGTCTCCCTACGCCGAGGAGCCGGCGCCCGGCGAGGTGACCGACTACGAGCGCTCGATCGCTGCCCGTTTCGGGATCACGGACTCCGGCCGCCCGGCGGACAAGTGGCTGGCCGAGACGGTGCGGTGGGCGTGGCGTACGCGGATCCTGTTCCGTCTCGAGCTCGACATGCGCACCCGGATCCGTACGGCTGCCGAGGAGGCCGCGATCGCGGTCTTCGCCGACAACCTGCGCGACCTGCTGCTGGCCGCGCCGGCCGGGACGCGGGCGACCATGGGCCTCGACCCGGGCATCCGGACGGGCGTGAAGGTGGCGGTCGTGGACGCCACCGGGAAGGTGGTCGACACCTCGACGGTCTACCCGCACGAGCCGCGCCGCGACTGGGACGGCGCGCTGGCGACCCTGGCGAAACTGGCGAAGAAGCACTCGGTCGACCTGATCGCGATCGGCAACGGCACCGCCTCCCGCGAGACCGACAAGCTCGCCGCCGACCTGCTCAAGCTGCTGCCGGACCTGAAGATGACCAAGGTGATGGTCTCCGAGGCCGGGGCCTCGGTCTACTCCGCCTCCGCCTACGCCTCCTCCGAGCTGCCCGATCTCGACGTGTCGCTGCGTGGCGCGGTGTCTATCGCCCGCCGCCTCCAGGACCCCCTGGCCGAGCTGGTCAAGATCGAGCCGAAGTCGATCGGGGTCGGGCAATACCAGCACGACCTGCCCGAATACGGCCTCTCCAAGTCGCTGGACGCGGTCGTCGAGGACTGTGTGAACGGCGTCGGCGTCGACCTCAACACCGCCTCCGCGCCGCTGCTGCGCCGGGTCTCGGGGATCACCGAGTCGCTCGCCTCGGCGATCGTCGCGCACCGGGACGCCAACGGTCCCTTCCGGACCCGCCGCGAGCTCACCAAGGTCGCCCGGCTCGGCCCGAAGGCGTTCGAGCAGGCGGCCGGGTTCCTCCGGATCCGCGGCGGCGACGACCCGCTCGACATGTCCGGCGTGCACCCGGAGGCCTACCCGGTGGTCAACCGGATTCTGGACAAGGCCTCGGCGGACATCGGGTCGCTGATCGGCAACACCTCTGCACTGAAGTCACTGAAGCCGTCGGAGTTCGTCGACGAGAAGTTCGGTCTGCCGACGGTCACCGACATCCTCGCCGAGCTCGAGAAGCCCGGCCGCGACCCGCGTCCGGAGTTCCGCACGGCGACCTTCTCCGAGTCCGTGCACGTGATCGCCGACCTGCGTCCCGGCATGGTCCTGGAGGGCACCGTCACCAACGTGGCCGCCTTCGGCGCCTTCGTCGACATCGGCGTCCACCAGGACGGCCTGGTCCACATCTCCGCGATGTCGGACAAGTTCGTCGAGGACCCGCGCGACGTGGTCCGCTCCGGTGACGTCGTGCGCGTCAAGGTCCTGGAGGTCGACGAGGCCCGCAAGCGGATCTCGCTCACCCTCCGGCTCAACGACGACGCGCCGTCCGGTGCGCCCGCCAAGGGCGAGTCCGGCGGTCGCTCCGGTCGCCCCGGCGGTGGGCAGCGCAGCCAGGGCCAGGGCAAGGGCGGCGGTCCCAAGGGCGGCTCGAAGGGTGGCGGCAACCGTGGCGGCCAGGGTGGCGGCCGCGGCTCGTCCGCCCCGGCCAACAGCGCCATGGCCGACGCGCTGAGGCGCGCGGGGCTCAGCTGAGCCGGCGGTTCCTTCGTAAAGGTATGCAGGTCAAGGCTCACATCCCCAGGGGAACTCCGCAGGGGATGTGAGCCTTCGGCTACATACCTTGACGAAGGTTCAGCCCGGCGGCGCGACGTACGACATCCTCCGGGACCGCCGCGGTCGAGTCCTCGGCGGTGACCGGGGCGCCGGCGACGCGGCGGGTCGGGATCACGCCGGCCCAGGTCCCGGACTCGATGTCGGCGGGATCGTCGACCGGCCCCTCGGCGCGCTCCTTCATCGACGCCTCGACGAGCGGCACGGCGAGGACGGCGGTCGCGGCGAGCTCCTTGCGGGTCGCCGGCCGCAGCGTCGCCCAGCGGCCGGGGATCATCTGGTCGACGACCAGGGCGAGGGCGTGCTCGCGCTCCTCGGGGTCCTCCACCAGCCGCGCGCGGCCGATGACCACCGCCGAGCGGTAGTTCATCGAGTGGTGGAACCCGCTGCGCGCGGCGACCAGACCGTCGAGCTCGGTGATCGTCACGCACACGTCGCGCTCCAGCGCCCGCCCGAGCCAGCCGGCGGCGACCGACCCGTGCAGGTAGAGCGAGCCGCCCGCGTCCGGGCCGTCGAGATCGAAGCCGTACGCCGTGGGCAGGACGACCGGGTGGGCGTCCTCGCCCGACCCGACGGTGACGCCCAGGTGGGCGAGGAGCGCATCCCCGAGGAAGGTGTGGAGGCGCTCGCGGTCGGGGACGGCGCGGTTCTTCCCGCGGCTGACCTGAGTGCGTGAAGTGGGTGACAACGTCGTGCTCATGGCACCATCCTGAGAGCGAAGTGGCCTGTACGCACGGGCCAATTCACGTCTACTTCGACAGGCCATTCGACCGATGCTCCCCGTAACTCTCGACCGCAGCTCCAGCGAGCCCCTTCCCGCCCAGCTCGCCGGGCAGGTCCGCTCCCTGGTGCTGTCCGGCACCCTCGGGACCGGCGACCGGCTGCCCTCGAGCCGCGCGCTGGCGGCGGACCTCGGCGTCTCCCGGGCCGTGACCGAGCAGGCCTACGACCAGCTCACCGCCGAGGGCTGGCTCGAGGCGCGCCGCGGGTCCGGGACGTACGTCACGGCGACCCGCCCGACGGCCGTGACCTCTCGGCCGACCGACGTGACGCCTCGCCCGACGCGGGTGACGCCTCGCCCGACGGGGGTGACGCATCGGCTCGACACCGGCACGCCGTTCTTCGACCCACGGCTGGAGCCGGGGTGGCGGCGGGCGTGGCGGGAGGTCTCGGTGGCGGCTCCCCCGCGCGGGTACGACGACCCGCGAGGGCTGGTGGAGCTGCGCGAGGCGCTCGCGGCGCGGCTCGGGCGCACCCGCGGCCTGGAGATCCACGCGGACGAGATCATCGTGACCGCGGGCACCACCGATGGCCTCCGGGCGCTCCTGCCCGAGCTGCAGCCCGGGCCGGTGGCGGTGGAGGATCCAGGTTACCGGGCGGCGGCCGAGACGGTGCTCACCTACGGACGCGAGGTCATCGACCTGCCCGCCGTGGAGACGGTGCGGGACCTGGGGCCTGCGGTCGCGGCGTACGTCACTCCGGCCCATCAGCACCCGCTGGGACGGGTCATGCCGGCGGCCGACCGGCTGGCGCTCCTCGACGCCGCCAGGCGCGCCGACGCGGTCGTGATCGAGGACGACTACGACTCGGAGTTCCGCTACGACGTCGCGCCGGTGCCCGCGATGGCGACGCTGGACCGCGGCCGGGTGGTCTATCTCGGCACCGCGGCGAAGTCGGTGGTCCCGACGCTGCGCCTGGGCTGGCTGGTCGCTCCGCCCGACCTGCACGAGCTGATCCTGCGCCGCCGCACCATCACCCACGCCGGCGCCGCCTGGCCGTCCCAGCGCGCACTGCTCACCCTGCTCCGCGACGGCTGGCTGGACCGGGCCGTGCGATCGGCGCGCCGTGTCTATGCCGAGCGTGCCCCGAGGGTGGCCGAGGCCATGACGCCCCATGCGACGCTCGCCGGACCGCTGGCGGGCATGTACTCCACCTGGCTGCTCCCCGAGCCCGACGCCGTCCGCGCCCGCGATGCCGCCAGAGCGGCCGGGTTCGAGATCAACCTGCTCTCGACGTACGCCCGCAGCAGCGGCCTGACCGGCCTGGTGATCGGGTTCGGCGGGGTCACCGACACCGAGCTCGACCAGGCCCTCACCGCGCTCACCGGCGCGCTCGCGCGCTAGCGACCGCTAACGCTCCGAGGTGTCGTCCTCGATCAGGTCGAAGAGGTTCTCCAGGCTGTCCGGATCGTCCTCGCCGCCGCCGACCGCCCACCCGGAGCTGGTACGCCGCAGCTGCGCGCCCACGAGCCGGCACGACTCCCCGGCCTTGTGTGCGTAGTGCGCCGTCCGCGTCCGCGGCCGGCGCAGCACCAACGCGTTGCCGCACGCCGGGCACAGCGCCCAGTCGGTCGCCGTCTCGTCCGTCGCCATCTGCAGCTCGTCAGGCTCCTCCGCAGCACCCAACCTCAGACCTCTTCCTCGGCGTCTTCCTCGGCGACGATCCGGTCGAAAGCCGCGAAGGCCGCGGAACGCTCGCTCTCGATCTTGCGACCGAGGAGGTCGGCCGTGCCCCACAGGATCGCGAAGATCACGCCGACGACGAACATGATCGGGATCAGGAACCCCATCCCGATCGCGATGACCTGGAGCGCCCAGCCGAGCAAGTAGGCCCAGGGGCGGCGCAGCAGTCCGGCCACGACGATGCAGGCAACGAAGAAGCCGAGGCCCAGCGGGAGCGCCAGCCCGGCGGAGACCCCGCCGATCGAGATCATCACGGGTGTGGCCAGCGCGACGGCGAGCCCCTCCATCGACACGATCGCGGCACACATCCCGCGCCGTGGCGACTTCTCCCGCTCACTCGCCATCTGCGTCCGCCTCCAGGTAGGCCTCCAGCTCGGGGTCGGCGGTCGGCACGACCCGGGCCGTCGCGGCCGACCGGCCGGCTGAGCCACGAGCCCCCAGCAACGTACGCGCCTCGCCGGCGGTCACCACCGAGCCGGTCACGAGCACCGCGCCCTCGGAGATCGAGCCGCCGCCGGAGGACTCCGAGAGGCCGATCGCGGCATCGATGGCGTCGGCGAGACGCGGCACGACCGAGACCCGCTCCTCCCCGTAGAGGTCGACGGCGATCTTGGCGAGCTCGACGGCGGGGAGGGCGCGCTCGGTGGAGTTCTGGGTGACGACGAGATGCTCGAGCGCGGGCTCGAAGGCGGCCAGCAGACCCTCGACGTCCTTGTCCCCCATCACGCCGACGACCCCGACGACCGAGGAGAACGAGAACGAGTCCTCCAAAGCCACAACCGTAGCTTCAGCCCCAGACGGATTGTGGGCAGCGTCGATCAGGACCGTCGGGGACGATCGCACGATCTCCAGGCGCGCCGGCGAGTCGACCTTGGCGAACGCGTCGCGCACGAGCTCGTCGGCCAGCACGGTGTCACCGAGGAACGCCTCGACCGCGGCCAGCGCCGCCGCAGCGTTCTGCGCCTGGTGGGCGCCGTAGAGGGGCAGGAAGAGATCCTCGTACTCCCCCCGCAGCCCGCGCAGCGTGAGGATCTGTCCGCCAACGGCAGGGGTGCGGGAGACGACCCCGAAGTCGGTGCCCTCCCACAGCAGCCGGGCGCCGACCTCGGCTGCGTGCTGGTCCAGCACGGCGGCGACCTCGACGGACTGCTCCGCGATCACCGCCACCGAGCCCGGCTTGATGATCCCGGCCTTCTCGCGTGCGATGGCGACCGGGGTGTCGCCGAGGTACTTCGCGTGGTCGACCGCGATCGGGGTCACCACGGCCACGTCGGCGTTCGCCACGTTCGTCGCGTCCCAGCCGCCGCCCAGGCCGACCTCGACCACGGCCACGTCGACCGGGGCCTCGGCGAACTTGGCGTAGGCCATCCCGACCATCGTCTCGAAGAAGGACAGCGGGTGCGGCTGGTCGTCGTCGACCATGCTGAGGTAGTGGGCGACGTCGTTGAACGCGGCCACGAACTCGTCATCGTCCAGCGGCTCGCCGTCGATGGAGATCCGCTCGTTGATCCGCTCCACGTGTGGCGAGGTGAACCGGCCCACCCGCAGGTCCAGCGATCGCAGCAGCGTGTCGATCATCCGGGACGTGGAGGTCTTGCCGTTGGTGCCGGTCAGCTGGACGATCCGGAACGCGTCCTGCGGGTCGCCGAGGATCTCGAGCAGGGCACGGATCCGGTCCAGGGACGGTTCGAGCCGGGTCTCGGGCCAGCGCGACTGCAGCGCTTCCCAGACCTCCTCGATCGTGGCCGCCAGACGCGGCGCGGGAGTCTCACTCATCAGCCCGAGTCTAAGGTGTGCTCCCTTCCCAGCGAATCGCCGGACCGGCTACCCTCCCCCTCATCTCGGACTGACACCCCGTCCCCCACCAAGGTCCACCATTCATGCGTACGCTCCGGGCTGCTCTCGCGGTCTCGTTCCTGGCCGTTGCCTACGTCCTGGCTGCCCTGGTGCTGGTCGGTCAGCAGGTGGCCCCGCGGCCGCCCCGCACCAGGACCACGAGCGATCCCGGCGGGCTCGTCCTCACCGAGCAGGACCAGCCGGGTCTGTGGGCGGAGGTGCGCCAGCTGGCCGCCCACGCCGGCACGCGCGCGCCTGATGAGATCCGGCTGGTGCCGGAGGTCAACGCGGCGGTGAGCGAGGAGACCAGCCTCCTCGGCCTGCGGACCGGGACCCGGCGGATGTTCCTCGGCGTACCTCTCCTCCAGGGCCTCTCCCGCAACCAGCTCCACGCGGTGCTCGCCCACGAGCTCGGTCACCACAGCACCACCCACACCCGCCTCGGCGCCCTCGTCCACCGCAGCCGCCTGGCGATCGCCGAGGTCGCCGCCGGCCTCTCCAACCCGCTGGTGAAGCGTCCGTTCCGGACGTACGCCCGGATCTTCTTCTCCCTCACCCGCCCGCTCGCGCACGCCCACGAGATCGACGCCGACCGGTTCAGCGCGCAGGTCGCCGGGCCGCGGACCGCGGCGATCACGCTGCGCACCCTCCCCGCGCTCGATGCCGCCTGGCGCATCTACCTGGAGCAGTACGTCGAGGCCGGCACCCACTACGGCCTGCGGCCCACGCGCTTCTTCGACAACTTCACCAACCTGATGAGCGACCCCGAGCGCCTGGAGGAGCTGGGCCGGATCAGCGCGGCGCCGCCCGAGGTGACGACGTCGGCCTACGACTCGCACCCGCCGCTCGCGGAGCGGATCGCGCGGCTGGAGGCGATGGCCTCCGCCGACGAGGCCGACGGAGCGGACAACTCCGGTAACGCTGCCAGCATCCTGCGCTACCCGTCACAGAACTTCCTCGCCCTCGAGGACAAGACGTTCGCCGGCTCCGGGCTGACCCCGGCGCCGATGGCCGAGATCGTGACCGTGGCCGGCGCCCGCGCCGCGGCGGTCAACGCCGAGACCCTGCTGAACGCGATGCGCGAGAACCAGATCGCGCCGGCCACGGTGCGCGGAGCACTCGACCTGATCGCCACCGGCAACCTCGACAAGCTCCTCGACATGGTCGAGGTCGAGTCCACTCCGGAGGAGGACGCCGAGGCGAAGCGGAAGGTGATCGCCCGGCTCCTGGGTGCCGCCATCGCCCACGAGCTCGTCGGCGAGGACAAGGCCCGCTACGAGCTCAGCTGGGCAGGACCGTGGCGGCTGGTCGACATCGCCGGTCAGGAGGTCGACCCCGAGAACCTCGCCTACGAGGCCCTCGGCTCCCCCGGCTACGCCGCCGCGCTGCGCGCCTGGGTGCACCAGCTCGAAGCGAAGGCCCACACCGAGACGCAGGCGCGCACCGCTGCCGAGCCCCCGGCCCCGGCTCCGCCCGACGGCTACATCGGCGCCTTGGCCCCGATCTCCGGCGACGGCTTCCGTACGCTCCTGGTGACCGAGACCGGCCTGATGCTGCTCAAGCCCTCCGGCTCCGACCGCCTCGCCACCGGGTTCGCCTCGGTGACCGCCGGCTCACCCGGCCGGAAGCTGATCCAGCGTGCCCTGGAGCGGCCACCCGCCGAGCTGGCCGCCACCGCCAACGCCGCCTACGTCCCCTGGGACCAGATCCGCGCCCTCCACCTCAAGCAGAGCAGCAGCGGCCGCCGCTCGGCCGACATCACCACCGCCTCCGGCACCGGCTGGTCCCTGCGCTGGACCGACGCCGCCGAGGCGGAGGGCCACATCTGGCCGGCCGTCGACCACTACCTCGGCCGCCGCTTCACCGTCGACTGAATCACCGCACGAGCGTGTGGTTGGCCATGTCCACCACCGGGCGGAAACCGAGCTTGGCGTAGACGTGGTTGGAGACCGGGTTGTCCTGATCGGTGAACAGGCAGACCCGGACGCCCGCCTCCAGGAGGCGACGCGCGACCTCGGCGACCGCGGCGCTCGCATAGCCGCGGCCCCAGCGCGCCTTCGGCGTGTAGACCGGACCGATCCGAGCCACACCGAAGGCCGGTGCGGAGAACGCGGTCAGATGCACGACCTCGCCGGCGTCCTCCCACAGCAGGATCCTGCCCTCGTCGATGCGCTCACGCATGTCCGCCTCGTCATGGTGCTCCTCGCCGTGCGCCGAATCGGCGTTGCCCGACTGCTCCCGGGCCGCCCGCCCGAAGTCCCGGAACCAGGCCCGGCAGATGGCGACATCTGCGTACGTCGCCAACCTGGCCTTCCCCGGCACAGCCGCGGGCACCACCAGATCGCCGAGCTCCCACAGCCGGGTCGCCATCGCCGTCTCGACCGTGCCGCCCCACAACCGGGCCGACTCCTCGGCCACCAGGCGAGCGGCCGGCAGCGACCCGTTGACGCCGCCCGGGTGCTCCCCGCGCTCGTACAACGCCCTCGCGAGCTCGACGGCCGCCGCCTCGGGCAGCGGCGAGACGTAGAGCGGATAGGGCTCGAAGGGCGCCGTACGCATGGCCACCCCGACGATCTCGCCCTCAGCCCGCGCGACCACCCACCACGCGTAGGGCGTCTTCAGGGGTCCGTGCTCCGCGGCTCGCCCGGTGACCGAGGCGACGACGCTCATCAGCACCGGGTGGGCGCCCAGATAGCCATCGGCCGCGGCGAGGAACTCCGCGGGGTCGGTGTAGAAGTCGAGGGTCGGCGCGGGAGTCATGAGCGACAGCATCAGGCGTACGCACCGCCCGTCTCAACCGGGTTTCGCGCCAGCAACCGTGCGCCCATAGGATTTGGTCCCATGACTGAGACCACGCCCACGCTGACCGCACCGGAGACGACGACGCCCGCTGACCAGCGCGTAGTCGCCGTACCGGACAAGCCGGTTCTCGAGGGCCTGGAGGCCAAGTGGGCCGAGCGGTGGAAGAACGAGAAGACCTACGCCTTCGACCGCACCCAGCCGCGGGAGAACGTCTACTCGATCGACACCCCGCCGCCGACCGTCTCCGGCAGCCTGCACGTCGGCCACGTCTTCTCCTACACCCACCCCGACCTGATCGCCCGCTTCCAGCGGATGAACGGCAAGTCGGTCTTCTACCCGATCGGCTGGGACGACAACGGCCTGCCCACCGAGCGCCGGGTCCAGAACTACTTCGGCGTCCGGTGCGACCCGAGCCTGCCGTACGACCCCGACTTCACGCCGCCGGAGAAGCCGGACCCGAAGCGTCAGATCTCCATCAGCCGGCCCAACTTCGTCGAGCTCTGCAACCAGCTGGTCGTCGAGGACGAGAAGGTCTTCGAAGACCTGTGGCGCACCCTGGGTCTCTCCTTCGACTGGGACCAGCAGTACACGACCATCGGCAAGGTCTCCCAGACCGCCTCGCAGAAGGCGTTCCTGCGCAACCTCGCCCGCGGCGAGGCCTACCTGCAGGAGGCCCCGACCCTGTGGGACGTCACCTTCCAGACCGCGGTCGCCCAGGCCGAGCTCGAGGCCAAGGACTACCCCGGCTTCTTCCACCGCGTCGCCTTCCACCGCGCTGACGGCACCCCGGTCCACATCGAGACCACCCGCCCTGAGCTGATCCCGAGCGTCGTCGCGCTGATCGCGCACCCCGACGACGACCGCTACAAGGACCTGTTCGGCAGCACCGTCACCAGCCCGATCTTCGGCGTCGAGATCCCCGTCCTGGCCCACGAGGCCGCGGAGATGGACAAGGGCGCCGGCATCGCGATGTGCTGCACCTGGGGTGACCTCACCGACGTCCAGTGGTGGCGTGAGCTCAACCTGCCCGCCCGCGCCCTGATCGGCCGCGACGGCCGCTTCTCCCGCGAGACCCCGGAGTGGATCACCACCGAGGCAGGGGTCGCTGCGTACGAGGACCTGAAGGGCAAGACCGTCCACTCGGCCCGCGAGGCCGTCGTCGCGATGATCCGCGACTCCGGTGACCTCGAGGGCGAGCCCAAGAAGACCCAGCGGATGGCCAACTTCTACGAGCGGGGCGACAAGCCGCTCGAGATCGTCGCCAGCCGGCAGTGGTACATCACCAACGGTGGCCGCAACCCCGACCTGCGCGGGCAGCTGCTGGCCCGCGGCGGCGAGGTGTCCTGGCTGCCCGAGCACATGCGTCACCGCTACGACAACTGGGTCGGCGGCCTCAACGGCGACTGGCTGATCTCCCGCCAACGCTTCTTCGGCATCCCGTTCCCGGTCTGGTACGCGCTCGACGACGAGGGCAACCCCGACTACGACAAGCCGCTGCTGCCCAGCGAGGACCAGCTGCCGATCGACCCCTCGACCGATGTTCCGGCCGGCTACGAGGAGGCGCAGCGCGGTAAGCCCGGCGGCTTCCAGGGCGACCCGGACGTCATGGACACCTGGGCGACCTCGTCGCTGACCCCGCAGATCGCAGGCGGCTGGGAGGCCGACCCCGACCTGTTCAACCGGGTCTACCCGATGGACCTGTGCACCCAGAGCCACGAGATCATCCGCACCTGGCTCTTCGGCCGCATCGTCCGTGCCCACCTCGAGGACGGCACCGTCCCGTGGAGCCACGCGATGATCGCGGGCTGGATCCTCGACCCCGACCGCAAGAAGATGTCGAAGTCGAAGGGCAACGTCGTCGTCCCGACCGAGATCCTCGACAAGTTCGGCGCCGACGCGGTGCGCTGGCGCGCCGCGCTGACCCGCCCGGGCATGGACTCGCCGTTCGACGAGACGCAGATGAAGGTCGGTCGCCGGCTGGCGATGAAGATCCTCAACGCCTCCAAGTTCGTCCTCGGCAACGTCGGCGCGGCCACGCTCAACCCGGTCGCGATCACCCAGCCGGTCGACTGCGCGCTGATGGCCCGTCTCAAGGAGACGATCACCAAGGCGACCGACGCCTTCACGGCCTACGACTACTCCACGGCCCTGGAGACCTCGGAGAAGTTCTTCTGGGAGTTCTGCGACGACTACCTCGAGCTCGTCAAGGAGCGTGCCTACGACGAGGACGGCGGCCTAGCCACCGAGTCCGCTCGCGCGACCCTGGCCACGGCGCTCCACGTCCAGCTGCGCCTGCTCGCCCCCTTCCTCCCGTACGTCACCGAGGAGGTCTGGTCGTGGTGGCAGACCGGTTCGATCCACACCTCCTCGTGGCCGCGTGAGCTGGAGCTCGGCACCGCTGCCGCCGCCGACCCCGCGGCGCTCGACGCCGTCGCGGCCACCCTGACCGGGATCCGCGGCGCGAAGTCCACCGCGAAGGTGAAGATGCGTCACCCGCTGGCCAAGGCCGAGGTGACCGGGCCGGCCAAGCTGGTCAAGGACGCCGAGGCCGCCGCGCCGGACCTGAAGCGGGTCGGCAACATCATCGGCGACCTGTTCTTCACCGTCGACGAGAACGCCACCGAGATCACCGTCACCGCTGAGCTGGCGGAGGTCCCGGAGGGCGCCTGAGCCTCAGCCCCGAACGACGGAGCAGGCCCCGGACCGCGATGCGGTCCGGGGCCTGCTTCGTCCCTCACTTCGGCCCAGCGTCCGGGGGGACTCGCTCGGCCGGTCACTCCGGCGTGGTGCGGGTCGCCATCGGAGTGATCCTCACTGCACCGACTTCTCGGCACAAGCCTTGTCGTCCTTGCTGCCTTCCTGCGGCTCCTGCTCCGGCTCCGCTGCCTCCGTCGTGGCAGCGTCGGACGGCTCAGCGGATTCGGTGGTGGCCTCAGGCTCGGCTGCGGGCGATGACCCTACCGGGGTCTTCGGCTCAGCGCACGCCTCACCGCACTCCGGCGCGCCCTCCGGCTCGGGAGCCTCACTCGCTCCCGGCAGCGTCTTCACGTCCTCGGCGATCGCGGCGGTGAGCTCGCACGCGTTCTCGGCGATCCGCTCGGCCTCGGTCTCGTGCTCCTCGGCCTTGGCGTCGGGCGCCTTCGTCGCCTCGGTGGCCTCGTCCTTCTCGCCGTCCTTCTCGGGCTCTTCGATCGGAAGATCCTCGACCGGGACACCGGCGTCGGCGGCGATCAGCTGGCGCAGGAACATCGGCACGGCCTCGTCGACGGGCCGGGCGTCCTCTTCGGCCACGAAGGGCCACAGCAGCGGCGCCATGATGCCCGGGATCGGGCCCACGGACGGCACCAGCGTCGGCGGCGTGGTGTCGCTCTCGTCCTCGCCGGGGTCGGCAGGACCGGTCGGCTCGTCGGAGGGCGCGTCGGGCTGCTCGGTCGGCGCGGATGACGCCTCCGGCTCGTCGTCCGCCGCGCCGGGCTCGGCGGAGCCGTCCCGGTCGTTCCCGCCGTCCGTGTCCGGTGCGGTGCTGGGGATCCTCGACACCCCGGAGACGCCGTCCTCCGGTGCCGGAGGGATCACCGTGAAATCGGCCTGGCCCGAGAGCGTGCGCGGCACCCGGTGCAACGCGGAGATGTCCGGGCTGAGGGTCTGGACGATCACGAGCAGGCCGATGAGCACTACGGCGGCGTAGGCCATCACCGGGCCCCTCTGGAACCTCACGTGGCCACTTCCCTACCGAGTGACGGAGCTGGAAAGGTACGGATGATCATCAGTGCGTATTGTGTCCGACCGCCCGGGCCGAAACCGACCCGGGCAGCGAAAATGACTCAAAGGGACTAGGCGGACTTCTTCTTGGTTTCCTTCTCGCGAGGAACGAGGGTCGGCATCTCGCCGTCCTCGACCACCTCGCGGGTGACGATCACCTTGCCGACGTCGCCACGGGAGGGCACGTCGTACATCACGTAGAGGAGAACCTCCTCGATGATCGCCCGCAGGCCGCGGGCACCGGTGCCACGTTCGAGGGCCTTGTCGGCGATGGCGGTGACCGCCTCGTCGGTGAACTCGAGGTCGACTCCGTCGAGGTCGAAGAGCTTCTGGTATTGCTTCACCAGCGCGTTGCGCGGCTCGGTCAGGATCTTCACCAGGGCGGCCTGGTCGAGCTTCTCGACGCTCGCGATCAGCGGCAGCCGGCCGATGAACTCCGGGATCAGCCCGAACTTGGTGAGGTCCTCGGGGCGGACCAGCTTGAGAAGGTCCTCGGACTCCTTCTCGGCCTTGCCGCGCACCTCGGCGGTGAAGCCAAGCGTCTTCTTGCCGACGCGCTGCTCGATGATGTGCTCCAGACCGGCGAACGCGCCACCCACCACGAAGAGGATGTTGGTGGTGTCGATCTGGATGAACTCCTGGTGGGGGTGCTTGCGGCCACCCTGGGGCGGGACCGAGGCGGTGGTGCCCTCGATGATCTTCAGCAGCGCCTGCTGCACGCCCTCACCGGAGACGTCACGCGTGATCGAGGGGTTCTCCGCCTTGCGGGCCACCTTGTCGATCTCGTCGATGTAGATGATGCCGGTCTCGGCCTTCTTGACGTCGTAGTCGGCGGCCTGGATCAGCTTGAGGAGGATGTTCTCGACGTCCTCACCGACGTAGCCCGCCTCGGTCAGCGCGGTGGCGTCGGCGATCGCGAACGGGACGTTGAGCATCCGCGCCAGCGTCTGCGCCAGGTAGGTCTTGCCGCATCCGGTCGGGCCGATCACCAAGATGTTGGACTTGGCGACCTCGACCTGCTCCTCCTTGGCGTGCTTGCCGGGGCCCTGCGGGCCGCCGGGCTGCAGGCCGGCCTGGACGCGCTTGTAGTGGTTGTAGACCGCCACCGCGAGCGACTTCTTCGCCTGCTCCTGGCCGATGACGTAGGAGTTGAGGAAGTCGAAGATCTCCTTCGGCTTGGGGAGGTCGGCGATCTCCACCTCGGAGCCCTCGTTGAGCTCCTCCTCGATGATCTCGTTGCAGAGGTCGATGCACTCGTCGCAGATGTAGACGCCGGGACCCGCGATGAGCTTCTTGACCTGCTTCTGGCTCTTCCCGCAGAAGGAGCACTTCAGCAGGTCACCTCCGTCGCCGATGCGTGCCACGAGTGGCCTTCCTTCCCCGACTTGTGCTGCTAGGTCCGAATAGTTACTGACGGTACCCCGCGCCGCTCCTTCTGTGTGGGAGCGGCGCGGGGCCCGATGGTCAAACGAGAGCCGGCGTCTTGAGCGACTCGAGCACCGAGTCGATCAGGCCGTACTCCACCGCCTGCGCGGCCGTGAGGATCTTGTCGCGCTCGATGTCGTGGCTGACCTCCTCCAGCGACTTGCCGCTGTGGTCGGCGATCATCTTCTCGAGCAGCTCACGCATCCGCAGGATCTCGTTGGCCTGGATCTCGATGTCGGAGGTCTGGCCGAAGGTGCCCTCGGTGTAGGGCTGGTGGATCAGGATGCGGCTGTTGGGCAGCGCCATCCGCTTGCCGTGCGCACCAGCGCCGAGCAGGATCGCGGCGGCCGAGGCGGCCTGACCGATGCAGACGGTCTGCACGTCCGGCTTGATGAACTGCATCGTGTCGTAGATCGCGGTGCAGGCCGTGAACGAGCCACCGGGGCTGTTGATGTAGATCGAGATGTCCTGGTCCGGGTTCATCGACTGCAGGCAGAGCAGCTGGGCGATGACCGCGTTGGCGACATCGTCGCTGATCGGGGTGCCCAGGTAGATGATCCGGTCCTCGAAGAGCTTGGCGTAGGGGTCGATCCGGCGCACGCCGTAGGACGTACGCTCCTCCCACTGCGGGATGTAGTAGTTCATGTCCTCAGTCCTTCTTGTGGGCGGGACGGCCCTCGTCGGAGGCTTCCTTGGCGCTGCGGATGACCTGGTCGACCAGGCCGTAGTCGAGCGCCTCGGCGGCGGTGAACCAGCGGTCGCGGTCAGCGTCCGTGGTGACCTGCTCGACACTCTGGCCGGTGTGCTCGCTGATCAGCTCGAGCAGCACCTTCTTGATGTGCAGCGACTGCTGGGCCTGGATCTTGATGTCGGAGGCCGAGCCACCCATGCCCGAGGAGGGCTGGTGCATCATGATCCGCGCGTGGGGCAGCGCGTAGCGCTTGCCCTTGGCACCGGCGCAGAGCAGGAACTGGCCCATCGAGGCGGCCAGGCCCATGCCGACGGTGGCCACGTCGTTGGGGATGTAGTGCATCGTGTCGTAGATGGCCATACCGGCATCCACCGAGCCACCGGGCGAGTTGATGTGAAGGAAGATATCGGCCTCGGGGTCCTCCGCGGAGAGCAGCAGGAGCTGCGCGCAGATCGCGTTGGCGTTCTGGTCGCGGACCTCGGAGCCGAGGAAGACGATGCGCTCCCGCAGCAGTCGGTTGTAGATGTTGTCGTCGAGAAGGCTCAGACCGCCGCCGTTGCCGCCCAGGCTCGGGGAGAGCCCTGGGGCACCGGCGTGAGCGTCAGCCGCGCTGGAGTCGATGTTCACAGGATCGACACTAGCCGCCGCAGCCGGTTGTTCCACGGCTGGTGTGCCAATGTTCGCCGACGGCGTATTCGCTCAGGCCAGCCAGCGCAGCAGCGCGTCGTGCACCGCCGGGTGGTTCGAGAGCGGGGTCTCCGCGGTCGAGAGCGTGAAGCGCTCCGCGGTCGGGAACAGGTCACGCACCCGACGCGACCGCATTGGCGTCTTGTGCCGCCACCACAGCATCTCCCCGAAGAGACGCCCGACCCTGTTGGGTCGCGAGGTCGCCTTGTCGGTGACCAGCAGGTAGTCCACATCCGGTCGCGGCGGCAGCATCGCCTCGTCGTCCCCAACCACCGCGATCCCAGCGAGATGCTCGTCGAGCTGCCTGCCGACGCCGCCCGAGATCGGGGCGGAGGTGACCGCGTAGGGGGTCGTGCCGAGGGCGATGAGCTCGGAGACGTACGTCGTCCAGGGCCGCGGCCCGGCGGTGGCCACCCCGAGCGCGTTGCGGGCGATCAGGCCACCGCCGGCGTACCCGACCAGGACGATGCGCAGGGAGCCGGCAGCGGCGATGTGCGGCTCCGCCGCGAGGGCGTCGACGCACTCCTGGATCCGGCTGCTGAGCGCGACCGCGGCGGGCACCGACTTGCTGCCGGCCGACACGTGCACGTGCAACGGCATCCAGCCGAGCAGCTCGGCCAGCCGGTCGGCGTACGTCGCCCCGGTCGTCCGGGAGCCCTCGACCCACACGGTCTCGTCCTTGCCCGCCGGCGGGATGAGGACGAGGATCCGGGGACCCGTCCCGGTCTGTCGCTGGGCGGCGGCCCACTCCCGCGGGCTGACCATGCGGCCGTCGTGGTGGACCGCGACAGCGGGACCTGAGTCGGTGTTGACGACGCCACGGATGATCGGCGTCGCCAGCGCGAACGGGGCGGCGAACGGCCGGCGGGCGAAGGCGGTGATCCGCCAGGCGAGCTTGGCCAGTCCGACCAGGCCGGCCACCTTGCCCTGACCGCGGTCGAGCTGCTCCCCGGCTTCGGGGTCCATCGGAGTGTCCTCGACGTTGAGGACCACGGCGCGGACGGTCTCAGGGCTGGAGGTCACCCTCGAAGCGTAGGGCCTACATTCCGTCGGTAGGTGAATCTGTGCCGCCTGCAGGGCATGTCTGTGTCTCAGATCACAGCGCCGCGACCGTGTTCCGTACGTTTGCGTTCACTCGCGCGTATGGTGTCTGTGATGCTGTTGTTACTGGTGTTGCGTGACGATGGCGGTCTTCACGGGATACCGTCGGATAGGGAAGGGGGTGTCGGCCGTGGAGGACGAGGAGGCGTCACGCTGCCCGTCGTGCGGCGATGCCCTGCTGCCCGACGCTCTCTACTGCATCGGCTGCGGCTCCTCGCGGCTGGCTCCCCCGGCACCGCACCGTCCTCTCTTCGTGGACGAGGTCGGCGACGAGGCTGCCACTCCCCGCAGCACCCGCGCCTACTTCTTCGACGACGCTCCCCCGCCGCCTGCGCGCCGTCCGGGACGCACCCTCCCGATCCTGGTGATGATCGGGGTGCTGGTGCTCGTCGCAGGGGTGCTCGGGTTCGTCTTCGGCAAGGACGGGGTCGGATCCGGCCGGCCCGAGGCGGAGCCTTCGACCGATCCCACCACGAGCGAGCCGTCGAGCCCGCCCTCCGTGGACCCGGACGCTCCTCCGGAGGACCAGCTGCTCCGCATCTCCCGCCTCGACACCGAGGCCGCCAGCAAGCTCATCGGCACCTGGATCCCGCAGCTCGCGGCCGTCGGTGCGGGTGACGGCGGCGACGTCGACTGGCACCGGGCCCTGACCCGCTACCAGGAGCTCAAGACCGACCACCCCGACGTACTGCTCCTCGACACCGGCGAGTGGCCGAGCTCGTACGTGAAGCCGGGGATGTACGCCGTCGTGGTGCCCTATCCCAGCGACACCGCGGCACCCGCGCTCGAGTGGTGTGTCGAGCAGGGCCTGTCGTCGACTAACTGCGCGGCCAAGCACCTGGAGATCTCCGGGGATCCGACCGACAACTACGACGCGCAGTAGTCCGGCGAAAACGAAACCGCCCCTGCCCGGATCGGGCAGGGGCGGCGTACGTCTGAGGGAGATCAGGCGTCGGCCTTCTCGGTCTCCTCGGTGGGAGCCTCGGCCTCGGCCTCCGGCTCGTCCTCACCGATGGTGCCGTCGGGGCGGAGGTTCTTCAGCTCGACGTGGTTGCCGGACTCGTCGGTGACCGTGGCGGCCTCGACCAGCTGGGCCAGCGCCTTGCCGCGCAGGATCTCCTGGACCAGCTCGGGCACGTGGTTGTGCTCGAGCATGTGGTTGACGAACTCCTGCGGGTCCTGACCGGACTGCTGCGCACGGCGCATCATGTGCTCGGTCAGCTCCTGCTGCTCGACCCCGATCTCCTTCTCCTTGGCGATCTGGTCGAGGATCAGCTGGGCGGCGACGGCGTCACGGACGCGGCGCTCGAGGTCGGCCTCGAACTCCTCGATCGTCTGCTCCTCGTCCTCGAGGTACTTCTCGAAGGTGAGGCCAGCGAAGCCGAGCTGCTGCTCGATGCCCTCACGGCGCGCGTTGAGCTCGTCGGCGACGATGCTCTCCGGCAGCGGGATCTCGACCTTCTCCAGGAGGGCCTCGAGGACGGCGTCACGGGCGGCGGCGGCCTGCTCGAGGCGCTTGCCGTTGCCGAGGCGGCCGCGAACGTCCTCCTCGAGCTCCTTGACGGTGTCGAACTCGCTGGCGAGCTGGGCGAAGTCGTCGTCGTACGCCGGGAGCTCCTGCTCCTGCACCTGGTTGACGGTGACGTTGACGTCGACCTCCTGGCCGACCAGCTCACCGCCCACGAGGGTGCTCTTGAAGTCGGCGGACTCGCCGGCGGACAGGCCGGTGATGGCCTCGTCGAGGCCGTCGAGCATGCCGCCCTTGCCGACCTGGTAGCTCATCCCGACAGCCTCGGCGCCGTCGACGTCCTCGCCGTCCTTGGTGGCCTTCAGGTCGATGACCACGAAGTCACCGTCGGCGGCGGGGCGCTCGACGTCCTTGAGGGTGCCGAAGCGCTCACGCATCGCCTGGATCTGCTCCTCGACGTCGGCGTCGGTGAGCTCGATGTCGTCGACCTTCGCCTCGATGCCCTCGTAGTCGGGCAGCGTGATCTCCGGCTTGACGTCGACCTCGGCGGTGAACTCCAGCGCCTCGTTGTCCTCGAGCTTGGTGACCTCGATCTCGGGCTGCGCGAGCGGCTCGAGCGAGTTCTCCTGAAGGGCGTCGAAGTACATCTGCGGGAGGACGTTGTTGACCGCCTCGGAGAGCACCGCACCGCGGCCGACCTGCTTGTCGATCACCTGGGGCGGGACCTTGCCGCGGCGGAAGCCGGGGACATTGATCTGCTTGGCGATCTGCTTGTACGCCGCGTCGAGGCTCGGCTTGAGCTCCTCGAAGGGCACCTCGACGGTCAGCTTGGCCCGGGTCGGGCTCAACGTCTCGACGGCGCTCTTCACAGGGTGTCTCCTGTCGTTGGTTCTTAGATGATGTCGCGTGCAGGGGGCTGTACGGATTTTTCAGGGGAGTGTCGGGGCGACAGGACTCGAACCTGCGGTCTCCTGCTCCCAAAGCAGGCGCGCTAGCCACTACGCTACGCCCCGTCAAGGGCCCCTCCCCAATCAGCGGGAATTGCCACTTGGAGCGGATGACGGGAATCGAACCCGCGTAATCAGTTTGGAAGACTGAGGCTCTACCATTGAGCTACATCCGCGTACGCGAGAGCCAACGCCCTCGTGCGACCCGCGAAATCCTGCCATAGATCTGGCTCACACCTGTAACCGGCTCCCCTACTGGTGGGTTCGACCGGTCGTTTCGGTCAGCGTCGGCCGACTGCGACGAGCGCGCGATCGTCGGAGCTGGCGCTCAGTCCCTCGAGCAGACGGCGCGCTCCCCCGCCTCGTCCGGTGACCGCGAGATGGTCGGCGGTGGCGACCAGGTTGCCGATGCCGTGCTCGAGATCGACGCCCCGCGCCTCCACGACGCCGTCGGTGTAGAGCATCACCATGTCGCCCACGCCCAGCACACCCTCGCAGGCGTCGAAGTCGACGTCGTCGATGAGTCCCAGCACAGGGCCGTTGCTCTCCGCCTCCTCCCAGCGGCCGGTCGCGGCACGGCGCAGCAGTGCGGGCGGGTGGCCGGCCGTACGGATCTCGTAGGCACCGTTACCGAGGTCGATCGAGAGGTAGACCGCGGTCGCGAAGCCCTCGGCCCAGTCCTGGCGGAGCAGGTAGCGGTTGGCGGCCGGCAGGAACTCGGCCGGCGTCACCGCACCGAGGAGGCCACCGAACGCGCCGGAGAGCTGGAGTGCCCGGGTGCCCGCACGCTCACCCTTGCCGGAGACGTCGACGACCACGATCTCCAACCGGTCGTCAGTCCGCGCGGCGACCACGAAGTCGCCGGCGAACCGGGTGCCGCCCGCCGGCAGGACCGCCGAGTCGGCGAGCCAGCCCGGCGGCATCGGCGGGATGGCCCCCTGGTCCAGCTTGTGGGTCAGGTCGAGCAGCATCAGCTCGTCGCTCAGTCCGCCCACGCCGAGGTAGGTGCGGCGCATCGCGACGAACAGCACGATCGCGCCGAGCAGGAAGTGCACACCGATGGCGGCGGCATCCCGGTCGGAGAGCGTGAGCCGGCTGGCGGCGACCACGATCATCACCATCACGAAGACGACGAACCAGCTCAACGTACGCGGCCCGAGCAGCACCGCACCGAGCAGCAGCGGCACGGTGAGGACCGCCACCGGGACCACCTGAAGCCAGCCCGTCTGGGCGGCCGCGAGGACCGTCAGGACGATGGTGAGCAGGCCGAGCCACAGCACCGCTCGCAGCTCCGGGTCGCGGAACCTGCGGCGGATGGCGTTGCTCCGCAAGCGGTCTGCGAAGGCATGGCTCGACATGGCCTCACTCTAGGTCTCGAGGTGGGGGCTGCGTGGGCGTTCTCGCAGGCCGGAGAGTAGTGCGGGCTACTTCTTCACGTTCGTCCGGGGCCGGTAGGTGCGCTGGCACTTCGGGCACCAGAAGAGGTTGCGCTGCTGGAGCTCGGTGGTGCGTACGCTCGTGCCGCACACCAGGCACGGCTGGCCGTTGCGGCGGTAGACGTAGACCTCACCGCCGTGGTCGTCCTTGCGCGGAGGCCGGCCCATCGCCTCGGGGGTGTGCTCGTCGCGGACGGTGTCGATGCGGTTCTTCTCCACGCCGTCCTTCATGAGCTCGACCAGGTCGTCCCAAATGGCGTCCCACTGCTGCCGGCGGAGCGTGTTCCCGGGACGCATCGGGTCGATCCGGTGCCGGAAGAGCACCTCGGCCCGGTAGACGTTGCCCACCCCGGCCAGCACCGTTTGATCCATCAGCAGCGCGCCGATGGTCGTCCGGCTCCGGCTGATCCGCGTCCATGCCCGGCCCGGGTCGGCGTCGTCGCGCAGCGGGTCCGGGCCGAGCTTCGCAACGACCGCGTCACGCTGGGCGGCGGTGACGAGGTTGCAGGTGGTGGCGCCACGCAGGTCGGCGTACGTCTCGCTGCCGGTCACTCTCAGGCGAACCTGGCCGATGGGCAGCGGCGGCTCGCCCGCGTGCGCCTTGAGGTCGAGCTTGCCGTAGAGGCCGAGATGGATGTGGACGTACTGCTCCCCTGGGAACTCGAGGAACAGCTGCTTGCCCCACGCCTCGGCTCCGGCGACGACCTGGCCGTCGAGGAGCGCCGCGGAGTCGGCGAACCGCCCCTGCGGGCTGCTGACCCGGACCTGCTGGCCGGCGAAGGCGTCGCTCAGGTCGAGCGCGAGACGGTGGAGGGTGTGCCCCTCGGGCATCCCCGGCTCAGTCCTGGTCCTCGGCGGGCCCCAGGCCCTTGGCCGAGTCGGGAAGCGGCGGCCGTACGCCGTCGGCGTCGTAGGCGTGCAGCTGGTCGATGCGGCGCACGTGGCGCTCGTCCTCGCTGAACGGCTCGGCCAGGAAGATCTCGACGAACTTCGTCATGTCCTCGAGGCTGTGCATCCGGCCACCGACCGCAACCACCTGGGCGTTGTTGTGGTCACGGGCGAGCTTGGCGGTCTCCTCGCTCCACGCGAGCGCGCAGCGGATCCCGGTCACCTTGTTGGCCGCCATCTGCTCACCGTTGCCCGAGCCCCCGATCACGACCCCGAGGCTGTCGAGCCCCTTGTCACGGTCGCGAGCCACCCCCTCGGCCGCCCGGATGCAGAAGACCGGGTAGTCGTCGAGTGCGTCATAGACGAACGGGCCATGGTCGACCGGCTCGTAGCCGAGCTCCGTCAGACGGTTGATCAGATGGGACTTCAGTTCGAGACCGGCATGGTCACAGCCGATGTGGACGCGCATGCGCCCATCCTCTCCCACGTCTGCGTGATCGTCGGACTCGGTGGTGGGTCAACGCACTCTTGCTGGTGGCCGCCGACCCGTTACGGACGGTGTTCTCGGCGTCGTCCGGAGTCAAGGCGATGTATCGAGCTTGTCGAGATGACGGCCTTCGGCCGCCAGCTTCGCCGGCCGCTTCGCGGTCCCTGGCACCGGCCAACCCCGAGAATTTTGGCTGGCTATCGGGTCGGCGGCAGGGTCTGGCGCGGATTCCTTGGGCTGCGTAGGTGCTTGGCGATCCGGGCCGGCGACTCCTGGCAGGCGAAGGCCTGCTCGTGCTTCTACTAGACGATGACACTCGGTGAACGCTTCACAAGCACAGGGAGAGTCCGGGCAGCGACGACGACCTTGGTGTGGCTGGCGATGGGGTCTCGCCGGGGTGCGTGGGCGGTCGGGTGAGGCGTCGACTGGCGGCGGGTAGCCGCGGACGGCACCGCCACCAGGGTGCAGTAGCGCCCGGGCGCGAAGCTGGGCGGGGCCGCGGGACAGCGGGCGTCGTTTGGGGCTCGGATGAGTGCGGCGATGAGTGCGGGACGGCGGTGCGCCCGGCCTGGATCAGCCCGTGCGGGCAGCCCTGGTGAACCGGATCCGTCCGTCCGGGAGCCGCTCGTAGGTGTGGTTGGGGTCGTGGATGCGGCGATGGTCGCTCGGGCATAGCAGCACCATGTTCGCTAGATCGGTTCGGCCGCCTTGGGACCAGGGTTTGAGGTGGTGGGCTTCGGTCCAGGCTGCTGGTGCGTCGCAGTCTTCGGCTTGGCAGCACTTGTCTCTCAGCCGGAGTGCTCGGTGTTGGATCGGGTGCGCCAGCCGGGCGGTGCGACCGAGGTCGAGGATCTCGGAGTCGGTGCCCAACACCACCGGGATCAGGTCGGCGTTGCAGGCCATCCGGCGGGCCTCGGCAGCGGTGATCTGGTCTCCGTCGAACCCGAGGGCGGCGGTGCCGAGGTCGGTGCGGAGCTGGTCGAGGCTCATGGTGATGAACACCGTGGTCGCGTGGCCACCGTGACGCGGGAGTTGGTCGACGTCGTAGGTCTCGATCACCCGGGCGAACGCCTGGCCCAGCAACCGGTCATAGGGCGCTTTGATGCCCTTGTCCTCGGCCGACCACTTCCTCGGCTGCGCGAGCGAGTCCAAGACCGTGCGCAACCGGACCCCGACCGCGCGGGAGACCCGGGCCTGGATGTCGACGGTCCCATCACCGTTGTCACGAGATTGGAAGAAGGTGCGCCGCTGGGCCCGTTCTTCCTCGCGGTGCAGCGCTGTGGCTTCGGCGGCTTCGAATCGTTCGGGGTCGATCTCGGCGAGGATGCGTCGCCCGATGATCTTGAGCTCGTTCGCGGTCAAACGGGTCGCGTAGTCGACCAGGAGTTTCTCGGCGAGGATCAGGTCCTCCATAGAGGCGGCCGGGTCGGCCTCGATCGCGTCGAGGGCCTTGGTGATCACCCGGGCCTTGTCCTGGGACACCACACCCTCCGCCAGGCCAGCAGCAACCAGGTCGTACTTCGCAACGCCGGCAGCGAGTTTGATCTGGGAGCGGGCCACGGCCTTGTCGACGAGCAGCTCGGTCCGCATCCACCCGGAGGCGTCCTTGGCCCCGGTCTCTTCGGCGATGTCACCGGCCGTGGCGAGGACCCGCAGTTTCAGCGCGGCTTGTTGGGCTTGGAGCTTCTCCAGCCGTTGCAGGAGGTCTTTCTTCTGCCCGGTACGCCAATAGGCTGGGTCGCTCGCGAGGAGCTCGTGGAGGGCGGATTCGATGGCGTTCAAGGCAGCGTCGATCGCGTCGCCGGGGTTGGTGCCCCAGTGGTCGATCTCGCGGCCGAGACTCATCGCCATCCCTCTCCTCGGAGGTGTGCTGTGATGGGCCCGATTCTACTCTTCACCACTCTTCGTAGCCACTTATTCTCCCTGTTCAGCACCGTTTTTCGCAGTGAGCGAACGCCATCGTTCCTGTGGATGGTAAGTGGCCCGAAGGGCCACCTCTTCCACCCCACCAACGCCACCTGTCCGAGGCAAGACTCCCCCGCGGCCACACCCGGGCCGCCGCCCCGATAGCCAGCGAAATCTTTTATCGATCTGGTCCGGAGTCCAGGACCGCGAAGCGGCCGGCGAAGCCGGCGCCCGAAGGGCGTCCTTGACGCCGGTCCAGATCGATAACACCCTCCAAGAAAGGGTCGGCGGCCCACACCAACCCCGAAGAAACGGTCACGCACGGCGTGGTCTCGACAAGCTCGACCACCGGGGCATCACCGGGGCATCACCGGTCCGTAGCACAACGTAGCCGCCGCAGCGCCCGCCGAAGCCCGCCGGCCGAAGGCCGGTCCATGACGCCGGACCAGATCGAGAAGACTCGAGAACGGGTCGGCGGCCCACACCAACCCCGAAGAACCAACCGAAAAGCACTCCCGGACAAGACGAACACCCCGATAGATTCCCCCACCGTGACCCAGTGGAAGACAATGGACGAGATCCTCGCGGCACGAACACGGTTCGAGACAGCCATCGAGGGCTGGGCTCCCCCACAGGCCCACGGCGTCGGCCTCCGTCCATCGGCAGCGACCACCCACGCCCCAGAACACTTTCCCCTTGTCAACGCCTACGGCCACCGCCTCCCGGCGGTGGTGATCGCGACAGTCGTCGGACACAAGAGCGGCACCGCGGCATACAGGCTGTCCCGTGAAGACCTCGAGCGGGCGATCGAGCTGATCTCCCCCGCGGAGGCGTACGTGGACTACGACCATCCCAACCTGTGGAGCTGGCGCGACAGGCTGCTGCCCGCGCTGACCGAGGATCCCGAGGCCGAGATCGTGGCGGTCTTCATCGGCGACGAGCCGGAGCAGCACCAGGATCCGGCGATCGACGCGTTCCGGGCGGCGTTCCCGGACCACGCGGTGGCGATCGCCGCGGCGACGGCGGGGGCGGCTGTCGTGAGGGAGATGTACGGCACGGATCTGAGCCACTTCGACAAGTCCCCGACCGGCCAAGAAATCAATCACAGCGCGACCGAGGCGGACATCGCCTCGGAGAAGGCGATCCGGGAGACGATCGCGACCTACCGGCCCGAGGACGCGTTCGAGGGCGAGGAGACCGGCCGCAGCGGCGACAGCGAGCGGAGATGGCTGGTCGACCCGCTCTGCGGGACCCTCAACTACGCCGCCCAGACCCCGCTCGCCGCGGTGAACGTCGCGCTCGTGACACCCGACGGCGTCCAGGCAGCGGTAGCAGCCGACCCGATCAGCGAAGAGATCTTCTGGACCGACGGCACCGACGCCTGGGTCCGCAAGGGCGGCGGCGACACCGCGCTCACCCCGACCCCGCGCACCCGGCTCGTCGACATCCAGTGCGACGGACCGCTCGACCGGCCGTTCGTCGGCGGACAGCTCGTCGCCGACCCGCGCCTGCGAGCCCACTTCGGCCCGCGCGTGATGTCCTCCACCCTCGCGGTCGCCTGGGTGGCGGCCGGCCGGCGAGCGGCGTACGTCACCGACGGCTACCTCGAGGGAAGCGTCCACTTCACCGCCGGCATCGCGCTGTGCCAGGCCGCCGGCTGCATCGTGACCGACCTCGAGGGCAACAGGCTCCACGAAGGCCGCGGGATGATCGCCGCGGCCGACGAGGTCACCCACCGGCAGCTGCTGGACCTGGTCCGTCCGCACCTGGATGCGGCCGGAGTCTGAGGCTCAGCGCTGCATCAACGCGTCCATCGCGACCGCGACGGCAGCAGCGACACGGAAGTCGACGCGGGGATCGTGGACAGTGACGGTGTATTTGTCACGGAACGCGAAGCGACGCTCGATCGAGATCAGCGGCTGACCCTCGGACGACACGTAGTCGAAGTGGATCGGCAGGAAGTCGAGCTCGGTGAAGCGGCGCAGGATCGCGACGACCTGGTTGCGCTCCTGACCGGTGCCGGCGTAGCCGGGGCCCTCGATGTGGAAGGTCGAGCGCAGCAGGCTCTTGCCGAAGTCCTTGCGGAAGAAGCCCAGCGGCGCACCGGCGGCGTCGGTGACGTCGTAGCCCGCGTTGAGGTCCATCACCGCACGTGCCTTGAACGCGAAGACCGCCTGCGACTTCGACTCGTCGGCGTAGAACGTCACCTGCTCCTTGAACGCCAGCCGCTTCTGCTGCGCGAAGGCGAGCACCTGCCCCTCCGAGCCGTCGGGGTTGGCGGCCTGGGCGACGTACTTGTTGGCGAACGGCGTGACCTTCTGGCGAAGGAAGAAGCGGGGTACGTGGTAGGGCTGCTGCGTCATGGGCGCAACGTACCCCCGTCAGCGCCGGCGCGCGACGAGATATGCCTGCGGGGTCCGCTCCCAGTCCTCCGCGGACCGAACGACCGTCGCGGTCACCTCGAAACCCGCCTCCTCGAGCAGCGCGCCGGTCGCCTCCACGGGCAGCCGGTAGCCGTCGAAGGTGACGTCGTGGCCGTAGGCACCGATGTGGCGGACGTGCTCGTCGCCGACCTGGAACGCGGTCACGAACCGCCCACCGCGGCGGGTGACGCGGGCGAGCTCGGCGATCACCTCGGGTCGGCGCGACGGCGGGGTGTGGATCAGCGAGTACCAGGCCAGCACGCCGGCGAGCTCACCGTCGCGGAGCGGAAGACGCGCCATGTCACCGACCTCGAACCGGAGCGCGGGATGCCGCTCCATCGCCTGCGCGATCATGCCCGTCGACAGGTCGACCCCGAAGACGTCGAGTCCCCGCGCGGCCAGATAGGCGGTGATCCGCCCGGGCCCGCAGCCGATGTCACCGACGAGCCCGCCCCCGTCCTTGCGTACGTAGGCCGCGAACGTGTCGAGGACCCCGGCGTCGAAGGACGTCTCGGTGATCGTCGGGTCGACGATCTCGGCGTACGCCTTGGAGACCGTGTCGTAGGCGGCCCGGGTCTCGGTGACGTCGTAGGGCTCGGTCACGGGCGCCTGCCCGAGCCGCGCCCCGACAGGAAGCCGGCGGTCATCGCCATCACCGACTCCGCCGCGGGGAACGTCGTCCCGTGGCGCCAGAAGCCGTGGATCTGCCCGACCGCGCGGAAGGCGACCACCTCGACACCGAGGTCGGCCAGCCGGAGCGCGAAGTCCTCGTTCTCGTCGACGAGGATGTCGCCCTCGGCGCTGACGACCAGCGTCGGCGGCAGGTTGCGGAGGTCCTCGTCGGAGGCGAGATAGGGGCCGAGATCGGGGTTGCGGAGGTCGGCCTCGGTCGAGGCGTACTGCTTCCAGTACCAGGCCGCCTCCTCGCTCCAGCCGTCCTCCATCGTGTAGCCCGGGGTGCTCATCGACGGGTCGAGGAACGGATAGACGAGCACCATCGCGCCGAAGACGCCCGGGTTGCGCAGCGCCGCGACGAGGGCGAGGTTGCCGCCGGCGCTGTCGCCGTGGACGTACGCCGGCAGCGTGCTCAGCAGCTGGTCGTCGGCCAGCCACTTGATGACCGTGTCGACGTCGTCGGGAGCCGCGGGATAGGGGTGCTCCGGGGGCCTGCGGTAGTCGACCGACAGCACCCGCAGCCCGCTCCGGTTGGCCAGCTTCCGGCACGCTCGGTCGTGGACCTCGACGTCGTTGAAGACGAAGCCGCCGCCGTGGAGGTGCACGATCAGCCCCTCGCGTACGTCTTGGGGCGTGTAGAGCCGGCACGGAACGCCGTCGGCGTCGATGCCGGTGACCTGCGCGACCTCCTCCTTCGCCTCGGCCGCGGCCATCCTGCGAGCCTCCTCACGCTGGGCGGCGACGTCGACCTCCCAGACCGGCGGCGAGGCCTCCTCGGCGGCGATGGCACGGCGGGCGGCGGGGAAGAGTCGAACCATGTCAGAAGATTCCCACACGAGTGTCGGTGGTGCATGCTGAGCCGCATGAATGCGGGGGAAGTGACGAGCACGTCGATCTACGTCATCGACGTGCTCGTGAAGGTGGTCGCGCTCGGGGTGGTGCCGAAGAACCGACGCCCGAGCAGTGCGATGGCGTGGCTGCTGGCCATCTTCTTCATCCCGGGAGTCGGCCTGATCGGCTATCTGCTGCTCGGTCAGACCCGGCTGGATCGGCGGCGGCATGCCCGTCAGCGGGCCCTCAACGACGAGGTGACCGAGTATGTGCGCGGCCTGCCGAGGGTGCCGCACCCGAAGACGATCTCCGAGGTCGACGCGGCGACGATCGAGCTGAACGAGCGGCTCGGCTCACTGCCTGCCAGGCCGGGGAACCGGGTCGATCTGATCGACGACTACACCGCCTCCGTCGAGGCGATGACGGCTGCGGTGGACCAGGCCGAGAACTACGTGCACGCGCAGTTCTACATCACCGCCTGCGACCACGTCACCGAGCCGTTCTTCGAGGCGCTGGACCGGGCCGCAGCGCGTGGGGTGCGGGTGCGGCTGCTCCTCGACCACCTGGGCTCACGCGGCATCCCGGTCTGGCGCAAGCTCGTGAAGCGGCTCAACGCCTCCGACATCGACTGGCACCCGCTGCTCCCCATCAACCCCCTGCGCGGCCAGATCCGCCGACCCGACCTGCGCAACCACCGCAAGCTCCTGGTCATCGACGGCCGCGTCGCCTTCACCGGCTCGCAGAACCTCATCGAGCCTGGCTACAACAAGCCCAAGAACCACCGGGCCGGCCGCGAGTGGGTCGAGCTGAACGCCCGGATCGAGGGTCCGCTGGTGACCGCGCTGAACGTCGTGTTCGCCAGCGACTGGGACACCGAGACCGGGGAGCTGCTGCGGTCCGAGCTAGCCGCCCCGGCACCGCGCGCCGGTGACGTCACCGGGCAGATCGTGCCCAGCGGCCCGGGTGTCGACGCCGAGAACAACCTGCGCGCCTTCACCCATCTCATGTACGCCGCCAGGAAGCGGATCTCGATCACCAGCCCCTACTTCGTGCCGGATGAGTCGCTGTTGTACGCCGTGACCACGGCCGCCCGCCGTGGCGTCGAGGTCGAGCTCTTCGTCAGCGAGGGCAAAGAGCAGTTCATGGTCTACCACGCCCAGCGCTCCTACTACGAGGCGCTGCTGGAGGCAGGGGTCCGCATCTACCTCTACCCCAAGCCCGCCGTCCTGCACTCCAAGCACTTCAGCATCGACGACGAGGTCGCCGTGCTCGGCTCGAGCAACATGGACATGCGCTCCTTCGCCCTCAACTACGAGGTCTCGCTGATGCTCTTCGACGGCGACCCGGTCGCACAGCTGCGGAAGGTCGAGGACAGCTACCGGGCCGTCTCCCGCGAGCTGCTGCTCGAGGAGTGGCTCGCGCGGCCGAAGGTCGCGGCGTACGTCGACAACGTGCTGCGCCTCACCGCCGCGCTCCAGTGAGCCCCGGGAGGAGATTCCGGGTGTCGCGCAGGACTCTGCCATCCGGTTCGAGCTCGAGGATGACAACGACGTGCCAGACCTAGATCTTCTGAGCCTGCGCCCAAGCAACGATCTCGTCTGGCTTGTTGATGGCGGTGCCGTCATCGAGCAGGAGGACCGGGACGAAGAACGAGCCGGTCAAGGCGTGCACTTCGCGGCGGACTCTGAACTGCAGGAACCTCGGCAGGTGCTCCTGGCCTCGGGCCTTCACGATCTCCGGGCTGTGGCCGGCGTCGGTCAGACCCTGGTAGGCCTTGTGGCAGTCGTGATGATCGCTTCCGTTGGTGCTCCAGCAGACGTACAGCTTCATGTTCTCTCTCCATGTGGCAGCCTGCCCACGTCGCGGGCACGGTGGCGAACGATGTGAGATGTGGCGGGGAGATCGAACTCGTCGTTGGACATCCGCAGCAGGGCGACGCTCACGCCGACGAAGCCAGCGGCGGCAACGAACAGGCCGATGCCCTGACCGACATGGCTCGGGATGAATGGGTGGGTCGCGCCGCCGATCATCACGGCGAACCCGACCCACGCGGGCACGGCCCGGCTGCGCTTGAGGGCCCCGCCGAGCAGCCCCAGCCCCAAGACGATCCCGACGATGAACAGCAGCGAGGCGATCCCGAGCAGGGGCTCGTGGTGCAGGGCGTCGTCCAGCGCTGCCATCGACGTGTGGTCGAGGTCGTGCTGGACGGCCATCATCGCCGGCGTCGTCACCCCGCCGAGCAGGGAAATGCCGAAGAAGAGCCCGGTCAGGGCGATGGCGGCCCCGGCGGTGGTGAGCCGTGGGGCGCCGCGACGGGCGACCCAGGCCGCCGCGATCGTGGCCGGGATGACCAGGACCACGAACACCGCGTCGAACCACTTCAGGGCTTCCAGGATGCCGCGGTGGGCCTCGAACGAGGTCACCGACTCCTTGAAGGTGACGTCACCCGCCACCGGGGTCAGGAGGTAGTAGACGCCCTTGGCGAGGAACGGCAGCGGCGCGATGACCGCGAGCAGGATCCGCCAGAACCCACGTCGATCACGGACGGGGTTCGCCGGCGCCGGGCTGGTTGGTGGTGCAGTGTCGGTCTTGGAGCTCATGCCGTCCTCCTCGGACTGGGATGGGGTGAGGCTGGTCTCAGCGCACCGGCGTCACGAACGCTTCGACGGGTGCCGGTGCCGGCGACGTCCAGCCGCCCGAGCTCAGGGACGGCAAGGAGGCAACGCATTCAGGCCACCGACACCTTGCGCTGGGCCGACCAGGCGGCGAAAGCCAGGGCGAGAGCGATCGCACTGACGACGAGGCCGACGATCGCGCCTTCCTCATCGGCAACGATCGCGAGAGCCGCGGCTGCGACGTTCACGCCAGCTACGACGAGGGCGGCGGGGATGCCCCACCTGGTGTTGCGGGCGAGCCCGTACACCGCAACGAGACCGGCGACACCCATCGCCGCGACGGCAATGGCGAGCGTGACGTCGGGCTTCGGGTCGGTCCCGAAGGAGTAGCCGACGTTCATCAGCGAGATGAGCGCGAGCGGGAGGATCGCGAGGATGCGGAAGAGTTTCATGATGACTCCTTGAGGGTGTGGTCGGTCGGCGTCGTGCCGCCGTACCTGTCGATGACCTGATCCTTGGCTTCGGCGGTGTCCCGCGGACAGGGCCGCGCATCCTGCAGTGGTCCCCGATGTGCGGGACGACGTCCCGTCAGGGGGTGCGGGGAGGCTGTCCGGAGCGCAGCCGGCCGCTACCGAGACCTGCTGCGCGTCCGAGTGCGATCGCCTCGTCACGGCTCGCCACGCCCAGCTTGCCGAGCATCTCCGACATCCGGTTGCGGATCGTCTTCGGAGCCAGGTAGAGCCTCGCTGCCACCTGCGAGGTGGGCAGTCCGTCGACCATCAGCTCGAGAATCTCCAGGTCACGCGCGTCGAGGACAGAGAGCGCGTCGGACCGAGGGGCAGAGGCCGCAGCGGCGACCACGAACCCACTCACGCTGCGTCCGACGACCATGGATCCGCCCGCCGCAGAGTGCACTGCGGCGAGCACGTCCTCGGGATCGGCGTCCTTGAGGAGGTACCCGTCCAGGCCGCTGGCGAGGCTCTGGATCACCGTCGCCTCGTCGGCATGCATCGTGAGGATCAGCACCCGCAGTGCGGGCCACGACTGCTTGAGCTCCATGCCGAGCGCGATGCCGTCGCCGTCGGGAAGCTGGAGGTCGAGCACCGCCACCGCAGGATGCTCGATCCGTCCGACGAGCTCACGAGCCTCCGCGGCCGTACGTGCCGTGCCGGCGACAGACAGCTGAGGGTCGGAGCCGATCAGCGCGGTGAGCCCCGCCAGCACGATCGGATGGTCGTCGACGACCAGGACGTCGATCATGGCCGGACCTCGCCCTGTGCCAGCGCGGGAAGCTCGAGGTGCAGGTGCGTTCCGGCCGGTTCCGCGCTCTCGATCTCCAGGCATCCACCGAGCGAACCTGCTCGCTGCGTGAGCGAGGAGAGTCCCACGCCTGGCACGACCGGGCCACCGCGTCCGTCGTCGACGACGTCGACGCGAACCATCCCGGCATCGGTGTCCACACGTACGGCGATCGACGACGCGGCCGCGTGGCGGAGTGCATTGGTCACGCCTTCGGCGACCGAGCGGTAGACCGCGACCTTGACCACCGGGGACAACGCGGCGTCGAGCTGCACGTCGAGGGCCACGCGACATCCGTCGACCGGCGAGCCGAAGGACTGGACCAACGCCCGCAGGGCGGACTCCAGGTCGCCGTCGTCGAGCATCGACGGGGTGATCCCGGCGACGATGCGGCGCAGGTCGGTCCGGCTGGCCGCGAGGTCGGCGGCCAGGTCGGCGAGCAGCTTCTCGGTCTCGGTGGACTCAGGAGTCCGCCGTGCGGCCTGCACACGCATGCTCATACCGGCCAGGACGGGTCCCAGCCCGTCGTGGAGGTCACCGAGGACCCGCCTCCGTTCGGCGTCGCGCTCCCGGGCCACGTCCCGGCGGGAGTGCTCGGCCTCGACGGCGAGCCCGACCGCACGGGCGACCAGTGCCACGGTGGGGAGGAGCTGGGCCACGACTCTCTGCTGACGTGTCTCGGGTCCTTCCGGGTTCTCCGACTCGACGACGAGGGCACCGACCCGGTCGCCGCCGACCAGGAGAGGATGGACGACCCAGTGCTCCGGCGCGACCGGCTCGTCTTCCCCGAGCACGATCTGCGCGCCCCGGCTGCCGCTCGCGGCCGCCACCATCCGCGCGGCCTTGTCGAGCAGGTCCCGCGGCTCGGTCTTCGCGTGCAGGTCCGCGGTGATCAGCGCGACGTCGTCGGGAGAGATCAGGCCGCTGCCGTACCGACGTGCCAGCACCGTCCGGCGGATCCAGAGCCCGGCCGGCGCTGCCATCAGCGCCGTGAGGAGCCCGATGAAGACGGTCGTGGCGTCCGACGAGGGCTGGTTCGCGAGCTCGGCTCCGAGTCGCACGAGCACCGCGGTCACCGCGGCGGTCACGAGCACGCCGAGCACCACGCCGATGTCGAGCAGGTGCTCGTCCAAGGGGCGGAATCCGGACCTCGTCCACAGCCCGGCAAGGACGACTGGGCAAAGGCCGAGAACGGAAGCGGTGGCGTAGTAGCCCGCCGTCCCGGGCCAAAGCTGCCACGTCACGGCGAGCACGCCAGCCGCAACGGCAAGCAGCACCACGGCCCAGGCCACCCGGCGGCGCTCGTTGCGGCTGTCAGTCTGGGCAGACCCGAGGACCAGCGACCAGACGCCCAGCGTGCCGAGCGTGACGAGCACCCATCCCGGGACGCGCAGCGCCTCGTCGATCGCTCCGGACTCTGCTACGAGGACGACCAAGCCTCCGGTCACACCGATTGCGGACGCCGCAAGCGCCGGTCGCACTGCGTACGGGGGCCGAAACGCCCAGGGCACCGAGATCGCCACCGCGGACGCGAGCAGTGCCGACAGCTCCGCCGTGCCGTTCGCCAGGTCAGGCGCCTCCGGTACGCCGAACCGCGCGGCCGACCACGCGGTCGCGACGACCGCTCCGAGCGAGAGCAGTATGAGGGTCCTGCCGACCCTCGAACCCGGCTGCTGGTCCACCAGCACAGCACCTGCCACCGCGAAGAGAGGCCAGCCCAGGAGGAGGAGCGCGGACGGTGGGTCCTGGCGCTCGAGCGCGGCGAGGCCGGTCGTGCCGGCGCTGGCGGCGAACAGCAAGCCGGCCACCACGACCTCGACGGAGAGGCCCGGCGACACGACGGGAGCCGGTGCGGCAGATTCGGCCACATTCCCCAGCATGGACGAACGTACGGGTTGTGGCTAGGAGGTTCGTCTCGGCCGGGACATCCGCGGGACAGCACGGGATCGTCGGGCCTGGTGCGCGGGACTCCGACTCGACGATGATGAACGCGAACCCGGACGCGCCGGGCGCGAACGACGGAGGCTCAGATGTCGACATCGACGGCACCGCGAACGGTGCAGCTCCCGTCCGCCAGGGTGCTCGTCGGTGGCGTGTACGCCGTGTGCGTGCTCGCCCAGCTCGGGGTGCACACCGGCGACATCGTGCTCACCGACAAGGACCCGTACCACAGCGAGGGCCCGGTCGAGTCGATCATCGCCATCTCGATCTTCGGCACCGCGGCCCTGGTCATCGGCGTCGGCCTGCTCCTGTTGCTTGCACGGACGCCGGCAGGGGCCCGGGTCGGTTCGTTCCTGTTGCTCGCCCTCGCCGTCGTCACGGTCGTGTTCTTCTGGTCCGGAGCGCCGGGCATCTTCGGCGCCTGCGCCGCTGCATCTGCGGGCCTCACCCGGGGTGGTCGCCCGCTCGCCGGGAGCGCCCGCGTTGCCGGCATCATCGGCGCGTTCTTCGCGATGCTCAACCTCGTCTTGACGATCGGCGGGCTGGTGCTCACGCCGTTGATCGGTTGATCCGCCCGATTGACTGGCCCCATGCGCCCCCTGAACACCCATCCGTGCGGGGAACCGCTCCGAACCCAGCCACATGACATCGCGCCTCGTGGTTGTGATCGCCCTCGTCCTCCTCTCCGCCGGCTGCGGCAGCAACGCCGAACGGGCCAGTGACCCGGCGCCCCCGGCCGCCGCCTCGACGCCATCACCCGTCGAGTCCGCTCCCGCCGAGTCCCCTCCCGGCGAGATGCCTGCCGAGGACCCCGCCTGCGAGGCGCCGGGCCGCTACGCCGACTACTCCGCCGAGGCGGCCGCCGACGTGTGCTACACCGATACGATCCTCTTCTTCCACGCCCCGTGGTGCCCGGAGTGTCGTGGGTTCGAGGAGGCGATCGAGAGCGGGACGGTGCCGGACGGAGCGCAGATCCTGAAGGTCGACTACGACTCCGCGACAGACCTGCGCAAGAAGTACGAGGTGACCATCCAGTCGACCTTCGTACGCGTCGACGCCACCGGCAAGCGGATCAAGCTGTGGTCGGGCTATGGCCAGGACAAGTCGGTCGACGCCATCCTCGAGCACACCCGGTGACGCTGCTGATCGCGTCGTTCCTCGCCGGCGCGCTCTCGGTGCTCGCCCCGTGCGTGGTGGCGTTCGTGCCGGCCATCTTCTCCCGCGGGACCGGCGAGCGGCGGCCGTGGGTGGCGGTCGCCGCGCTCGGCGTCTCCGTCATCGTGTTCAGCGTCGTGCTCAAGTCGACGACGCTGCTGATCGATGTCCCGCCACGGTTCTGGAGCGTCGTCTCCGGCGTGATCGTGGCGCTCTTCGGTGTCGTGATGATCTGGCCCCGGCTATGGGACGCGGTGGCGTTCCGCCTCGGGCTCGGCTCTCGTGCCCAGGAGCACCTGGCCCGCGCGAGGACCCGCGACGGGATCGGCGGCGACGTCCTCCTCGGGGCGAGCATGGGCCCGGTCTTCAGCGCCTGCAGTCCGACGTACGCGCTGATCGTGGCGGCCATCCTCCCGGCCGAGCCGCTGCGCGGGCTCGGCTACCTGATCGCCTACGTCGCCGGCCTGACCCTCCTGCTGGCCGCGGTCATGGCGGGCGGGCGCGCACTGCTCGCCGGGCTCCGCTGGGCGATCGATCCGGAGGGCGCCTTCCACAAGGTGCTCGGCATCGTCCTGGTCCTCATCGGCGTCGCGATCGCGACCGGGCTCGACAAGGCCCTGCTCACCGTGCTGGTCGAGCAGGGCCTCTTCGACTGGCAGATCGGCCTCGAGGGTCAGCTCAGCAGCGACGCCACCTGAGGAGCGATCTCGCGCAGCGCCCGCCCGCGGTGGGAGATGGCGTCCTTCTCCTCGATCGACAGCTCGGCAGACGTACGTCCGTCCTCGGTGTCGACCGCGACGAACAGGACGTCGTAGCCGAACCCGCCGTCACCGCGGACCTCGCGGATGATCCGTCCGTCCATGCGTCCCTCGACGACGATCTCGCCAGCGTCCGAGACGAAGGCGATCGCGCACGCGAAGTGGGCGCCGCGGCGCTCGTCGGGGACGTCGGAGAGCTGCGCCAACAAGAGCTCGTTGTTGCGGGCATCCGACTTGGGTGGGCCGCCCCAGCGGGCCGAGAGCACGCCGGGCATCCCGTTGAGGGCGTCGACGCAGAGACCCGAGTCGTCGGCGACGGTCGGCAGGCCGGTGGCCTTGAAACCGGCCCGCGCCTTGATCAGCGCATTGCCCTCGAACGTCGGTGCGTCCTCGACCGGCTCGTCGTAGTGGGGGACGTCGTCGAGGCCGACGACCGAGACCCCGGGCACCAGCGGCGAGAGGATCCGGAACATCTCTCCCAGCTTCTTGGCGTTGCGCGAGGCGACGTGGATCCTCGGCTCAGCCGGCAAGGGCGGCCTCCTGCAGCTTGGTCAGGTCGGCGCAGCCCTTCTCGCCCAGCGCCAGCAGCAGGTCGAGCTCGGCGCGGTCGAAGGCGGCGCCCTCGGCAGTGCCCTGCACCTCGACGAACTTGCCCTCGCCGGTCATCACGATGTTCATGTCGGTCTCGGCGCGGACGTCCTCCTCGTAGGGCAGGTCGAGCCGCGGCACACCGTCGATGATCCCGACCGAGATCGCGGCGACGGAGCCGGTCAGCGCCTTGGAGACACCCAGCGAGGCGACCGCGTCGGCCAGCGCGACATAGGCGCCGGTGATCGCCGCGGTGCGCGTCCCACCGTCGGCCTGCAGCACGTCGCAGTCGATGTTGATGGTGTTCTCGCCGAGCGCCTTGTAGTCGATGACGGCGCGCAGCGAGCGCCCGACCAGCCGGGAGATCTCGTGCGTACGCCCACCGATCCTGCCCTTCACCGACTCGCGCGAGGAGCGCTCGTGGGTGGAGGCGGGGAGCATGGCGTACTCCGCCGTCACCCAGCCCAGCCCGGAGCCCTTGCGCCAGCGCGGCACGCCCTCGGAGGCGGAGGCGGCGCACAGGACGCGGGTCTTGCCGAACTCGATGAGGACGGAACCGGCCGCGTGGTCGAGCCAGTTGCGGGTGATCTTGATGGGGCGCAGCTCGTCGTCGGCGCGCCCGTCAGCTCGTGTGGTCACGGGACCACCCTATGCAACGGTCTCCTGCTGGGGTTCACCGCTGGGTCGGGCCCAGGCCCGGCGCACGACCCACGGCCCCAGATCCCGCGCCCGCCGCCCCATCCACGGCACTCCCTCACCGGCCATCCAGGCCAGATCCTGCCGCCAGCTGGTCGGCAGCCCGCCGGCCGGCTGCAGCGACGGCGGCTCGAAGGAGAAGCCGTACGTCACCAGCTGCTCCCCGAACGCACGAGCCATCCGCCGGTGGCCGAGCTCGGAGGGATGCAGCCGGTCAGCGGCCCAGAACCTCCGCTCGTGCAGGTCGGGGACCGCACCCAGGTCGAGCCGCAGACCACCGTAGGTGGCATGGACCTCGTCCCAGATGGCGTTGAGATCGGCCGTACGCCGCTGGATCGACCGCTTCATCCAACCCGGCATCGGCCACATCACCGAGTGGTCGTGGAACCGCGCGGTCATCAGCAGCGCACCCTGGCCCGCGAGGGCGTCGGCGCAGGTCATCAGGTCGTCCCGAAGCCTGGCGGTGTCCCAGGCGGACCGCATCACGTCGTTGACCCCGACGATCAGCGAGGCCACGTCGGGCCGGTGCGCTACCGCGTCGGCGAGCTGCTGCTCGACCACCAAGGTCGAGGTCGCCCCGATGATCGCGGTGTTGCAGAAGGAGACGTCGTACCTCTGTCCCAGAGCCTCGGCGAGCAGCCGGGCCCATCCTCGCCACCCTGTGGAGACAGGGTCGCCGAGACCAACGGTGGCGCTGTCGCCCAGCGCCGCGTAACGCAGGTAGGTGCCCACGTCCGACAACGGTGACGGGGGTGGGTGCCGAAGCACCCACCCCCGCGTGTCGTGTCGCGAACAGTCCGGTGAACTACTTCAGCTCGGACTTGATCACGCGCATGCTGCCGAGGACCACCGGCGCGACGACCCACAGGAGGATGCTGGTGACCAGGGCGAGGTAGTCAGAGGTCTCCAGGCTCGTCGACTGCCCCGTGATGCTCTGCGCCATGAACGGAGAGGTCGCGATGCCGATGTCGATGAAGGGGATCAGGTCGCGAGCCCACCCGAAGAACGCCATCAGCGGAGTCCACACCACGATCGGCAGGATCAGCTGCACCGTGTAGACGACGACGATCGAGAACGGCGTGCTGAGCAGGCACATCGCGAGACCGAACGCCATCACGAAGTAGAGCAGCTGGGAGACGACCGTCCACCCGAACATCGTGCCGTCGAGCGACCACGACGCGTCATAGCCGCCGAAGGCGGCCGCCAGGACGTTGCCGATGACGCCGCACAGGACGGCGACCGCCATCAGCGCCAACACCAGCGCCACGACGGCGACGAGCTTGGCCACGATCACCCGCATCCGGCTCGGCTCGAGGGTGAAGGTGACCATGTGGGTGCGCTGACCCCACTCCTGGGTGACGATCAGGATCGCCAGCACCGGGGTGAGCAGGGAGATCGGGAAGACGAGGATCTGCGACCACAGGGCCAGGTCCACGGAGAAGTTGTCGTTGAGGGCGGCGAC
This sequence comes from Nocardioides sp. NPDC051685, assembly GCF_044453405.1. Classification (NCBI taxonomy): domain Bacteria; kingdom Bacillati; phylum Actinomycetota; class Actinomycetes; order Propionibacteriales; family Nocardioidaceae; genus Nocardioides; species Nocardioides sp. NPDC051685. The sequence goes on along the minus strand of NZ_JBITCR010000003.1, from coordinate 494,397 downwards.
CAGGACGACGATGCCCATCGCGAGCAGCAGGAGACCCGCGGAGATGATCAGCAGCGTGCGTCCCGCCCGCGTGTCGGTCATCTTGCGCCACTCGACCAGCACCAGCCGTCCGAACGGCACCTTGGTGGCCGTGGGCAGCGGGGTCGACGGCGCTACGGATACGGCGCTCATGCGGAGACTCCTTCGGCGTGGATCAGCGCGACGTTCTCGCGCTGGGTTTCGGCGGTGAGCTGCAGGAAGATGTCCTCGAGGCCGGCGCCGCCGTCACGCAGGTCGGTGAGCACGACGTTGGCCTCCAGAGCAGCCTTGCCCACCTCGGCCGGTGCGGCGGAGACGCGCATACCGGTGCCGAGCGGCTCGACGCTGTAACCCTTGGACTTGAGCGCGACGGTGAGCGCCTCGTTGTCCAGCGAGGTGACCAGCGACTGGCCGGCGGTGCCCTGGCTGGCCAGGATCGTGTCCTTGGTCCCCTCGGCCACGATGCGCCCGTTGCCGATGAGGATCAGCTCGTCGGCGATCTGCTCGACCTCGTGCAGCAGGTGGGAGGAGAGCAGGACGGTGCCGCCGCGGTCGGCGTACTCCTTCAGCAGGCCACGCATCCAGCGGATGCCCGCCGGGTCGAGACCGTTGGCCGGCTCGTCCAGGATCAGCACCTTGGGGTCACCGATCAGCGCGTGCGCGATGCCCAGGCGCTGCTTCATACCCAACGAGTAGTTCTTGATCCGGCGCTTCGCCTCCGACGGCGTCAGCGAGACCAGCTCGAGCATCTCGTCGACGCGCGACTTGGGCAGGCCCATCGTCATCGCGGCGAGCGTGAGCACCTCGCGGCCGGTGCGGCCGTCGTGCTGGGCGCTGGCGTCGAGCAGCACGCCGACGTGGCGGCCGGGGTTGGGGAGGTCGGCATAGAGGCTGCCGTCGATCGTTGCCCGACCCTTGGTGGGGTTGGTCAGGCCGACCATGATGCGCATGGTGGTCGACTTGCCCGCGCCGTTCGGGCCGAGGAACCCGGTGACTTTGCCGGCCTCTGCGGTGAACGACACGTCGTCGACCGCGGTGAAGGTCCCGTAGACCCTCGTCAGTCCTTCGACTTTGATCATGGCGTACATCCTGCCGTGCAGCCGGCGCGGACTGCATCGGACATACGGATGACCCGCAACCCGACAAAAGTATGGGTCCGGGCGCGACCGCGGGATCCTGTGTCCGTGACCTTCGGTGACTAGCGTGTACGCCGTGCAGCAACTGTCGCCCGAGGCCTATCAGCCCCGTCTGAGTGTGTGGGGACACGTCTGGCGATATCTCGCTGCACTGGCGATCAGCGCCCTCGGGTTGACCTCCAGCGTCGGCGGATGGCCCGACTGGCGTTTCGCGCTCGACATCGGGCTGGGCGTCGTCTGTCTGGTCCTGGTGTTCTGGCGCCGCCGATGGCCGGTCGCGATCGCCACGTTCACGACCATCGCCGGGGCGGTCTCGCTCGTCTCCGCCGGCGCCTCCGCGCTCGCGCTCGTCTCCTTGGCGACCCGTCGTCGCTGGCGCGAGATCATCCCGATCTCGCTGCTCAGCCTGGGTGCGGGCATGTTCTGGTTCGCATTCATGGACACCTCCACGTCCTCCGACGACCTGACGCCGGCCGTCGCCATGTGGGGCCTCAACGTCGGTGTCAACGTGGCGGTTGTCGCCGCTCTGGTGGCATGGGGCATGTACATCGGCTCACGGCGTGAGCTGATCGCGACGCTCCGGCTGCGCGCCGAGACCGCCGAGGCCGAGCAGGCGCTGCGTGTCTCGCAGGCCCGCGAGACCGAGCGCCGGCGGATCGCCCGCGAGATGCACGACGTGCTCGCCCACCGCATCTCCCACATCTCCATGCAGGCCGGAGCCCTCGCCTACCGCGAGGACCTCTCCGCCGACGAGGTCCGGGGCGAGGTCGGCACCATCCGCGACGGCGCGCACCGGGCCCTCGATGACCTCCGGACCGTGCTCGGTGTGCTGCGCGGCAACGGCGAGGACCCCGAGACCGCGCCCCAGCCGACGTACGCCGACATCGGCCGCCTCGTCGAGGAGGCCCGCGCGGGCGGCATGAACATCACCTTCGAGGACGACGTCGAAGGCTCGCCGCCGGAGGCGGTCGGACGGTCGATCTACCGGGTCGTGCAGGAAGGCATCACCAACTCCCGCAAGCACGCCCCGGGAGCCCTGCTGCAGGTCGCGCTGCGTGGCTCCGAGGAGCACGGCATCGACGTCGACCTGCGCAACCGCCTCGGCTTCGACTCGAACACGCCCGGCGCCGGCCTGGGCCTGGTCGGGCTCACCGAGCGCGTCGACCTCGCGGGCGGGCGGCTCGCGCACCGTACGGAAAAGGATGTCTTCATCCTCGAAGCATGGCTACCGTGGGGCCAGTGAGCAGCCCAGGGACCACTCCAGAGATTCCGGCCAAGATCAAGGTGGGGATCGTCGACGACGACCCGCTCGTCCGCTCGGCGCTCGGGCTGATGCTCGGTGGCCAGGCCGACATCGAGGTCGTCGGCGAGGCGACCGACGGTCAGGAGGCGCTCGCCCTGGTGCGTACGTCCGCCCCTGACGTGGTGCTGATGGACATCCGGATGCCGCGGATCAACGGGCTCGAGGCGACCCGGCGCCTGATGACCGAGCCCCAGAAGCCACGCGTCATCGTGCTGACCACCTTCGGTGCCGACGAGTACGTCGTCGACGCGCTCGGCGCCGGTGCCGACGGGTTCCTGCTCAAGGACACCCCGCCGCCCGAGATCGTCGCGGCGATCCGCGCGGTCGCCACGGGCGAGCCGATCCTCTCCCCCAAGGCCACCCGCACCCTGATCACCCGGCTCCGTGCCGAGCCGACCGGCGAGCGCGCCGCCGCCGCCGGGCGCCGCCTCGAGGCGCTCACCGAGCGCGAGCACGAGGTCGCGCTCGCCGTCGGGCGCGGGCTGAGCAACGCCGAGATCGCCAAGGAGCTCTACCTCTCCATCCCGACCGTCAAGGCGCACGTCTCGCGGCTGTTCGACAAGCTCGGCGCCACCAACCGCGTCCAGATCGCGATCACCGTCCACGACGCCGGGCTGGTCTGATCGGTCAGACCGTGTAGACCGCGCCGGTGGCCGCCAGCTCGGTCGGCCCGTCGTACGTCGAGCGCGCCTCACGGAGCGCATCGGCGGGGTCGTGCCACGGCGGGACGTGGGTGACGACCAGCTTCTTCACATGAGCCTTGGTGGCGTACTCGCCCGCGTGGACGCCGGTGATGTGGACCCCGGGAGGGTTCTCGACACCGTCACGGAAGGCGGCCTCGCACACGAACAGGTCGGCATCGGTGGCGATGTCGAGCAGCGCCTCGGTCTCGGCGGTGTCGCCGCTGTAGGCGATGACCTTGCCGTGCGCCTCGATCCGCAGCCCGAACGCATCGACCGGATGCACCACGGCCGTCGGCGTGACCACGAACGGGCCGAGGTGGATCGGCCCGGTGTAGGTCGAGAACGCGAACTCCTCGCGCATCCCGGGACGCTTGGGCAGGTCGTAGGCCTTCGCCAGCCGCCGGCCGGTGCCCTTGGGGCCGTAGACCGGGATCGGCGGCTGCGGGCCGGTCGGGTGCCACTTGCGGAGGACGTAGTAGGAGGTCATGTCGACGCAGTGGTCGGCGTGCAGGTGCGAGAGCAGGACCGCGTCGATCAGCAGTGGGTCGACGTAGCGCTGCAGGACGCCGAGCGCGCCGTTGCCCATGTCGAGCACGATCCGCCAGGTCCGCCCGGTCGAGTCGTCGGCCTCGACGAGGTAGCAGGACGCGGGGCTCTCGGGCCCGGGATAGGAGCCCGAGCACCCGATGACGGTCAGCCGCATCCCGAACGTCATCCCCGCCACCTTGAACCCAGCCCTCCGGCGAACTGCTGGGCGGCCGCGAGCTCGGGGCCGAGGAAGCGGGCGCCGATCGCCTTGAACTCGGCCGGGTTGCCGGTGGTCAGGAACGTGTAGGTGGGCTCACCGCTCTCGCGCATGAGGTCGTTCTCGGCGAGGACGCGGTAGACGTCCTTCGCCGACTCCTCGGCGCTGCTGACCAGCGTCACGTTGTCGCCCATCACATAGGAGATCACACCAGTCAGGAGCGGATAGTGGGTGCACCCGAGGATCAGCGTGTCGACCCCGGCGCTGGTCAGCGGGTCCAGATATTCGTGCGCGGCGGCGAGGAGCTCGTCGCCGCCGGTGATGCCGGCCTCGACGAAGGGCACGAACCGGGGGCACGCCCGGGTGTGCAGCGAGACGTGGGGCGCGGCGGCGAAGGCGTCGTCGTAGGCCATCGACTCGGCCGTCGCGTGGGTGCAGATGACCCCGATACGGCCGGTTCGGGAGGCGGCGACGGCACGACGGGTCGCCGGCAGGATCACCTCGACGACGGGCAGCGGCTTGTAGCGCTCACGGGCGTCACGGAGCATCGCGGCCGAGGCCGAGTTGCAGGCGATGACCACGGCCTTCACGCCCTGCTCGACAAGATGGTCGAGGCACTCCAGGGCGTACTCGCGCACCTCGGCGATCGGCTTGGGGCCGTAGGGCGCGCGGGCGGTGTCGCCGAGGTACAGGATCGACTCGTGGGCGAGCTGGTCGATCACCGACCGCGCGACGGTGAGACCACCGAAGCCCGAGTCGAAGATCCCGATCGGGGCATCGCGGTCGGGCTGGGCTGAACCCAGGGGCGAGGGCGAACCCAGGGACGAGACGGACTGCACGATCGTCAAGGCTAGGCCCAAACGCCGCCACTTCGCAGTGCTGGGGGTCACTCGAGACATACCCGAGATCCATCTCACGTTCATGATCAGGGCCCGAAACTGTTGTTAACGTCCGGTTATGACGTTTTCTCGACGGTCGCTGGTGCTGATGGTCCTGATGGCCCTGTTGGGCGTGACCTTCGCGATGGTCGAGCTGCCCGGACGGCCCGCGCAGGCGGCGACGACGAAGCGAGTGCTCGCGATCTCCGTCGACGGGCTCAGCGTGACCGCCATCGAGAGGCTCGGCCCGGGACACCTGCCCAACATCTATCGGCTGATGCGTGGCGGTGCCTCGACCCGCGAGGCGCGCAGCGAGTACGAGCAGAGCGTCACTCTCCCCAACCACACCTCGATGGTCACCAGCCGCCGGATCACCCGCTCCGCCCACGGCCACGGGGTCACCTGGAACACCGACCGGTCCTGGATGACGGTGCAGGAGGCCGCCGGGCATCCGGTCTCCTCGGTCTTCAGCGAGGTCGGGCGTGCCCGCCGGAGCAGCGCCCTGTTCGCCTCGAAGTCGAAGTTCGGCCTCTTCGACCGCTCGTGGCCCTCGATCGGCCGGTTCGTGCTCGACGGCGACGCCGACCTCGTCGACCGAGCCGCCCGCGATCTGACCGAGAAGAAGCGCGCCTTCACCTTCGTCCACCTCGGCTCCCCCGACCACTACGGCCACCGCGACGGCGGGATGAGCGCGGCCTACCGCGCCTCGGTGATCCGCACCGACGCCCGCATCGGCAGGCTGCTGAAGGCCATCGACTCCTCCAGCGCGCTCAAGGGGTCGACGTACGTCATTCTCACGGCCGACCACGGCTTCAAGGCCGGCGCCACCGACCACAGCGCCCACCTCTACGCCAACTACCGGATCCCGTTCGTGGTGTGGGGCCCCGGGGTCGCCCGTGGCGCCTCGCTCTACCGGCTCAACCCCGACTACCGCGCGCCCGGGACCACCCGGCCGACGTACGACGGCAGGCAGCCGATCCGCAACGGCGACCTCGGCAACCTGGCCCTCGATCTGCTCGGCCTGGGCCCCATCCCCGGCAGCACTCTGAACTCAACTCAGTCACTGGACATTCGCTGAGCGTTCGCCCGGGGTGTCATCGGGTTCACTTAGGGTGTGCCGGTGCGTCGCCTCTTCCCACTTCTCTCCCTCGGCATCTTCCTGGTCGTCGTGCTCGTCGTGGCGCTCACCGCGCTCCCCGACCGTGACGGTGCCGGTGCCGGTGGCGGTGGCGGTGGCGACCGTGCCGAGCGCAAGGCCGACCAGACCGACCGGAAGGTGCTCGCGATCTCGATCGACGGGCTCAACCCGGACGCGCTGGCCGAGCTCGGCCCGGCGAAGACGCCGAACATCCACCGGCTGCTCGACGAGGGCGCCTCGACGCTCAACGCCCGCACGGCCTACGAGAAGAACATCACCCTGCCCAACCACACCGGCATGGTCACCAGCGACCCGATCGACGCCGACGCCGGCGGCCACGGGGTCACCTGGAACGTCGGCGACCCGGCGAAGTCGATCGACCCGGACGAGGACTCGATGTTCACCGTCGCCCACGAGGCCGGGCTCAGCACGGGCGTCTTCGTGACCAAGCAGAAGTTCGAGCTGTGGCAGCGGGCCTGGGAGGACGACATCGACGTGTTCGTGCCGATCGACGACCACGCCAAGCTGGTCCCGGAGGCGGTCGAGGACCTCGCCGACGAGCAGCGGGACCTCACCTTCGTACATCTCTCGCTTCCCGACGTCGCTGGGCACAAGTCGGGCGGGATGTCGCCGGACTACCTCGACGCCGTCGAAGAGTCCGACAAGGAGGTCGGTGAGTTCTTGAAGGTCATCGACGAGGACGCCGACCTGAAGAAGGACCTCGACGTCATGCTCACCGCCGACCACGGCTTCAAGCCGGGCATCACCAACCACTCCGAGAAGGTCTACGAGAACTACCGGATCCCGTTCGTCGTGTGGGGCCCGGACGCCGGCGCCGGCACGGACCTCTACGAGCTCAACACCGACGACTACCGCGACCCCGGCAAGGGCCGCCCCGACTACGAGGGCCCGCAGCCCATCCGCAACGCCGACCTCGGCAACCTGGCCCTGGACCTGCTCGGCCTCGGCCCCATCGAGACCAGCGACATCGACAAGGAGCAGACGCTCGACGTCAAGTGAGTCGGTAACCGAGTGCTGAGCTTGTCGAGACCACCACAAGGAAACGCAACCCTGAGGTACGTTCGCAACGTAACCGCGTGAAGGGAGCGTTGATGTCGGTCGGCCGGATCGCTCGGGCCGCGTTGCGCAGGGACCGCCGCCTGCGGGTCACGATCATCGGCGCCGGAATCGGTGGCCTGACCCTCGCGATCGAGCTGCTCCGTCAGGGCATCGATGTCGAGGTGTACGAAGCCGCGACCGATCCGCACCCGACCGGGGAGGCCGTGCTGCTCCCGGCCAACGCGACCAGGCTCCTCGAACGCATCGGGCTCGGGCCTGGGCTCGCCGAGGTCTCGGCGACCGTCGACGGGCTGGTCTGGCGCGACGGCCACACCGGCGCCGCGATCGGCCGGGTGCTCTCGGCGACCGAGTACGCCGCCCGAGCAGGCGCTCCCTGCTACGGCATCCGCCACGTCGACCTGCACGCGCTCCTCACCGAGGCGTTCGGCGCCGACGGGCTCCACCTCGGCCACCGGCTGGTCGGGCTCACCGACTCCGGCGACGGTCCCGTCGCGCTGGAGTTCGCCGGCGGCGGGACGGTCGAGGCCGACCTGGTCATCGGTGCCGACGGCGCCCGCTCGATGCTGCGCGACCACGTCGTCGGCTACGACGACGCCCAGTTCTCCGGCTGCGTCGCCTGGCGTGGGATCGTGCCGCGCTCGCGTCTCACCCTGCTCCCCGACCCCGATCGCCTGCAGCTGTGGCTCGGGGCCGACGGCCATCTGATGCACCATCCGGTCGGCGACGGCGACCATGCGTTCCTGCTGGTCAGGCGGCAGCTCGGGCCCTGGGTGCCGGACTCGTGGTCCTGGCCGGCCGACCCGGACGAGCACGTCCACGCGTACGCCGGCTGGCATCCGGCCCTCGTCCAGATGGTCTCGGCGGCGTCCGGCGCGGAGCGCTGGGGACTCTTCCACCGGCCGCCGCTGACCACCTGGTCGCGCGGCCGGGTCACGCTGCTCGGCGACGCCGCCCACCTGATGCTCCCCCACCACGGCCAGGGTGCCGCCCAGGCGATCGAGGATGCGATCGTCCTGGCCGACTGCCTCGCCTCCGACGACGACCGGGACCGCGCCCGCACCACCTACGAGGTACGCCGCCGCGACCGCACCCGCCGGATCCAGGTCGCCTCGCTGGCCGCCGCCGACGTCCTCCACCTCCCCGACGGTCCGCGCGCCCAGGCCCGCAACAAGCGGCTCGGGTCACCCGACGCGTACGACCGCCATCTCTCCTGGATCCACGAGCACGACATGGCCGACGTCGGCCCGTAACCCCGCGGCCCGCTGCCGCGTTGGCCCAGAGTGGGAGCCATCCTCGGAAGCAACGGGATCGTGGCGCTCGGCATCTGGGCGATGTACGCATCCGCCGTCGCCGTGGCGCTGGTCCAGCTCGTCGCCACGCCCGAGGCCGACCGTCCCCTCGCCCCCGGCAGCCCCGCCGCCCTCATCGAGAAGCACGACTGCTGGAGCGCCGAGGCCCCACGCGACATGGCCGGCAAGCTGCCCGGCCACGCCATCGTCGCCACCGGCTCCGACCCGCGCTACGTCGACGCCCATCTCACCGGCAAGGCTCTCGACCAGGTCTTCGGCGGCGAGGACCACGGCCTCGTCGTCTACGCCTTCTGCCGCTGACCTGCCTCTACGCGACGGCGTGCAGCTCGAACCGGAGTCCGAGCGCGTTCGTCACCTTGAGGATCGTCGACCAGGTAGGGTTGCCGTCCGCGGACAGCGCCTTGTAGAGACCGTCGCGGCTCATTCCGACCCGACGAGCGAGCTCGCTCATGTTCTGTGACCTCGCAATCACGCCGAGGGCGCGAGGCACCGCCGTCGGGTCCTCCGCCGAGTCCTCGAGGGCGATCTCGAGATATGCGGCGATGTCATCGAGGCCGTCCACGTAGTCGGCAGCGTCGAAGCGCTGGTACTTCTCATTCGCCATCGTGCTGAGCGTCCTTGTCTGCGTGCCACTCTTCGGCCAGAGCATGCGCGTTCGCGATGTCCTCGCTCTGCGTGGACTTGTCGCCTCCACAGAGCAACAGGATCAGCTTCTCACCGTCTTGTAGGTAGTAGACCCGGTAGCCCGGGCCATAAGTCAGCCGCATCTCGGATATGCCATGGCCAACTGGCTTCACATCGCCGGGGTTGCCGTGAGCAAGCCGGTCGACGCGCGCGACGATGCGCAGGCGGGCCCGGCGGGCCCTCAGCTTCCTCAGCCATCTGTCGAAGTCGCCGGTCCTGACGACCTCGATCATCTGTCGACTATATCTGACACTCGAAGCGAACCCAACCAACCATCCATGATCAAGCCGCCCCTGCCATCCGTCCAGAACACCTCGACCGTCAAGGCATCCGGGACGCTAGCCGCGCCCACCGACAATTTGAGAGCGCTGGGGCAGGCGGCCGCTCGAAGCGGCAGATCTACTTGAGATCAGGCCCAGAGTTGGCCCTCGAGGCCTTCCTCGGCTTCGTCGATGGTGCCCTCGTAGGCTCCGGTGGAGAGGTACTTCCAACCCCCGTCGGCGACGACGAAGGCGATGTCGGCCTTCTCACCGGCCTGGAGGGACTTGGCGGCCTGGGCGAGGGCGGCGTGGAGGATGGCGCCGGTGGAGATGCCGGAGAAGATGCCCTCGAGCTCCAACAGCTCACGGACGCGGCGGACGGCGTCGCGGGGGCCGACGGAGAAGCGGGCGTCGATGAGGGAGGCGTCGTAGAGCTCGGGGACGAAGCCCTCGTCGAGGTTGCGCAGGCCGTAGACGAGCTCGCCGTAGCGCGGCTCGGCGGCCACGATGCGTACGTCCGGCTTGGCGGAGCGGAAGTAGCGGCCGACGCCCATCAGCGTGCCGGTGGTGCCGAGACCCGCGACGAAGTGGGTGATCGAGGGGAGGTCGGCGAGGAGCTCGGGACCGGTGCCCTCCTCATGCGCGAGGGCGTTGGCGGTGTTGCCGTACTGGTAGAGCATCTCCCAGTCGGGGTGCTCGGCGGCCAGCCGCTTGGCGACCCGGACGGCCTCGTTGGAGCCACCGGCGGCGGGTGAGGAGACGATCTCGGCGCCCCACATCCGCAGCAGCTGGCGCCGCTCCTCGGAGGTGTTCTCGGGCATCACGCACACGATCCGGTAGCCCTTGAGCTTGGCCGCCATGGCCAGCGAGATCCCGGTGTTGCCGGAGGTCGGCTCCAGGATCGTGCAGCCCGGGCGGAGCCTGCCGTCCTTCTCGGCCTCCTCGACCATGCGAAGAGCCGGGCGGTCCTTGATCGAGCCGGTGGGGTTCCGGTCCTCGAGCTTGGCCCACAGACGTACGTCGGGCGAGGGCGAGAGGCGGGGCAGGCCCACCAGTGGAGTGCCACCGACCGACGCCAGCAGGTTGTCGTAGCGCATGGGTCTATCGTCCCATCAGGTAGCGAGTGGTCACCCATTCGCGCTGGGTGACCACTCGAGGAGAATCGGTGACTACTCGGCGCCGCCGGCGACGGCGGGGAGGACGACGACCTGGTCGCCGTCCTTGAGCTCGGCCTCGAGGCCGCCGATGAAACGTACGTCCTCGTCGTTGATGTAGACGTTGACGAAGCGGCGCAGGTCACCGTTGTCGATGAGGCGCTCCTTGATGCCGGAGTGGTTCGCCTCGAGGTCGTCGATGAGGGCGCTCAGGGTCGCACCGTCGGCGCTGACTGCCTTCTCACCGGCGGTGTAGGTGCGGAGGATGGTCGGGATCTTGACCTCGATGGCCATGGGTTCTCCTAGCTGGATGTTTCTTGGGCGCGTCACGACAACGTCGCGACGATGCTGATTTCTTCCTCGGTGACGTTGCCGTCGACGATGCGGAATGATCGAAACTCGACCGGGCCGTCGTCGTTTCCCCCATCGGTGAAACAGTCGCGGGTGCTGACCAGCACGTAGTGCGCGTTCGGCTCCATCGCCAGTCCGATGTCGGTGCGCGAGGGGTAGGCCTCGGTGGCCGTGTGGGAGTGGTAGACGATCACCGGCTCCTCGTCGTTCGCGTCCATCTCCTTGTAGAGCTGGAGCAGATCGGTCGAGTCGAACTCGTAGAAGGTCGGCGAGCCGGCGGCGTTGATCATCTCGATGAACCGCTCCGGCCGGTCGGACCCCTCAGGGCCCGCGACGATCCCGCACGCCTCGTCGGGATGGTCGCGCTTCGCGTGGGCGACGATCGCGTCGTACGTCGCCTGGTCGATGGTCAGCACGGGATCAGCCTAGGCGGGCCGAGCAGCGAAGACGCACATGACCGGGTGCCGGACACCGTCACGGTCGAGGACCGCGATGGTGTATTCAGGACGCCGCCCACAGCGCTTCGACGATGGTCTCCTGCAGGATCCCGACCCACTGGTAGATCCCGTAGACCTGGCCGGCGGGGTCGTCGTCGGGCAGCGAGTCCCAGAAGTCCTCGTCGCCCTCCTCGACCCCGAGCCGGGTCGCGAGCGCCAGCCGGATGTCGGTGAATGAGCGCATCCACGCCTCGGCGTCGGGGATCGGGAGCTCGACGTCGATGACCAGCCCGTCCTCGTCGAGCTCGGGCGGGAGCCCGGCCTCCTCGAGGGAGTCGATGATCGTCGAGGCGGCCCGCGCCTTGCCGTCACGCAGCCCGCCCTCGGTGAACCGCCGGAACTCCCCGGCCGCCTCTTCGTCGTTCCCGTAGGCGGAGGGGAAGAGCCGCTTCAGCACCGGGTCCTCGGGCTCGGTGGTCGGTCCGGAGAAGTCGAGCAGCGCCTCGAGCGGATCATCGCTCTCGGCAGGTGCGGCGACCTCGTTGCGCAGCAGCTCGACGAGCTGGGAGGCCAGCGACCGGAGCAGGTCGGCCTCGAACCCGGAGAAGGTCGCGATGATCTGCTTGCTGCGGCGGTGGTAGCTGAACCCGCCCATCACTCCTGCTTCTCCAAGGTCGCCCAGAGACCATATTCGTGCATCGCCTGCACGTCGCGCTCCATCTCCTCGCGCGACCCGGAGGAGACCGCCGACTTGCCGTCGTTGTGCACCTCCATCATCAGCTTCTCCGACTTCTTCTTGGAGTAGCCGAAGTACTTCTGGAAGACGAACGTGACGTACGACATCAGGTTGACCGGGTCGTTCCAGACGATGGTCACCCATGGCGTCGAGGGGGCGACGACGTCGTCGATCTCCGGCTCGTCGAGCTCCACGGGGCTTGGCGCGCTCATGAGAACCATCGTGCCACGTATGCGTCGGCGGACTCGATACCGCACTCCAAGTTGGTCTGTTGCGCGCGGGCACGCTCATGACTGCGCCGTTGGTGCCACGATGTGCCCGTGGACTCGACAGCGGACTCGACCGCGCTCCTGACAGATCACTACGAGCTGACCATGCTCCAGGCCGCCCTGAAGGCGGGCACCGCGGAGCGCCGTGCCGTCTTCGAGCTGTTCCCCCGGCGGCTGGCCGGCGGGCGGCGCTACGGCGTGGTCGCCGGGGTCGGCCGGGCACTCGACGCGATCGAGGCCTTCCGCTTCGAATCCGAGCAGCTGGCGATCCTCGAGGACGTCGTCGACGGCCGGACACTGGAGTGGCTGGCGGGCTACCGCTTCACCGGCGACATCTGGGGGTACGCCGAGGGCGAGACCTTCTTCCCGCAGTCGCCGCTGGTCGTGGTCGAGGCCAGCTTCGCCGAGGCGGTCGTCCTGGAGACGGTGCTGCTCTCGATCTACAACCACGACTCGGCCATCGCCACCGCGGCGTCCCGGATGACGCTCGCCGCGGGCGAGCGTCCGTGCATCGAGATGGGCTCGCGCCGCACCCACGAAGCGGCCGCGATCGCCGCCGCCCGCGCGGCCTACGTGGCCGGCTTCACCGCCACCTCCAACCTCGCCGCCCGGGCCCGCTTCGGCGTACCCACCACCGGCACCTCGGCGCACGCCTTCACCCTCCTGCACGACACCGAGGAGCAGGCCTTCCAGGCCCAGGTCGCCTCCCTCGGCAAGGGCACCACGCTGCTGGTGGACACCTACGACATCGCCGAGGCGGTGGCGAAGGCGGTCGAGATCGCCGGTCCCGAGCTCGGTGCCGTGCGGATCGACTCCGGCGACCTGGGGCTGCTCGCCCATGACGTACGCCGCCAGCTCGACGCCCTCGGCGCCACCGGGACGAAGATCATCGTGACCAGCGACCTGGACGAGTACGCCATCGCCGCGCTCGCCGCCGCCCCGGTCGACGGCTACGGCGTCGGCACCCAGCTGGTCACCGGTTCCGGCCACCCGACCGCCGGCTTCGTCTACAAGCTGGTGGCCCGCGAGGGCGCCTCCGGCGACCTCGAGCCGGTCGCCAAGAAGAGCGCGTCCAAGACCTCGATCGGCGGCCGGAAGTACGCCCTGCGCCGCCGCAACCGCAAGGATGTCGCCGACGCCGAGGTGATCGGCATCGGCGCCGCTCCCGAGGGCGACAACAACGACCGTCCCCTCCTCAGCCAGCTCGTGCGCAAGGGCGAGGTCGTCGGCCGCGAGCCCCTCGACGCGGCCCGCGACCGCCACCGGGCCTCGGTCGCCGAGCTCCCGGTCATCGCCCACTCGCTCCTCAAGGGCGATCCGGCGATCCCGACGCTGTTCGTCTGACGGTTCGTCTAGGTATGCAGGTCAACCGTCACATCCCACGTGGAACTCCGCATGGGATGTGACGGCTCAACTGCATACCTAGACGAACCGCCACCGTTTAGGCTGGCGAGCATGACGCGCGCACTGATCGTGGTCGACGTACAGAACGACTTCTGCGAGGGCGGGTCCCTGCCGGTCGACGGCGGGGCCCGGGTGGCCTACGACATCGGTCAGCTGCTGCGTGAGCGGGCGGCGAGCAAGGAGCCGGAGCAGACGTACGGGCTGGTCGTGGCAACCAAAGACCACCACATCGACCCGGGCGACCACTTCGGCAACCCGCCCGACTACGTCAGCTCGTGGCCGGCGCACTGCATCGTGGGCACCGACGGCGAGGCCTTCCACCCCAACCTCGACCCGGTCACCTTCGACGAGATCTTCCGCAAGGGCGAGTACGCAGCGGCCTACTCCGGCTTCGAGGGTGTGGCCACCGGCGGCGCCACCCTGACCGACTGGCTCCGTGCCCACGGGGTGGAGGAGGTCGACGTGTGCGGGCTGGCGACCGACTACTGCGTACGTGCCACCGCGCTCGACGCACGGGCCGCCGGTTTCCACACCAGGCTGCTCGCCGGTCTGGCCGCCGGCGTCGCCCCGGCGACCAGCGCAGACGCCATCGAGGAGATGCGGGCGGCCGGGATAACGGTCTCGTGACGGAAATCAGAATTTTGGGCAGATAGAAATCCCACGAAGGTCTATTGTCTCTCGAATGGCTCGGATCTCGGCGACAGCCCCCCTTCGCGAACCCCACTTCCGCTGGTTCTTCGCCTCCCGCTCGATCAACCTGGTGGGCAACTTCATGGCGCCCGTCGCCCTGGCCTTCGCCGTCCTCGAGGTGAGTGACGCGCCGATCGCCATCGGCGCCGTCCTCGCGGCCCGCACCATCCCGATGATCGTCTTCATGCTCATCGGCGGCGTTCTCGCCGACCGGATGGGCCGGGCCCGGATCCTGTTCGTCTCCAACCTCGTCTCCGGTCTGAGCCAGGCCGTCGTCGCCGTCCTGGTCATCGCCGGTGTCGCCGAGCTGTGGCACCTGATCGCGCTCTCCGCGCTCAACGGCATCGTCTCCGCCGCCGGACTTCCCGCCCAGCAGGGCATCATCCCGCTCGTGGTGCCGCGCACCATGCTGCAGGAGGCCAACGTGCTGATGTCGCTGACCCGGGCGGTCGTCGCGGTCGCCGGCCCCGGCACCGCCGGCCTGCTCGTCCTCACCGTCGGTGCGGGATGGGCGCTCGCGCTCGACGCAGCCACCTGGATCATCGCCGCGCTGTTGTTGCTGCCGGTCAAGCTCAGCGGGTCGGTCAGCAAGGCCTCGGTCGTCGGCGACCTGCGCCTCGGCTGGGACTACTTCCGCACCACCAGCTGGCTGTGGCTCTGCGTCGGCGCCGCGACGATGCTCAACGCGCTCTACGAAGGCGGACTGCTCACCCTCGGCCCGCAGCGCGCCGAGGGCTCATCGCTGGGCGCGGGCGGCTGGGGCCTGATCCTGACCTTCCAGGGCATCGGCGTGCTCGCCGCGACAATCGTGCTGATGAAGGTTCGGCTGGAGCGACCGCTGTTCTACGGGATGCTCGGCATGGCCCTGTTCGGCCTGCCGATCGCGGCGCTCGGCTTCTCCACCGAGCTCGCCGTGCTGCTGCCCGCCGCCGCCCTCTCCGGCGCCGGCATCCAGGTCTTCAGCCTCGGCTGGCAGCTGTCGATGCAGGAGAACGTTCCCAGCGACCTGCTCTCCCGGGCGTCCTCCTACGACCAGCTCGGCACCTATATCGCCATCCCCGTCGGGCAGCTGGCGATGGGGCCGTTGGCTGCGGCGTACGGGATCGAGAACATCCTCGCCATCGCCGGCATCGCCTACGTCCTGATCTCCCTCGCCACGCTGCTGAGCCCGGCCGTACGCGGCCTGAACCGGGCCTCCTTCCCCTCTCCCGAGCGCAACGGCGCCCCGGCCCACTAGGACCGCTAGCCCCGGGCTGCACCCTCCAGCAGCGACCGCAGCAGGTCGACCAGGCTGGCGACCGAGAGGTCTGGGTCGAAGGCGCGCTGGACGCCGAGCCCGATGCCGAGGGAGAGCAGCCGGACAGCGGCGTCCTCGGCCGGTGAGGGCAGCGTGAGCCCGAGGTCGGCGGCCTGCTGCTCGAGCAGACCGGCGACAGCCGCGGTGAGCTCGCGACGCCGGGAGGCCAGCTGCTGACTCACGCCCGGGACCCGGCGGGTGCTGGTCGCGAACTCGACCTCGAGCGCGGTCCAGCCGACGTCGCCGATGTTGGCCTCGGCCCAGGCCGCGAAGGCGTCGATCCGGTCCTCGACGGTCTCGACCCCCTCGACCGCACGCGCGAGCGACAGCGCCCGCTCCTGATGGATCACGTCGAGGACGGCGAGGCCGAGCTCGTGCTTGGTGGAGAAGTTCGAGTAGACCGCACCCTTCGAGAAGCCCGCCTCGGTGGCGACCTTGTCGAGCGAGGTCGCGTTGTAGCCGTCCGAGAGGAACAGGCGGTGGGCGGTCCGGACGAGGCGCTCCCGCGTCTGCGCGTGCGACTCCTTGCGCGTGATCCGACCCACGGGCCAGATCCTAGCAGTTCGACCTACCGCCGGTATTCAAATACCGTTAGTATCCGAATCATGACGCATCGACGCGCCCTCGCCATCGGCTGCGGCGGCACCCTCGGGTTCGCCTGGACGGCCGTCGCCCTCCGTGCGCTCGAGGAGGCCCTCGACTGGGACGCCCGCACGGCCGCCGTCCTCATCGGCACCTCCGCGGGCTCGGAGGTCGTCGCGGCCCTCGGCTCCGGCCGTTCGCCGCAGGACCTGCTCGACGCCCTCGACGGGACACCGGGTGCCGACCCCGTCCTGGCGGCCCACGTCGCCGCCCACCCCGGCAAGGTGCCACCGGTGCCGGCTCCCGCGCTGCCCGCGCTCGGCCTGGTCCGCCCCGGTGTCCACCGCCGCTCGCCCTACAGCGCGCTGGCCGGGCTGCTCCCCCGCGGTCGCGGCGACGCCGGCTGGCTGAGGACGTACGGCAACGCGCTGGCCGACTCCGACGGCTGGGTGGCGCACCCCGCGACCTGGCTGGTCGCGGCGGACACGGCCACCGGCGAGCGGGTGGCGTTCGGCTCCGACGGTGCCCCTGCGGCCACCCTGGGTGCGGCGGTCGCCGCCTCCTGGGCGATCCCCGGCTGGTTCCCACCGGTCGAGATCGCGGGCCGTCGCTACGTCGACGGCGGCGCCGTCTCCTCCGTCTCGGCCGACCTCCTCCTCGGCCAGGCGGTCGACGAGGTCGTCGTGGTCGCTCCGATGACCAGCGCGGGCGGCGCCCGCGCCCGTGGACTCGACCGGATCGAGCGCATGCTGCGCTCCCAGATGACCGCCGTGCTCGACCGTGAGGTCGCACGGCTCCGGGCGGCCGGGATGCGGGTGATCCGGGTCGAGCCCGGTCCCGAGGAGCTCGCCGCCATGGGCCCCAACTTCATGGACCTCGGCCGACGCGAGGCCACCCTCGCCGCGGCCCGCCGTCACGTCCCGGGCCGCGTCGCGGCCGCCCTCGAAGGAGCAACCGCATGAACACGCATCACGAGGTCGTCGTCATCGGCGCCGGCATCTCCGGCATCGCCGCCGCGATCAAGCTGCGCGAGGCAGGCGTCGAGGACGTTGTCATCCTGGAGAAGGCCGACACCTACGGTGGCACCTGGCGGGCCAACACCTATCCGGGATGCGCCTGCGACGTACCGTCGAACCTCTACTCGTTCTCCTTCGCGCCCAACAGCGACTGGTCACGGGTCTACGGCAACCAGCCGGAGATCCTCGCCTACATCGACGGCGTCGCCCGCGACCGTGGCCTCGAGGAGATCACCCGGTTCGGTGTCGAGGTCCTCGGCGCGTCCTGGGACGCCGAGACCGCGACGTGGCTGCTCCACACAAGCGACGGCGGGATCGGCGCGCGCTTCATCGTTGCCGCCGCCGGCCCGTGGAACGAGCCGAAGATCCCGGATCTGCCCGGCCTGGCCGACTTCCCCGGCGAGGTCTGGCACTCGGCCCGGTGGAACCACGCCTTCGACCTCGACGGCAGGCGGGTCGCCGTGATCGGCACCGGTGCGTCCGCCGTCCAGTTCGTACCCCAGATCCAGAAGCAGGTCGACGCGCTGCACCTCTTCCAGCGCACCGCGCACTGGGTGCTCCCCAAGGTCGACCATCCCGTGCCGGACGCGGAGAAGTGGGTCAAGCGCCACGCGCCCTTCTTCGAGAAGGCGCTCGGCGCGATCGAGTACGCCGCGATGGAGACCGTCGGCCTCGCCTTCCACCACCCCAAGCCGCTGATGCACGGGCTCCAGCGGATCGGCCAGGCCTACCTGCGCGCCGCCGTCCGCGACCAGGAGCTGCGCGCCAAGCTGACGCCCGACTACCTGCTCGGCTGCAAGCGGATCCTCTTCTCCAACAACTACCTCCAGTCGCTGACGAAGCCGAACGTCGAGGTGCACGCGACCGGCGTCGAGCGGGTCGACGGCACGAGCGTGGTCGGCTCCGACGGCAGCACGGCTGACGTCGACGCGATCATCCTCGGCACCGGCTTCCACATCCTCGACATGCCCGTCGCCGACCTGATCCGCGGAGCAGACGGCCGGACGCTCGCCGAGCACTGGGCCGGCTCCCCCGAGGCCTACCAGGGCACCTCGGTCGCCGGCTTCCCCAACGCGTTCGTGGTGCTCGGCCCGAGCCTCGGCACCGGCCACGGCTCGGCCTTCGCCGTCGCCGAGTCGCAGGTGGCGATGATCACCGACGCCATCACGACCGCCCGCTCACAGGGCTGGACCCGGCTCGAGGTGAGCCCACAGGCCCAGGCGGCGTACGTCGAGGAGGTGCAGGCCGCCCTCGCCGGCACGGCCTACAGCGGCGCGTCGTGCCACAGCTACTTCATCGACGCCAACGGCCGCAACAGCTTCTCCTGGCCGTGGTCCACCGGCGAGCTGGTCCGCCGGATCAGCCGCTTCGAACCCGCCGACTTCGAGATCGAGATCGACGAGACCACGGAGGTCCCCGCATGACGCGCTATCCCGACATCGACCTCGATGGCGCTCTCGTCGTCATCACCGGCGCCGCCCGCGGCATCGGCCTCGCCGCCAACGGCGCTCCGCTCGTTCCCGAGCGGATGATGCGCCTGATCCGCCGCGCTCACCCGAGTCGACGGCAACGTACGCCGCACCTATCTCGATCGCATCGAGGTGCAGTAGGGGATCAGGTCGGGCCTTTGGTCCCATAAGTCGGGCCTTGCGTACGGTCACGCCGGGGCTCGGCGACATCAGGATGGTGTCCATGGCAACCACCCCCGCGACCGACATCCCGGACAGGACCCGGCCTCGAGCCATGACGATCACAGCGAGCTCCCGGCCCCGACGGACCTCGGTCGGCAACCGCGTAGCCATCGTCGAACCGCATCCGGTGCTCGGCGAAGCCCTCGAGCTGGCTCTGTCGATGCATCGCTTCGACGCTCGCCTCCTGCCCGCGTCCTCGGATCACGGGAGCGCGTCGGCGCTCACCGCGCATATCGTGCGCTCTCGTGCGGGCATCGTGATCCTGGGCTCGACCCTGGACGCAGGTGATCCGTGGCTGGCGACGGTCGCGCCGCTGACGCGCGCGGGGATCGACGTGATCGTCCTGACGTCGACCACCGACCCTGCCTGTTGGGGACAGGCGCTGCGTCGGGGTGCTCGGGCGGTGGTGCCGAAGTCTCGGCCGCTCAACGATCTCATCTCCATCGTGCGGCGCCTCGCGGAGGGGCTGCGCGTGCTCGACGTACACGAACGCGAAGAGCTCATCGCACACGCCGTGCGCCGCGATGCCGCGCTCGCGGGACTCCGCGAGCGCTTCGAGCGCCTCTCTGCCCGGGAGTCAGAGGTCCTGGAGCACATCATGAACGGACTCACCGTGTCCGAGATCGCCGCGCTCAACTACGTCTCGCCCGCCACGGTCCGCACCCAGGTCAAGTCCATCCTGAGCAAGCTCGAGGTCACCTCGCAGATCGCCGCGGTGGGCGCCGCGCATCGTCTGGGATGGCGTCCACCGAGGACTCCCGACCATCAGGCTCGTCCGCTACCGGCAGCCGGATGACGAATCGGCCATCCACGGCGAAGGGTGGCTCGAGGCTCAGGCCCACTTGTCGGCGAGGGTGCGGATCACGTTGAGGTTGCGGTTGGTGCTGGTGGAGATGTGACGCTCGACGACGGCGTTGGTGATCTTCGTCTGCTGGAAGCTCTCGGTGAGCAGGTGCACGGCCCGGCCGATGACGTAGACCCGCTCGCCCTCTCCGGCCCTGGCGACCAGGGCCTCCCTGGAGCTGGGGTCGCTGTGGTCCTTGCACAGGAACACGAACTGCCTGCCCTCGTGGCCCTCCCCGACCGCCGCGGCGTCGTTGGCGATCACCTTGAGCTCGGCAGGCGTGATGCAGATCGTCGGCACCTCGAAGAAGCGGTCGGCCGCGAAGGCCTCCTCCAGGATCGCCTCCATCTCGGCCCGGTCGCCGACCGGGTGGTCGAAGCGTACGTTGCCGGTGTTGATGTAGGTCTCGACGTTCGTTCCGCCGGCCCTCACCACAGCGGCGGCGATCGCCTGCTTGGGGAACTTCCGGGTCGCACCGAGGTTGATGGCGCGCAGGAACGCGATCCAGGTGTGCCGTTCCGTAGTCATTCTCAGATAGTCTCCACCCGTTCAACGCGCCGCAACCCCCCAACACTGGATTCCGATCGATGCCTTCGAAGACCCTGGACCTCTCCAGCGACCTGGTCGTCAACGCGGCGCGTCTCATGCGCCTCGTCCGCCGCGCCCTTGACCTTCCGGCGAGCGTCCGGGTGCTCACGATCCTGGACGCGATAGGGCCGCTCGGGATCACCGATCTGGCCCGCGCCGACGGCTGCTCGCAGCCGACCATGTCTGCCCAGATCGCCCAGCTGGTCGAGACCGGTCTGGTCAGCAAGGAGCCCAACCCCGCCGATGCGCGGGCGAGCCTGGTGACGCTGACCGACGCCGGTCGCGCCGACCTGGCCGAGGTGCGTGAGCGCATCTCCCACCTCATCGCGGAGCGGCTGGAATCGTGCAACCGCACCGAGGCTGACCTCGAGGCCGCCGTCGCCGTGCTGCGTGACCTGGTCGAGGGCGACTCCCCGACCGCCTAGGCGAGGGCCGCGACCGCGGCGGCAACCACGGCGGGGTCGGTCACCCAGTGACCGCCGTCGTCGGCGACGCCCAGGGCCACCCGGCCGGCGGCGACGACCCGTCGCTTCGCGGACAGATGTACGCCCTCGACGCCGAGCGCCGCGAGCGTACCGATCGCGTCGACCGTCACCCCTCCGCCGGCCAGCACGTCCGGCGCTCCGACCGCGACCATCTCGGCGATCGTCGCCGCACCCGCGGCCGCGGCGGGGGCGCCTCCCGAGGTGAGCACCCGATCGACCACACCGTCCAGCGCCCGGATCGCCGCGACCGGGTCGGGGCAGAGGTCGATGGCCCGGTGGAACGTCACCGTCGCCTCGTACGCAGCGGCAGCATCGGCCAGCGCCCGGACCAGCTCCACGTCGGGCTCCCCGTGCGGAGTGAGCGCGCCGATCACGATGCCGTCGGCCCCGGCGTCGAGGATCATCTCGGCCTCTCGCTCCAGGAGCTGGCGCTCCGCCACGGAGTAGCCGAAGCCTCCTGGCCGTGGCCGGACGAGCACGTGGACGCCCTGCCAGCCGTCATCGGCGTCGACGCCACCGACCTCGTCGAGGACGGCCTCGACCAGCCCCTGCGAGGGGGTGACACCGCCGATCTCGAGGGCCGAGCAGAGCTCGACCCGGGTGGCCCCGGCCGAGCGCGCGGTGAGCGCTCCTTCCACCGAGGTCACCGCGATCTCGAGCGCGGTCATCGTGCCGCCCCCGAGGCCGGGACCAGCACGGCCGCCGGAGTGAAGGCGAAGCCGGTGTCGAACGGATACATCGGCCGCTGGATCCGCCGGTGGCCGAGGCGGAGCAGGTCCTGATCGACCCCTCCGGGCGTCAGCGCGAGCACCCAGTCGGCGGCGATCTCGAAGAGCTCGGGCTCGAGGTAGCCGATCTTCACCACCAGCACGTCCACCTCGCGTGGCGAGATCCCGAGCGTGGTGAAGTCCGACTCCAGGTGGTAGGGCCGCCGCGCCCGGGTGACGACCACGTCGACGCCGCCGACCCGCACAACCGTCTCCAGGTTGCCCGGCGCGGTGTCGGCGTAGCCCTCGGTCGTCTCGACGACCGCGAGCACCTCCCCCACCAGCCGCACCGGACCCTCCAGCCGGGAGTCGACCCGGGCGCCGACCTCGACGTCGACGCGCGCCCCGACCCCGGCCCGCGCGATCGCCTCGGCGCCCTCGGCGTCCGGGATCGAGGCGTAGACGAGTCGCTTCCCGCTCCGCCTCAGTCCCTCGTCCTCGAGCAGACGCGCGAGGGACCAGGTGACGTCACCGGCCCCGCCGGCGGTCGGGTTGTCGCCGGAGTCGGAGATGACGTACGGGGTGACGGGGCTGGCGGCCGCGAGCCGGAGCGCCTCCTCGAGCGGGGCGGTGGGCGCGACGAACTCGAACTCCTCGTGGCGCTCCCAGATCTCCTCGGCGAGCGCCGCGCACTCGCGCAGGCACACCTCGGCGGAGTCGCCGGTCACCATCACGACCGCATGGTTGCGCGGCTCGTCCGCCCAGGGATAGCCGACCCAGTAGGCGGCGTCGACCACGCCGTCGAGGCCGGCGACCTCCGCCACCCGCCGGTAGAGCGAGGCGGCCGGCTCGAGCCGCGTCGAGGTCTTCTCCCCCGGCAGCAGCACCGGCACCATCGCCCATGCCTTGGCCGGCTTGCGCGCCCCGACCGGCAGCGCGAGCCGGTCCAGCAGGTTGCGTACGGCCCGTTCCTTCGTCTCCAGCCAGTCCTCGTGCGGCGCCGTCCGGTAGCAGGTGAGCAGGTCGAGCGCCTCGGCGAAGCGCGGCGAGACGTTGCCGTGCAGGTCCATCCCCGTCGAGATCAGTACGTCACCCCCGACCGCCTCCCGGACCGCGACCGCGAGATCGCCCTCGAGGTCGTCGAGGCCCACCGCGGAGGCGGCCCCGTGCAGGTCGAGCACGATCCCGTCGAGCGGCCGCTCCGTGTGGGCCGCGGTCAGGCCGGAGACGATCTCGGTCTTCATCGCGAGGTAGTCGGAGAGTGGGATCGCCCCTCCGGGGATCCCGCGGGCCTGCATCACCGGCACCCAGTCGGCAGCCTCGGCCAGGGAGCCACCGGCGGCCCAGAACGGCCGTGCGTCCAGGATCTCCTGTCCGCGCTTGGGGGCCAGCATCCCGGTCGTGGTCAGCGCCGGCGAGAACGTCGACGCCTCCAGACTGATCCCCGCGATCCCGACCCGTGGTCTCACGCCGAGCCTCGGGCCGCCCACTCGCGCAGGGTGTCGATGCGCGCCCTCAGCTGGTCGGCGTTGGCGACCGCAGCGGGCGGACCGCCACACTCCTTGCGGAGCCGGTTGTGGGTGACGCCGTGGGGCGCCTTGGTGCGGTGGTGCCAGGCGGCGACCAGGCCGTTGAGCTCGCGGCGGAGCACCGCGAGCTGCTCGTGGGCGGCGACCGCGGCGACGGGCTCGTCGGCCGCGACCGGTGCCGCGGCGGACCTCTGCTTGCGGGCCCGGTCGCTCTGCCGCTGCTGGAGCAGGGTCTTCATCTGGTCGGCGTCGAGCAGCCCCGGGATGCCGAGGAAGTCCATCTCCTCCTCCGAGCCGACGTGCACCTCCCCTGAGTGACCGAACTCGCCGCCGTCGAAGAGCACCCGGTCGAAGCGCGCCTCCGAACCCATGGCCTCCCAGGCTCCGAGCTCCTCCTCCGAGGCACCCTCCTCGGCGTTGGCCGCGGCCATCAGCGCGTCCTCCGCGGCGAACAAATCGTCTTCACCGGTGACCGTCCGACCTAGTACGTGGTCGCGCTGCAGCTCGAGCTCGGAGGCGAAGCCGAGCAGGTTGGGCACCGACGGCAGGAAGACCGAGGCGGTCTCGCCACGCGTACGAGCACGGACGAAGCGCCCCACCGCCTGGGCGAAGAACAGCGGCGTCGAGGTCGTGGTCGCGTAGACCCCGACCGCGAGCCGGGGCACGTCGACGCCCTCGGAGACCATCCGGACCGCGACCATCCAGCGGTCGTCGGACTCGGCGAACTTGGCGATCTTCTTCGAGCCGGCCTTCTCGTCGGAGAGGACGACCGTGGCCGACTCCCCCGTGATCGACTTGATCGTCTTGGCGTAGGAGCGCGCCGAGTCCTGGTCGGTCGCAATCACGAGCCCGCCCGCGTCCGGCACATGGCGCCGCACCTCGGTCAGCCGCTTGTCGGCGGCCGCGAGCACCGACGGGATCCAGGATCCGGCCGGGTCGAGCGCGGTCCGCAGCGCCTGCGAGGTCAGGTCCTTGGTCAGCGGCTCGCCGAGGTGGGCGGCGATCTCGTCGCCGGCCCGGGTGCGCCACTGCATCTGTCCCGAGTAGGCCATGAACAGCACCGGCCGGACGACGTGGTCACGCAGCGCCTCCGCATAGCCGTAGGTGTAGTCGGCCGCCGAGCGCGGGATGCCGTCCTCGCCGGGTGCGTAGGTGACGAACGGGATCGGGTTCGTGTCGGAGCGGAACGGCGTCCCGGTCAGCGCCAGCCGGCGAGCGGCCGGCTCGAAGGCCTCCCGGACCCCGTCGCCCCACGACAGCGCGTCGCCCGCGTGGTGGACCTCGTCGAGGATCACCAGCGTCTTGAAGCGCTCGGTGCGGATCCGCATCGCGAGCGGGTTGACCGCGACACCCGCGTACGTCACCGCGATCCCGACGTAGTCGGCCGAGGTCTTGCCCTGCCCGGCCGAGTAGGTCGGGTCGATCGGGATGCCCGCCCGCGCGGCCGCCTCGGCCCACTGCACCTTGAGGTGCTCGGTAGGCGCGACGATGGTGACCCGGTCGACCAGGCGGCGGCCGAGGAGCTCGGCTGCGACGGTCAGCGCGAAGGTCGTCTTGCCGGCGCCGGGCGTCGCCACGGCGAGGAAGTCACGGGGATGGTCGGTGAGGTAGGCGTTCAGCGCCTCCTGCTGCCAAGCACGGAGCTTGGTCGCAGTGCCCCACGCGGCCTTGTTGGGCCACGCCGGTGTGAGTGCGCCAGGAAGGTCGGCGCGACTCACTCGTCGTCGCCCTCGCCACCGCCTGGCGGCATCCCCTCGAAGATCTCCTTGCAGTCGGGGCAGACCGGGAACTTGGACCCGTCGCGGCTCGGCACCCACACCTTGCCGCACAGCGCGACCACGGGAGTGCCCATGACCATCGCCTCGGTCAGCTTGTCCTTCTCCACGTAGTGGGAGTAGCGGTCGTGGTCACCCTCCTCGGTGGGGACGTCCTGCTCGCGGATGTCCTCCCGTTCCTTGACGGCTTCTTTCGTGCCGAATCCCAGGATGCCCATGACCCCAACCTTACTAGCCCGCTAATTGAGTTCCGGATCCGGCGGGCGCGTGGCGTGGAAAGCCAGCTCCCCGGGCTGGCGCCGGAGCACCGCGGCCCACATCGAGCTGACGTCGTCGAGGAACGAGTCGTAGGGCTCGCCGTCGACGACGTACCAGGACCCCTCCTCCACCTCGTCCTGGAGCTGAGCGGCGCCCCAGCCGGCGTACCCGGCGTAGATGCGCAGCCGTGACAGCGTGCCGTCGACCAGCTCCACAGGGGTGTCGAGGTCGAGCAGCCCGAGGCGCCCGACCACCGGCCGGAAGCCCAGGGGCGGGTCGTCGGAGTCGACCAGGAGCGCGACCGCGATCGCTGCATCCTTGCTCACCGGGCCGCCCTGGAAGAGGACGTCGGGAACGGCGACCGACGTCGCCCACGGATGGAGCACCTCGGCGACCGGAACCGGCGAGGGCCGGTTGAGCACCACGCCCAGCGCACCGTCGTCGTTGACCTCGATCAGCAGCACGACGGTGTCGACGAAGTTGGGGTCGCGAAGCTCCGGGGTGGCTACCAGCAGCCGCCCGGCGCGTACGTCCTTCTGCTCCGTCATGACGCCATGATCGCACCATCCCGGTCACGTCAGCCGCAACAAGAAACCAACAAAGCACGCCGATCGGAACGAGAGAGGAAAGGCCCCGGGGCCGGCACTTAGGGAGTTGCGGAGGGAGATCCGCGGGAGGGACGCGCCGGCGCCCGGGGCCTTGGTCAGAGGGCAGTACGCAGCCCTTCGACAAGCTCAGGACAAGCCTCAAGCGGCTGCCGAGCGCACCGCCCGGAACATGTCGACAAGGCCGGCGAAGGGCCCGCGCTCGACGACCTGGGTGGCCGGCTCGTACTCGGCCCGGGCACGCGCCTCGATCATCGAGCCGAGGCGGACGCACTCGGCGTCGGCGAACGCGCCGCGACCGGCCATGACCGCGAGGGTCAGGTGCTCCTTGGCCTGCGACTTGGCCAGCGCGGTGGCCATCGCGTCGTCGACGGGAAGCGCGTGGTAGCGGTCGAGGACCTCGCGAACGCCGGGCAGATCGTCGGCAGCGCCGTGCCAGGCCCGGACGACGGCGTCCTCCAGATCCATCGGCTGGTTGGCGAGCTCGGTCTCGATGCGGCCGGACAGGCGGGTGTGCCAGCGCAGCTGCAGGGCGGCGAGCAGGTCGAGCTCGTCGGTGAAGGTTTCGGTGACGCCGGGAAGATCCATGGGCAGCAGGCCGTCTCGACGCTCGTCGATGGCGGCAACCACGCCGCGGAGGATCTCCCCGCGCCTGTGATGGCTGGTCCAGCTCATGTGTCGGCTCCTTGCGGAAGGTAGTGACTCACATACCGTGAGTACGTACCCATAGTATTGGACATACCGTCGGTATGGCCAATACCTCGGACGGTGATTCCCGACACGGCCGTTAGAGTGGACAGGTGGCAAAGTCGTCCGTGAGCAAGCTCGTCCCCAAGGTCCCCCCGCTTTCGTCGGTGCCGGGGATGTCGCGGAGGCAGCAGTTCTCCGCCTCGACGAAGAAGACCCTCGTCGAGGTCGCCGAGCGACTCTTCACCGAGCACGGCTACGCCAGCACGTCGCTGGACGCCATCGTCGCCGGCGCCGAGGTCACCAAGGGCGCGCTCTACCACCACTTCAGCGGCAAGCAGGCGCTCTACGAGGTCGTCTTCGAGAAGGTCGAGGCCGCGACCGCCCAGAGCATCGACGCCGCCATGCGCGAGACGAAGGACCCCTGGGAGCAGGCCCGCGCAGGGCTGCGTACGTTCCTGGAGGCCGTCCAGCAGCCCACCTACCGCCGCATCGTCGTGCAGGAGGGGCCTGCGGTCCTCGGCTACCAGCGCTACCGCGAGCAGGAGGAGCGCTCCACGTTCACCGTCGTCGAGGACATCGTCGCCGCCGTCCTGCGGGCCGGCGACCGGACCGTCGACGACGAGATGGTCGCCACCTTCGCCCGGCTCTTCTTCGGGGCGATGTCGGCCGCCGGCGAGTCCGTCACCGAGGCCAGCAACCCCGAGGACGCGGCCGAGCGCATCGAGCTGGCCGTGACCTACCTGCTGACCGGGGTCCAGACCCTGGCCAAGCAGGGCGTCAAGGTCGAGGACATGCGCTGACGCGCACGTGTCGGCGTCCTACCTGACGCGCACACCACCGGGCTCGACCTGGCCGTTGCCCTTCGGGATGAGGTCGAGCCAGACCTTGCCCGGCGGGATCTCGATCGCCGCACCCTTCGCGTCGGTGAAGGTGACCGCGCCCTTCTCGCCCTTCTTCACCCAGGTCGCCTCGACGATCTGGCCGGCGCGCAGGATCCATGCCTTGCCCCTGCCGGTGAAGTGGGAGACCGGCACGATCGCGCCGCCCGGGTCCTTGTAGGGGGCGATGGTGGTCTTGGTCTGGGCGACGACGACGGTGTCGGCGAGGAACTGGCCGCTCTTGGCCATGTAGTTGTTCTGCAGGTGGTACTTGCCGCCCCTGAAGAGCCAGTTGTCCGTGCGCGCCGCGGAGAACTTCACGTCGACGGCCTTGGCGGGCTTGCCGCCGGCCAGCTCGGTGGTCGCGTCACCCCAGGGCATGAAGTCGCCGGGACGCTTGGCCTTGCCCTTCTTCTCCGCGGCCTTGGCGACCTTGGCGACCTTGCCGACCACGCTGTGCAGGTAGTCGTGGGGCTTGCTGGTGTCGCGTACGACGTAGGGGGTGGACATGTCGATCCACGAGATGTCGTGCTTCTTCAGCTGCGCGAACGTGTAGGGGGCAGCGCCGCTGGTCATGATCTTCGCGCCGATCGGGGCGGCGATCCCGGCGTCGGTCGCTCGCATCGAACGGACCGGACCGGCCTCCTTCGGAAGCTGGGAGTAGTACGCGACGGCCAACCGCGTCACGCCACCCTCGACGAGCTCCTGGACGACCAGGTCCGCCTTGGCGACACCGTACTGCGGGTCGCTGGCCGAGGTGTTGTCGATCTTGACGATGTAGGCGGGGTGCTTGCGTGCGGCGGTCTGCCCCTCGGGGAGCTCGACGCCGGTCAGCGGCTCGTGGTCGGGCTCAGCCGGCGCGGACGGCGACGGCTTCGTCTCCTTGGGCTCCTCCGTGGAGCCACAGCCGGTCAGGACCAGCCCCGCGGCGGCCAGCGTTGCCGCAGCTCGCAGGAGGACCCCCGGGCGGGACGTACGCATCATCAATCTCCATCTGCATCGGCTCAGGTACCAAGACGAGTGTCAGACGGTAATCGCTGCCCCCAACCAGGCCGCGCCCGGGGTTCCCTAGATCAGGCGACCGTCGCCCCGCCGTCGACGTAGAGGGTCTGGCCGGTGATGTAGGAGGCCTCGTCGCTGGCCAGGAAGGCCGCGGCGGCAGCGATGTCGGCGGGCTCGCCGACGCGCTTGACCGGGTTGGCCTCGGCCGAGAGCTTGCGGAACTCGTCGACGTCGAGCCCGAGACGGGCCGCGGTCTGGTCGGTCATCTCGGTGGCGATGAAGCCCGGCGCGATCGCGTTCACGTTGACGCCGTAGGGGCCCAGCTCGATGGCGAGGGTGCGGGTGAAGCCCTGCACGCCCATCTTCGCCGCCGAGTAGTTGGCCTGGCCGCGGTTGCCGAGGGCCGAGGTGGAGGAGACGTTGATGATCTTGCCGTACTTCTGCTTCACGAAGACCGCCTGCGCCGCCTTCGACATCAGGAAGTGGCCCTTGAGGTGGACGTTCATGACCAGGTCCCAGTCGTCCTCGGTCATCTTGAAGAGCAGGTTGTCGCGGGTGATGCCGGCGTTGTTCATCAGGATGTGCAGGCCGCCGAGCTCCTCGACGACGCGCGCGACCGCGGCCTCGGTGTCCGCAGGCACGGCGACGTTGGCGCCGATGCCGACCGACTTGGCACCCTCCGCCAGCGGGAGCTTGGCGGCGGCCTCAACGGCGGCGGCCTCGTCGAGGTCGATGATCGCGACCGAGGCGCCCTCCTCGGCGAAGCGCGTGGCGACTCCGAAACCGATCCCTCGCGCTGCACCCGTGATGACTGCGACGCGTCCGTCAAAACGACCCATGACTCAAGCTCCTTTGGTTGTGACCGGCCCCACGAACACGTGCGGCCCCCGCCGACAATAGCGAGGGCCGTACGTCATGTCGCGAGGTGTCTACCGATTGGTAGCGACCCAGGCGTCGCGCGCGGCCACACCCAGATCGGGCTGGTCGGTGAAGAACGCGTCGACGCCGGCGTCGAGGTAGGGACCGACCTCGCAGCCGAGGTCACCGATCGCGATCGGGTCGGTGCCCTTGCGGCACTCGGTGGGCAGGTACTTGTTCTCGGCGCGCATGGTCCAGATGACGGTCGGCAGCCCGACGCGGTGGGCGCGGTCGGCGAGGTCGGTGGGCTCGCCCAGCGTGTTGTCGGCGTTGCGCGGGAGGAAGTAGTACTTGTACGGCGCCACCTGGTCGGCGTACTTCTTGATGCTTCGCAGGCCCCTGTCGGTGACCAGGTAGTCGTTGGTCACGCCGGTGCCGGCGACGACCTGGTCGTAGGGCGCGCCGCCGAAGTCGATCAGCTGGACCAGCGGCGTGTCGACCATGCGGTTGAGGTCCTCGAGGTTGCTGACCTCGAAGGACTGGATCACCGCCGCGGCACGCTTGCCGCCGAGGCCGTGGCGCTCGAGGCTCTTCGCGAGCGGCTCCTCCAGGGAGAGGCCGATGGAGTCGAAGTACGTCGGGTGCTTGGTCTCCGGGGCGACGCCGATGGTGCGGCCGGTCTCGGCCTCCTTGGCCTCGACCAGGTCGAGCACCTCCTCCAGGGTCGGCACCTCGAAGAGACCGTCGTAGGCGGTGTTGGCGGGACGGTCGCCCGGGATGCGCTCCTTGGCGCGCAGGGTCTTCAGCTCGGCGAGGGTGAAGTCCTCGGTGAACCAGCCGGTCAGCGCCTTGCCGTCGATGGTCTTCGTGGTCTTCCGGTCCGCGAACTCGGGGTGGGCGGCGACGTCGGTGGTGCCGGAGATCTCGTTCTCGTGGCGGGCGACGAGCACACCGTCCTTGGTCGAGACCACGTCGGGCTCGACGAAGTCGGCGCCCAGCTGGATGGCCAGCTCGTAGGAGGCCAGGGTGTGCTCGGGCCGGTAGCCGGAAGCACCGCGGTGACCGAAGACGATCGGCTCGGCCTGCTCGTGCTGGACCGCCGCGACGGCGGTCGTGGTGGTGGACGCCGCGGAGGCGGGATTCGAGACCAGAGCGGTCCCGGCAGCGAGCGCCGCGGCGGCGGCAAGCGTGAGAGCACGCATGCGAGTGGGGTTCAACGTGGTCATGCCCCGATCACACCGGCCCCGGGAGTCCCCGGGATCGGCGTGCGGTGAACGTCGCGTGACGATCTGCCGAAGCGCTTCAGGCGGCATCGCCCAAGTCTAGAGAGGCCGTACGCTGCCCGCCGATCACTTCGCGGAGCACATCGGGATGGTTGGTGATGATGCCGTCGACACCGCGGTCGAGGACGGCGCTCATGGTCTCGGCGTCGTCGACCGTCCAGGAGTGGATGTGCATCCCGAGCGTGTGCACCCGGGCGACGTAGCCGGCGTCGAAGGAGCCGAAGTGCGGGTTGATCTGGTCGGCCCAGGTGTAGCGGTCCAGGTCGGCGTAGGCCGGGGTGCCGAGCAGACCGACCGGCATCTCGGGCTGGATGCTCTTGTAGGTCTTCATCGAGTCGAAGTCGAAGCTCTGCACGCCGAGCCGGCCGGCGGCGACCGCGGAGCGGACGTAGCCGGGGAACGAGTCGAACTCGGCCGCGACCTGCTTCTCGATGCCCGGGTAGAGCTCGGGCGACTTGAGCTCCATCAGGATCCCGGACGGCGTCGGCCGCACGAGCTCGACCATCTCCGTCAGCGTCGGCACCGGCTCGCCGGCGTACTTCTCGCCGAACCAGGAGCCGGCGTCGAGCGTCTTGATCTCGGCGAGCGTGAAGTCCCTGACGTTCCACGGCGAGCGGCCGGGGAAGCGCTGCTCGACGTCGGTGGTGCGGGCCAGGGTCGTGTCGTGCATCAGCACCAGTCGGCCGTCCTTGGTGGCCTGCACGTCCGACTCGATCCAGTCGGCTCCCTGCTCGACGCCGAGGGCGAAGGCGGCGAGGGTGTTCTCCGGGGCGTACGCGCTCGCTCCCCGATGGGCCGTGACCGTGATGTCATCGGCCCGGTGCGCCTCGACGGCGTTGACCGCCACCGGAGCGAGCATCGTGCCTGCGGCCAGCGCCACGCCGGCCAGTGCTGAGGTGAAGGTCTTGGACGCGACGGACGACAGCGACATGACGCACTCCCGAGATCAGTGGATGACGACTGATCTCGAGTGAATCGGTCCCCGCCGACCGCGCTCCGACGGATTGATGGCCGAAGCCGTACGCCTCGGTGAACTCGGTCGGATCCCTATCGACGCGCGGTCTCCGACGGATTCCGCTCGCTATGACAGAGGACCCGGCCTGGTGAAACTTTTCACGAAGCCGGATCCTCTGTCATAGCGGCCCGGGATGGCGCTACTGCATGTACCGCGCTACCGGATGGGCCCAGTCAGCGGTGCAGTAGTAGGTCTGCAAGGTGTACCCGCGGCCGATATCCAGGTCCGCCGCAAGTTGGGTCTGACGCCGATCGTCATAGGTCGTCTTGTCCGCATCCTCGATCGGCCGCCAGACCTCGGTCCCGTCCCACTCGGCATCAAACTGGATCAACGCGTCGAGTGCAGCGCCGCAAGCGCATCGGAAGTAATCGGGCCCGGCCGGGCCCCAGAACGAAGCCGCACCTGCCCAGCCGCCCACCTTGATGCCCTGGGCCACCGCAAGTGTGTTGTAGCGATAGATCCGGTCCTCCCCAAGAGCTTCGCAGCACTCGACAGCCTCGACGAGATCACTGGGCAGCCAATCAGCCGTCGGGTATTCGGTGACTTGCTCGGGGTTGACGAAGCATGGTGCGGGGACGATGTCGGCCCAAACACGTTCGACCGGCGGCTCAGGAGGATCCGACAGCACGGTCAAGACGTCGGAAGATGACCGCCAGAACACCTGGAGATGCCCGTCGGCCGTGTGGTCGTCAGAGTCGATTCCCAGCGTCGGGCACCACATCATCTGAAGGAGGTCGGCACCAGGCGGGTGTGGCATGGCTGGGGCATCACGGAGATATACCTGAACGCCGGCGATGAGTGGGAGCGGATCAGGGCCGTCCTCATCGAATACATGGCTCCCAGGACACATGGGCCATGGCTCGTCAACCGGCCATAGCATCGGCCCACCGACCGAACTCTCGAGAGGTGTCGGACTGCCTGGACGCGGATGCAACCTCGTCGCCTGCCGAGCCAGTCCAACGATCCGAGGATCTACATCCTCGAGAGCGACCGGACGCGGTGGGGATGTCAGCGTGGTCAAATCGACCTCCTCAGGCGCTCGGACAAGATTCTCGGCGCGAGGATTCTTCCACAACCACCCGCGCATCAGCCCAGGACTGCGCGGAGCTTGTCGGCGTACTCCTTCTGCTCGCCGGCGGCGTACTTGTGACGGGGCCAGAAGAAGCCCTTGAGCCCGTCGCCGCGGCTGCGCGGGACGACGTGGAGGTGGAGGTGGGGCACCGACTGGCTGACCACGTTGTTGACCGCAACGAAGCTGCCCTGGGCGCCGAGGCCGTCGACGACCGCCGCGGCCAGGCGCTGAGCGTTCGCGACGAAGCGTCCGTGCAGGTCAGGAGGGAGATCGAGCAGCGTCTCAAGGTGCTGCCGGGGCACCATCAGGATGTGCCCCTTCTGCACCGGCCGGTGGTCGAGGAAGGCCAGGAAGCCGTCGTCCTCGAAGACGACATCGGCCGCGAGGTCACCGGCGACGACGTCGCAGAAGACGCAGCTCACGATTCGTCTCCCCACGACAAGGTCGCGACCACGAGGTCGACGGTCGGCAGGGCCAGGTCGGCGAGGTCCGGGTGCGGGAAGGAGTAGATCAGCCGCGACTCGTAGAGCCGGTCGGGCGAGGCGACCCAGCGCTCCCCCACCGTCGTGGTCTCGGCCTGCAGCGGATGCCGCACCATGCCGAACGGAGCCGGACGGCTCAGCGCGACCGCCAGCCCGGCCGGGCGCCGCCCGACCCGCTGCAGCCAGAAGGCCAGGAACGCGGCCCCCTGCTGGGCCGCCGCGTCCTTGGCCGCGGTCATCCACCGAGCCCAGTCGGGCTGCTCGAGCCTGGACCGCTGCACCTTCGGGAGGACCTTGTCGGCCAGGTCGGCGAGCTGGTAGTCGCGGACGTCCTCGTCGGACATGTCCACGACGTACCACTCCTGCGCCTTCGGCAGCCGCAGGTCGACGTGCGGTTTCGGGCCGAGCGCCTTGAGCACGTCCCTGATGCCCGACCGGAACCGGTTCGGCCCGGCCGGGTCGAAGGTGACGTGCCCGATCTCCTCGATGTTGGCCGTGAGGAACTCCCGCAGCCCGTCGGCGTTGCGCAGCTGCGCGCGCCGGCGGGTGTCCTCGGCGAGGAACGTCTCCAGCGCCTCCTGGGAGGAGAAGAGCATCGCTTCGTACGGTGGCCGGTTGCCGCGATCCCCGGGAAAGACCCTGATCCGGGCCTCGTCGAGCTGGGGAACGACAACCTGCCCCGTACGCAGCGCGGCACCGACCGCGTCGGCGTCGGCGGCAGCGAGCGCCACCTCCAGCGCGCGGTTGCGGTAGCCGTCGATCATCGTCCGAGGCTAACCCCTCGGACGTGATCGGATCGGTCTAGACGGCGCCGAGACGCTGTGGCGTGTCGTCGTCGCAGGTCGCGAAGAAGTTGCCGACCACATCGACCATGTGACCGAACGACTCCGCCGCGAAGAGCACCGGCTGGTAGTGGGTGATGTCGTAGTCGACCGTCGCCATCTGGGCGAAGTCGATCGGACGCACCTCGACCTCGTGCATCTCCTCGATCTCGCCGTAGGAGGAGAGCAACCCGGCCCCATAGGCCTTGATGTCTCCGTCCTCGTGGAGCACGCCGAACTCGATCGTGAACCAGAAGACGTCGGCGACGACCTGGAGCGCCTCCCTGGTCTCCACCCGGCGCGCGGCAGCGCCGGCGAGGCGCTTGACCTCGGCGACCTGCGGGTCGGCAAGAAGGTTCCCGTGGCCGATCACCTCGTGGATGATGTCGGGCTCCGGGGTGTAGAGCGGCACCGCGTGGTGACGCAGATACTGCGTCGAGTGGAACTGCCCGTCTGCCAGGCTCCCGTAGAACTCCTCCAGCGGGACGATCCCCGCGGCCGGGACGTACTCGAACCCGGTCAGCGGCTTCAGTCCCGCGCTCACCTCGTCGAGCTGTGGCACCCGGTCGGTCGGGAGGTTGAGGGCCTCGACGGCCGCGATGAAGTTGCGGCAGGCGTACTTGGCGTGCAGCGGCGCGATCTCCCGGCAGACCGTCCGCCAGATCTCGTTCTCCGTCTCGGTGTAGTCGATCCGGGGAACGGCCATCCCCGGCTTCCAACCAAGCGCAGCGGCAGCGATCTCGCTCCGTCGTGCGCGGTAGTCCTGGTCTGCGAACCCGGGGTGGTTGTCCCCCAGATGCACCTCGACCTGCCCGTCCTCGCCCACGGTGACGGGCGAGTAGAGCTGTCCTTCCTCGAACATCCTTACCTCCATGTGACGTACGCCTCACAACCCTATCGCGCACACCAGGAAAGCCCTCCTGCCAGGGAGGTGAACAACAGGAAGTCTTACGCTCCCCGAAACGCCAGCAGCACAGAAGTACGGCGCGCAGCGATCGACATCGACCACGCGCAACTAAGGGGTGCGGGGATATCCCCGCCGCGACGCGGAGCGTCGCCTATAAATGACGAACCGACGTGGCCCTCCATCTGGAGGGCACACGTCGGCCAGAGGTTCGTGGAGCTGCGGGGAATCGAACCCCGGTCCTCGAGCGCCGTGCCAGGTCTTCTCCGGGTGCAGTCTGTGGGTGGCGTTCTCTCATCCCCGGGGCTCGACGCAGACACGTCCCCGACAGGCTCAGCCGACTAGATGTCCCTCATGCCCCGTCGGCATGTGCATGAGGTGGAGTCTTCTAGATGACGCCTGGATCCGAGCCGAAGACGGATACTCGGTCAGACGCTTCGATCACCGCGTCAGGCGGCGAGAGCGAAGGAACTGCGCTTAGCGTTGGCAGTTATTGGTTTCCAGCGATCGTTTACGAGATGACGCTGGCTCCTCGACCCGCTTCCCCTGGGAGCAACGTCCCAAGTCGAAACCGATCAGCCCCTTTTGAGTTATCAATGCCTGCAACCAGGCAACAGGACAACACTACAGTCCCCCGCCGACATTCCCCACTCGGTTATTCACCGGCGGAAACCCGTCAGCCCGGCCGCCTTCGGCGGCGGGACCTCCTCGCTCGGCGCGAGGGCACGAGCAAGCTCGACCCTCGGCCTCGCTCGTCAGCCCTTCATCCCCTTGAGCTTGCGCCCGACCTCGACCTCGGCCTCCCGCTTGGCCGTACGCTCGGCGATGGTGTTGCGCTTGTCCCACGACTTCTTGCCCTTGGCGACGCCGATCTCGACCTTGGCGCGGCCGTTGAGGAAGTAGAGGGCGAGGGGGACGACGGTGAGGCCCTTCTCGGCGACCTTGCGCTCGATCTTGTCGATCTCGGCACGGTGCAGGAGAAGCTTGCGCTTGCGGCGGGCGGCGTGGTTGGTCCAGGTGCCGTTGAGGTATTCGGGGATGTGGATCCCGTGGATCCAGGCCTCGCCACGGTCGATGTCGACGAAGCCGTCGACCAAGGACGCGCGACCCTCACGCAGCGACTTCACCTCGGTGCCCTGCAGAACCATGCCGGCCTCGTAGGTGTCCTCGATGTGGTAGTCGTGTCGCGCCTTCTTGTTCTGCGCGATCATCTTGCGCCCCTGCTCCTTCGCCATTCCTCCATTGTCTCAGGCCCGGGGTCATGACCGCGAAACGTTTAGCCCCGGCTACAGACCGAGCATCGGCATCGGGTCGATGATCTCGCCGTCCCGGAGGATCATGAAGTGCAGATGGCACCCGGTGGACCAGCCGGTCGTGCCGGCGAGTCCGATGACGTCGCCGCGACCGACGGTGTCGTCGACCTCGCTGCGGTAGGCCGAGAGGTGGTTGTAGACGGCCGTGTAGGAGTGCCCGTTGATGTTGCCGAGGAAGAGGTGCAGACGGTTCCCGTACGCGTCGTTCCACTCCTGCGCGATGACGGTGCCCGACTCGGCGGCGAGGAGCGGTGTGCCGCAGGGAGCGTGCAGGTCGACGCCGTCGTGCAGCTTGTACTCCCCCGTGGTCGGGTGGGTGCGCATCCCGTAGGGCGAGGTGACGTACGAGTCCGCGACCGGCATCGCCAAGATGCCCACGAGCGTGTCGACGGTCCGGTTCTGCGCTCCCTCGGCGAGCGCGGCGATCTTCTCCTTGATCGCCGCGTCCTGCTTCTCGAGCTCGGCGAGGACCTTGCGGTCCTCCTCGGCCAGCTCGGCCGCCTTCTTCCTCGCCGCGGACGTCCGCGTCACCAGCGCGGCGATCTCGTCGCGGGCCTCGGCCGCGCGCACCCGGAGCCGCTCGGTCTCGGCGACGTTCCTGGCGGCTCTCCGCTCGGTGGCCGCCACGGCGGCGGTGGCACGGCGCTGGCCGCGCTCCCGGCGGGCGACCAGCCGCTCGCCGGCCTGCAGCCGCTCCAGCGTGCTGGCCTTGGACGAGGTCACCGCGTCGGTGTAGTTGCGCCGCCGCATCAGCTCCTCCAGCGTCGCCCCCTCGAGCAGCGCCGAGAGCTCCTGGAGGGTCGGGTCGCCGGTGGCGGTGAACTCCTCCAGGATCGTGTCGCGCAGATCCTCCCGCGACTCGGTCGCCCGCTTCCGCGCGGTGCGCAGGTCCGTACGCGCGGCGGCGAGCACCGCCCGCTGCCGCTCCAGGGACGCCTCGGCACGGCGATGCGCGCGGGTGGCCGCGCGCAGGCGTACGTCTGTCCTCTTCAGCCGCGACCGGGCGCCGGCCAGCTTCTTCTGGGCCCTGGCGAGGGCGGTGGTCGCTCGCTGCAGGGCGTCGCTGGAGTGCTCGACGGCGTCCCGGGCCGCCTCCTTCTCCTTCTCGATCTGCTCCTGCTGGTCCTCGAGCGAGTCGTCTGCTCGGGCGATCGGGGTGATCAGCGTCCCGGCGAGCACGCAGCCGACGAGCAGTGCGAGCAGGGGACGGCTACGGCGGGTGGCGCCGAGTCGCGCGGGGTACAACGGATTGCCTCCGGTGGCGGTGGGGGAACCGGACGAGCAGGAGACGATACCCCCATGGGTTCATCCGCCCCGAAGTCAGCCCAGCAGGGGCATCGGGTCGACCGGAGTCCCGTCGCGCAGGACCGTGAAGTGCAGGTGGCAGGCCGTGGACCAGCCGGTCGTCCCCGCATAGGCCACCGTCTCGCCGCGCCCGACCGTCCCGGAGCGCTTCGCGTAGCTCGAGATGTGGTTGTAGACGGCGGTGTAGGAGTGCCCGTTGACCCTGCCGAGATACAGGTACAGGCGGTTGCCCCACACGCTCGAGTACGAGGTCGAGATGATCTGCCCCGAGTCGATGGCGAGCAGCGGGCGACCGCAGGGCGCGTGGAAGTCGGTGCCGTTGTGCAGCGCGACGTAGCCGTAGATCGGGTGCTTGCGGATCCCGTAGGGCGAGGTGACGTAGGTGTCGGTCACCGGCATCCCGAAGAGCCCGCCGACCGACCCGACGTTGCGGTCGGAGCCGGATCCGGCCGAGGCGAGCGACCGGATCTTCGTACGCAGCGCCGACTCCTCCGCCTCGAGCTTGCGCAGCTCGGCGGCGTCGGCCGCCTTCGCCGCCTCGGCGGACCGCTTCGCGGTGGCCGCCCTGTCGGCCAGGGTGGCCATCTCGGCGTGGGCCGCCGCGGCCTGGTCGCGCAGCGAGTCGACCTCGGCGACCAGCTCCCGGGCCTTCTTCTCCTTGGCCGCGATCGCGTCGGTCGCCTCCTGCACCTCGCCCTCGCGGACGACGAGCATCGTCTCGGTCGCCTCCATCCGCTGGAGGGTGGCGTCCTGGCCCGCGGCGGCCGCGTCGACGTACGTCTGCTGGCGCATCAGATCCTCGAGGGAGCCACCGGAGAGCAGGGCCGCCGCCTGGGCGAGCCGCGGGTCTCCCCCGGTGAACCGGGTCAGGATCTCGTCGCGCATCTCCTCGCGCTGCGCCTTCACCTCGGCCTTGCCCTCGGCGAGCTCCCGCTTCGCCTCGGCCAGGAGCAGCTTCTGCTCGGCGAGCTCGGACTCGAGCTTGGCGTGGGCCGCCTGCACCTCCACGAGGCGCGCGTTGAGCTCATCGAGGCGGCTCTGGGCCTGGTCGAGCCTCTTCCGCGCCGCGGCGTACGTCGCCGATGCCTCGCGCAGGCCGGCGCTGGAGTGCTCGAGGTCCTCGGCGGCGGCCTTCTGCTCCCGCTGGACCTCGCGCTGCTCCTGCTCGAGACGGTCCTTCTCGTCGGCGGAGGACGGAAGGGTGGGCGAGAGCAGCACGACAGCCACCACGGCGCAGCTGAGCGCAGCGGTGAGTCTGCCGGCACGGGGGAAGGCGTGCACGCCCCAGACGCTAGGGGATCCGGGTCAGACCTTGATGTATTTGCGGGTGAGCAGGAGTGTCGGGACGAGCGTGAGCAGGATGCCGAGGACCGCCACGATCGCGAAGGAGCTGAAGAACTCCTCCCAGCCGACCCACTGGGTCACCGCGGTGGACGAGAGTCGCTGCTCGACGCCGAAGTACATCACCGCGGCGAGCGCCATCCCGGACAGCCCGATGCCGACCAGTGCCACCACGAGCGACTCCAGGAGGAACGGCAGCGCGATGTAGAGGGTCGAGGCACCGACCAGCCGCATGATCCCGATCTCGCGGCGGCGGGCGAAAGCGGCCAGCCGGATGGTGTTGGCGACCAGCAGCAGCGCCGCGATGACCAGCACGATCGCGCCGATCAGCGCCGCGCTCTGCAGCCCGTCGACGGCGGCGAGGATGGGGCCGGTGACCTCGTGGACGTCACCGACGT
This sequence comes from Nocardioides sp. NPDC051685, assembly GCF_044453405.1. Taxonomy (NCBI): domain Bacteria; kingdom Bacillati; phylum Actinomycetota; class Actinomycetes; order Propionibacteriales; family Nocardioidaceae; genus Nocardioides; species Nocardioides sp. NPDC051685. The sequence continues at coordinate 455,382 of NZ_JBITCR010000003.1, read as the reverse complement.
GGTCGATGCCGTCCAGGCCGGCGACGGCCTCGATGATCTCCGCGGAGTGGTGCGGGTCGGTCATCGTGACCCAGTAGGACTCCCACATGTCCCCGGCCTTGACCACCGGGTCCGGACCGCTGACGCCTTCGACGTCGAGGGCCTGGAGCCGCTTGTAGGCCTGCTCCTGGCTCTCCTCCTCGATCTTGTCGACGTAGCGGTTGTCCTCGAGGGCGTCGGTGATGACCTTCTTCTGGCTGTCGTCGACCGCACCGGCGCACTGCGGGTTGCGGTCGTTGGCGCCGTTGCACATGTAGAAGGTGATCTGCAGCTCGTCGCCCCAGACCTCCTCGGTCAGCTGAGCCTGCTCACGCAAGAGCAGGCCGACACCGGCCAGCGTCAGCGAGACGAGCAGGGTCAGGGCCACCGCGACGTGCATCGACAGGTTGCGGCGTAGCCCCTGGCGGAGCTCGGTGAATACATAACGCAGCTGCATGACGGGTCGAGAAACCTTTTCTGGGCGTGGAGCCTGGTCGGGGGTGAGGGCGCGGACTCAGAACTGAGCGCCGTAGCCGCCCTGGACCTGGTCGCGTACGAGGTGGCCGTGCTCGAGCTCGATGACGCGCTTGCGCATCTGGTCGACCATCTGGACGTCGTGGGTCGCCATCACGATGGTGGTGCCGGACCGGTTGATGCGGTCGAGCAGGCGCATGATGCCGACGGTGTTGCCGGGGTCGAGGTTTCCGGTCGGCTCGTCGGCAATCAGGATCATCGGCCGGTTGATGAAGGCGCGGGCGACGGCGACGCGCTGCTGCTCGCCGCCGGAGAGCTCGTCGGGCATCCGGTCGCCCTTGCCGTCGAGGCCGACCAGCTCGAGCGTCTCCGGGACACGCTGCCGGATCTCGCGGTTGGAGTGGCCGGTCACCTGCATCGCGAAGGCGACGTTCTCGGCGACGGTCTTGTTGGCCAGGAGGCGGAAGTCCTGGAAGATCGTGCCGACCTGGCGGCGCAGCCGCGGCACCTTCCAGCCGGCGAGCCGGTTGATCTCCTTGCCGGCGACGTAGACGCGGCCGGTGGTCGGCCGCTGCTCGCGCAGCATCAGCTTGAGCGCGGTCGACTTCCCCGAGCCGGACTGGCCCACGAGGAAGACGAACTCCCCCTTCTGGATGTCGATCGAAAGGCTGTTGAGGGCGGGTCGCGCCTGCCCTGGATAGGCCTTGCTGACCTTCTCGAAGCGGATCACCGGACCGAGGGTAGTGCAACGGTGGTGGGCTCAGCACTTCGGCTCGGAGATACCTGCCCCTGTACTCTGACGGCGTGCGCTCTGCTGTCCGGATCCTCATCGGTGCCGTAGTCCTCACCGCGATCGCGGTCGGGGTCGGGGTGCTCACCCTGAAAGACGACAAGCCGGAGACGCCCGAGGTGAAGGGCGACCTGAGCACCGCAGACACCACCACGATGCACGTACGCCGCGGCGCGTTCTGCGACCGCGTCCCGAGCAAGGACGCGACCGAGGCGCTCGGCGGCGCGGCCAGCGAGAAGAAGGCCTACGGCGACGGCGACCAGACCGCGATCTCGGGCGAGGTCAGCGACGTCGCCCAGGAGTACGGCTGCATCTGGACCGGACCCGAGGGCTCGGCGACATCGGCCCGCGCCTGGGTCTTCGCCCCGCCGGTCACCCTCGACTGGGCCACCCAGATGACCAAGAGCGTGCCCAAGGGCTGCAAGGCCGCGTCGAGCCCGGCGTACGGGAAGCCGTCGGTCGCCCTCACCTGCACCGACGCGAAGAAGCAGCCCAAGGTGGTCTTCCGCGGGCTCTTCGGCGACGCCTGGCTCTCCTGCGAGCTCACCGGCAAGGCCGGCGAGGCGACCGCGACGCTCCAGAAGCGCGCCTCCCGCTGGTGCCTGGTGGCCGCCACCGCGGCGGCGGCCTGACCGTCATTTGCACATTTGCACCACGCAAAGTCTAGTGCTTTAATCGACTTAGTCGCTCGGACTGGGTAGGCACCTCACCGGGCGGCGCGCGCCGCCGCGGGCACTGAGTCAGAGCAGAGCCGGCTGGCGAGAGCGGGTGGGGTCCTTAGGGATGGGGATCCCACCCGCGACGCGAGCCAGGCCAGGACGGCGTCGGCGAACTCCGCGGGCCTGTTGCGGTGCACGAAGTGCCCGACGTCGAAGTGGATCAGGTCGGCATCCGGGATCCGGCGAGCGACCCGGTCGAGGTCGGCCGGCGGGATGTGGCTGTTGCCGCCGCCGGCCACGATCAGGGTCGGCATGGACAGCAGCTCGAGCTGCTCCCACATCCACGCGTCGTACGTCGTCGCCTCGACCAGCAGGGTCGCGATGCACTCCCAGTCGTGAGGTATCGGCCTGGCCGGGCGCCCGGGACGCCTGCGCCGGCGCGGCGCGGGCGGCACGACGTCCTCGATGACCAGCCGGGAGACAAGGTCGGGCCGGTGCATCGCGACCAGGAGAGCGACGTTGCCGCCGGTCGAGTGCCCGACGAGCACGGCGCCGGAGATCCCGAGCGCGTCCATCGCCACGATGACGTCGTCGGCGATCAGCCGGTGGGAGTAGTCCGAGGCCCAGTCCGAGTCCCCGTGCCCACGCAGGTCGAAGGCGTGGACCCGGTGGTCGGCCGCGAACGGCGGCACCACGCCCTGCCACCCCTTCGCGCTACCTCCGAGCTCGTGCAACAGCACCATCGGCATCCCGTCCTCGGGGCCGTGGACGTCATAGACGTACGCCGCCCCGCGGCCCGGGAGTGGAAGCCTGGTGCGCGTCCGCGCAACCATCAGCTCAGTTCTGCTCGGCCTTCTCGGCACCGCGGCGCCACCGGATGCCGGCCTCGAGGAACCCGTCGATGTCGCCGTCGAAGACCGCCTGCGGGTTGCCGGTCTCGTAGGTCGTACGCAGGTCCTTGACGATCTGGTACGGGTTGAGCACGTAGTTGCGCATCTGGTCGCCCCACGAGGCGGCGACGTCACCCTTGAGATCCTTGAGATGGGCCTCCTCCTCGGCCTTCTTCAGCGCGAGCAGCTTGGCCTTGAGGACGATCATCGCGGCGGCCTTGTTCTGCAGCTGCGACTTCTCGTTCTGGCAGGAGACCACGGTGCCGGTGGGGATGTGGGTCAGCCGGACCGCGGAGTCGGTGGTGTTGACCGACTGGCCACCCGGCCCCGAGGAGCGGTAGACGTCGACCTTGATCTCGTTCTCGTCGAGTTCGATCTCGTCGGTCTGCTCCAGCACGGGCACGACCTCGACCGCGGCGAAGGAGGTCTGACGACGGCCCTGGTTGTCGAAGGGGCTGATCCGCACCAGGCGGTGGGTGCCGGCCTCGACGGAGAGGGTGCCATAGGCGTAGGGGGCGTGGATCGCGAAGGTGGCGGACTTGAGCCCGGCCTCCTCGGCGTAGGAGGTGTCGAAGACCTCGACCGGGTATTTGTTGCGCTCGGCCCAGCGGACGTACATCCGCATCAGCATCTCGGCGAAGTCGGCGGCGTCGACGCCACCGGCGCCGGAGCGGATCGTGACAAGGGCCTCGCGGGAGTCGTACTCCCCCGAGAGCAGGGTGCGGATCTCCAGGCTCTCGACGGCCTTCTTGACCCGGCCCAGCTCGGCCTCGGACTCGGCGAGCGTGTCGGCGTCGCCCTCCTCCTGGGCCATCTCGACCATCAGGCCGAGGTCCTCGATGCGGCCGCTCAGCTCGGTGAACTTGTTGAGCTCACCCTGCAGCAGGGAGAGACGTCCGGTGACCCGGGTGGCGTTGTCCTGATCGTCCCAGAGGTCGGGCGCGGCGACCTGCTCGCCGAGGTCGGCGATCTCCTTGCGCATCGCGTCCAGGTCCAGCACCTGGCCGATGGTCTGCATCGTTGCCTGGAGCTGTTTGATCTCGGTGTCGAATTCGGGGCCTGCCACGTCTTACAGGTTACTTGACCGGTGGTTCGCCGCCCGATTCGCCGACCGCCTCCACACATGCGCTCGCCCTCCGGCGGGGTACCGGAGGGCGAGCACCAGGGGGATATGTGGGGGTCAGCCCGTCGGAACGGGCCCCGAGAACCTCAGGCCTGGTGAGTCGAGCCGGCGAACCAGCCGTCCCAGGCAGTCTCTTCGCGGACGCTCGCGCCCGGTTTGGGGGCGTGCAGCATGATCGCCTGACCGTTCTCCCAGCGCAAGAAGATGCCGACGTGGTAGACCGGGCTGCCCCAGAACATCAGGTCGCCGCGCTGGATCTGGTCGTTCGGGATCGTCGGCAGCGCAGCGGCCTGGTCCCGCGAGACCCGGGGAAGCTCGATGCCGGCGGCGCTGAAGGCGTACTGCGTCAGGCCGGAGCAGTCGAACGAGCTCGGGCCGGTGGCACCCCAGACGTACGGGTCACCGATCTGCTCCGAGGCGACGCTGATCGCCCGGTCGATCCTGCCCTGGCGGCTCGCGGCGTAGGCCTTCGCCTCCGCCTCGGCCTTCTTCTTCGCCTCCGCGGCCTTCTTGGCCGCGATCGCGGCCTTGCGCTTCGCCTCGGCCGCCTTGCGGGCTGCCTCGGCCTTGCGCTGCTGCACCTCGACAGCCGTCTCGAGCTGCTTGATGTCGGTGAGCATCGCCGCGGGCGTGGCCGAGACGTCCAGGGTCGGAGCCTCCACCACCGTGGCCGCCTCGACGGACGACTCGACGGTCGTCTCGTAGGAGACGGGGGCGGCGTTGGCGGCGGGAACCGCCACCAGGGCACCGGCGGCGATTCCGCTGGCGAGGGTGATGCGGCCGGCGAGCTTGCCGTGGCCGCGAAGAGATCCTGCGATCGTCCGCACGATCGAGACGTTGGGCACCCGGAACGGGTGCGGCTTTCCTCGATGGGCAGGACGGGATACGGACTTGGACATGCGTGAGTTCCTTCCCACGCCTGCGAGGTGAGCTGTCGGGTTCGGGCTAGAAGGTTGCCCGGCCATCAAGCGATGGCTTCACCCCAAGCGACCGTCCGAGTTAGTCGCGTGGAACTTGGGTCCCCCGCTCCTGTCCCATACGTACTGCTGAGTGTGAGGGGTAAGGGGGTTCAGTAGTAGGGGCCGGCGTCCGGAGGGACAGGATTCGGCGTGTACCGGGGCCGGTCGTGCGTTGTGCACAGCTCAACCAAGGTGACATGCGATCTGGGACGGATCCAATCCAGAATGCTCGCATCTCGAGCACATTCCGCGTGGTTACGCGTGTTTTTGCCGTCGTTTGTGAGTCATCTCACGCAATGAACAGCCGTTTGACGCCGTGTTGAACTTGCAGTTACTCCGCCGCTTCCAGCCGGAACCCGACTCCGCGGACCGCGACGACCTTCTCCTGCACACCGGCGGCCTCGAGCTTCTGGCGCAGGCGCCCGACGGTGACGTCGAGGGTCTTGGTCGAGCCGTACCAGTTCTCGTCCCAGACCTCGGCCATCAGGCGGTCGCGGGAGACGACCTTGTCGCGGGAGGCGGCCAGGACGGCGAGGAGGGCGAACTCCTTGCCGGTCAGCGTGACCTCGCGCTCGCCGGCGTAGACCCGGTGGGCCGCGACGTCGATGCGCAGCGCGTCGTCGTCGGCGCCGGGCTCGACCGGACCCGAGCGGCGCAGCAGGGCACGGACCCGTGCCTGGAGGACGGCCAGCGCGAACGGCTTGGCCAGGTAGTCGTCGGCACCCGCGTCGAGCCCGACCACCAGGTCGATCTCGGCGTCGCGGGCGGTGAGGATCATGATCCCGCCCTCGTAGCCGTTGTCGCGCGCGGCCTTGCAGACCTCGAGCCCGTCCATGTCGGGAAGGCCCAGGTCGAGCAGCACGAGCTCGGCCTCGTAAGGGGGCGCGAGCAGCTCCAGCGCCTTCTTGCCGGAGTCGACCCAGGTGACGTCATAGCCCTCACGCTGGAGCGTGCGCACCAGCGGGGCGGCGATGTCCTCTTGGTCTTCTACGACAAGCACGGAGTTCGACATGAAGAGAACAATAGTTACAGCCCCGTAGGGCTTGTGAAGAGATCCCCCCTTTCAGATAAGCGCGTGATCACATCGTTAGGTCCGAGCTGATCTATACCGAGCGGATCCTCGGCCCCTTCCGCGACCTCGTCCCAGGTGACCGGGGCTGCGACCGTGGGGATCTCCTTGCCCCGCAGCGAGTAGGGACAGATCGTCGTCTTCGAGCCCGAGTTCTGCGACCAGTCCAGGAAAACCTTGCCTGACCTGCGGCTTTTGGTCATCGTCGCGGTCACCTTGCTCGGGTTGGCCTTCTGCAGGCTCTCGGCGATCTCCTTGGCCAGCCCCGTGGCCACGTCCGGTTCGACGGGCTCGGGCAGAGCGGCGTACAGGTGCAGGCCCTTGCTCCCGCTGAGCACCGGCGTCGCGGCGAGGTCACGGGCGCCGAGCGCGTCCCGCACCAGCAGTGCCACCTGGCAGCACTCCTGGAGGCCGGCCGGCTCGCCGGGGTCGAGGTCGATCACGATCCGGTTCGCGCCGGCCGGGGTGCCGTCGGCGTCGACGGTCCATTGGTGGACGTGCAGCTCCAGCGCGGAGAGGTTGGCGGCCCAGGTGAGAGCGGCGAGGCTGTCGAGGATCGGAAAGGTGAGTGTTCCTTCTTTGTGGTCGGCGGTTCGGGATCCCGTTGTCGGAACGACAACGGTGCGGACCCAGCTGGGGGTGCCGGCTGGTGCGTTCTTCTCGAAGAACGACATGTCGCCGACGCCGTGGGGCCAGCGGATCCTCGTCACGGCACGGTCCTGAAGCTGCGGGAGGAGCACCGGCGCGACCTGGGCGTAGTAGTTGAGCACCTCCCCCTTCGTCATGCCGGTGCGCGGATAGAGGACCTTGCTGAGGCTGGTCAGGGTCAGGACCCGGCCGTCCACCTCGACGCGTACCTCTTCTCGTTCGACCATCACAGATCCTCCGGCTCGATGTCCTCGCGGATGCCGACGAAGCTCGGCTGCCGCAGACGGCCCTTGTAGCTGGCGGCGGCGACCGCGGTGCCGTGGGTCTCCACCTCGACGACGAGGAGCGGCTCGACCCAGTGCGTCCCGCGCGCGTCCACGGACGGCACTCCCCCGTCGGGGTCGATGTCGGGCCCGGCGAACGGGTTCCGGTCGGTCTCGCGGAGCAGCTCCCCGAGCCGCTGTGCCCGCTTGCCGGTGATGCCGCTGCCGACCCGCCCGCGGTAGATCAACCCGTCCGGCGTCGGCTGCCCGACGAGCAGGGCGCCGAGACGCTCGGTGCCGCCCTCGGTGCCGACCTCCGGTCGCCAACCCCCGACGACGAGCGAGGCCCGGTATCGGTGGGCCAGCTTCACCCAGTCCTTGCTCCGCTCACCCGGCCGGTAGCGGCTGTTGCGACGTTTGCAGACGATCCCCTCCAGGCCTTGGGCCCGGGTCACCTCGTGGAGCATGCGTCCGTCGTCGTACGTCGGGGGCACCTGCCAGCTCGAGAGCCCACCGCTCTCGAAGAGGTCCTCGAGGAGCCGGCGTCGTGCGGTCCACGGCTCCTCGATGAGCAGCCGGCCGTCGAGCCGGAGGAGATCGAAGATCATGTACGTCGCCGGGATCCGCTCCGCGAACCGCGCCGCCCGGCGGGCGTCGCGGTTGTGCATCCGGTCCATGAGCACCCGGAAGTCGGGAAGCCCGGCATCGTTGAGCGCGATCACCTCGCCGTCCACGACGATGTCCCGCTCCGGGCCCGTCGCGATCTCGGGCCAGGCGGGGGTGGCGTCGTTGTCGTTGCGCGTGGTCAGCCGGGTCTGCGTACGTCCTTGCTCGGATTCTCCGATGAGCCGGATCCCGTCCCACTTGACCTCGTGCACCCACTCCTCGCCCGGTGGGACGTGGGCGCCGGCGGTGGCCAGCATGGGCCGGAGCGTCGAGGGCATACCCCCATCCTGCCCCTACGGCGAGCTCGAGCCGGGCAGATCCGAACGGATCATCACGGCCATTCCACGTCCACACGGCATGCCTGCGGGGCGTGCGGAAGCGTCAGCACCGCACCGTACTCCCAGCCATAGGTGGTCAGCTCCAGGCGGACCAGGTCGTCGCCGGACCCCCTGGTCAGGACGGCCTCCATACGGCTCGGCCCGAGGGCATCAGCGCCTTCGACGAGGCCCTCGGCCCCGACTCTCCAGCCCAGCGCCTCGAGGCGGTCGACCAGGAGACCGAACTCCGAACGCGCGACCCTTCCGGGCCCGTTCTCGGCGGCTAAGGGGTCGTAGGGCCCCTGCCAGTAGATGCCCGCGTTCGGTTGATAGGCCGTCTGGGTCGAGTCGTCATACAGGCAACCGACGACCCCGGCATCGAGGTTCAGTGTCGTGCCCGGTGGCCCCTCGATCGCCATCACCTCGTCCGACCAGGGCTCCAGGTCCTTCATCACCTGCTGCTCCACGGTCGGATCGACCGAGTAGACCCTCGGCGCGATCACCCACGAGATCGCAGCAGCTGCTCCGACCATCAATGCGCAGTAGGCGACCCCGACCACCACGACGACGGCGACAACGCTCCGGACAGTCACGGAGACGACTCCGTCTGGCATTTCCACGCATGTGCGTGGAAATGCCACCGCATGTCCTGGCCGAGGACGTCAGATCCGCACATGTGCACCGTTCTCGCGAGCTTCGCCCGGATCGTGCCTGTCGCGGCGCATGGACGTCGTGCTGGAGGAATGATCTTCCCCAAATTCGGATACCGGCAGATACTGGCTTATCAGATGCCATTTGACGAGGGGATTCACGATGCGTGCGATCTGGAAGGGTGCGGTCTCGTTCGGGCTGGTCAGCGTGCCCGTGAAGCTCTACTCGGCGACGGAGTCCCACGACGTCTCGTTCCGTCAGGTGCACCAGTCCGACGGGGGCCGGATCCGCTACCAGCGGATCTGCTCGACCGACGGCGAGGAGGTGCCCTACTCCGAGATCGCGAAGGGCTATGAGACCGAGGACGGCGAGATGGTCGTGCTCACCGACGACGACTTCGCCAACCTGCCGACGACCTCCTCGCGCGAGATCGCGGTGGAGAAGTTCGTGCCGAGCGACCAGATCGACCCGATGCTCTTCGAGAAGAGCTACTACCTGGAGCCGGAGAACACCGGGGTCAAGCCCTATGCGCTGCTGCGGCAGGCGCTGCTCGACGCCGACCGGGTCGCCCTGGTGACGGTCGCGCTGCGCCAGCGCACCACGGTCGCGGCCCTGCGGGTGCGCCCGACCGACAACGGCGACGTGATCGTGCTGCAGACGATGATGTGGCCCGACGAGATCCGGGTGCCCGACTTCAAGGTCGAGGCCGGCGAGATCAAGGACTCCGAGATCAAGATGGCCAACATGCTCGTCGAGACGCTCGCCGGCGACTTCCATCCCGAGGAGTTCTCCGACGACTACGCCGACGCCGTCGAGGAACTGGTCAAGGCCAAGATCGAGGGGGGCGAGGTCGAGCGGACCCCCACCTCCACCAAGACCTCCGGCGAGGTCGTCGACCTGCTCGCGGCGCTGCAGCGCTCCGTCGCGGCCGCGAAGAAGTCGCGTGGCGAGGAGGTCCCCGAGGAGGCCGGGGAGAAGAAGACGAAGAAGTCGAAGGCGTCTTAGGACACGTACAGAAATATTCTGGTGCGGACGTGTCGAAAGCGGGAGGCTCTTCTCGACGCGTAGGCGACGACGCGCAACGGACGCGCCGCCGATCGCAAGGAGAAGCAGATGCGCTACATGATGTTCGTGAAGATGGCTCCCGACGCCGGCCCGCCCCCGGCCGCGCTGATGCAGGCGGTGGAGGCCGAGATCAAGCAGCAGTACGCCGACGGCATCCTGCTCGACGCCGACGGGCTCGGTCCCGCGGTGGAGATCCGGCTGACCGCCGGCGAGGTGACCCACATCGACGGGCCCTTCGCCGAGGCGAAGGAGGTCGCGGGCGGGTTCTCGCTCTTCGAGGTCCGCTCGCAGGACGAGGCGATCGAGCTCGGGCGCCGGATGATCCAGCTCCACGAGGAGCTCTGGCCCGGGCAGGACGTGGCCGTGGAGATGCGGCCGCTGTTCGGTCCGCCGACCCCGGCTGAATGACCTCTACCACCGAGGACGCGATCGTCGCGGTCTGGCGCAACGAGTCCGTACGTCTCCTCGCCGGCCTGGCGCGGATGACGCACGACCTCGACCTGGCCGAGGACCTCGCTCAGGATGCCCTCGTCGCGGCGCTGGAGCAGTGGCCGCGCGAGGGCATCCCGCGCAACCCCGGCGCCTGGTTGATGTCGATCGCGAAGCGGCGAGCGATCGACGGGTTCCGCCGTGATGAGGTGCTGCGCCGCAAGGTCGCCCTGCTGGGCCACGAGCTGGAGGAGGGTGAGATGCCTGACCTGGCTGCCGCGGTGGACCACATCGAAGACGATGTGCTGCGGCTGATGTTCCTCTCCTGCCATCCGGTGCTGGCTCCCGACTCCCGTACGGTGCTGACGCTGCGGCTGGTGGGCGGTCTGACGACCGCCGAGATCGCGCGGGCCTACTTCGCCAAGGAGTCGGCCGTCGGCCAGCGGATCTCGCGGGCCAAGCGCACCCTGGCCGAGGTCGGGGCCTCGTTCGAGCTTCCTGTGGGTGAGGAACGGGCGGCTCGGATGCGCGAGGTGATGCAGACGATCTACCTGGTCTTCAACGAGGGCTACGCAGCGACGTCGGGACCGTCGTGGACCCGGCCCGAGCTGTGCCTGGAGGCGATGCGGCTGGCCCGGATGCTGGCCGCGCTCGCCCCGGGCGACCCCGAGGCGCAGGCGCTGCAGGGGCTGCTGGAGATCCAGGGCTCGCGGCTGGCGGCCCGGGCCGACGCGGACGGTCACCCGGTGCTGCTCGAGGACCAGGACCGGACCCGGTGGGACCAGCTGCTGCTGCGGCGTGGTCTGGCCGCGGTCGACCGCGCCACGGCGCTGGCCTCCTCCGGCACCCCCGGCGGGAGCTACCTGGTGCAGGCGATGATCGCCGCGTGCCACGGCCGCGCCCGGCGGGCCGAGGACACCGACTGGACCGAGATCGCGCGCCTCTACGACATGCTCGCGACCGGTGTCCCGGGCGCGATCATCGAGGTCAATCGCGCGGTGGCGCACGGGCGCGCCTTCGGTCCCGATGCCGGGCTGGCCATCTTGGCGGCACTCCCCGAGGGAGCGCTTCCGGGGTCGCATCTGCCCGCCGGCGTACGTGGTGACCTGCTGCACCGCGCCGGGCGGCACCGCGAGGCCGCGGCGGCGTTCGACGAGGCGGCCTCGTTGACCACCAACGCCGGCGAACAGGAGCTTCTCGAGAAACGTGCGGCCGCGTGTCGAAACGACGGAGTCTCGTCCGACGCGTCAGTATCAACCGGGTCTCATGGGGCTCGACCACCGCGACAGAAGTGAGCAGAACGATGACCACAACCACCACCTCCGCCGACGGCACCACGATCGCCTACGACGTCGTCGGCACCGGCCCGGCGCTCGTCCTGGTCGACGGGGCCATGTGCTACCGCGGATTCGGGCCGTCGAAGGAGCTGGCCGACGCGTTCTCGGACCGGTTCACCGTCTACCGCTACGACCGTCGCGGCCGCGGCGACAGCAACATCGCCAAGCCGGCTACCGCCGGCACCATGGAGGCGGTCGAGCAGGAGGTCGCCGACCTGGGCGCGGTGATCGAGGCGGCCGGTGGGCACGCCCATCTGCTGGGCCTGAGCTCGGGCGCGTTCCTCGCCCTGGAGGCCGCGCGGGCCGGGCTGCCGATCGACAAGATCGTCGCCTACGAGGCGCCGCTCATCCTCGACGACACCCACCGCCCCAACGACGCCGACCTGGCGCAGCAGGTCGAGGCACTGGTGGAGAAGGGCAAGCGGGCCGCCGCGATCGAGCTGTTCATGCGCGTGGTCGGCATGCCGCTGGTCGCGGTCAAGATCATGCGTCTCACCCCGGCCTTCAAGAAGCTCACCCCGGTCGCCCACACGCTCGTCTACGACCTGGGCATGTGCGTGCCGTTCCAGCAGGGTCTGCCCCTGCCGGGCGGCTACTTCAAGAACGTGTCAGTGCCCGTGCTGTCGGTGGCGGGCAGCAAGAGCCCGACCTACATGACCAACGCCCAGCAGGCCATCTCCAAGGCCGTTCCCGAGGGCCGCTACGTCGTCCTCGACGGGCAGGACCACATGGTCAAGGCGTCGGCGTTGGCTCCGGTGGCGACGGAGTTCTTCTCCGCCTGAAGCGCCGAGTCGGCTCGTCCTCACCAACTCCCGCGCCGAGTCGGCTCGTCATGACGCGCCGACTCGGCGGGATGATCGGTCACGATGTGCCGACTCGACGGGATGACCTGTCACGACGCGCCGAGTCGACGGAAAATCGGGTCGTCTAGGCTGCGGAACATGGCGCAACTGTGGGACATCTCACCACCCGTTCACGTCGACTCGCCGGTCTTCCCTGGTGACCACGCGACCGAGGTCGGCTGGACGTTCCGGATCGGCCCCGGCTGCCCGGTCAACGTCGCCGAGCTGACCCTGTCGGCCCACGTCGGCGCGCACGCGGACGCTCCGCTGCACTTCACCGACGACGGCACGCCCGCCGGCGAGATGCCGCTGGAGCCGTTCCTCGGTCCGTGCCGGGTGATCGACGTCTCCGGGGTGCGCCCGCTGGTCACCGTCGACGACGTCGACGTCACCGACCTGCCGCCGCGCGTGCTGTTCCGGACGTACGTCACCCAGCCGACGACCTGGGACGACGACTTCTGCGCGATCGACCCTGCGCTGATCGAGCTCCTGGCCGGGCACGGGGTCCGGCTGGTCGGCACCGACGCGGCCAGCCTGGACCCGTCCACCTCCAAGGACCTGCCGGCGCACTTCGCGACCCACCGTCATGACGTACGCATCCTGGAGAACCTGCTGCTCGACGAGGTGCCTGCGGGCGACTACGAGCTGATCGCCCTCCCCCTCAAGCTCACCACCGCTGACGCCGCACCTGTGCGGGCCGTGCTCAGGCCGATCAAGGAGACTGCCGAATGAACCGCGACGACGCCGTCGCTCTCGACCGGGCCGACCCGCTGGCTCCGCTGCGGGACCTCTTCGAGCTGCCCGAGAAGACGATCTACCTCGACGGCAACTCGCTCGGCGCGCTCCCCCGCGCCACCGCCGGCCGGGTGGCCGAGGTGGTCACCCAGGAGTGGGGGCAGGGGCTGATCGAGTCGTGGAACACCGCCTCTTGGATCACCCTGCCGCAGCGTGTCGGTGACAAGGTCGCACAGATCATCGGCGCAGATCAGGGCGAGGTCGTGGTCGCCGACTCGACCTCGCTCAACGTCTACAAGGTGCTCGCCTCGGCACTCTCGATCGCCGCTGCCGACTCCCCCGATCGCAGGATCGTGGTCAGCGAGCGCAGCAACTTCCCGACCGACCTCTACATCGCCTCCTCGCTGTGTCGCGACCGCGGCTACGAGCTGGTGCTGGTCGACTCCCCCGACGAGATCGAGGGGCTGCTGGAGCAGACCGCGGTGCTGATGCTGACCGAGGTCAACTACCGCACCGGCTACCTGCACTCGATGGCCGCGGTGACGGCCGCCGCCCACGAGCACGGCGTGCTCGCGGTCTGGGACCTGTGCCACTCCGCCGGCGCGGTGCCGGTCGACCTCCGTGGTGCCGACGCCGACTTCGCGATCGGCTGCGGCTACAAGTTCCTCAACGGCGGCCCCGGATCGCCGGCGTTCCTGTGGGTCAACCCGCGTCACGTCGACCGCTTCGAGCAGCCGCTGTCGGGCTGGATGGGCCACGCGGCCCCGTTCGAGATGTCGCCGACCTACCGGCCGGCCGAGGGGGTCTCCCGCTACCTGTCGGGCACCCCGGCCGTCATCGGCATCTCCGCCTTGGAGTGCGGCGTCGACACGCTGCTCGCGGCCGAGCCCTACGGCGGCCTGCCGGCTCTCCGGGAGAAGTCGCTCGCGCTGACCCGGCTCTTCGCCGACCTCGTCGCGTCCCGGCTTCCCGCGTTCACGATCGAGTCGCCCCTCGATGACGCGCAGCGCGGCAGCCAGCTGTCGCTGAGCATCGGCGACGACGGGGCGTACGCGATCGTGCAGGCGCTCATCGCGCGGGGTGTGATCGGTGACTTCCGAGCCGGGCCTGAGAATTCAACACAGCCCGACATCCTGCGCTTCGGCGTCACCCCGCTCTACACCCGCTACGTCGACGTCTGGGATGCCGTCGACCACCTGGTCTCGGTGATGGACGACGACGAATGGCGCGACGAGCGCTTCTGGACCCGAGGAGCAGTGACATGAGCACCACGCAGGACCTTCCGATGGACTACTCCGACTACCTCCACCTCCCGGAGGTGCTCGGCGCGCAGCACCCGCTCTCGGGCGACCACAACGAGATGCTCTTCATCGTGCAGCACCAGGCGATGGAGCTGTGGATGAAGCTCGCGCTGCACGAGCTGACCGAGGCGCAGCGGCTCCTCGCCGAGGATGCGGTGCGCCCGGCGTTCAAGGGCCTGGCCCGGGTCTCGCGGATCATGGAGCAGCTCGTGCACGCCTGGGACGTCCTCTCGACACTGACCCCGACCGAGTACGACAAGTTCCGTCCCTACCTCGCGACCGGCTCGGGCTTCCAGTCGTGGCAGTACCGCTGCATCGAGTTCGCGCTCGGCAACAAGGCGGCCTACACGCTCCGGGTGCACGAGGGACGGCCGCACGAGCAGGACGTGCTCGCTGCGTACGGCCGTCCTTCGCTCTACGACGAGTCCCTGCGGCTGCTGGCCCGGCGCGGCTTCGACATCCCGGCCGACCATCTCGACCGGGACTGGAAGCAGGAGTACGCCGCCTCCGAGGCCGTCGAGGCCGCCTGGGGCGAGGTCTACCGCGATCCCGAGAAGCACTGGGACCTCTACGAGCTCGGCGAGGAGCTCACCGACCTGGAGACCACCTTCCGGGTCTGGCGCTTCCGGCACGTGACCACCGTCGAGCGGATCATCGGCTTCAAGCCCGGCACCGGTGGGACCTCAGGCGTCTCCTACCTGCGCAAGCAGCTCGACATCATCCTGTTCCCCGAGCTGTGGGCGATGCGTACGGGGCTGTGAGTCTGTTCGTCTAGGTACGCAGAGCAACCGTCGCTTCCCGCGCGGAGCTCCGCACGGGAAGCGACGGTTCGGCTGCATACCTAGACGAACATCCCACCAGGTCAGCGCGCCAGCTTCCCCCGGAGCCGTTCGGCGAGACGTACGGAGGCCTCGATCTCGACCTTGCGGATCGAGACGGACTCGATGTTGATGCCGAACGGCACGCCCAGCTGGCGGCAGAAGGACATCAGCTCGATCGCGGTCGCCTCGGCCTGCTCGAGCGAGGCGTCGAGGGTGTCGGTGGCGTGGCGCAGCTCGTTCTCGATCCAGCGCGGGACGTCGACACCGAGCCAGCGGAGGAACTCCAGGGTCTTCATCGACCCGCACACGGAGAAGGTGAACACGATCGGGACGGGCTGCAGGCCGCGGTTCTCGCACTCGTAGCGGTAGTCGGAGACGAGGTTCTTGGCGGCGTTGACGTCGTAGACGACCTGGCTCACGAAGTAGGAGCAGCCCGCCTCCTGCTTGGCGATCAGCCGAAGGTGCTCGTCGCCCTTGGCCGTGTGTCGCTCGGGGATCGCGACGGCGCCGAGGAGCAGGTCGGGGTTGATCTCCCTCCGGATCTCCTGGGCGCGGCGCAGGCTGGTGGCGACGCGCTTCTCACCCGAGGAGGCGCCGACGAAGACCGACAGCGCCTGGGCCGGGTCCTGGGTCTTGACCCAGTCGCGCAGCGCCGCCTCGTCGTACTTCCCGGTGGCGCGGTAGACGACGGCCGGCACATCGAGGCCGGCGAGGTTGCGCTCGAGGAACTCGGCGGGGTCGAGGGTGCGTACGAACGGGAACGGCCGCTCCTCCGGATTGCGGTCGGACTCGTCGTCGATGTCGTAGAGGATCAGCCCGTCGACCTCGAGCGGCCGGATGCGCTCGAGCGTGATCTCCGCGATCTGCTGCACCCGCTCGGGATCCGTCGTCACCCTCGGCGGGGTGACGGCGAAAAGCAGAATCTCGCCGGCACGGTCACTGATGCGCTGCTGCAGATCCACGGTCTCAACGCTAGCCGAGGTGTGCCGAGTCGGCCCATCGTGACCAGATTCCGCACCGAGTCGGCTCGTCATGACGAGCCGACTCGGCCAGATGTCAGTAGACGCTCGGGCCCGAGACGGGGTCGCCGTAGGTGTCCGGCTTGATCTTGAACAGCTCCGCACGGCGCTTGATCGTCTCGGCACGAGCCAGGCGCGGCTTGTCGCTGCCGTCGCGGATGACTCGGCCGCCCTCCTCGAACTTGTGCAGGAACTCGTAGGCCCAGGTCACGTCCGACGGGGACGGGCTGAACGACTCGTTGATCACGGCGGGCTGCTCGAGGTCGAGGCAGAGCTTGCCGGTCATACCCATCGCGACGCCGTCGGCGCCCTGCTCGCGGAGCAGCGGGTGGCTGCTGCCGACCGTGGGGCCGTCGATCGGGCCGGGGAGGTTGCCGATCCGCGAGGCGAGGACGAGCTTGGTGCGCGGGTAGGCCATGGCGAGGGGGTCGTTCTCCGCACCCGTGTCGCGGCGGTAGTCGCCGGAGCCGAACGCGAGCCGGTATGCACCGCGGGCGCGGGCGATCGTGGCGGCGTCCTCGATGCCCAGCGCCGACTCGAGCAGCGGGATCACCGGGGTCGACCCGCCGAGCCGCTGGAACGTGTCGGTCACCTGGTCCGGCGACTCGGTCTTCGCGAGCATCACCCCGGCGAGCGTCTCGATCCCGGCCAGCGCCGCGAGGTCCTCGCTCCAGTCCTCGGTGGTCCAGTCGTTGATGCGTACCCATGCCCGGCCGCCGCCCTTCAGCCAGCCGGTCACGTTCTCGCGGGCCTGCTCCTTGAGCGAGGTGTCGATCGCGTCCTCCATGTCGAGGATGATCTGGTCCGCGCGGCTCAGCTGTGCGTCGTCGAAGATCTCGGTACGCATCGCGGAGACCAGCAGCCAGGACCTGGCGTTATGACCTTCGACTCGGTTGGCTTCGCGCACCTCGCGCTTCTCGGCGATCTGGCTCGTGCTCATCGTTCGTCTATCTCCCTACTGGCGTCCTGGGCTGGGCGCGATTTGGACGGTAAACCAACGCGCTGGTGACTCGCGAGTAGCAGGCCTGCGGGCGGAGGGAGTTGAGACGAAACCCACATCCGCCCTCGTCCTAGGCCGGGTCGTCCTCGCCGGCGAGCTCCGGCATGGGCTGGATGAGCTGGTAGACGGAGTAGAGCTCCATCTCCTCCTCGGAGGCCTGCCTACCGGCGTCCCGGTAGCGGGCGACGACCTCGTTCAGGTCTCGCTGCAGCTGCTCGGCATCGTCCTTGGTGAGCCGCAGGGACGACTCGGCGACGATCCGCTTGGCCGGATCGGCCTCCTCCCTGATCTGGAAGGCCTGGTCGACCAGGTGATGGCCCCAGGCGACCGAGCTGCGCTGGAACACCTTGTAGGCGGCCTCTCCTCCGGGCTGCTCGACGATCTTCCTGGGGCTGAAGGTCATGTCGTCGTCGACGAGCCGCCAGACGCGGTCGCGCTTGTCGCGGCCGGCGTCGGGAGCGACCTCGACCAGGCCGTACTTCGCCAGCTGTCGGAGGTGGAAGCTGGCCTGGTTGGCCGGGATGCCGGTGCGCTTGGCGATGTCCGCGGCACGGAGGGAGCCGGCCGCGGACAGCTCGTTCAGCACGCGGTTGCGGGTCGGGTGGGCGATCGCGCGCAGGATCCGCGGGTCGTCGTAGGTGGCCATGGCACCACCCTACCCGAATTGCGCACCCTTTAGTGCGCAAGAACTATTGCGCAATATATGTTGCGCATCCTACGGTGCTGCCATGACCTCCTACCGCGCGCTCGCCCGCAACCATGACTTCACCGCCCTATGGGTCGGTGCCACCGTCGCCGAGCTCGGCACCAGGGTGAGCATCTTCGCGATGCCGCTGGTGGCGTACGTGATGACCGGATCGGCCTTCTGGGCGGCCACGGCCGAGGCCGCCCATCTCGTCGGCATGGTCGGCATGCTGCTGCCCGCCGGGGTGATCGCCGACCGACGGCACCGGCTGCGGATCATGCGGTTCGCGCACGGGTCCGGAGCGGCGCTGTACGCCTCGCTGGCCGTCGCCGGGCTTCTCGGATCGCTCACCCTCCCCCACCTGCTTCTGGTCGCGCTGCTCACCGGAGTCCTCAACGGCCTGTTCGTGCCCGCCGAGAACTCGGCGATCAGATCGGTGGTCCCGGCCGAGGACCTGCCCACGGCGCTCTCCCAGCAGCAGGCCCGCCAACACATCGCCGGCCTGCTCGGCGGCCCCCTGGGCGGCGTCCTGCTCGGCCTGTCCCGGTGGGCACCGTTCGCCGGCAACGCTTTCGCGTACGCCGCCGGGTGGCTGCTCCTCGCCCGGGTCCGTGCCGACCTGTCGGCGCCCCCGGCCCCCGCGCCGGACACCGCGCGGAAGCCGCTGGCCGACCTGCTCGCGGGGTTGGGCTACAGCTGGCGAGAGCCGTTCCTGCGTACGCTGCTCTTCTTCGGCCCCGCCGCCAACCTCGCCATCAACGCGCTCTTCTTCCTCGCCCTGTTGCGGCTGGTCGAGGCCGGTTTCCCGGCCTGGCAGATCGGGCTGGCCGAGGCCGCCATCGGCGCCTGCGGGATCCTCGGAGCGGTGGCCGCGCCCTGGCTGATCGACCGGCTGCCCACCGGACGGCTCACCATCCTCGTCGCCTGGAGCTTCGTGCCGCTCTCGATCCCTCTGGCCTTCTGGACGCACCCGGCGGTGATGGCTCTGGCCGCGTCGGCGGGGCTCTTCCTCAACCCGGCAGGCAACGCCGGCATCGCCGCGTACCGGATGGCGACGACGCCGCAGGAGCTGATCGGAAGGGTCCAGGCGGCCGCGCAGTTCGTCGCGATGCTCACGATCCCGCTCGCGCCCGCACTCGCCGGGGCACTGCTCGCCATCGTCGACGGCACCACCGCGGTCCTGGCGGTGACGGCGATGACCGCCGCGGCAGCCCTGATCCCCACGCTGGCCCGGTCGGTCCGCTCGATCCCGCGCCCCACGGAGTGGCAGCCCGCGACGTCGAACGACGCCAACCTCCGCCACACGCAAGATTCAGAGCGCAAAAGTCGGCTCCCGCTCGGATAGCCTTCCTAAGTCCCCCAACACAACGTTTTGCTCCTCGGAAGCAAAGGATCCCCTCCCATGTTCAACCGGGCCTGCCTGGCGTTGGTACTTCTGGCCGGAGTGTTCGTCACGGTGCTGTCGCCGGCACCGGCTCACGCGATGACCGACTCCTGGGCCCAGTGGGCGCCCATCTCCGGGACGTCGAACGACTACTCCACGACGATGACCCAGCGGTCGGCCGGCTTCCCGAAGGCGCAGATGGCCAGCGACTCCCGCGCCAACGTCGCCCTCCCCAGCGGCGCCTCCACCTTCCTCGACGCGGGCACCCCTCCCGGAGCGAAATACGGCTCGAGCCGTGGCTCGGCCTACATCAACCTGCGGCCCAAGGCCGACACCCCTAACGACCCGTCGACCACGACCTACACCTTCGACAACCCCACCCCCGACACGGGTTGGGCGTTCGTGCTCGGTGACGTCGACTCCGACCAGGTCCAGGTCCGGGCGACCGACGAGAACGGTGACGCGGTCTCGGCCGCGGAGATCTCCTCGTGGTTCCAGGGGTCCTTCAACTACGCCGGCAGTGCCGACCAGCCCACCTGGAACCCGGCCACCTCGACCCTGACCGGCAACCCGACCGCGACCGACACCAACGGCGCCAGCGGCTGGTACGAGCCCGACATCCGGCTGACCAGCCTGACCTTCGTCTTCACCCGTCGCGCCGGCTTCCCGGTCTACCAGACCTGGTTCGTCAGCCGGGCACGTCCGATCGGCGGCACGGTCGCCGACGTGTCCACCTCCGGGTCGTGCCCGGTCGAGGACTCGGTGCTCACCCTCGTCTCGCCGTTGGGCGAGGAGCTGGCGACCACGAGCCCGGCCCCCGACGGCTCCTACTCCTTCGGCGAGTTCGCCACCCAGGACGGCTACACCGTCCAGCTCACCCACCCCGAGGGCTGCGCCACCGTCGGCCAGACCGAGGCGACGGTCAGCAACCGCGGCAACGACGGCGATCCCGCCTCGCGGGCCGACTTCGAGGTGCGGCAGGTGATCCCCTACGAGATCACCGGGACCGTACGTGACGACGCCGGTGCCCCCGTGCCCGGCGCGACCGTGACGCTCACCCGTCCCGACGGAACCATCGCGACCACGACCACCGGCGCCGACGGCAGCTATCTCTTCGACGACAACCAGGTCGGCACGGGCTACTCCGTGACGCTGACGGTCCCGGAGGGCTACACGGCCGGCCCGGACGGCACCACCCGCTCCGGCATCACCATCGTCGACGGCCCGGTCACCGACCAGGACTTCGTGGTGAACCAGCTGGCCGCCGTCTCCGGGCGGGTCACCGGAGGCGGCGAAGGCCTCGGCGGCGTCCAGGTGCGGCTGGTGCCCGCCGGAGGCGGCGACCCGATCACGACCGTCACCGACGGTGACGGCAACTACGTGCTCGACGACGTGCCGCCCGGCGACTACACCGCCGAGATCACCGCGCCCGAGGGCTACTCGGGTGCCACCACGCAGCCGGTGACCGTCGGCTCGAGCGACGTGACCGGCGTCGACTTCGACCTCACCCGTCCCGGGGCGATCGGTGGCCGGGTCACCGACGCCTCCACCGGAGACCCCGTCGCCGGCGTCACCATCACCGTCGACGGGCCCGACGGGCCTGTCACCGCCACCACCGACGACGCGGGCAACTACTTCGTCGAGGACCTCCCGCCGGGCGACTACACCATCACCGTCACCGCGCCCGACGGGATGCGCGTGGTGGGTGAGAGGTCGCGTACGGTCACGATCACCTCGGCCGGCGAGATCCGGGGCGGACAGGACTTCCAGGTGGAGAAGGTCACCACGCCGACCCCCACCCCGGACCCGACACCGACACCGGACCCGACACCCGATCCCACCGTCGCTCCGGCCCCGGGCGGAAATGAGAATCCGCCGGCGGCCCCGAACCCAGGACCGCCGACGGAAATCTCACCTCAGAGCTCGCTGCCCGAGACTGGCGGCCCGTCGTGGGTCTTCGCCGCGCTCGGTGTCTCGCTCATGCTCGCCGGCACCGTGCTCACCGTGACGGCGCGTCGAGCCGCCCGAAGGCGAGGTTGACCTCCTCGTTGATCACCGAGGTCGCCCAGATCTCCCGCCGCAGCGGGTGATCGACGATGGCCTCGGGGAACCGCTCGCGGATCGCGGTCGGGAAGTAGGCCACCAGGCGCTGCGTCATCTCCGGGTCCTCGGCCGGGTCGGGCAGGCCCTCCGCGACCATCTCGCGCCCACGCTCGATCTTGGTCCAGGCGAGCACGACGGCCAGCTCGGGGGCGGTCAGCCCCTCCCCCGCCTCCAGCCGGCGAGCGACCTCGGTCGAGGACGGCAGGCCCTCCACATCACGGTCGAGCACGCCGTCGGTGACCCACTCCGCGATCTGGCGCTCGTGAGCCTCCAGGAGCTGCGGCGCGGAGGCCACCGCCCGGGTCAGGGTCACGTTGTGGGCCTCGTTGTCGGCGAGGACCAGCGCGGCGACCTCGTCGGTCATCTCCTCGAGGAGCTCGTCACGGGCAGCCAGCGTCAGCGAGCCCGCGCGTACCTCTCGGTCCAGCAGGATCTTGAGGTTGACCTCGTGGTCGGAGGTGTCGACGCCGGCGGAGTTGTCGATCGCGTCGGTGTTGATCAGCCCACCCTTGCGGGCGAACTCGACGCGGCCGGCCTGGGTGATGCCCAGGTTGCCGCCCTCACCGACGACCCGCACCCGCAGCTCGGCGGCGTCCACCCGGACCCCGTCGTTGGCGTGGTCGCCGGCGTCGGCGTCGGTCTCGCCCGACGCCTTGACGTACGTCCCGATCCCGCCGTTCCACAGCAGGTCGACGGGCGCCCGCAGGATCGCACTGATCAGCTCCTGCGGCGTCAGTCGCTTGACGTCGGTCGCCAGACCGAGCGCCGCGCGCACCTCGGGGCTGATCGGCACCCACTTCAGCTGCCGCGACCACACGCCGCCGCCCGCCGAGATCAGTGAGGTGTCGTAGGACTCCCAGGTCGACCTGGGCATCTCGAAGAGCCGCTTCCGCTCCTGGAAACCCACCGCCGCGTCGGGCGTGGGGTCGATGAAGATGTGCCGGTGGTCGAAGGCGGCCACGAGCCGGATGCGGTCCGACCGCAGCATGCCGTTGCCGAAGACGTCGCCGGACATGTCCCCGACGCCGACCGCGGTGATCTCATCGGTCTGCGGGTCGATGCCGAGCCGCTTGAAGTGGTGCTGCACCGAGACCCAGGCGCCACGCGAGGTGATGCCCATCGCCTTGTGGTCGTAGCCCGCCGAGCCGCCGGAGGCGAACGCGTCGCCGAGCCAGAAGTCGTACTCCGCCGCGACCGAGTTGGCCAGGTCGGAGAAGGTCGCGGTGCCCTTGTCGGCGGCGACGACCAGGTAGGAGTCGTCGGCGTCGTGGCGCACCACGTCGGCCGGCGGCACGACACGGCCGTCCACCCGGTTGTCGGTGACGTCGAGGAGGCCACGCAGGAATGTGACGTAGGCGTCCGGACCGGCCACGCCCTTGGGGACGAAGCCACCCTTCGCGCCACCCGGCACGATCACGGTGTTCTTGACCTGCTGCGCCTTCGCCAGGCCGAGCACCTCGGTGCGGAAGTCGTCGCGCCGGTCGCTCCAGCGCAGACCGCCACGGGCCACCGCGTCGAAACGCAGGTGCACGCCCTCGACGTCGGGCGAGTAGACGAAGATCTCGTACGCCGGCCGCGGCAGCGGCAGGTCGGGCATCTGCTGCGGGTCGAACTTGAACGAGAGGTAGTTGCGCCTCCGGTAGTAGTTCGTCCGCGTCGTCGCCAGGATCGTGGTGACGTAGCTGCGCAGGATCCGGTCCTGGTCCAGGCTCGCCACGTCATCGAGAGCCTCGATGATCGCCTCGGCCCGCTTCGTCTCGTCACGCGTGGTGAGCGAGGGGTCGAACCGGGTCTCGAACAGCTCCACGATCTGCCGGGCGATGCCCGGGTTGGTGCACAGCGCGTTGCTGATCGAGAAGAACGAGCTCGGGGTGCCGGCCTGGCGCAGGTAGCGGCCGTAGGCACGCAGCATGGTGACCTGACCGTGGTCGAGTCCCGCCAGGACGAGCGCGTTCAGGGTGTCGATCTCGCTGCGCCCGGACCAGGCCTGGTGGAGCGCGGCGACCAGCTGGGTGGGCGTGCCGACCGGCGTGCCGGAGTAGGCGAGGCCGAAGTCGTAGATGAACCACTCCTCCGACCCGGAGGTGCCGACGCCCTCGAGGTCGTAGGGCCGCTCGTCGGTGACCTCGAAGCCGAACGAGGACAGGATCGGGAGCATCAGGGACAGCGAGAGCGGGCCGCCGGTGCGGTAGATCTTGATCCGGAATCCGCCGGGGCTCTCCGGGTCCTTGTAGAACGAGAAGTCGACCGCCTCGCCCTGGTGCGAGAGCAGTTCCAGGCGGGTCAGGTCGGCGGCGCCGGTGTCGGCGTCGAAGTCCTCCTTGTAGGCCTCCGGGAACGCGTCGAGCACGTGCGAGAGCCGGGCCGCGCCGTCCTCGCCGGCGTGGGCGATGACCGCGCTGACCAGGTCGTCGCGCCAGCTCCGGGCGGCCTTGCGCAGCCGCGACTCGAGGCTGTCGACCAGCCCCGGGGTGTCCAGGGCCTTCCCCAGCGACTCGGTGGTGCCATGCACCACGAAGTGCACCCGGGCGGTGGTCGACTCGCTGATGCGTACGGTGAACTCCAGGTCGGTGCCGCCGAGGACATCGAGGAGCACCTTCGAGAACCGTTCGCGGACCGTCGTGTTGTAGCGGTCACGCGGCAGCGAGACGAGCACCGAGACGTAGCGGCCGTACGTGTCGGGCCGGACGGCCACCCGCAGGATGCGCCGCTCGATCGCTCCGAGCGCGGCCTCGGCGAGGTCCATCAGCTCCTCGGTGGAGGCGTGGAAGAGCTCCTCGCGCGGGTAGGACTCCATCGCGTCGAGCATGGCCTTGCCGGTGTGGCTGCGGCGGTCGTAGCCGGTGTGGTCGAGGACCGCGGCGACCTTGCCGCGGACGACCGGGATCCGGGTCACCGACTCGCGGGCCGCCTTCGTGGTGAAGAGCCCGAGGAAGCGGTGCTCGCCGATCACCTCGCCGGCGCCGTTGAAGATCTTGATGCCGACGTGGTCGAGGTAGGCGGGCTCCCCGACGGTCGAGCGGGAGTTGGCCTTGGCCAGGACGAGCATGACCTTGTCGCGGGCGTGGGCGGCGACCTTCGGCGGCATCTTGCCGTGGTCGGGGGACTGCGGCGGGTCGGCGCGCAGGATGCCGAGGCCGGTGCCGGAGCGGCCGCGCAGGTAGTCGCCGTCGAGGCGGTATTCGCGATAGCCGGTCAGCAGGAAGTGGTCCTCGGCCAGCCAGGCCAGCAGCTCGGCGGCCTCGGCGGCCTCCTCACGCGGCACGCTGTTCGGCGGGGTGTAGCGCAGGCCGGCCGCGATCTCGGCCAGCCGGCGGTGCAGCCGCGGCTCGTCCTCGACGACCTCGCGTACGTCCTCGAGGACTCCCTCGAGGCCCGAGACGATCTCCTTGGCGGCGTCGGGTGCGAGACGGTCGATCTCGATGTGCATCCACGACTCGCTGATGTCGCCTTCGTTCACCCCCTCGAGCGCACCGGTCACGTCACGGGTGACCTCGATGACGGGGTGGACGACGAGATGGACGTCGAGGCCACGGCGGTAGAGCTCGGTCTTGACCGAGTCCACGAGGTAGGGCATGTCGTCGACGACGATCTCGACGACGCTGCGGCCTCCGGCCGACCAGCCGTCGTTGGCTGTGGTCGGGGTGAGGATGCGCACGGCGGCGGTGCCCTGCGGGCGGCTCGCTGCCAACGCCAGATGCGATCCCACCGCACCGGCGAGGTCAGCCTCGCTGCGGCCGGTGAGCTCCTCAGGGGCTACGTGGCGGAAGTAGGTGGTGCTCGGCAGACGGAACTTCTGGTCGTTCTGCGGAGCTTGGACAGGTTTGATATGCGTCTCCGTTGACACACCTCTCACGGTATCCCGGGAGGGCTCCGGATAGGCGGCCGCGTCCAAAGGAATCGCCGATGTGAGTCATAGGCCGGCGGCGGGCCGACGACCCCACGGTAAAGAGCATACTCAAAGAATGTGTCGGTTCTCTCGGCGGCATCACTGGTGACTCTGGCCGACCTAGGCGTCATGATGTGGGGCTATGAGCGAGCGCAAGCGAGTGAACGGTGAAATCATCATGCGACCACGTCCGTATTCTGGCGCTTGCGCTACGGAGGTGGTCGCATGAGCAAAAAGCTGTCGGTCGACCTCGCCTACGACGCCCCGATCGCAGCCGTCTCGGGGATGCTCGCCGACGCGGCGTTCCGCGAGCAGGTCTGCGACGCCCAGCACGCGCTGTCCAAGAGCGTCGCGATCACCGGGTCGACGGTGAGCATCCGCTACGCCCAGGCCGTCAGCGGCGTACCGGGGTTCGCGAAGAAGTTCGTCGGCGACACCATCGAGGTGCACCAGGACGAGATCTGGTCGGCCGACTTCACCTCCGGCGACCTCAAGCTCACCCTGCCTGGCAAGCCCGGCTCGCTCGCCGGCTCCGCGCGCCTGGCGGAGAACGGCACGGGGACCGTCGAGACCGTCACCCTGACCGCTACCGTGAATGTGCCCCTGGTCAGCGGAAAGCTGGAGGATCTGATCCTCTCGATCTTCAAGAAGGCGCTCGAGAAGGAGCACGAGGTGGGCACCCGCTGGCTCGCCGGCTGAGCCGTCCCCGTCCCAACCGCCCAGAAGAGCCCCAAAGGATTCGGCAATGACGACGACCCTTCAGCACGAGCTCGTCTACGACGCCCGCATGGGCGAGGTGTCCGCGATGCTCGCCGATCCGGGTTTCCGGGAGCGGGTCGCCGACGCCCAGGGCGCGCTCCGGCGCCGGGTGACCATCGGCGGCGCGCCGCGCGAGGTCCGCATCGACCGGGTGCAGTCGACCGTCGGCGTACCCTCCTTCGCGAAGCGCGTCGTCACCGGCGACCTCACCGTCCACCAGAACGAGGTCTGGTCCTCCGACACCGTCGCGGTCGTCGACATCACCGTCCCCGGCGGCCTGGCCACCTTGCGCGGCAACATCTCGCTGTCCGAGTCCGACGGGCGCACCACCGAGAGCGTGCGGCTCAACATCAAGGTGCCCGTGCCCCTGGTCGGGGCCAAGCTCGAGGAGTACGTCGAGCAGCTGATGCTCAAGGCCTTCGACCTCGAGCAGGCGGTCGGCGCGGCGTACCTGTCTCGATAATTCTTGGCGATCCGATGCAACCGGATCGAAAAGTTAACCGTCCCCATATGCGACCGGCAATAAATTGCCGGACTCGGGCCTCGGATCAGGAGGGATTCGAGCCACTCACCAGGGGAGCATCTCGATGGTCAAACCTCGTACTCGCACGCGGCAGCTGGTCTCGGCCGGCATCGGGCTGGTGGCAGCCGCACTTGTCGTCACCACGACGGTGTCGGCGAACTCCGGTCCCGCGAGCGGCACCACCGGCAAGGGAACACTGAAGCTCGTCGCCGCAGCCGACACCGTCCAGGTGGAGGCATGGGAAGGGAAGGCGTACGTCCAGCCGTCGGTCTGGCTGGCGGCGTACGACGCGGCCTTCGAGTTCCGTGCCAGCCACACCGCCTATGACGAGCCGGTGAAGCTGACCAAGACCGTCATCCGGGGCAAGAAACGCACCACCACGACCGCGCCGGCCTCGATCGTGGACAGCATGAAAGGCTTCAAGGACGGCCTCCGGGTCACCTTGAAGAACAAGGCCGGCAAGGTGATCCTCGACGAGAGGCGGCCGCTGTGCCCCGGTGGCTACGACCGGCAGCGGGTGCAGACCGACGGCGCCACCGGTCCGGTCTACCCGGAGTTCTGCGGCGGCAACTGGTTCACCAAGGGCGTCCTGTACGGGATCGAGCGGGGCATGGCGGTCCCGGCCGTCTCCGACCTCGAGTTCGAGACCAAGGGCGAGACCAAGCTGACCATGACGATGAGCATCAGCAAGCCGGTCGCCGACTTCCTCGGTCTGTCGAACGCCAACCGCACCGCCAAGCAGAAGCTGATCATCGTCGACGGCTGCCCCGAGGGTGGCTGCGAGGGTGAAGGCGAGGGCGAGATGGGCATCATGGCGGCCCATGGCGCCGATGACGACCAGGGCGCTCGCACCGTGGTGCCGCGAGAGACGCTGGAGGGCGGCGAGAACGGCCGCGGCCGGCTCCCGCTGGGTGGCGCGCTCGGCAGCATCAAGCCCGGTAAGCCCAGGAAGGACACCCTGCCCGACCTGGTCTCGCTGCCGGCGTGGCAGATCTCGACCGAGGTCGACGAGGGCGGCACCGACCGCCTCAACTTCGCCGCCAACGAGTGGAACGCGGGCCCCGCGCCGATGGTCGTGGAGGGCTTCCGCCGCGGCACCTCACCGGTGATGGACGCCTACCAGATGTTCTACCGCGACGGCAAGCAGGTCGGGGTCAAGAAGACCGGCACGATGGAGTTCCACGAGGCGCCCGAGCACAACCACTGGCACTTCCTCGACTTCGCCAAGTACGAGCTGGTCGACGCCAAGGACAAGGTCGTCTCGACCAGCGGCAAGCAGTCGTGGTGCCTCGCGCCCACCGACCCGGTGGACCTGACCGTGCCCGGCGCGACGCTGCGTCCCGGCCAGACCGGCCTGGAGTCGGCCTGTGGCGAGAAGTCCGCGCTCTGGCTCCGGGAGAGCATGCCGACGGGCTGGGGCGACACCTACAACCAGGCCCAGACCCAGGCCTTCGACCTGAGCAAGGTCAAGAACGGGACCTACCGGATCAAGGTGACCGTCAACCCTGACGGCAACCTCTACGAGCGGACCCGGTCGAACAACGTCAGCTACCGCACCATCACCATCGGCGGCAAGGCCGGCGCCCGCACCGTCAAGGTTCCGCCCTACCAGGGCGTCGACACCGAGACGTGGTGGGGCGAGGAGGAGTGACCTAGATAAGGTCTGGGATCTCCTGGGTCGCGAACCAGCCCAGATCCTCGTCGGGGTCCGCGTCGACCGGGCGATCTGCCAGGTCGGCGTGGACCGCGGCGACGAGCTTGAGCGGGACCACCTGATCACCGAGGGCGGCCGGAGCGTCGACGACGACCACGACCCGGCGCCCGGGACCGGCCAGGAGCGCCGCCGAGTCGTCGGCGGCGCTCATCAGGGCTGCGTACTCGGCCTCTTCGCTGTCGTCCGGGGCTGCGTAGCCGTCGGCGGTGCCGGGCAGCTCGCCCTTGGCGTACCAGTCAGCGAGCAGCTCGAGCGTGGCGGGTACGTAGATGCGGGTCACGGGTCGGATTCTGCCTCACTCGCCGGAGTTCTTGACCACGCGCAGGCCCCGGGGCGCCCGGAACCGGCGCCCGGAGACGGTGTCGAGCAGCTCGTCGAGCGCCTCGCCGATGCACTGTCCGACGAGCGACGCGTCGGGCACCAGGTCACGGTCGGCGGTGATCGCGAAGAAGACCTGGCCGTCGTAGGAGGTCACCCCGATCGCGAGGGTGTGCCCCTCGGTCAGCGGGTGGATCGGATAGGAGGCCACCAGCCGGGACCCGGCCGCATAGCGGGGCTCCTGGGGGCCGGGGACGTTGCACACCGAGAGCAGGTAGTCGTGCTCGCTCTCGGCAGCCACGCGGGAGCCGACCATGTGGAACGTGGCCGGGGCGAAGCCGCTGATCCCGGCGAGCCGCTGCGCACTGACCGTACGGGCGTTGGCCTTGTGCTGCTCGAACGAGTAGGACACCTGGTGGAGACGCACGACCGGCGACGGCTCCGCGACCGGGAGCACCACGAAGTGGGGCGCGACCGCGGACCCGAGCTGGGTCGGGTCGAGCTCCTCGTCGATCACCGAGACCGGCACCATCGCCGGCACCTGGCGTACGCCGGCCAGCGACTGCTGGCGGGTCATCAGCCAGGCACGCAGACCGCCGGTGACCGCCGCGAGAATGACGTCGTTGACGGTGCCGCCGTGGGTGTCCCGGATCCGGCGGAAGTCGGCCAGGTCAGCCTGCAGCGTGACCACGAGCCGCTGCTGGGAGAGCACTCCGTTGAGCGGGGTCGGCCGCTCCGGAGCCCGGCGGGTGAGCGCACGGGCGATGCCCGTACCCGCGTTCTGGAAGTCCCTGGCGACGCCGGTGACCCGCCCGAGCGCGAAGCCGCCCAGGCTGCGCGCGGTGTCGGTCAGGCCGCTGACCGAGGTGACCGCCTCGAAGACCGCGCCCGCGACCAGGCGCGCGCTCGACTGCGGCTCCGGCGGCTCCCACAGGTCGGGCACGACCGGCCCGACCTCGGGCTTGTCATCGAGCAGCAGCTGGACCAGGTCGACGGTCTCGGCGCCGTCCACCAGCGCCTGGTGGGTCTTGGTGACCAGCGCGACCCGGTCGCCGGCCAGCCCCTCGATGACGTAGAGCTCCCACAACGGCCGGGAGCGGTCCAGGGGTCGCGAGACGATCCGGCCGGCCAGGTCGAGGAGCTGGTCCATCGAGCCCGGGCGGGGCAGCGCGGAGCGGCGTACGTGGTAGGTGAGGTCGAAGCGGTCGTCGTCCGCCCACACGGGGTAGGCGATCCGACCGGGCACGACGCGCACCCGCTGGCGGTAGCGGGGCACGAAGGCCAGCCGGTCCTCGACGTGCTCGAGGAACGCGCCGTAGTCGAAGCCCTCGGACTTGGGCTCGATCAGCTCGATGCTCGCCACCTGGTGCGGCACCGCCAGCGTCTCCCCGTCCAGGAAAGCCACCTCACGTGGCCGAAGTCGGTCACTCACGCTGCCACCTCATGCCCTCTCAGCCACCTCTTTGGTTCATGTGCGATTGTGGCAGACGCCAGCTTGAACTTAGCCCACGAAACGGGGGAGCAATGCGCCTCACGGCCCGGATCATCGCGGTCGTGGCAGCAATCTGCGGGATCGCGTCCATCGCGACCGCCTGCGGAAACGACGTCGCCACCGATCCCAGCAAGGACAGCGACCCGGTGGTCGTCGAGATCAACTTCTCCGGTGACTCGGTCGATCCCCACGGGACCCAGGTCGACGTCCCGGTCGGCCACCGCGTCGAGCTCGACGTGACCGCCGACGCCGCCGGCGAGATCCACGTGCACTCCGACCCGGAGCAGTCCGCCGCCTACGGCGTGGGCACGACGCGGATCAGCCTGGGCGCGTTCCAGATCCCCGGTCAGTACGAGGTGGAGTCACACACCCTCGGCAAGACCATCGTCACCCTCGAAGTCAAGTGATCCTCACCCACGGCGTGGGCGGTCGCCAGGACCTCCCACTGCCGCTCGAGTACGTCATCGCGGGCGCTGTCCTCGCCCTCCTCGTCTCCTTCGGGCTGCTGGTGCTGACCACGAGGCGTGCCGCCGAGGGACAGGTCGTGGGCCCACGGAATCCGCGTGGCTGGCCACTGCCGCGTCTCGGGCGTGTCGTCGACTCCCCCGCCTGGACCGCGCTGTGGCGTGTCGTCGGCCTGCTGATCTTCGCCTACTTCGTGCTGGTCGCCTTCGCCGGCACCGACAACGCCCTCAATCCCATCTTCGGGATGACGTACGTCTGGCTGTGGGTCGGCATCGTCCCATTCTCGCTCCTGTTCGGACCGGTCTGGAAGGCGATCAGCCCGGCTCGCACGATCGTGGCCGGACTGACCTGGCTGCGGGGCCCGGGCGATCCGCCGTTCCGCCTGCCCGAGCGTCTCGGCTACTGGCCCGCGGCGTTCGCGTTGCTCGCCTTCGCCTGGCTCGAGCTGGTCTACCCGGACAACAACTACCTCGGCCCCGTACGCCTCTGGCTGGCCGTCTACCTGGCCGTGATGATCCTCGGCGGCGTGCTCTTCGGCGAGGAGTTCCTGGAGCGCTGCGATCCGTTCGAGGTCTACTCGTCGATGGTCGCGAAGCTGTCGGTGTGGGGACGCACCCAGGCCGGCAACCTGGTCGTGCGGACCCCGCTCGGCAACCTCGACACCCTCCGCCCCGCCCCGGGCATGGTCGCGGTCGTCTCCGTCCTCTTCGGCACCATCGTCTACGACTCCTACCGGGAGTCGCCGCCGTGGCTCCAGCTCGTGCAGAGCCCGGAGATCTCCGGCGGCACCGCCTACCTGATCAGCAACCTCGCCCTCATCTCGTTCCCACTGCTCGTGGCCGGGTTCTACTGCGTCGGGACGATGCTGACCGGCGTCGGCGACGTGCCACGCCGGGCCCTGCCCGCCGAACTGGCGCCCTCGATCGTGCCGATCATCGTCGGCTACGTCGTGGCCCACTACCTCAGCTACTTCTGGGAGAGCGGGCTGGCAACGCTGCGCAACGCGTCGGATCCGTTCGGAAACGGAAGCGACTGGTTCGGGACCGCGGACATGCCGGTCTCCTACTTCTTCGCCTTCCACGCCACGCTGCTGGCCGTCATCAAGGTGGCCGCGGTGATCATCGGGCACGTGCTCGGCGTCTGGTCGGCCCACATCCGGGCGCTCCAGGTGCTTCCGAAGAAGCATCTGGTGAGCGGGCAGGTGCCGCTTCTGCTCACCATGGTCGGCTTCACGGTCGGTGGGTTGTACCTGCTGTTCGCTGCATAACGCGGCTCTGCTTCACGGTTCACCCACCACGCATCCACAAAGTGGCGCATCCCTACCTAAAGCGGGCTAACAGGTTGGCGCCATTGTTTACGGCCGCTTGCAGAGTCTGGGAGACTCATCCTTATGTCTGGTACCCCCCGCTTCCTGACTCTTGCCGACGTGGCAGAGGTGCTCAACACCTCGAGCGCACAGGTCTATGCCCTTGTCCGCCGTGGTGAGCTTCCCGCTATCAAGATCGGCGGTCGCGGCCAGTGGCGCGTTGAGTCCAGTGTCCTCGAGAAGTTCATCGACGACATGTACTCGCAGACCAAGGCCTTCGTGGCCGACCACCCGTTCGTCGAGGCCGAGGGCGCTGCGCCCGCCGCCACGCCGGACGCTTCTTGAGTCACAGCAACCTCAACCCCCACACCTAAACCTTCCCCACAACAACGCGAAGAGCTGCCAGGCATTGCGCCCAGCAGCTCTTCGCGTCTTTTCTCATCCTTGCCGCGTCGGTCAGGCGAGGTTCTCGGTCTGCGCCTCCAGCTTGATCTTGAGCTGGTGACGGGTGCCGTTGCGCATCACGGTGAACTCGATCGTCTCCCCCGGCTGGTGGGCCCGGATGGCGACGATCATGCCGATCCCGTCGGTGACGATGACGTCTCCGACCTTGGTGACCCGATCACCGTCCTTGAGGCCACCGGCGGCCGCCGGCGAACCTGCCTCGACCACCGAGATCAGCGCTCCGTTGTGGTCGACGGCCTGGACGTCCACGGAGGCCCCCACGATCGGGTACGTCGCCTTGCCGGTCTTCAGGATCTGCGCGGCGGTGACCTTGACCTGGTCGATCGGGATCGCGAACCCGACGCCGATGCTGCCGCCTTCTCCGCCCTCGCCGCCGCCGGCGGTCGCGATGGCCGAGTTGACCCCGATGACCTGGCCGACGAGGTTGACCAGCGGGCCGCCGGAGTTGCCGGGGTTGATCGCCGCGTCGGTCTGGATGGCGTTGATGTAGGAGGTGTCGTCCTTGGACTGGCCGGTGCTCACCGGGCGCTGCAGCGCGCTGACGATGCCGGAGGTCACCGTGGAGCTGAGTCCCAGCGGCGACCCGATGGCGACGACCCCCTCGCCGATCCGCAGCCGTGACGTGCTGCCGAGCGAGGCCGGCTCGAGCTCCTTGACCTCGGGCACGTCGAGGACGGCGAGGTCGTAGACCGCGCTGCGCCCGACCACGTCGGCCTTGTAGCGGCGACCCTTGTGGTCGACCACCTCGATGCTGCCCTTGGCCTTGGCCGCGTCGGCGACGACGTGGTTGTTGGTGACCACGTGGCCGTTCCGGTCGAAGACGAAGCCGGAACCCGTCGCGGCATCGTCGACGCCCTGGTATTCGGCGAAGATCTGGACGGTCGAGGGCAACAGCGTCGCGGCCACCTTCACGATGCTGGCGTCGTCGCCCTCCAACGGCGCATCGGTCTCGATCGAGCCCGGGTCGAGCCCGCCACCGGCCAGGCTGGACATGTCGTCCTGGTCCTCGAGCACGCCACCCGCATATCCGCCGAGCACGCCCAGCAGGAACGCGACCGCCGCCGCCAGCGCCCAGATCGGGCCAGGGACGCGGCGGCGCTGCGAGGAGTCGTCGCGGACGTACGACGTGGGTGGCAGCGACGGCGGAGCGTCGAACCCGGGCAGCGATCCCCCGGGCGGAGGCGGCACCATCGGCGGCAGCGGCGCGGTGCCGGCGGCCGGAACCGCCGCGACGGCAGGTCCCGGCATGCCCGGCAACGGCACCTCGGCCGTGTCGCGCTCGCTGTCGTCCAGGTCGTCAGGGGACGACTGCCCGGCCGGGGGCACGCTGGGCGCACCGGAGGGTGGCGCCCAACGAGAGATCGGCCGCGACTGGTCGTCTTGTGGTTCCTGCGTCACGAGACCCATTCTTCCCACTCGCCCCAACAATCGGGCAGCCCGGGTCTCGTGTCGTGTCGCAGGGCGGTCGGTCAGCGGCGTACGTGGGCGACGATCGGGGCACCCGGGACCTGGGTGACCGAGGTGACCGGGAGGTTCCTGGGGACCGGCGCGTCGGCGGGCGCGGCGGCGAAGGCGAACATGCTGAACACGGCGGCACCGACAGCACCGCCGCCGGCGGCGACCATCACCAACGTACGCCGCATCGACCGGGGGTCGGAGTAGCTCTCGCCGAGATCGTCGGAGGGCCACATGGCCGCCGCCATCACGCCACCGCGCAGCGACCCTTTCAGGTCGGCCGGGGCCGAGACACCCGGATCGACGCTGAGGCCGGCGAGGCGTCGTTTGAGCCAGCCCTCACGCTCTACCAGGCGGCGGCAGGCGCAGCACTCGTGCACGTGTGCCCAGGCGCGCTCCTCCTCCGCCGCGGGAAGCTGTCCGTCGAGAAGGGCGCTGGTGCGCGCGCCGAGGTGGTTGCCCAGAAGACTCATGAAGCCCCGCCCCACAACACCTTGGGCCCGGAGTGACGCAGTCGTCCGCCGCGAGGGGCACGGTGGGCGAGAGCGTCACGAAGCATCGCCCGGCCGCGGTGGATACGCGAACGGACGGTGCCGAGCTTGGCACCGAGGATCTCGGAGATCTCCTCGTAGGAGAGCCCCTCCACGTCACAGAGCACGACCGCGGCCCGGAAGTCGGGAGGCAGCGTGGCCAGCGCGCGCTCGATGTCGTCGTCGAAGCGCTGGTCGGTGTAGGCCACGTCGGGCGTCGGCCCGCTGCTCGTCAGGCGCGAGGCGCGCTCGTCGGAGAGGGCATCGAAGCGGATCCGCTGCTTGCGACGGGCCTGGTCGAGGAAGAGGTTGGTGGTGATCCGGTGCAGCCAGCCCTCGAAGGTGCCGGGGCTGTAGGTGTCGAGAGAGCGGAAGACGCGCACGAAGACCTCTTGGGTGAGGTCCTCCGCATCAGGGCGGTTGCCGGTCAGACGGTAAGCAAGC
Source organism: Nocardioides sp. NPDC051685 (assembly GCF_044453405.1). NCBI lineage: Bacteria > Bacillati > Actinomycetota > Actinomycetes > Propionibacteriales > Nocardioidaceae > Nocardioides > Nocardioides sp. NPDC051685. Next base: position 420,774 of record NZ_JBITCR010000003.1, on the reverse strand, counting down.
CGGTAGACCCGGTCGGAGTGTTTCTCCACGATCTCGTCCCATGTCGGCACGCCCGACTCTGCAGTCGGGGTCTCGTCCATGGGGTGCGCGGTCATGGTGCTCCTGCTCGTCTCGCTGATCGCTGACATCTCCTACGGTAGATCGCCTGGCACCGGAAGGGGCTGAGAGTTGCCTGTGAGGCTCCTATTTTTCCCCTTCCTGTGCTCTTCCAACGCACAAGTTGGATCAGGCGTTCCCGCACCGTTGCGCGAAACAGGTTAGGTTTTACGGTGTGACCAGCCCTGTCTCGACCGCAAGTTGGACCTACGCCGACGAGTTCGTCGCGGAGGACGACCTCCTCGCAGCCGCCCGCTCCCGGGCCGAGGAGGTCGGTGTCGCGCCGATCGGGCCGGGCGGCGGCGCCACGCTGCGCTTCCTCGCCTCGGTCCTCGACGCCAAGAACGTCGTCGAGGTCGGCACCGGCACCGGTGTCTCCGGGCTGTGGCTGCTGCGTGGCATGCGCTCCGACGGGGTCCTGACCACCGTCGACATCGAGACCGAGCACCAGCGGCTGGCCCGCCAGAGCTTCACCGAGGCCGGCTTCGGCCAGCGGCAGGCGCGGTGCATCGCCGGCGCCGCCCTCGACGTGCTCCCCCGGCTCACCGACAACCACTACGACATCGTCTTCGTCGACGGCGACAAGACCGAATACGCGGCCTATCTCAAGGAAGCCCTGCGCCTGCTCCGCCCCGGCGGCGTCGTCGCCTTCGACAACGCACTGTGGCACGACCGCGTGGCCGACCCGTCCGTACGCGACGAGGAGACCGCCACCATCCGCGAGCTCAACCAACAGGTCGCCGACAACGACGACCTCATCCCGCTGCTCCTCCCGGTCGGCGACGGCCTCCTGCTCGCCCGAAAGATCTAGCGGAGACGACCGGAGCGAGGTCGAGCGGCGAGCTTGCTCGTCCGCTCGCGCCGAGCGAGGGAGTAACCGCGCGCAGCGCGGAGGCGTCACCCCCGTCGGCCGAGGCGTCACTCGCGTCGGCCGAGTGGTCACGTACGTGCCATCTCGGCCGACGTAGGTGACCTCTCGGCCGACGGGGGTGACTTCTCGTCAGAGGCCGGCCAGGGGGTCGGCGCCGGCGAGCCAGGTGAGGAGGACCCGGGCACCGAAGCCGGTGGGGCCGGGGGTGAGCTCGTGGACGTCGGCGTACGCGTCGCCGCAGGCCACGTCGAGGTGGGCCCACGGGACGCCACCGGTGAAGTGGTGCAGGAAGAGCGCGGCGGTGATGGCGCCGGGGCCACCGGGGGCGTTGTCGGCGTCGGCGACCTTCGAGGAGAGCTTGTCCTCGTAGTCCGCGACCAGCGGCATCCGCCACAGCGTCTCGCCGGAGACGTCGGAGGCCTCGGCCAGCGACGTGGCCAGCGCTTCGTCGTCGGCGAAGTAGCCGGCCATCGTCTGCCCGAGCGCCACGCGCATCGCACCGGTCAGGGTGGCGATGTCGACCAGGGCGGCCGGTTTGACCTTGTCCACGGCGTACGCCATCGCGTCGGCCAGCACGAGGCGGCCCTCGGCGTCGGTGTTGGTGACCTCGGAGGTGCGGCCGCCGTAGTGGGTGACCACGTCACCGGGGCGTAGCGCCGAGCCGGAGATGGCGTTCTCCGCGGAGGCGATGAGGCCGACCACCTTGACCGGACAGCCGACCTCGGCGAGCGCCGACATGACCGCGAGCACCGCTGCGCCCCCGGTCATGTCGCGCTTCATGTTGACCATGCTGTCGCCGGGCTTGATGTTGAGCCCGCCGGTGTCGAACGTGATGCCCTTGCCGACCAGCACCACCGTCGGTGCCGTCCGCAACGAGTTCAGCCGGCCGGCCTTGCGGGGCGTGTAGTCGAGGCGGATCAGTCGCGGCGGGGTCGCCGACCCCTGGCCGACGGCGACGATGCCCCCGAAACCCTCTGCGGCAAGCTGGTCCTCGTCCCAGACGGTGACCTTCAGGCCGGTCTCGGCCCCCAGCGAGGTGGCCTGCTCGGCGAGCCAGGCGGGGTTCTTGAGATTGCTCGGGACCGAGGAGAAGAACCGCGCGCGCCAGCCGGCGCGCGCGATCGCCTGAGCCCGGTCCAACGCTGCCGCCTGGTCGTCGCCGAGGTCGGCCAGGGTGATCGTCTCTACCGGCGTCCACGGCGCACCCTCGGAACGCCAGTGGAAGAGGAAGGAGCCCAGCGTCGCGCCGGCCACGAACGGCTCCAGTCCGACCTCGGGGTCGACTGCCGGGATCGTCGTGACCACATCGGTCCGGTCCCGTACGGCACGGGCCAGCGCGGCCCCCGCCCGCCGGAAGTCGTCGCGACGTTGCCCACCGACACCGATGAGGAGGATCTGACGCAGGGTGCCGGAGCCGGTGACGGCGTACGTCGTCACCTCACCGGCACTGCCGGTGGCACCTTCGAACTCGAGGTGACCCAGAAGGTCATGACGGTCGCCCAGCTCGGCGGCCCCAGGACCGATCACCAGCGCATCGTCGCCGGGGACGACGGGCAGCGCGATGATCTCGGCATCGAGGCTCTCCGGACCGAGCGGACTGAGCGTGAAGGTGGGCGGCCTGACCTGAGACGGCAGAGCCTGGGACGGCAGCGCCGGTGACGGCAGCGTTGTGGTCATCTACGCGTTCAGCCCAAGACCTTTGATCTCTTCGCCGAGCGCAGCGGCCTCTTCGGCGTTCAGTTCGACGACCAACCGGCCACCACCCTCGAGCGGGACGCGCATCACGATGCCCCGACCTTCCTTGGTGACCTCCAGCGGACCGTCTCCTGTCCGCGGCTTCATCGCCGCCATGCGGCACCTTCTTCCGTGTCTCGCGTGTCGGCGCTCACCTGCCGGATGGCCTCGGAGCGCGCATTGCGAGTCCATTATCCCTCATCAGGTCCGCAGACCTGACGGCAAGGTGGGAGTTTCGGCGGGTTGACCTGCCTCCGAACCTGTCAGATGACCGAGGTTCCGTAGGCCCAGGTCAGCCAGATCGCGAGGATCACCAGCGTGATGTGCACCACGATCGCGGCACCGGAGGCCTCGAAGAACCCTCCGTCACGCCTTCGACGGGCGCCTCCGACAGACCTGTCGTAGGCCCCGTCGTAGCGCTCGTCGTAGCTGTCGTCATAGCCGCTGTCGTAGGCCTCGTCGTAGTCGTAGCCTTGTTCGTACGCCTGGTCGTAGCGCTGGTCGTAACCCTGCTCGTATCCCGGGTAGGACTGCTCGTCGTAACCCTGCTCCTGCTGCCGGCGACGCGGCTGCGCCTGGGGCGCTCGCGGGGCCTGCGCAGGGGACTCGACCCGGCCCCGGTCGCGCGGTCCGTAGGAGTCGAAGGAGTAGGGATCGTACGTCTCGGGCTGCTGCTCGGTCCGCCGGCCGGACTGCGGGCCGGACTGCGGGCCGGGCGCGGGTGCCGGGGGCGGCGCGGGCGCGGGCGCGGGCTGCGGTGTCGGTCGGGGCGCCGGGCGGGGTGCCCGCGGCGGGCTCGGCTGCTGCTGAGCCGGCGGGTAGTCGGAGTAGCTGCTGTCGCGCCGGTATCGGCGGTCGGCGAACTCGTCGTGGCTGTCGTTGCGGCGGTCGTCATAGCGACCGTCGTAGCCACGGGACCGTCGCTGCGGCGGCTCCTGGCGGCGGCCCCACGGATCCTGACCGCTCGGGCTCCGGCCCGGCGTGGCCTGGCCCGGCTGAGGCTGCTCGGGCGCCGGCGGCTGAGGTGCCGGACGCTGGGGTGCCGGACGCTGGGGTGCCGGACGCTGGGGTGCCGGACGCTGCGGGGCCGGCTGCTCCGGCGCTCGCCGCTCCTGGGCGGGTCGCGCGGGCGCGGGCGCCGGGCGGGGCTGCTCCGGCCGGATCTGCTCCGGGCGAGGCTGCTCCGGCCTGATCTGCTCCGGCCGGGCCCGCTCCTGCCGCGGGCGGGCTGGCGCCTCCGGGGCAGGCGGCGGGGGCACGGGCTGGTGGCGTACGGGCTGCTGAGGCGCCGGCGCCTGGGGGGCGGGCCGCTGAGCTGACCGCTGCGGCGCGGAAGGCTGCTGCGGCGCGGGCGGCGGCGGTGTCGGTCGCCCTGCCGCACGGCGACCGACCTGCCCGTCCCGCGCCGGCGCAGCAACCGGCGCCGGGGCAGGGGCCGGCGGTGCAGGCGAAGGGTCACGCTCGATCGGTGCCATCACGGCCGTCTCGTCGACGCCCGACGCTGCTCGGCGAGGCTCGGGCCGGCGCTCGGCCGGGCGACCCGGCTGGGCAGCGGGCTGGGCCACGGGCTGAGGAACAGGCTGCTGGGCCGCCCGGCGCGGGTCGGCATAGCTCGCCCGGTCATCGACCTCGGCGTAGTCGTCGTAGCCGGCCTCGGCATAGCCGGGCTGGTCGTAGCCGTAACCGTCCTCGGCGTACTCCTCGTCGTACCCGTCGTCGTAAGCGTCGTCATAGCCGTAGTCGTCGTGGCCGGCGGCCCCGGCGCGATGCTCCTTGAGCCGCCGCGCGAGCAGGTAGATGCCGGCGATCGCGGCCAGCCAGATCCCGAAGAGCCCGATCACCCCCGGGACGTCCCCGCCGAGGAAGAACGACGACGGCGAGGCGAGGAAGAGGATCCAGACCAGCAGGCCGGCGACACCGGCGTAGAGGTGGATCCGGGCCGGCAGCCCCGACTCCTGCGGCTGCAGGAGATGTGGCTTGAGGTAGGTGAGCGCGACGATCACCGCGACCAGGGCGGTCACGGCGTAGACGAGTACGGCAGCGAAGCTCACGGCAGCGATTCTGTCCTAGACGTCGGGCGAGCCCGAATCGGGCTCGGGCGTATGTGATGTGAGTCCCCCGACTCCGACCTCGGCACCGGCATCCCCGGTCGAGGTCGACTCACGCCATTCTGCCTCCTCGGCAAGGCGAGCGATCAGAGCGTCCACCTCGTCCATCCGGTAGCCGCGAAAGGCCACCGAGAAACGTACGCGACGCAGGTCTGCCGACTCCAGGACGCGGTCACGGGGCACCAGAGCGTCGGGCTGGTCGCCGTACTCCTCCCCCATCGGCGCGCCCGACCCGGCGGCTACGAGGGCGACTCCGCCGAGAGCCAGCACGATCAGTGCCGCGAAGATCCAACCCATCCTTCAGTCACGCGCCTTCAGCATCAGCTCGACCGCCTCGTCCACGTCGTCGGTGAGGGTGATCATGTCCAGGTCGCTCTGCTTGATCCGGCCGTCTTCCAGCATCGTCTCCCGCATCCAGTCGAGCAGGCCCTCCCAGTGCTGCACGCCCATCAGGACGATCGGGAACTGGGTGATCTTCTGGGTCTGGGACAGTGTCATCGCCTCGAAGAGCTCGTCCATCGTGCCGAGACCGCCGGGCATGACGACGTAACCCTGGGAGTACTTGACGAACATCATCTTCCGCACGAAGAAGTAGCGGAAGTTGAGCCCGAAGCTGACGTAGTCGTTGAGCCGGGCCTCGAAGGGCAGCTCGATGCCGAGGCCGATCGACTCGCCGCCGGCCTCGAGGGCGCCCTTGTTGGCCGCCTCCATCGTGCCGGGGCCGCCGCCGGTGATCACCACGAAGCCCGCCTCGGCCAGGCCGCGGCCGACCGCCTCGGCCTGGGCGTAGGTCGGGTGGTCCTTGGGCGTGCGCGCCGAGCCGAAGACGCTGATCGCCGGGCCGATCTCGGAGAGGTCGTTGAACCCCTCGACGAACTCGGCCTGGATCTTCATGACCCGCCACGGGTCGGTGTGGACCCAGTCGCCGTGGCCGGAGCTGTCGAGCAGTCGCTGGTCGGTGGTGCTGCCGGCGGGGCGCCCCTTGGTGGGGCGTGGGCCGGAGCCGCTGCGTCGGGTCATGCGGTCAACCAATCACGAAGGGCCTGCTCGCACGCGGTGATCTCGGAGATCCGCACGTGCTCGTCGGCCTTGTGGGCGAACATCGGGTCACCTGGACCATAGTTGACCGCCGGTATGCCGAGAACGGTGAACCGCGCCACATCGGTCCAACCGAACTTGGGTCCGACCTCGCCGCCGACCGCGGCGACGAAGTCCTTGGCCGCGGGCCGGTCGAGCCCGGGCAGCGCGCCGGGGGCGGAGTCGGTCAGGGTGACGTCGTAGCCCTCGAAGAAGCTCTGCACGAAGGCGTACGCCTCCTCCTCCGAACGGTCCGGGGCGAAGCGGTAGTTGACCGTGACCACGCACTCGTCGGGGATCACGTTGCCGGCCACTCCCCCGCTGACGAAGACCGCGTTGAGGCCCTCGTGATACTCCAGCCCGTCGATGACCGGCTTGCGCGGGACGTACGACTCCAGACGGCGCAGCACCTCGCCGGCCTTGTGGATCGCGTTGACCCCGCGCCAGGAGCGGGCGCTGTGGGAGCGCTCGCCGGTGGTGCGGACCTCGACCCGCAGCGTGCCCTGGCAGCCGGCTTCGACGCCGGCGTTGGAGGGCTCCATCAGGATCGCGAAGTCGCCGGCGAGGAGGTCGGGCTCGCTGGCCGCGAGCTTGCCGAGCCCGTTGTGGACGGCCTCGATCTCCTCGGCGTCGTAGAAGACGTACGTCACGTCGCGGTTGGGCGTCCGGAGGGTCGCGGCGAGCTTGAGGATGACCGCGTCGCCCGACTTCATGTCGCACGCGCCGAGGCCGTGCAGGATGCCGGTGGCCTCGTCGAGCCGGCTCGGGAAGTTGCCGTTGACCGGCACGGTGTCGAGGTGGCCGGCGATGACCACGCGCTCGGGCAGGCCGAGGTCGGTGCGCGCCACGATCGAGTTGCCCCGCCGCTCGACGACGAGGTGGTCGTAGGCGGCCAGCGCGCGCTCCACGGCGTCGGCCAGCTCCAGCTCGTTGAGGCTCACCGAGTTGATGTCCATCAGCTGCCGGGTCAGCGTCACCACGTCGGTCGTCAGGTCGATCTCGGGAGTGTCAGGACTGGTTGTCACAGGCGCTAGTCAACCAGCCCTTCATGAGAGGTCATCCGCCGCACCGGTCGACCGGCGGTCGACGTGGGCGAGCACACCGTCGATGATCCGGGCCAGCCCGTAGTCGAGCTCGCGCGCTGGGTCGCTGGCGGCCTGGTAGGCCTCGCCCGCCGCGTTGCCGACCCGGCCGGCCAGCGGGTAATGGCTACCCGCCATCACCTCGGTGAGCGTGTCGTAGTTGGCAGCCCACCACTCCGACTCGGTCATCCCGGTCACCTGCTCGGCGCGGCGCTTCATCAGCTCGCTGCGGGCGATGGTGGCCGCGAGCCCCACCAGGACGGCGACCGTCTGGTCCATCTCCAGGTCGGACAGCCCGAGGCCGTCGACGGCGCGCAGCTGCCACTCGTAGCGGTCGCTCATGTTGGGCCCCAGCCAGGGACGTACGTCCTGCACCTCGAGCAGCCAGGGGTGAGCCCGGAGCTCGTCGTGCTGGAGGTTGGCGACCAGCTCGAGGCGCTTGCGCGGATCCTCGGGCAGGTCGGGCAGCTCGGTCCGGCCGGTCACCTGGTCGGCCATGAGCACCAGCAGTGCGTCACGGTTGGGCACGTAGGAGTAGAGCGTCATCGCCCCCAGACCGAATCGCTGGGCGATCGCACGCATCGTCACCGCGGCCAGCCCCTCGGCGTCGGCGAGGTCGATCGCGGTGTCGACGATCTCGTCGACACTGACTCCTCGCTTCGGACCCCGCTTCGCCTTCGGCTCCTCGCGCACCGCGGCCCGATGGCGCCACAGCAGGCGCAGGGACGGGTCGGGCTGAGCAGAGTGGTCAGGCTGGTCCGGCACGTGGCTCATCGTAACCTCATCGGAAAGAATTTCGTACAACGTACGGAACAAATGCTACAGTCGCTCCGTTGTCATCTTCGTACATCGTACGAAATTGGAGGAACGTGCATGCCGAACGACGCGAAACCGGTGCCACCGCGCTGGCTCAAGCCGATGAACAAGGTCTTCGTGGCCCTGTCGAGGACCGGGCTCGGGATGACGGAGCTGCCCGTGCTCACGGTGCCGGGCCGCACCAGCGGCAAGCCCCGCAGCACCCCGCTCTCGGTGCTGGACCTGGACGGACGGCGCTACCTGCTCGAGGGCTTTCCGGGCGCCGACTGGGCCCGCAACGTACGCGCCGCGTCCGGGCGCGCCACGCTCCGGATCGGCCGCTCCACCGAGGAGGTGCAGCTCGTGGAGGTCGAGGCGGACGAGGCCCTGACCGTGCTCCGGCTGTGGCCGGAGCGGATGGCCGACGGGGCGAAGATCATGCTGGACGCCGGGGTGGTCACCGCGGTGACGCCGGAGGCCTTCGAGGCGGTCGCCGGGCGCTGCGGCGTGTTCCGGATCGAGGTGGGTCGATGACTCCCCTCTCCGCCCGCGGCGTGCGCAAGCGCTACCGCGACACCCACGCGCTCGATGGCCTCGACCTCGAGGTGATCGCCGGCACCGTGCGCGCCCTCCTGGGACCCAACGGAGCCGGGAAGTCCACCGCGGTGAACGTCTTCGCGACGCTCACCCGGCCCGACGCCGGCGAGGTGCGCGTCGGCGGTCACGATGCCGTACGCCACCCCGCCCGGGTCCGCTCCGCGATCGGCCTGGTCGGGCAGAGCGCCGCGCTCGACGAGGCCCTGCACGGCCGGGAGAACCTGGTGATGTTCGGCCGCCTCCACGGCCTCTCCAAGACCGATGCCGTACGCCGCGCCGGCGAGCTCCTCGACGCCTTCGGCCTCGCCGACGCCGGCGACCGGAAGGTCTCGGGCTACTCCGGCGGGATGCGGCGCCGGCTCGACATCGCCGCAGGCCTGGTCACCCGACCGCAGATCCTCTTCCTCGACGAGCCGACCACCGGGCTGGACCCACGGGCCCGCCACGAGGTGTGGGAGATGGTGCGGCAGGTGGTCGCCGACGGGACGACGGTGCTGCTGACCACGCAGTACCTGGACGAGGCCGACCAGCTGGCCGACCTGGTCACCGTGCTCCGCGCCGGCCGGGTGATCGCCGAAGGCACCCCGTCGGCGCTCAAGAGCGATCTGGGCGGCGACCGGGTGATCATCACCGCGACCGGACCCGACGACCTCGCCCGGATGGCCGGCGTCCTCGGCTCGGCGGCGGGCGTCGACCCCGACCGGCTCGAGGTCACCGTCGAGGCGGGCACGGCCGGTGGTGGGGCCGCGCTCGTCGAGGCCGTACGCAGCCTCGACTCCGCCGGCATCACGGTCGACGACGTGCTGCTGCGCAGGCCGACCCTGGACGAGGTGTTCCTCCACCTGACCGACCCCGAGCACCATCACGAAGGAGCCGCCCGATGACCGCACTCACCGCCACCCTGCGCCAGACCTGGGTGATCACGCTCCGCGACCTCAAGCACTGGCAGCGCGAGCCGTGGGGCCCTGTCTTCGGCATCCTGTTCGCGATCATGATGCTGCTGATCTTCGGCTACCTGTTCGGCGGCGCGATCGAGATGCCGGGCGGCGGGACGTACCTGCCCTATCTCCTGCCCGGGGTGCTCGCGCTGACGATGATGTTCGGCATCGACGGCACCATGGCCGTGGTCACCGAGGACACCAAGCGCGGTGTCACCAACCGATTCCGGTCGCTGCCGATGAGCGGCCTGGCGGTGCCGCTGGGACGGGCGGTCGCCGACCTGGGCAACTCGGCGGTCCAGCTGGGCGTGCTGATGCTCGGCGGCCTGCTGATCAGCTGGCGGATCGAGGGCTCGCTCCTCGAGGCGGCCGCGGCGGTCGGGCTCCTGCTGTGGCTGCGACTGGCGATGCTGTGGCTGGGCATCTTCCTCGGCCTGACCCTGCGGATGGAGGGCGCCCTGACGATGGTGCAGGTGCTGGTCTGGCCGCTTGGGTTCTGCTCGAGCCTGTTCGTCTCGCCCGAGACGATGCCCGGCTGGCTCGGCTTCCTCGCCGCTTGGAACCCGGTCTCGGCGACCGCCACCGCGTGTCGGGACCTCTTCGGCAACCCGACCGGGATCACCTCCGGCCTGCTCGCCGACCATGCGGTGCTCCTCGCGCTGGCCTGGCCGGCGGTCCTGCTGGCGGTCTTCGTCCCGCTCTCCGTCCGGGCGTTCCGGCGCCTGGGCTGAGGACGGGAGAACGGGCCCGGGAAGGCGATGCCTATCCGGGCCCGTTGGCGGATGGGGGGGTCAGGCCGCGGCCGGTTCGAGGCCGTCGGTCTCGTCCGTGGCCTTCACCTTCGCCGGCGCGACGGCTCGGGTCAGCGACCCGAGCGCGAAGGCGACGAACAGCAGGACGACGCCGAGGCCCGCGACCAGCGCCGAGAGACCGAAGGCGGTGACCGCTGTCAGCAGCGAGGCGCGTACGAACGACGACTCCGCCGCGACCGCGCGGATCGGGTCCTTCTGGTCCAGCTCGGCGTACGTCTTGCCCTTGGTGATCCCCAGGGCGTGCTTCTCGACGGTGGCCGCCTGGGAGTAGGCCGAGAACGGGCCGTCGACCTTGTCTCCGGCGAGGAAGGAGGCGTCGTCGGCGACGGTGATCTCCTGCGCCTTCAGCTGGGCGTGGGCCAGGTAGTAGGAGGAAGCGCCACTGGCGATGAACAGGAGGCCGAACAGCCCGATCAGGGGGCTCAGCAGCTTCGCGATCCGAGGTTTGCGGGTCATGCGAACTAAGGCTCACCTAACTCACCTTCGGAGGAAAGTCCCGAAGAGTGTGATCTTCGACTACCCCACGCGCCGCGCTCGAGATGGAAGCGCGCCGCCTGGACGCCTGACGCCCGGCGCCCCGTCAGCCCGGTAGGCGGCGGGCGATGATCAGCTCGCCGACACCGGGCATCGGCGTCGTCTCGACCGTGAACCCGGCGGCGGCCAGGTCGGCGAGCAGCGCCGGCCGCGGATGGGTGCGGTAGTACATCACGAACTTCGGCCGCCACACCGCGTTGCGCACCCGCATCACCAGGTCGAAGCCGGAGAGCAACCAGTACGCCGGCTCGGTCGGCCTCGGCCCCCGGCTCATCGGCAGCGCGAACACCCCGCCGGGGCACAGCGACCGGTAGATGCCGTCGAACAGCGGCGGCCGCTCCTCCGGCAGGAAGTGCCCCAGCGCCCCGAAGCTCACCACCAGGTCGTACGCAGCACCGAACGGCAGCGCGCGGGCATCCGCCCGCACCAGGTCGGCGCCGGGGTGAGCGGCCCGGGCCCGCTCCAGCATCCCGGCGCTGAAGTCGACCCCCGTCGGCGGCTCCGCGGTCGCCTCCTCGAGCAGCTCCAGCCCCGCCCCGGTGCCGGTACACACGTCGAGGCCCCGCTCGAACGGCCCGTGCTCCCGCAGCGCGGTGATCGTCGCGGCGAGCATCCAGTCCGGCGTCCGGAACGGGGTCGCGTCGAACTTCGGCGCCAGCAGGTCATAGCCGCGCTCGACCGACGACAGCGCCTGGACGGCAAGTTCCCTCAGCGTGGGCCTCTCCACGTCTCAACGATAGGCGCGCCCAGGCCTTTCGCGCCGTGATTCTCGATGAGCCTAGGAGACTCAGGCACGCCACACGTGATCGAGTCTCCTAGGGTTGCCGCGCGAGCACGCAATCGTCGCCGCACGGCGTGGGAGAGTCCGTCCAGCCACGTGATGCCAGGACTCGGGCGATGCTCCGCGCCGTCCGGCAGGACGTCCCGAAGACCTGGTGCCAGCGCAGTCGCGCGGTGACAGTGCCGGTGGTGGCGAGGTCGTCGAGCGCCCGATCGGCATCGCGGGCCTGGTCGCGCCAGGTGTCATGACCCAACGCTCCGTCGAGTTCGACGACCAACCCGTACGCCGCATACTCCACGTCTCGGAACTGATTGCCCTCGGGCGTCGCTCGCACCGTCTGTCGCTCGGATCGTGGCAGCGCGTGGGCGCGCTCGACCTTGCTGAGATAGCCGTGCTCGAGCACGGAGTTCGTGCCGGACTCCAGGTCGTCGATGATCTTGGCGATCCAGGCGCGGCGGCGCAGGGACGGGAACCGATCCAGCGCCCCACGGAGCGAGTCGGCGGTGACATAGGCACGCCCAACGACATCGGCGAGACTGGCGATCGCGTCGATCTCCGAGCGGGCGTCGTGCGCCATCGCCAGCGCGTTGTCCTCCAGCTTCAGGCGAGGCGGGACGCCGCCGTGGGCATGGGTCTCGAGGTTGGTGAGGCGGTGGATCACGATGCCGGGCTGAGGCGCGACCCTCCGGGTCTGGTCGATGGCGACATGGATCGGGTCGGGGACCACCCCGGGCACCCTCGGCCGCTCCGTGCGGGGTGCCTCGACACTCGGGCCGCACACGTAGGCGGGGGCCGCGTAGAGGACCGCCGCCCAGGCGCGCTGGTGCCAGGTGAGCGGACCGGTGTGATCGACGTACACCCGCGGATGCACGCGCACGATCTCCTTGCGCCGCTGCATCCTGACCATGTCAGCGCGCGTCAGCCCACCGGCCGCGAGCTGCGCATGGCTGAGCACGCCATCTTGCTGACGTCGGTGCGCCTCCATCAGTCGCACTGCATGCTCTCGATCCCATGCCGCCTTCTGCTCGCCGCCAGGTTCCGAGATATCCACGTCGCAGTTATCGCACGCGACGACCCAGAAAGGGAGACACCCTCCTCGCCCGGCGCCGATCTGAGCTCCGAAAGTGCCGAACGCCCGAGACCCCGCGCGTCAATGAAGAGAGCAACCCTAGGAGGGTGAGTCACGCCAGACGTGACTCACCCTCCTAGGGTCCAACAGGATCAGACCTTGGCGACCTTGATCTGGGCCTTTTCGCCGTCGCCCAGGTCGACCGGGTCGCCCTCGAGGCTCTCGACCACCTCGTACGTCGTGGCGAGGGTCTCGCGGGAGATCAGGTCGGCGTGGGTGGTGGCTGCCTGGCGTACCGCGTCGGAGCCGGTCACCGAGAGGGTGATGCGGTCCTCGACGTTGAGACCGGAGCCCTTGCGGGCCTGCTGGACCGCGCGGATGAGGTCGCGGGCGAGGCCCTCGGCGGCGAGCTCGGGGGTGACGACCGTGTCGAGGACGATGAAACCTCCGGGGAGCATCGAGACGGCGATGTCGTCGGAGGCGGCACCGGCGACGGTCTCCAGGGTGTATTCACCCTCGACCAGCGCCAGTCCACCGGCGACGACCTCACCGGACTCGGACACCGACCAGTCACCCGACTTGGAGCCCTTGATGGCCTTCTGGACGTCCTTGCCCAGGCGCGGGCCGGCGGCGCGGGCGTTGACTGCGAGCTTCTGCTCGATGCCGAACGTCTGGGCCTCCTCCGAGTCGGCCGCGAGCAGCCGGACGGACTTGACGTTGACCTCGTCGGCCACGATCTCCTCGAAGCCGGCGATGTCGGCACCGACGACCGTCAGGCCACCGAGCGGCAGGCGGTTGCGGAGCTTGCGCGCCTTGCGCAGGGCGGAGGTCGAGGAGCAGACCGTGCGCACGGCGTCCATCCGCGCCACCAGGTCGTCATCAGCAGGCAGGTCGGAGACGACCGGGTAGTCGGCCAGGTGCACCGAGCGGCCACCGGTCAGACCGCGCCAGATCTCCTCGGTGGTCAGCGGCAGCAGCGGCGCGACCAGGCGGGTCACCGTCTCCAGCACCGTGTAGAGGGTGTCGAAGGCGGCCTTGTCCTCGTTCCAGAACCGCTCGCGGCTACGCCGGATGTACCAGTTCGTGAGCACGTCGATGAAGCGCTGGGTCGCCTCGCACGCCTCGGCGACGTAGTAGTCGTCCATCGCGGTAGTCATCTCGGCGACGTAGTCGCGCAGCTTGGCCAGGACGTAGCGGTCCAGCGGGTCCGTGGACGCCGTCGAGCCGGTGGTCTCGACGTTGGCCGCGTTGGCGTAGAGCTGGAAGAAGTACCAGCTGTTCCACAGCGGGATCATCACCTGGCGTACGGAGTCCCGGATGCCCTGCTCGGTGACGACCAGGTTGCCGCCGCGCAGGATCGGCGACGACATCAGGAACCAGCGCATCGCGTCGGCGCCGTCGCGGTCGAAGACCTCGTTGACATCCGGGTAGTTGCGAAGCGACTTGGACATCTTCTGCCCGTCCGAGCCCAGCACGATGCCGTGGCTGATGCACGACTGGAACGCCGGGCGGTCGAAGAGCGCGGTCGCCAGGATGTGAAGGGTGTAGAACCAGCCGCGGGTCTGGCCGATGTACTCCACGATGAAGTCGCCCGGGAAGTGGTGCGCGAACCACTCCTCGTTCTCGAACGGGACGTGGTTCTGGGCGAACGACATCGAACCCGAGTCGAACCAGACGTCGAGCACGTCGGCGACCCGGCGCATCATCGACTTTCCGGTCGGGTCGTCCGGGTTGGGGCGGACCAGGTCGTCGATGTAGGGACGGTGGAGGTCGGGGTTGCCCTCGGCGTCCTTCGGCAGGGTGCCGAAGTCGCGCTCGAGCTCTGCGAACGAGCCGTAGACGTCCAGGCGCGGGTAGGCCGGGTCGTCGGACTTCCACACCGGCACCGGGGAGCCCCAGAAGCGGTTGCGGGTGATCGACCAGTCGCGGGCGTTCTCCAGCCACTTGCCGAACTGGCCGTCCTGGATGTGCTCGGGCACCCAGCGGATCTGCTGGTTGAGCTCGAGCATCCGGTCCTTGATCTTGGTGACCTCGACGAACCAGCTCGACACACCCTTGTAGATCAGCGGCTGACGGCAGCGCCAGCAGTGCGGGTAGGAGTGGTTGTAGGACTCGCGGCGCAGCAGGATCGTGCCGGGCGTGACCGATCCCCCTGCCTCGCCGCGGGTGACCGCCTTGAGGTGGTCGATGATCTGCAGGTTGGCGTCGAAGACCTGGACACCGGCGTAGTCGACCACCGGCGCGGTGAAGCGCCCGTCCTTGCCGACCGGCATGACCGCCTCGATGTCCTCGCGGTCGGTCACCTCCTTGTCGACCTCACCGAACGCGCCGGCGGTGTGGACGACCCCGGTGCCGTCGGTGGTGGTGACGGCGTCGTCAGCCGCGACCACGCGGAACGCGTTGGCGTGCCCGGCGTAGTAGGAGAACGGCGGGGTGTAGGTGCGACCGAGCAGATCGGTGCCCTTGTAGCGGCCCAGGACGGTGGGCTCGTCGTCGGCCTCCGGGAACAGCTCCTTCTTGTACGCCGCGAGCCGAGCCTCCGCGAGGACGTACTTGGCCGTCTCGTCGGTGCCCGGGACCGGGCCCTCGACCACGACGTAGTCGATCTCGGAGCCCACCATCACGGCGAGGTTGGACGGCAGCGTCCAGGGCGTGGTGGTCCAGATCAGGACGTGGGCGCCGTCGAGAACCTCGTCCTCACCGGTGGCGTCGAGCGCGTAGCCCACGGTCACCGCCGGGTCCTGGCGGTCCTTGTAGACGTCGTCGTCCATCCGGAGCTCGTGGTTGGACAGCGGGGTCTCGTCCTGCCAGCAGTAGGGCAGGACGCGGAAGCCCTCGTAGACCAGGCCCTTGTCGTAGAGCGTCTTGAACGCCCAGATCACCGACTCCATGTAGTCGGGGTTGAGGGTCTTGTAGTCGTGGTCGAAGTCCACCCAGCGCGCCTGGCGGGTGACGTAGTCGCGCCACTCGCCGGTGTACTTGAGCACCGAGGCGCGGCAGGCCGCGTTGAACTTGTCGATGCCCATCTCGACGATCTCGTCGGTCGTCTTCAGACCGTTGAGACGCATCGCCTCGAGCTCGGCGGGGAGACCGTGGGTGTCCCACCCGAAGCGCCGCTCGACACGCTTGCCGCGCATGGTCTGGTAGCGCGGGACGATGTCCTTCACGTAGCCGGTCAGCAGGTGGCCGTAGTGCGGCAGACCGTTGGCGAACGGGGGGCCGTCGTAGAAGACGAACTCGTTCTCGCCGTTCGTGCCGGGGTCGCGGTTGTCGATGCTCGCCTGGAACGTCCCGTCCTTCTGCCAGTAGTCGAGAACCTGCTTCTCGATCTCCGGGAACCGTGGGCTGGCCGGGACTGCGCTCGTGTCGGCTGAGGTGACCTTCGGATAGGCCATCGGCGGCATCTCCTGCTTGGGTGGTTGTGGGTTGTCTTCACCACAGGGACGATCTTGCGACCGCGGTACCACCCTGCTTACCCATGCCTGGGCCACTTCGTTTCGGCTGTGACGGGCCACTCCCGCCGGGTTCTACTTGCCTTCGACCTGCCTGGAGGCTTTCTTCCCGGAGCTCGCCGCTGATGACGGCTCAGACGCTGTAAGGAAGAGAGTACGCCGCCCGCAGCCCGCCGCGCGAACCCGAATCAAACGGCGCGCCACATCCGCACGTGCGGACCGATCTCCGGGTCGTCCCACGGCTCACCGACCACCTGGAAGCCGGCCCGCTCGTAGAACCTCGCCGCCGGCGTACGCGCGTTGCACCAGACCAGCCCGCCACCGTGCTCGACGACGTGCTCGAGCGCCGCCCCGAGCACCTTCGCACCGATCCCCTGCCCGCGCCGCCCGTCCTCGGTCGCCATGCCCCGGATCCGCCATCCCCTGCCCGGATGATCGGGCAGGTCGGGACACGGTTCCGGGAAGAGCCCCACGCATCCGATCACGCCGCCGTCGGCATCCAGCGCCGCGTACGTCGCGACCTCGGGGTCGTCGTCCCCCGGCACCCTCGCCGCCTCCGGCGGCCCGCCGTTGCGCAGCACCTTCGCCCGCAATGCGTACGTCTCCTCGACCTCCACCCGCCGCACCGTGATCACGCCGCGACCATAGCGGCGCACCTGGCAGGATGCGCGCATGAGCCTGATTCGCTACGAGTACGCCGACGGGTGCGCACGCATCACCATGACCAACCCCGACCGGGGCAACGTGTTCTCACCGAAGGCCGGCGAGGAGCTGCTGGCGGCGATCCTGCGGGCCAAGGCGGACTCGGCTCGGGTGATCGTGCTCGCGGCGGAGGGGAAGTACTTCTCCGTCGGCGGCGACCTGGCCGGGTTCGCGGCGGCCGACGACCTCGGCCCCTTCATCCTGGAGCTCGCCGAAGACGCCAGCCGGCTGATCACGGAGCTGGTCCGCTGCGACGCGATCGTGGTCAGCGCCGTCCAGGGCACCGCCGCCGGGATCGGGTTCCCCCTGGCCGCGGCGGCCGACATCGTGATCGCCGCGGACAGGGCGAAGTTCAGCCTCGCGTACGCGAAGGTCGGGCTGTCGGTCGACGGCGGCGGCTCCCTGCTCGTGCACACCCTGGGTCTGCACCGGGTGCTCCGGCTGACGCTCCTGGGCGACATGCTCTCGGCGACCGAGGCACTCGAGGCCGGGCTCGTCGCCCGCGTCGTACCGGCCGACGAGCTCACCACCACGGTCGACGAGGTCGTCGCGACCCTGCTCTCCGGCTCCCCTGAGGCGCTCGCCCGCACGAAGCACCTGGTCCGCGACGTCGCCGACCCGAACCCCGAGTCGGCGCTGCGTCGCGAGGCGGAGTCGATCTCCGCGCTCGGCGGCTCGGCTTCCGGGCGCGAGGGCATCAACGCGTTCCTGGAGAAGCGGCCGCCCAGCTTCGGCGCCTGAAATGGTTGGCGGAAAAACGCCTCGTCCACCAGGGTGACCCCATGAGCAGCGATCAGCGGCAGGTGGGGTTCGACGGCATCTGGCTTCCCGAGGACGACGACCCACGCATGCACAAGGAGCAGCCGGTCGGCGAGCTGGCGACCTACCGCGACTACCTGCGCCACTACCGGCTCACCCTCGAGCTCAAGTGCCAGGACCTCGGCCCGGAGGACCTGGCCAAGCAGAGCGTGCCGCCGAGCGACCTGAGCCTGCTCGGGCTGATCCGGCACATGGCGCGGGTCGAGCACGGCTGGTTCCAGCGGGTGCTGAAGGAGAACCTCGACATCCCCCGCCTCGACGCCGACGACCCCACCGGCGGCTTCCACAAGGTGGAGCCCACCCAGGAGTCGGTCGACGAGGCATTCACGAGCTGGCGTGAGCAGGTCGCCCTCGCCGACGAGTGGCTCGACTCGATCGACGACAGCGTGCTCGGCGAGCTGCGCGACACGGGCCACGAGCAGGCCAGCATCCGCGACATCCTGGTCCACATGATCGAGGAGTACGCCCGCCACGCAGGTCACGCCGACCTGCTGCGCGAGGTCATCGACGGGCGTACCGGGCAGTAGCCCACCGGCCGTCAGACGACGGTTTCCTGAGACTAGGCTGAGACGGCTGCCACAACGACCGATGCCGTGCTGAATCAGCTGAATCAAAGGGAGAACATGTCGACGTCGACCGCCCATCCCACCAGCTCCGGGCCACGCTCCGGACCCAACCTGAAGTCGATCATCGTCTGGACCGCGGTCGCCGTGGTCGGCGCGGTCTGCTGGGCCGTACTCGCCCTGTCCCGCGGTGAGGAGGTCTCGGCGCTGTGGATCCTATTCGCCGCGCTGGCCTCGTACGCCATCGCCTACCGGTTCTACTCCAAGTTCATCGCCAAGACGGTGCTGGAGGTCGACGACAGCCGGGCGACCCCGGCCGAGCGGCTGGAGAACGGGCGGGACTTCGACGTCACCGACCGCCGGGTGCTCTTCGGCCACCACTTCGCCGCGATCGCCGGCGCCGGACCGCTGGTCGGTCCGGTCCTGGCCGCGCAGATGGGCTACCTGCCCGGCACGATCTGGATCATCGTCGGCGTCATCTTCGCGGGTGCGGTGCAGGACATGGTCGTGCTGTTCCTCTCGATGCGCCGTGACGGCAAGTCGCTGGGCCAGATGGTCCGTGAGGAGATCGGCACCGTCGCCGGCATCGCCGCGCTGATCGCCGTCTTCGCGATCATGATCATCATCCTGGCCGTCCTGGCCCTGGTGGTCGTCAACTCGCTGGCCGAGTCGCCCTGGGGTGTGTTCTCGATCGGTCTCACCATCCCGATCGCCCTCTTCATGGGCTTCTACCTCCGCTACCTGCGTCCCGGCCGGGTTCTCGAGGTCACCGCCATCGGCGTCGTACTGCTGCTGATGGCGATCGCCGGTGGCACCTGGGTCGAGGAGATGGGGTTGGCCAACCTGCTGACCCTGGAGAAGGAGACGCTGGTCATCGCGCTGGCGATCTACGGTTTCGTCGCCTCGATCCTGCCGGTGTGGATGCTGCTCACCCCGCGCGACTACCTCTCGACCTTCATGAAGATCGGCGTCATCGTGCTGCTGGCCTTCGGCATGATCCTGGCGGCGCCGGTGCTGGCCAACCCGGCGGTCTCCGAGTTCGCCACCAACGGCCACGGACCGGCCTTCACGGGCAAGCTGTTCCCGTTCGTCTTCATCACGATCGCCTGCGGCGCCCTGTCCGGGTTCCATGCCCTGATCGCCTCGGGGACGACGCCGAAGATGGTGGCCAAGGAGTCCCACGTACGCATGATCGGCTACGGCGGCATGCTGATGGAGTCGTTCGTCGCGATCTCGGCCCTCATCGCCGCCTCGGTGATCGACCAGGGCATCTACTTCTCGATGAACGCCTCGCTCGGTGCCACCGGTGGCACCCCGGAGACCGCCGCCGCCTTCGTCAACGGACTCGGCTTCTCGATCACCCCGGCCGATCTCGAGGCTGCCGCGGCCAGCGTCGAGGAGACGATCATCTCCCGCACCGGCGGCGCGCCGACGCTGGCCTTCGGGATCTCGCTGATCTTCACCGACGCGTTCGGCGGCGGGCTGGCCGCGTTCTGGTACCACTTCGCGATCATGTTCGAGGCGCTCTTCATCCTGACCGCCGTCGACGCCGGCACCCGCGTCGGCCGCTTCATGCTGCAGGACACCATCGGCAACATCTGGCCGCGCTACGCCGACGTCTCCTGGCGTCCGGCCACCTGGTCGGCCTCGGCGTTGGTCGTGCTGGCCTGGGCCTACATGCTCTGGATCGGCGTCGGCGACCCGCTCGGCGGGATCAACCAGCTTTTCCCGCTCTTCGGCATCGCCAACCAGCTGCTCGCCGCGATCGCGCTGACGCTGGCCACCGCACTGCTGGTCAAGCACGGCAAGGTCAGGTGGGCATGGGTGCCCGGCGTCCCGCTGGTCTGGGACCTGATCACCACGATGACCGCGTCGTGGCAGAAGGTCTTCAGCGACGACCCGACGATCGGCTACTTCGCGCAGGCGTCGGCCGCGCGCGAGGCGAAGGCGTCCGGCGAGCTCTACGGCGTCGCCAAGACCCCTGCCGACGTCGACCAGATCATCTACAACTCGACCCAGTCCGGCATCCTGCAGGCCGCCTTCGCGGTGCTCGTGATCGTCGTCGTCGCCGGTGCGGCGGTGACCGTCGTCAAGACCCTGCGCTCCGGCGGCTCGCTGCCGACCACCGAGGTGCCGAAGGTCGAGTCGAAGATCGTCGCCCCCTCCGACTTCTTCGCCACCAAGGAGGAGAAGGAAGCCGTACGCGAGTGGGAGGCTTCCCGGAAGGCGTCGGTCTCGTGACGTTGACCGAGCGCGTCTCCGGTGCCTGGCGGCTGCTCCGCCAGGCGACCGGGGAGGCGAAGTGGGACGACTACGTCGCCCGGTGCGAGCGCGAGGGCGTCGAGCCGATGACCCGACGCGCGTTCGAGCGTCACCGGGCCGACGAGAAGGAGCACAACCCGCAGGCCCGCTGCTGCTAGCGGCTCTCGGGGACTAGCGGGGGTTGTCGTCGGCGAAGGCGGCGTCGAGCCAGGCGTAGACCTGCGAGTCACCCTTGGTGACGAGCAGGACGACCTGCTTCTCGGCGTCGCTGACCGGCTTGCCATTGATCCAGCTCCGGACGATGTCGGAGGCGGCGCGGCGGACGACCTCCACGCCCTTGGCCATCGCCCACTCCGGCGCCGGGTGACCCTTGCTGGTCGCCACGCCGGGGATCTCCAGGGTCCAGGTGTCGTCCTCGGCCTGGATCAGCCGGGGCGTCGGCGGCGCGCTCTTCTTGCTCACGCGACCACCTCCGTCGCGCAAGCGCCAGAATACGGACGCAGTCGCGTGTTGTTTGGATGGTTCACTCGCTGACGCTCGCTCACCGCTACATGTTCGCACGTCGAGACCGTCGATAAGGGACCGCTCAGGCTCGGCCACTAGACTGCGCCCCGTGACGAATGCAGCTTGGGGCTTCGGCCTCGTGACGTACGCCTCCGACAACTCTGTGCTCGACGTGTGGTTCCCCGCGCCGCAGCTGGGCGAGAAGCCCGCCGACGCGACCGCGCCGGCCGAGCTGACTGCGCTCGAGGGCGCCGACGAGGTGCGTCAGGTCACCCAGCGGGTCACCCTCGTCGAGGTCAAGGACCTCGACACCGCGCCCGAGAACACCGAGGACGTCTGGCTGCGACTCCACCTCCTCTCCCACCGCCTCGTGCAGCCGCACGGGCAGAACCTCGACGGCATCTTCGGCCTGCTCACCAACGTGGTGTGGACCAGCGCCGGCCCGTGCGCGGTCGAGGGCTTCGAGCTGACCCGCGCCCGGCTGCGCGCCGCAGGCCAGCACGTCACCGTCTACGGCGTGGACAAGTTCCCGCGGATGGTCGACTACGTCGTGCCGTCCGGGATCCGCATCGGCGACGCCGACCGCGTCCGCCTCGGCGCCCACCTCGCTTCCGGCACCACCGTGATGCACGAGGGCTTCGTCAACTTCAACGCCGGCACCCTCGGCGCCTCGATGGTCGAGGGCCGGATCTCCGGCGGCGTCGTCGTCGGCGACGGCTCCGACGTCGGTGGCGGCGCCTCGATCATGGGCACCCTCTCCGGTGGCGGCAAGGCCGTCATCTCCATCGGCCAGCGCTGCCTGCTCGGTGCCAACTCCGGCATCGGCATCTCCCTCGGTGACGACGCCGTCGTCGAGGCCGGGTGCTACATCACCTTCGGGACCAAGGTGACGCTGCCCGACGGCACCGTGACGAAGGCCGGCGAGCTCTCCGGCGCCTCCAACATCCTCTTCCGTCGCAACTCGGTCAGCGGCGCCATCGAGGCCGTTCCGTGGAAGGGCGAGGGCATCGAGCTCAACGCCGCCCTCCACGCCAACTAGGTCCACCGAAGAGCAGAGTGCTGAGTTGAAGAAGTTCGTCACCACGCTGGTGGTGCTCAGCGTGATCACCGGCGGCATCTACTGGGTGGTCCAGGCCGCGACGGACAAGCTGGACTCGTTCCTGCCCGACCTGCAGCAGTGCACGGCGGTCGCGGGCGAGTACGAGGCGCGCTTCGACCCCGAGCAGATGGGCAACGCGGCCGTGATCACCGCGCTCGGGCTCAAGCGCGGCCTGCCCGCGCGGGCGGCCACGATCGCGATCGCGACCGCGATCCAGGAGTCGAAGCTCTACAACATCAGCCACGGTGACCGGGACTCGCTCGGCCTCTTCCAGCAGCGCCCGTCGATGGGCTGGGGCACCGAGGAGCAGGTCCAGGACCCCGTCTACGCCACCAACAAGTTCTACGACGCGCTGGTGAAGATCGACGGCTACGAGGACATGGTGATCACCGAGGCTGCACAGGAGGTGCAGCGCTCGGCCTACCCCGAGGCGTACGCCGACCACGAGGGCGAGGGCCGCGCGATCGCCTCCGCGATCAGCGGCTACTCCCCCGCCGCGCTGACCTGCCGCATCGACGAGCCCGAGGCCGGCTCCGGCAAGCCCCAGGCCACCAAGACCGAGGTCAACCAGCTGCTCGGCAAGATGGTCGGCCGCGCCCGCGTCGACGGCGCCACCGTGGTGATCCCCGTCGACTCCGGCGAGACCGGCCAGCGCAACGGCTGGGCCGCCGCCCACTACGTACTCGCCCGGGCCAGCGAGTTCGGCGCCACCTCCATTGCGTACGACGGACGCACCTGGTCCGCCGGCAAGGACGAGGAGTGGGCCAAGACCCCCGACGTCCCCGGCGACCGGATCCTCGTCACCCTCGCCTGACCCTCCCCGCCGAGGCGTCACCCCGTCGGCCGAAGCGTCGCTCCCGTCGGCCGAAGCGTCAGCTACGTCGGGCGAGATGGCACCGTGTGACGTGTCGGCCGACGCAGTTGAGGTGTCGGCCGACGTACGTGACTTCTCGGCCGACCCTGGCGACCACTCGACCGACGTACGTGACGCCTCGGCCGACGGGGGCGACTTCTCGTCAGTCGGCTACGTCGACGTGGACGTGGTCGCGGTGCTCGAGGATGGCCTGGTCGCCGCCGCGGGGTGGGACGTCGTAGTCGCGCCAGCCGGCGGCGGAGCGGCGCTTGGTCCAGATGCGGTCGTCGTAGATGACGGTCGCGATGTCGAGGCGGTCGGCGTTGGCGACGAGATACTGGGCCAGGGCCCAGCCCTTGATGTTGTTGCGGGCGTTGATCGGCCGGAAGAAGTAGTCGACCGCACGGCCCTCGTAGTGGGCCGAGCCGACCATGTGACCGGTGGTCACCCCGCCGGGCTGGAAGCCGCCGTCGGGAAGGCTCCCGAAAGCCTGACGTACGTCATCCCGCAGCGCCTCCGCACGCGAGGTGAGCCCGGCGCCACTGAGCGTGTCCGAGACCTCCTCGGCACCGCCCTTGACGACGCAGGAGAACGCCTCGGGGGTGTTGCCGGTCAGTGCCGAGGCGAGGGCCCGTGCCTCGGGCTCGGTGTCGCGGTAGCTGTCGCGCGAGCCGTCGCTGATCTGCTGGGCGACACCGGGTACGGACTGCTGGCGGTAGTCGGCGACCCCGGAGAGCCGGTCGTAGAGGGCGCTCGCCTTCGCCGTGTTCCGTTCGAGCGAGTGGTCGGCGATCTCGACCGTCAGCACGACGGAGGCGGCGCGGGCGGGGAGCCCGCGGCGTACGGCCTGGGCGGCGATCGTCGAGGCACGCTCGGCCTCCTCGATGGAGAGGTCGTAGGTCGTGCCCTCGGCGGTGACCGTGCAGGCCTCGCGGGAGAGGACCGGGATGCCGCTGACGCCGACGCCGAGGACCCGCAGGCCGGCGAAGAGCAGGGCGACGGCGATCACGATGCCGAGGACGACCAGGTGCTTGCGTACCGGGCGCAGCTGCTTGCGGGCTTCCCTCGCGGACTTCCGCAGCGCCTCGCGCGCCGGCTCCGGGATCCTGGAGGCTGGCGGCCGCGGACCCGGGGGCGGGATGGTCGGCGGGCCCGGCGGGGTCCCCGGCTGTGCGCTCACGCCACCAATCTTCACGTACGGGGCAAACCCCGCCCGGCGCGATCTCTCACTCGGCCAGGCGGGCGACGGCTGCGTCGATGCGCTCGTCGGTGGCGGTGAAGGCGATCCGCACGTGCTGGCTGCCGGCCCGGCCGTAGAAGGCGCCGGGGGCAGCGAGGATGCCGCGCTCGGCGAGCCATTCGACGGTGGCCCAGCAGTCCTCGTCACCCCCAGGAACTGGGCGCCGTGACCACAGGTAGAGGGATGCCTCGGAGTGGTCGATGCGGAACCCGGCGGACTCCAGGGCCGCCTTGAGCTTGGTGCGACGCGCGGCGTAGCGGGCGTGCTGCTCCTTGGCGTGCTGATCGTCGGCGAGCGCCGTCACCATGGCGGCCTGCTGCGGGCCGGGCATCATCAGGCCGAGGTTCTTGCGGACCGCGAGGAGCTCGCCGAGGACGGAGGCGTCACCGGCGACGAAGGCCTCGCGGTAGCCCGCGAGATTGGACCGCTTCGAGAGCGAGTGGACGGCAAGAAGACCGTCGAACGAACCACCGCACACGTCCGGGTGCAGCACCGAAACCGGCGCAGCCTCCCAGGCGCACTCGATGTAGCACTCGTCGGAGATCAGCAGCGTGCCCCGCTCGCGGGCCCACTCGACGGTCTTGCGCAGGTGTTCCACCGGGAGCACCCGGCCGCTCGGGTTGGACGGCGAGTTGATCCACAGGATGCGAGGCGCCTTCGGGCCCAGCGCGACCAGCGAGTCGGTGGCGACGGTGTCGGCGCCGACCAGGGCCGCGGAGACCTCGTAGGTCGGGTAGGCCAGCTCCGGGTAGGCGATCAGGTCGCCCTGTCCGACGCCGAGGTGCAGCGGCAGCGAGCCGATCAGCTCCTTGGAGCCGATCACCGGCAGCACGTTGTCCAACCCCAGACCCGAGACCCCGTGGTTGCGCGCGAGCCAGTCGATCGCGGCCTGCCGCACCGCAGGAGTGCCGATCGTGGTCGGGTAGCCCGGTGAGTCGGCAGCCGCGGCAAGGGCCCTCTGGATCACGGCGGGCGTCGGGTCGACCGGCGTGCCGATCGAGAGGTCGACCAGCCCACCGGCGTGCGCCGACGCCTTCTCCTTGAAGGGCGCGAGCTTGTCCCAGGGGAAGTCAGGCAGACGCTGCGAGACCGGGATCGAGGCCGACATCGAGGCGGGCATCAGTCCTGGTTCTGCGGGGGCAGAGCGGCGACGAACGGGTGGTCCTTGTCGATCTCACCCATGCGGGCGGCACCGCCCGGCGAGCCGAGGTCGTCGAAGAACTTCACGTTGGCGTCGTAGTACTCCTTCCACTCCTCCGGGGTGTCGTCCTCGTAGAAGATCGCCTCGGGCGGGCACACCGGCTCGCAGGCGCCGCAGTCGACACACTCGTCGGGGTGGATGTAGAGCATCCGCTTGCCCTCGTAGATGCAGTCCACCGGACACTCGTCGACGCAAGCCTTGTCCTTCACGTCAACACAGGGCTGGGCGATGACGTACGTCATTCGGGGCTCCTCCAAGCGGGGTATCACGAAAGTCAGAGGGGCGCGACTGGCCCTTCAAGGGACAGCCTAGTATCCCCACGTGCCTGCTCACCTCCTGGGACCACATGTCGTCGGCAAGCGGATCGTCATCCGCCGCCTCGTCCCGGGCGAGACCGGCCCCACCGGCGGCCCCGCCTTCACCGACATCCTGGGAGTCTGTACGTCCTGGGCCGACGGCACCGCCGTCATCGAGCGCGAGTCCGGGGAGCGGGTGAGCGTGCCCGTCGCCGAGATCGTCTCCGGCAAACCGGTGCCGCCGCGGCCCAACGTACGTCTGCGGATCGGGGTGCGCGAGGCCGAGCTGCTCAGTGCCGCGATCTTCCCCGGCACCTCCTCCGAGGCCTTGGGAGAGTGGGTGCTCTTCGACCACGAGGTCTCGATGCGCCGGCGGCCCAACTCGGCGCTGGCGATCGGCGATCCCGGGGTCGGGCTCGAGGAGGCGATCGACCGGGTCGAGGCCTTCTACCGGAGCCGCCACAAGCGCCCTCGGGTGAAGATCGAGGTCGGTTCCGTGGCCGAGGAGGCCGTGGTCGCGCGTGGCTGGATCGAGGACGTGACCGTCGAGTTCCAGCTCGCCGGGCTCGCCGCCACCCGGCGCATCCTGCCCCCGCCCGCCGAGGGCGCCCAGGTCGAGATCATGGGCGGAACCGACGGTGCGCAGGTGCTGATCACCTTCGGCGACACCGCCCGGATCATGGGCACGATGGAACGTGACTGGCTGGCCATCCACGACCTCGAAGTCGCCGAGCCGCACCGGCGTCAGGGGCTCGCCACCAAGGCCCTCGCCACCCTGCTGGAGTGGGGCGCCGAGCGCGGCGCCCGCGCCGCCTGGCTGCACGTGGAGACCACCAACGACCCCGGCCTCGCCCTCTACGAGTCCCTCGGCTTCACCGAGCACCACCGCTGCCGCTACTACTCCTCGCCCACCCCGTAGGGACCCAGCAGGTCCCACAGGTTCCCGAACGGATCGCGGAACACCTGGAGGGTGCCGTAGGGCTCCTCGCGCACCGGCCCGACGAGCTCGATCCCGGCGGCGACCAGCCTCTCGTACGCCGCCCCGAAATCGTCGACACGCAGGAAGAACGTGACCCGGCCGCCGGTCTGGTCACCGACCCTCGCGACCTGCGCCGGACCATCGGCCCGGGCGAGCAGGAAGCCGGTGCCGCCGCCAGGCGGGCGAACGACCACCCAGCGCTTCGGGCGGCCGTCGTTCGTGGTCGCCGGGGCATCCTCGGCGACCACGAAGCCGAGAACGTCACGGAAGAACTCCACCGCCTCGTCGTAGTCCGGAACGACGAGCGTCACCAGATCCAGATGCATCCTGTCCTCCTCAGCGGGGCCATGGAACGGGTTGACCAACCTGGTTGACCAACCTACCGTGGATGTATGGATGCAGCACACGTGGTGAAGGTGCAGGAGGCGAAGACACACCTGTCGAGCCTGCTGACCGAGGTCGAGGCGGGGGGCCAGGTCATCATCGCCCGTGGCGACCATGCCATCGCACGCCTGGTGCCGATCGATCGGCCGACCAGACGGGTTCTAGGCGGCCTGCGCGTGAGCGTCCCCGACGAGTTCTTCGACCCGCTCCCCGACGACGAGATCGCCGCCTGGGAGGGCTCGCTCGATGAAGACCTATGAGCGGGTCCTCCTCGACACCCATGCCTACATCTGGCTGGTGAGCGACCCCGCCCGGCTCAGCCCGACTGCCTACGAGGCCGTCATCGACATCGACACCGAGGTCTTCGTCTCGGCGGCGAGCCTGTGGGAGATCTCGACCAAGACTCGACTCAGCAAGCTCCCCGGCGGAGGCACCCTGGCGGCGACCTTCGAGGACCGCACCCGCCTCCACGTCCTGGAGCGGCTGCCGATCGACTTCAACCATTCACGCCTCGCCGGAGAGCTCGACTGGGACCACCGCGACCCGTTCGACCGCATGCTCGCCGCCCAGAGCATGCTCGAGAACCTTCCTCTCGTGACCAAGGACAGCAGGCTGCGGGCGTACGACTCCATCCACACCATCTGGTAGCCCCCTCGCCGAGGCGTCAACTATTGACGTCGAGAAGTCAGTTCTTGACGCCGAGAGGTGCGGATCAGATACGCAACCGACCTCTCGACGTCGATAAACGACCCTTCGATCTCAGAAATCGACGCCTCGGCGTCAAGAATCGACCTCTCGAGGTCAGCAGGTCTTCAGGTTCGGGGAGGCGGGGCCTTCGCGGGTCAGTGCGTCGAGGGTTAGGGCGATGGCCGCGGAGCTCATGGGGATGAGCAGGTGCTCGGAGAGGTCTTGGGCGCACGCGTCCTGGATGCGTACGTTGGTGGTGTTCGGACCCTCGGCGAGGAAGCCGGAGGTGGACGGCACGACGACCTCGTCGGTGGCGGTGATGATCTGGGTGTAGGAGATGTCGCCCGGGGTCTCGTCGCCGGCGTTCAGGTCGGCGAGGAACTGCGAGCCGGCAGCCTGCTGGGCGCAGGACAGGCATAGGCCGGTGGCCTCGAAGGCGGTCCCGTCGGCCACGATCGCCGTGCCGTGGTTGGACGGGGCGAGGCCGACGAGGTCCTCGACGTAGGCGGCGCCGCCGAGGTTCTTGATGTAGTAGCGCGGCATCATGCCGCCCTGGGAGTGACCGACGAGGGAGACCTTGTCGGCGTCGGTGGCCTCGCGCACGCGGTCGATGAACTCCCCCAGCTGAGCGGCCGAGTCGCGGATGTCGAGGGTGGCTCGGTTGCCGTAGTCGAGCGAGTAGACGCAGAACCCGGCCCGCTTCATGGCCAGCGAGATCGGGTCCAGCAGCGACCGGCGGTCACCGAACGTACCGTGCACCAGGATCACGGGAGTCGGGCGCTCCGCCGAGGGCACGCACGCCCAGTCGTTGGCCCCGGCAGGGTCACCGTAGGGCGATCCCGGCAGCGGGATCCCGGTCTGCCTCGGCCCCTCCGCAGCCGAGGCAGATACCGGGACGAGAAGGAGCGCGACGGCAGCGAGCAGACTCAGCAGGAACGGGCGCATGACCGGTCAACGAGCCAATGTGATCCGCGTCATGATCAGAAACTCGTTGGCAGGCACCCCGCGCCGACATCTACGCTCGACAGCGGCACCGCCGAGGAGTGACGACCCTCCGCCCACCACGGCACAGCGGCGCCCGCGCGTCCGGCGCACCGACGAGAGGCTGATGACACATCAGCGAAGGTGTGGTGGCACCGCGACCTAGCCCCCGCCCACACCTCCAGGGCCTCGCCACCTGGAGGATTCGATGAAACCGATAGACCGTACGCTCGCCGCCCATCTCACCGCGGCCACCCCCGGCACGACCGTCCGACTGTGCGGCCACGTGCACCGCCGTCGCGAGCTCGCCGCCGTGACCTTCCTGGTGCTGCGCGACCGCAGCGGCCTGGCTCAGGTGGTGCTCAGGCCGGCCGACGAGCAGCGGACGCCCTCCGAGGAGACACCGGTCGAGGTGATCGGCGTCGCCACTGCCAACCCGCAGGCTCCCGGAGGTGTCGAGATCACCTCGCCGGTCGTCACGGCGCTCTCCGAGCCCGTGCTCACCCCGCCCGTCGAGCTGTGGCGCCCCGAGCTCGCCGCCGGGCTGCCGACGCTGCTCGACCATGCGCCGGTGGCCTGGCGCCATCCTGCGGTTCGATCCCGCTGGGAGCTCGCCGCCGCGTCGCTGCGGGGTTTCCGCGCGACCCTCGACGCGGCCGGATTCACCGAGGTCCACTCTCCCAAGATCGTGGAGTCGGCGACCGAGTCGGGGGCGAACGTCTTCGAGCTCGACTACTTCGGGCGGCCCGCCTACCTCGCCCAGTCACCGCAGTTCTACAAGCAGCAGCTCGTCGGCGTCTTCGAACGGGTCTACGAGGCCGGGCCGGTCTTCCGGGCCGAGCCGCACGACACGGTGCGCCACCTGGCCGAGTACGTCAGCCTCGACGTCGAGCTCGGCTTCATCCGCGACCACCGCGACGTGCTGGCGGTCCTGCGTGAGGTGCTCGCCGGGATGCGGAGAGGGATCGAGACGTACGCCGCCGGGGCGGTGGAGCGGCTCGGCTTGGAGCTGCCCGTCGTTCCCGAGGAGATCCCGGTCATCCACTTCGCCGAGGCGCTGAGGCTGGTCGGGGCGCCTGCGGACGAGCCTGACCTCGCCCCCGAGCACGAGCGTGCGCTCGGGGTGTGGGCTCGGGAGGCGTACGGCTCCGACTTCTTGGCCGTGGAGGGCTACCCGATGCGGAAGCGGCCGTTCTACACCCACCCGGAGCCGGGTGACGGGCGGTGGAGCAACAGCTTCGACCTGCTCTTCCGCGGCCTGGAGCTGGTGACCGGCGGGCAGCGTCTGCACCGGCTCACTGACTACGAGGAGGCGATCCGGGCCCGCGGCGAGGAGCCGGCGGCGTACGCCTCGTATCTGCAGGCCTTCGCGCACGGGATGCCGCCGCACGGCGGCTTCGCGCTGGGCCTGGAGCGGTGGGTCGCACGCCTGGTGGAAGCGCACAACATCCGCGAGGTCACCCTGTTCCCCCGCGACCTGCACCGGCTCACGCCGTAGCTACCGTCACAGTTGTGAAGCTGAGGGTGGCCTATAGGTCACCCTCAGCTTCACAACCCCGATCAGTTGGGGTCAGCGGGGGGCGGCGGCTTCTCGGACTCGTCGGTGCACTCGACCTCGTCCTGCGGAATGTAGGTGGTCTTGAAGGTCTGGGTGTTGACCTTCGAGCCCGACCCGGGGTTGTAGAAGTCGCGCCAGACGTTGATCGAGAAGCCCGGGGCGCCGACGGTGTTCTCGCAGTTGCCGTCGGTGATCTTCTGCTTGCCCGGCGACTTGAAGTCGTAGCGCTCGCCGGTGCGGGTCTTGATGTCCCAGATCTTCGTGGACCACATCTCGACGGTGACCGAACCCTGGCCGCTGGCGCTGGCGGGGTTCACCCAGGAGCGGATGAGGACTCCGTACTTGGTGTTGTTCTTGAACTTCAGGTCCAGCGAGGGCCAGGCGACGGTCGCCTCGCGGCCGATCGGGTAGCGGTCGATGTAGAGCGAGTGCGCCTTGTGCTCGACGTCCTGGAGGCCGGCGAAGAACATCGCGTTGAACGTGGTCGTCGCCATCTGCGAGACACCGCCGCCGTAGTCCTCGCGGAAGACCCCGTTCTGGATCATCCAGCCCTTGGTGAAGCCGTTGGCGGCCGTACGCTCCCCGACGATGCCGTTGAGGGAGAAGGTGTCCCCCGGTGCGAGCACGGTGCCGTTGACCAGCTCGGCGGCGCGACCGATGTTGACGTTGCGGTATTCGGCGTAGGGGAAGTTGGTGGTGAAGGTGGAGACCATCTCCTTGATGCCCCAGGCCTTCGCCTCCTCGGTGGTCACCTTCGGCTTGGCGACCTTCGACTTCACCTCGACGACGCGGTCACCCGCGGGCGCCGTCACGACGTCGAGGAAGACCGCCTCGAGGTCCTTCTGGTTGAAGGTGACGCCCGGCTTGGCCGGGATGACCTTCGGAGCGCCGTTGACCATCTCGACGGTCGCGTCGACCGGCTTCGCGGCGTCGTCGGCGAGGGCCTTCTTGAGCACCTTCTTGAGCTTGCTCGACGCGACCGCGGCCTGCAGCTCGCCGTCCTTGGGGTCGAACCGGATCGCGTCGCCGAACTCCTTCGGGGACAGCTCGACCGGGGTCTTCTCGAACTTCAGCGTGATCGGCCCGGAGACCGCCGGGGTGGCGACCTTCTCGACCGCCTCCCGGACGTCGGCCTCGTCGACGTCCGGAGTGAGCTCCTCGAGAGGTACGTCGGCCTTGCGGTCGCCCTCGACCAGCAGCTGGCCGGCGAGCGCGGTGCGGAGCGCGTCATCGCTGACGCCCTCGCCCGCGACCGGCTGGGTGGTCTTGATCTTGCCCTTCTTGATGACGACGTCGCCGTCCTTGAAGGGGGTGCCGGCGCGCTTGTTCACCTTGGCGGCGACCTTGGCGATCAGCTTGTCGTCGGCCTTGATGACGGGGGCGACCTCGCCGCCACCCGTGAAGTGCTTCCACAGCTTGACCGGGCTCCAGCTGTGTCCGGCGTCGATCTTCTCGATCGTCGCCTCGGCGTCGAAGCTCAGGCCGGCGTCGGCCGGGTTGACCTCGGTCGTGCTCTCGCCGGCGGTCACGTTGATCGGCTGGCTGTGGGCCGGGGCGAACTTCTCCTCCAGCAGCGGCGTCGCCTCGGCGGCCGTCATGCCGCCGATGTCCACACCGGCGACCTTGGTGCCGTCGGCGATCTTGTTCCCGGCAACGGCGTACGCCGCGCCCCAGCCGGCGAAGGCCAGGATGGCGATGCCGCCCGCGACCGCGACGGCGACCTTGGTGCCGGTGCCGAGCGGCTTGCCCTCAGCGGCGACCGGCTGGGCGTAGTCGGGGTGCTCGAAGCCGGGCTCGTAGCGGGGCTCGTAACCGGGCTCGTAACCGGGCTCGAAGGAGGAGTGGTCGGCGGGGGCCGGCTCGTCGACGGCGAACTGCCCGACGCCCATGACGGTCGCCTCGAGCGGCTCGTCATCGAAGTCGGGCATCTCCTGGACCGGGCGGTAGAGCGCCACCTCGGTGTCGGCGCCGTTGGCCGCGGGGGCCACGTCCGGGGCCACGTCCTGGGCGGCGTCGGCCGCGTCGGGCTCGGGGGCGAACTTCCGGTTCTTCGAGACGAACAGGAAGTTGTCCTCCTTCGGCAGCTCCGCACGCTTCGGCAGCAGCTCCGAGCGCAGCATCGTGCTCCGCAGCAGGGTCTCCTCGGCGAGGTCCTCGTCGAGGAGGTTCTGGCCGGGAGCGACGATCCGGGTCTCACCGGCAGGCTCGTCATCGGGCACGTTCGCGACCGGCTTGGCACCCGCGGACTCGGCGACCCGGGCATCGATCTCGA
Source organism: Nocardioides sp. NPDC051685 (assembly GCF_044453405.1). NCBI lineage: Bacteria > Bacillati > Actinomycetota > Actinomycetes > Propionibacteriales > Nocardioidaceae > Nocardioides > Nocardioides sp. NPDC051685. Next base: position 388,428 of record NZ_JBITCR010000003.1, on the reverse strand, counting down.
TCTGCGGGATCATGATCGTCTCGATGGCAGCATCGTCCGCGCCGGCGTGGCCGGCGTTGGACCCGGCCGCGTGGGTTCGCTTCGCGGGCTCGGGGGCCTTGAAGGCCTCGGGCTCAGTGGACATGCGGGAGAGCCTAGGACCTATACCCCCCTAGGCCGAACCCGTAGCCCATCTTGGGACGTTCGTCACTCGCCGGGGTGGGCCTTATCCGCTTGTGAAGTGACCCTCGCCACCGTCGCGGTGGCCACCACGATCATCAGCACGGCCCAGGAGATCATCAGGTATCCCTCGACGTCTCCGGCGACGGCATACCCACCCGTCGGCCTCGGCGTCGCGGCCAGCGCGATCACGATCGCCCAGGCCGCTGCGTACGCGATCCTCGCGGCTCCGCGCGGGAGCGCGAGCAACACCGCCGAGGACGCGGCCACGGCGAGCAGCACGCCCCACCACCACGGGTGGACGGCGACCGCCGCGACCCCGACCGGGAGACCGAGGAGAAGACCGGCGACCACCCCGCCGAGCAGTCTCACAACCCGGCGAAGAGATCGGTCAGGGTGGCCCCTTCGACGTGCCCCTTGGCGATCCGGAAGTGCTCGTGGGACCACGCGGTCGTGCCGAGGCTGTTGGTCATCGCGAAGATGCCCTGCTCCATGTCCATCTGGGTGGGATAGGCGCGCATCGCGGCGACCTTCTGGTCGGCGTACGGGGTGCCGTCGATCGCAGCCGCGATGTCGACGTCGGGCGAGGCCATGGGCGGCAGCGGGCCCTCCGGGTCCATCCCGCCGAGGGCGTTCTCGTCGCCGGCCGCCCGGGCCGCCCGCAGCCCCTCGCGGAGCCAGCTCTCCGCGATCGCCGTCCAGTAGATCCGGTCGATCTCGTGGGCCTCGCCGAGCTCCTTCTTGTAGGTCGGCACGGCGGCGAGATGGGCGGCGTACGTCGCGACCCGGTGGGCCTGGATGTGGTCGGGGTGGCCGTAGTTGCCGAACTCGTCGTAGGTGACCAGCACCTGCGGACGCACCTCGCGGATGATCGTGACGAGGTGGTCGGCGGCCTCGGTGAGGTCGGCGTACCAGAAGGCGTTCTCGCGGGCGTCGGGGTCGGGCAGCGCGTGGGTGCGGTCCTCGCTCCAGGTCATCCCGGAGTCACGGTAGGTGCCGAAGCCACCCAGCCAGCGGTGGTCGACCTCGCTGCCGTCAGGCGCCTTCAGCGCCGCCATCGCGTTCTCGATCTCGCCCCGGCGGTGATCGCCCAGGGCGTCTTCCCGGTCGGCGGCGAGGTGGGCCAGACCGGGCACCAGAATCTCGCCCATCTCCCCCGCCGTGCAGGTCACCAGGGTGACGCGGGCACCCTCGGCGAGATACTTCGCCATCGTCGCCCCCGTCCCGATCGTCTCGTCGTCGGGGTGGGCGTGGACGAGCAGCAGGCTCTTCTCAGAAGTCACGACCCGATCCTAGATCGGGACGCTTAATGCGCTTCGGGTTGTCGGGGAGCTCGACGGGTTCGGGGGCGATCGAGTCGTCCGGGGCCTCCTCGGGGATGTCGAGCCAGCCGTCGTACTCGTCCACCAACAGCTCCAGGACCATCTCCGGGGCATCGGTCTCCACCGACCACGGGTGGTCCTCGTCGTCGTCCTCCCCCTGGTAGCGCTCCCGGCCGACCCGGGCCGTCCAGCCCTCACGCTCGAGCGTCGCCGCCGCCGAACGGGCGTCCTCCTCCTCGAAGAAGATGCCGCGCACGGTGGACCCTTCGGGCATGCCGAGTACGTGGCGGAGCGCATCGAGGAACGGGCGGTCGGGCTCCAGCCAGTCGACCGAGTCGAGATCCTCGGCCGCCAGCCAGAGGACCTGGTCGTGCTCACGCGGCCGCGGCTCCCCCGCGACCACCCGGGCGGTCGCCGCGATCAACCGGTGGCTTTCGCCGATGGGCGCCTCGCCCTGCATCCAGTCGAGCACCTCGATCAGGCAGCCGAGCTCCTCGCCGACCTCCCGGATCAGGGCCGCCTCGGGCGTCTCGCCCTCCTCGACCTTGCCGCCGGGGAGCTCCCAGCGTCCGGCGGCCTCGGGCGGGGACGTACGCCTCGCGGCCAGCACCTGCTTGCCGTCGGCGCTCAGGATCGCCGCGGCCACTACGGTCTTGGGGCTGTTCACGTGTGAGATTGTTCCCTAGAAGCCCCGATAGTGGGGTCTCTTGGGTACGCTGCAACGCCGTGCCCCGCCCTCGTCTGCTCATCGCCTGCCTGCCCCCGTCCGGGGCCCGATCATGAGCGATCAGCAGTGGCCGCCGCGGCAGCCCGGTGAGCCTCGTCCGCCTTACCGGGGACAGCAGCCCTACCCAGGCCAGCGGCAGCCCCAGCGCCCACAGCCGCATCCAGGTCCACAGCAGCCGCACCCGGGCCAGCAGCAGCCCCGTCCCGGGCAGTACCAGCCCTATCCGGGCGGGCAGCGCTACCCGGAGCAGCGGCCGTATCCGGGACAGCAGCAGCCCTATCCGGCCGCGCAGCAGGGTCCCTACCCACCGCAGCAGCCTTACGGGCAGCAGCCCTACCCGCCCGAGCAGCCCTACCCGGAATGGCCCTACCCCGAGCAGCCCTACCCCGAACAGCCCTATTCAGACCTGCACCACGCACGGCAGCAACCACCTGCGTACCCGCGGGGTCTCGGTCCCGGGCGCTTCGGCCCGGAACCGCCGAAGAAGCGGAAGTGGCCGAAGGTGCTCGTGGGCCTGTTGGTGCTCGCGCTGGTCGGCGTGGGCGGCTACGGGGCATACGACTTCTACGAGCAGATGCAGAAGTGGGAGCAGACCACGACCGACGACCTGAACGGCGTCGGCAGCGACCTGTCGGTGGCGATCTCCTCGATGCGGAGCGTCGGCTGGGAGATCACCACGAAGGAGGTCGGGGCCTGGCTCGCGCAGCCGGGGGCGTACGGCGACGGGCTCGCCCTTCGCACGCTGCAGACCGACGAGACGGGCGGCAGCTTCTCGGTCGCCGGCTACCGGACCTGGCAGGACACCTACGCCAGGCGTGACCACACCACGGTCGTGTGCGCGGAGATCACCCTCGGCGAGGGGGCCAAGGCGCCGATCAGCGAGTCCATCACGGCCTGCCCTGACAACGTCCCGAAGACGGCACCCGACGCCTCGACCGAGACCGAGGCGGGTGCCGTCGTCGCCAGCCTCGCCGAGCTGACCGTCAAGGCCTCCGAACGACGCTCGTCGACCGGCACCACCGGCAAGCTGCTCGAGGTCGCGGCGCCGACGAGGCCGGTGGGTGACGTACGCGCCGACTCGACCGCGCTCGTGTGCGCTCCGGGGACGAAGGACCTCGGCGAGGGCGAGGGGTACGACGAGGGCAAGCTGATCCCGGTGCGGCTGTGCGCGGTCGAGGGACTGCCCAACACCGGCACCGAGAGCACCAAGGGCGACCCCTACTACATCGACGGCGCCGACGGCCTGGCCGTCGTCAACGTGCGCATCTCCGGGGCCGCGGCCGCGCTGGTCAAGAAGGCCGAGAAGCAGGGCGTCGACCTGGTCGCGAGCAGCTCGTTCCGGACGATGAAGAAGCAGAAGGCGCTGTGCCAGAAGGACGTCACCGGCGGCTGCCCGGCCGGTGACTACACGCTGACCGCGCAGCCCGGCTACTCCTCGCACCAGCTCGGTATCGCCATCGACTTCGAGCAGCCCAGCGTGACCGGCGGCAAGACCTGCGCGACGCGCGCCTCGGAGCCCAGCAGCGCGGTGTGGAGGTTCCTCGACAAGACGGCACTGAGCGTCGGGCTGAAGCAGTACTCCGCCGAGGCGTGGCACTGGGACGCGTACGGCGGGAAGGACCGCTGCGCCCCGAAGTGACCCTTCGTGGCGCCGAGTCGGCGGATCTGACCCCGTGCCTGGCGAAGCGAAGCGAGCCAGAGGGGTCGGATGCGCCGACTCGGCACTCAAATCTGACCCCGTGCCGACCCCCTCAGGCGCGCGGCAGCCGGGCGAGCTGCCGTGCCTGCGCAACCAGGCGACCGGCGGAGTCCCAGATCTCGCAGTCCTCCTCGAACATGCCGCCCGAGAGGTTGCGCGAGTAATGGGTGACCTTGAGCCAGCCCGGCGCCGGCTTGTGGCGGATGTGGCAGGTGAGCTCCAGCGTCGGCGCCCAGCCCGGCAGCTCGAGCCCGAAGGTCACCGGCGGGAGCGCGTCGAGCACCTGCAGCAGCGAGAGCGGGTCGGGCTCGCGGTCGTGGTGCCGGAACCAGCCGGTGAAGACGGCCTCGCCGGTCGGCGCCGCGCCTCCCCAGACGAACTGCTCCTTCGGCACGCAGAGCTCGTAGCGGTCCAGCATCGGCACGAATTTCTTCATCTCCTCGGGTGCCGTGGTCGAGGAGAGGCACTCATCGAGCGGCGGCAGCTCCGGCTCGGTCGCGATGACCCGCTCGTAGCCGCTGCTCTTGGCGTGGAGGCCGTCGAGGTCGGCGTACGTCGCCGTGGTGGTGATCCGCAGGTCCTCGCCCTGCCACAGCTCGGCGGTCGCGATGGCCAGCGAGCCCTTGTCGCGCTTGGTCTCGATCCGGACCTCGGCCGGTCCGGGCGTGCTGGCGCCGGCGTAGAACGCGCTCAGCACGATCGGGTCCGGGTGGTTCGGCAGGTGCGCGCGCAGCGCGTTGGCGATGACCGCGAGCAGGTAGCCCCCGTTGATCCCGCCGCCGACCACCCAGCCGGGGGCGAGCTCGGCTGCGTACGTCTTCTCGTCGGTCCTGCGGACCGCGATGTCACGATCGAACTCTGCCTGTTCCCTATTACCCATGGGTAATAATCTAGATCGGCACCCGATGTGGTGGACGATGGGGGCATGACCGACCCTCGACACCCGCACTGGGTCTACGACCACGGCACCGAACCGGATCCCCGGTTCACCCTGGCCAACGAGCGTACGTTCCTGGCCTGGGCGCGCACCGTCCTCGGTCTGCTGGCCGGCGCGGTCGCACTGCACTCGTTCCGGGTGCCGGCCGCGGAAGGCGTACGCACCGGCGTCATCCTCCTCCTGGTGCTCACCGCGATCCTGTGCACGGTCTTCGCGATGATCCGTTGGGCACGGGTCGAGCGCGCGATGCGGGAGCGACGCCCGCTGCCCGCCTTCTCCGCCGGGTTCGTCCTCGCCGGAGCCCTGTTGGTGATCGGTGTGTTGCTGGGGTTCTCCCTGGTGCTCTGACCGGATCAGGGCAGACTTCACCCATGACTGAGCTCAAGCCTGTCCCGCACGGGCTGCTGCAGGCCTTCCGGGCGTACGAGAGCGCGCTGCTGTCCGACGACGTCGCCGCTCTCGACACGCTCTTCGCCGACTCACCGACCACGCTGCGCGGCGATGCCGCCGGGCTGCGCGTGGGGCACGAGCAGATCGCGGCCTTCCACGGGTCACGCGGCGGCGCGCCCGGACGACGCATCGTGCAGACCCACGTCCAGGTCATCGACGAGGACCACGCGCTGATCGTGGCGGCCACCGAGCTCGACCGCGGCGGGCGTGGGCTGCAGACGCAGCTGTGGGCGCGGGACCCGGTGCGGATCGAGTACGGCGGCTGGCAGGTCACCGCGGCCCACGTCTCGGTCCCCGCTCCGGCCCTCGACACCCGGATCTGGCGGGTCGTCGGCGACCCGCTGGTCTCCTCGCACACCGCCGACGGCGCGCTCTCCGGCGAGACCGTGGCGGTCAAGGACCTCTTCGCGGTCGCCGGGTTCGCGGTCGGGGCCGGGAGCCCGGCGTGGCTGGAGCAGGCGCCGGTCTCCTCGTCCCATGCCGCCGCGGTCGCTGCGCTGCTGGACGCCGGCGCGTCGGTCCGCGGGATCGCCCGCACCGAGGAGTTCGCCTACTCGCTCTCGGGGCTCAACGCACACTACGGCGCACCGCCGAACCCGAAGGCGCCCGGCCGGATCCCCGGCGGCTCCTCGTCGGGATCGGCGACCGCGGTCGCGCTCGGCCACGCCTCGATCGGGCTCGGGAGCGACACCGGCGGCTCGATCCGGGTGCCGGCCGCCTACCAGGGCCTCTACGGCATCCGTACGTCCCACGGCGCGGTCTCTCGCGAGGGGATGCTTCCGCTCGCCAAGGCCTTCGACACCGTCGGGTGGATGACGCGTTCGGCGTTCCTGCTGCAGGCGGTGGGGGACGTACTCCTGCCGCAGGCTCCCCCGTCGTCGCCCGACGTGCGCACAGCCGTGGACGACATCCACCTGGTGCCGTCGCTGGTCGGGCTCGCCTCGGAGGCAGTGAGCGAGGCCCTGCCCGAGGCGAAACCGCTGGCCTGGGAGCCGACCAGGCTGGACGACTGGCGCCAGGCCTTCGTCGTCGGACAGGCCTACCAGGCGTGGCAGGCCCACGGAGCCTGGCTCGAGACCCGGTTGGACACGCTCGGCGAGGCGGTGCGCGGGCGCTTCGAGATGGCACGTTCGGTGACCCGGACGCAGGCCGCCGAGGCGCGGGCCGTGCTCTCCGAGGCCCGGGCGGAGATCCTCGACGTCGTCGGCGACCGCGTCCTCGCCTACCCCAGCGCGTCGTCGGTGGCGCCGACCGCCGCCGAGGCGGCCGGGGTACGCGACGACACGCTGCGCCTGACCTGCATCGCCGGTATCGCCGGCCTCCCCGCCGTCTCGATCCCCGTCCGCACGCCGCCCAACCTTCCCGCCGGCCTGTGCCTGGTCGCCGCGCCGGGCCGCGACCGCGATCTCCTAGCCCTCGCCCAACACCTCGCCGAGTAGTCACTTCCTGACGGCGAGTAGTCAGTTTCTGACGGCGAGAGGTCGCTTCCTGACGACCGCAAAAAACTGACGTGTCGCCGTCAGAAAACTGACCATTCGACCCCAGATATCGACGTCTCGGCGTCAAGAACTGACTTCTCGGCGGGCGTTACACAACGGCAACCTGTGTTTCGGGCGCCGAAACGTTTGTTTCATAGGCTGTGCTGGTGACGATGACGCTCGCTCAGTTCGACTCCCTGCCCGCTGACGAGGCGGAGGGGCTGCTCGCGCCGTGTGTCGCGATCCCCTCGTGGGCGGCGGGGCTGGTCGAGGGGCGTCCTTATGCGGACATCGGCGATCTGCTCGCGAACGCGGAGCGGCTGGCCGCGGCCTGGACCGACGAGGAGGTCGAGGGGGCGCTGGCCGACCACCCTCGGATCGGGGAGCGGCACGCCGGCGACGGCGAGAGCGCGGCGCTCTCCGCCCGCGAGCAGGCCGGGGTCGACCCGGCCGACGTCGAGGTGCAGGCCCGACTGAGGGCGGGCAACGCCGCCTACGAGGAGCGGTTCGGACGGATCTACCTGGTCCGGGCCGCGGGGCGGAGCGCCGAGGAGATGCTCGCGCTCCTCGAGGAGCGGCTGGAGAACGACCCGGCTACCGAAATCGCGGTGACCAAGGGCCAGCTCGCCGAGATCGCGTTGCTCCGGCTGCGAGGCTTGGTCGTATGACCACCGTCTCCACGCACGTCCTCGACGCCGCTCTCGGCCGGCCCGCCGCCGGGCTCGCGGTGCTGCTCATCCTTCCCGACGACAGCGCGCGCACCGCGACGACCGACGCCGACGGCCGGGTGCGGTTCGAGGGCGAGGTGCCGCCCGGACCGCACACGCTGACCTTCACGACCGGGCCCTGGTTCGCCGATCAGGGGCGCGAGACCTTCTTTCCCGAGGTGAGCATCGGGTTCACCGTCACCGCCGGTGAGCACCACCATGTCGCCCTCCTGCTCAGCCCGTTCTCCTACACGACCTATCGAGGAAGCTGATGTCGATCACTCTTGGCCCCAACCAGCACGGCAAGGCGGAGGTACGCCTGGTCAAGGTCGACCGGGACGGCACCCTGCACACCATCCACGACCTGAACGTGTCCACCCAGCTCAGGGGCGACTTCGCGACGGCCTTCACCGAGGGCGACAACGTGCACGTGCACGCCACCGACACCCAGAAGAACGTGGTCTACGCGAAGGCCAAGGAGCTCGGCATCACCTCGCCGGAGGGGTTCCTGCTCGACCTCACCGCCCATTGGGCCGCCCAGCCGTGGGTCACCGGGTCGGTGATGAAGGCGGAGTCCTACGCCTGGGACCGCATCCCGGCGAATGAGTTCTCGTTCGCCCGGCGCGGGCAGGAGACGCGGACGGCGGTGGTCAACCGCTTCGAGGGACGGACGTTCGTCCTGTCCGGCCTGAGCGACCTGGTGGTGCTGAAGTCGACTGGGTCGGAGTTCCACGGCTTCCCGCGCGACCGCTACACCACCCTCGCCGAGACGACCGACCGCATCCTGGCGACCGAGGTCACCGCGTGGTGGCGCTGGGAGACCCACCCGGAGGACTGGAACGCGGCCTACGACCGGATCCGCACGATCATGCTCGACACCTTCGCGCAGGTGCACTCGCTCGCGCTGCAGCAGACCATCTACGAGATGGGCAAGGCGGTGATGGAGGCCTTCGACGGGATCGCGGAGTTCAAGATCTCCTGCCCCAACAAGCACCACTTCCTCGTCGACCTCTCCCCCTTCGACCTGGAGAACCCGAACGAGGTCTTCTTCGCCGCCGACCGTCCCTACGGGCTCATCGAGGCGACGCTGCAGCGCGACGGGTCGACCGAGCCGGACGCCTGGGCCTCGGTCCCAGGCTTCGCATGAGCATGGACCAGCGGATCGACCGGCGGATCGCCGCGACCTATCAGACGCTCTCACCCCAGGAGCGCAAGGCCGCCGACACGCTCCTGGAGCATCTCGACGACCTGGCCACCTACCGCGCGGCCGAGCTGGCCTCGCTCGCGGAGGTCTCCAAGGCGACGATGAGCCGGCTCTTCCGGTCACTGGGATTCGACGGGTTCGACGACGTACGCGACCACCTGCGGGCGCTGCGTACGGCAGGCGAGCCGCGACGCGTCGAGGGTGCGCCGGACCTGAGCGCGCACGCGGAGGGCGAGGCGGCCGCGATCGCGCGCGCCCTGGACCAGGCAGCCGTCACCGAGGCCGTCGAGGCCATCGCCGGTGCCAGCGACGTGATGGTCGCGGGCTGGCGCAACTCCTACCCGGTCGCGCTCCACCTGCGCCAGCAGCTCACCCAGACCCGCGAGCGGGTCACCCTCGCTCCGGCGCCCGGCCAGGTCATCGGCGAGGAGCTCGCCGAGCTCGGCGAGGGATCGGTGGTGATCGCGGTCGGGCTCCGGCGCCGGCCACCCGGCTTCGGCGAGTTCGTCGACGCGGCGGCGGCCTCCGGGGGCACGGTGATCGTGATCGCCGACCCGACCGGGACGGTCCACCTCGGCCGCGCCGACATCGCGCTGGAGTGTCCGGTCCAGGGCGGCCTCGCCTTCGACTCCCTGGCGGCGCCGATGTCGCTGGCGAGCGTGCTCGCCGACGGCGTACTGCACGAGCGCGGGCGGCCCGGGCGCGACCGCGTCTCGGCCATCAGCGCCACCTACGATCGCCTCCACGAGGTCGAGTGATGTCGGGAGCAGAATGACAGTAGAGACATCGACTCTCGGGCCAGTGCAAGGGGGAATCAGCATGACCGACACCATGTGGTTGGAGCAGGCGGTCGCGCTGGCGGTCCGCAACGTCAACAACGGTGGCGGCCCGTTCGGCGCCATCATCCTTCGCGACGGCATCCTGCTCGGCACCGGCCAGAACCGGGTCACCCGCGACCTGGATCCCAGCGCCCACGCCGAGATCGTCGCGATCCGCTCCGCGTGCCGGGAGGCCGACAGCTTCTCGCTGGCCGGCTGCACCCTCTACACCTCGTGCGAGCCCTGCCCGATGTGCCTGGCGACCGCGCTGTGGGCACGCCTGGACCGGGTCGTCTACGCGGCCGACCGTGACGACGCGGCCAAGGGCGGGTTCGACGACCGCGCCTTCTACGACCTGTTCGGCACCGGCCGCGCCAACGAGCACCACGACTGGCCGACCCAGGTCGACGAGCTGCGGATCCCGCAGGCGTACGACCCCTTCGACGCCTGGCTGGCGAAACAGGACCGCACCGACTACTGACGAGACGTCACCCCCGTCGGCCGAGTTGGCACCGGATTGCCCACTCGACCGACGGGAGCGACGCTTCGCGCGACGTACGTGACGCCTCGGCGCTACCGGGTCGTCATCCCCATCCGCTCCAGCGCGACGGACTCCAGGAGTTGGACGAGGTTGTAGAGCACCAGCGTGATCACGGTGATGATCGCGACGGCGGCCCACAGGTCGTCGAAGCGGGCGGCGGCGGGGAACTTCTGGATGTTGCCGCCGATGCCCTTGCCGGTCGAGAGCCACTCGGCGAGCAGCGCCCCGGTCACCGCACCGGGCACGGAGACCCGGGCGGCGGCGAAGATCGACGGGAGCGCGCCGGGCAGCGAGACCTTGCGGATGGCGGTGAGCCGCGAGCCGCCGTAGACGGCCACGAGATCCAGCGACTGCGGCGAGGCCTGCGAGAGCCCGAACAGGACCGCGGCCAGCGCCGGGAACAGCACCACGATGATCCCGAGCACCACGACCGAGGCGGTCGAGGCGCGTCCGGTGATCAGCATCACCACCGGGGCGATCGCGACCAGCGGGATCGAGCGGAGCAGCAGGGCCAGCGGCATCACGCCGGCCTCGACCGTACGCGACAGGTTGAACAGCACCGCCGCCACGATCGCGAGAGCCATCCCGGCGAGGAAACCGAGCCCGGAGTCCTTCAGGGTCACCCACGTCAGCGGGAGCAGCTCCGCCCGATGAGCGGCCGCGTCGGGACCCGTGAAGAGGTGATCGACCACGTCCAGCGGACCCTTCGCGACGAACTCCGAGACGCTGGAGAACGACACGAACGCCTGCCACAGCACGGCCACGATCGCCAACGCGGCGACGGTGTGCAGGACCGGTCCGAGGACCGCCCGCACCAGGGAACCAGCACCCGACCTCATCCGGACCTCCCAGCCACCCACGGCGTCACCAGCCGCGACACCAGCCCCAGCAGCAGATAGCCGGCCAGGGCGACCAGGGCACAGACCAGGAAGACGGCCCACAGCCGCTCCGGGTCGGGCTTGCCCTGCAGCACGATCAGCGTGCGCCCGACGCCACGGTCGGTGGAGCCGAGATACTCACCCAGGACGGCACCGAGGATCGCGGTCGGCACCGCGATCTGGAGCGCGTTGAGGATCGCCGGCACGGCCGCGACCAGGCGCACCTTCACCAGCTGCGTCCACACCGATCCGCCGTAGACGCGCACCACGTCGAGCGAGGCGCGGTCGGCGGACTTGAAGCCGAGCACGGCCCCGACGACGGTCGTGAAGAAGACCATCAGCGCGGCCAGGAAGATCGACGTCTTCGACGGGTCCCCCGGCTGCTCGGCGCCGCCGAGGACGACGATCGAGATGCCGCCGACGGCGACCACAGGCAGGCAGTACGTCGTCACCGCGATCTGCATGATCACCGGCTCCAGCCACGGCACCAGCAGCACCAGCGAGGCCAGCAGCAGGGCGATCAGGTTGCCCCACAGGAACCCGATCGACGCCTCCATCAGCGTCTCCCGGAGCACGCCGCCCCAGAACGCCGACGGACCCGCCGCAGCCATCTCCGAGAGCACCGTCCACGGCGGCGGCACCGGCGTGAACCCGCTGCCGGCGTCGGGCGGGAACCCGACCACGGCCACGAGCGCCCACAGCACGAAGAGGGTGACCACGCCGATGATCCCGGCGAGCCAACCTGGCATCCGCATCAGGCTCTTCATGTTCAAGACTCCGCCTCGGCACGCCCGTCGTCACCGAAGAGCAGCTCGGAGGCCCGGTCGGCGAGCGCGTGGAACTCCGGGGTACGCATCATGTCGGGCGTACGCGGCCGGGGAAGGTCGACCTCGATGATCTCCTTGATCCGGCCCGGTCGCGGCGACATCACCGCCACCCGGTCGGAGAGGAAGATCGCCTCGTTCACGCCGTGGGTGACCAGCAGGGTGGTCGCCGGCTTCTCGGTCCAGATCCGCAGCAGCTCCAGGTTGAGGTTCTGCCGGGTCATGTCGTCGAGCGCGCCGAACGGCTCGTCGAGCAGGAGCACGGAGGGCTTCAGGGCGAGCGCCCGGGCGATCGAGACCCGCTGCCGCATCCCGCCGGAGAGCTGCGCGGGGCGGGCCTTCTCGAAGCCGTCCAGCCCGACGAGCTTGATCAGCTCGTGGATGTAGTCCATGTCGGGACGCCGCCTGGCGACCTCGAAGACGAGCTTGATGTTGCCGACCACCGAGCGCCACGGCAGCAGCGCGTGGTCCTGGAACGCGATCCCCAGCTCGGAGTCACGCCGCAGGTCCGCGGGGGCCTTGCCGTCGACGTACGCCGCTCCGCTGGTCGGGGTCTCCAGGCCGGCGAGGATCCTCAGGATCGTCGACTTGCCGCAGCCGGAGGGCCCCAGCAGGGCCAGGAACGAGCCCTGGTCGGTGTGCAGCTCGGTGTCCTTGAGCGCGGTGACAGCCTTCGACCCGGAGCCGAAGACCTTGCTGATTCCGGAGATGTGGATGCCGGTGCCGCCGGCGGTCTCCGCCGCGGGAGCACCGGCATCCATGAGCTTGTCGTCGGCCATGACTACTTCTGGTAGGCCTTCAGCTCGGGGTTCTCCTCGTAGATCTCGTCGATGATCGAGGTGTCGAAGAGGTCCTCGGCCGTGACCTTCCAGCCGGCGGCGGCGAGCGAGTCGACGGTCTGCTGCTGGAGCTCCTCGGAGATGGTGAACAGGCCGTTCTTCTCGGTCTCCGGCGTCGAGATCAGCTTCTGCGACTCCTCGAGACCACGCTTGGTCTTGACCGGGTCGAGCTCGCCGAAGCTGGCCTCGAGACCGTCGGAGTCGCTGGCGGCCTCGTTGTAGTGCTTGGTGATGACCTTGACCACCTCGTCGGAGGGGTTCTTGAAGGTCTCGCTCCACCCCTTGATCTCGGCGGTCAGCAGCGCCTTGAGGAGGTCGCGATTCTCGGCGAGGTACTGGTCGGTGACGGTGTAGGTCTCGGCCACGTACGGCACGCCGTTCTCGGCGTAGGGAAGATTGGTGATCTCGTGACCGGCCATCTCGACCGTGATGGCCTCGTTGGTCAGGTAGGCCATGAAGCCGTCGACCTGGCCCTCCATCAGCGGCGTCGGGTCGAACTCGACCGGGACGACGGTGATGTCGTCCTTCTTCTCCTCCAGGCCGTTGGCCGCGAGGATCGCCTTGAAGACGTTGACGTTGGAGTCCTGGACGCCGATCTTCTTGCCCTTCAGGTCGGCCGGCGTTGCGATGTTGCCGCCGTCCTTCAGCGACAGGATCGTGAACGGGTTCTTCTGGAAGGTCGCGCCGATGATCTTCAGCGGCGCCTCCTGCTCGGCGATCGCGGAGCCGACCGAGGCGGCGTCGTTGATGGCGACCTGGACCTTGCCGGAGAGCAGCTTGGCGACACCGGTGTCGGGGCCGGAGATGCCGTTGACCGCGTCGAAGCCGGCGTCCTCGTAGTAGCCCTTGTCCTCGGCGTAGTACTCGCCGGCGAACTCCTCGTTCTTGATCCAGGAGTACTGCATCGAGATGGAGCCGAAGCCCTCCTCGCTGCTCCCCTTGTCGGAGTCGGAGCCGCAGGCGGCCAGGGTCGTGGCGGCCACGACGGCCAGGAGGGCCGCGCCGGCCCTGAGATGCAAAGACGTACGTCGCGAGGTCCGAGAGGCGGGGGTAGACATCGAAACGAGTTCCCTTCGAGGAGTTTCACGCACAGGTCTCGGGGACCGTAGCGAGCGGAGGTTTCAGGTGCTGGCACCAGCGTTTCGGCGTTGTAACGACCCTTTCAAACGTGCCCGTCGGTGACGAGGGTCGATCCCGAGCCACGGCGTCGGCTGGACAAGAATGCCGTGGCTGTTGTCTAGTTACCCAACGCGCGTACGCCGCATTTCATGTGCCGTCCGACACACCGGATTCGCCGTTATCGGTTCGTGACCATGCCGAGACCATTCGGTGACCGACCGGACGCACGGACGACGGCAGGAGGACCTCCGATGCAGGGACCCCGGCGCCGCTCGGTGTTCGCCTCCCGCCTAGTCAGCTCCGCCGGCGACGGTGAGCAGCCACATGTCATCGAGGACCTCCGCCTGGCGATCCTGTCCGGCGAGGAGCCACCGGGAACGCTCATCCCGATCGCCTCGGTGGCGACGTTCTTCGGCGTCAGCCAGATCCCGGTGCGCGAGGCTCTCAAGGTCCTCACCGGCGAAGGGCTGGTCGAGCACCGACCCCATGTCGGCTATGCGGTGGCGAAGCTGACCTTCGCCGAGTTCCGCGAGCTCTACGACGTCCGCGCCGCCCTGGAGAGCTCCGCACTGCGCGTCGCCGTCCGATCGGCCACGGAGGCCGACGACGAGCTCGTACGCAGCGCCCACTCCGCCATGGCAGCAGCCGTCGCCCGAGGGGACGAGCGCGGCTATCACGTCGAGTCGCGCCGTTTCCACCGGGCACTGATCGCACCGGCCGGGATGCAACGGCTGCTGCACATGTACGACTCCGCCTGGAACATGACCGAGCCGGCGCGGCCCATGTCGCGCGTCGCCGAGGTCGACCGGGCGCTCCTCCACGGCGACCACGACGCCATGGTCGCCGCCTTCTGCGCGCGCGACGCGGACCGGCTCGTCACCGAGTCGGCCGTCCACTACGAGCATCTCAAGACCGCCATCGAGGTCTTCCGGGGCGACCCGGACGTGTTCCGGCAGCCCTGAGCGCCGTCGGCCGGGTGCCGCGTACGTCGTATATCTTTCGCGTCACATCGCTCTGACACGGCATCTGATCAGGTGAAACACCCGGTCTCCACGATGGGGTGAACCCCCACCCGAAGGAGACCGTGATGACCGAGGTGACAGCACCGCCCGCCTACCATCCCCGACTGTCGAACGAGGACCTCGACCCTCTGCCCGAGCAGAAGTGGGGCTGGTACAACATCTTCGCCTTCTGGATGTCGGACGTGCACAGTGTCGGTGGGTACGTCACCGCCGGAGCCCTCTTCGCGCTCGGCCTGACCGGCTGGCAGGTCTTCGTCTGCCTGATCGCCGGGATCGTGCTGGTGCAGATCTTCTGCAACCTGGTCGCCAAGCCGAGCCAGCAGACCGGGACGCCCTACCCGGTGGTCTCGCGGGCCTCCTTCGGGGTGCTCGGCGCCAACATCCCCGCGATCATCCGCGGATCGATCGCGATCGCCTGGTACGGCGTGCAGACCTTCCTCGCCGCGGGGTCGCTCACCATCGTGATCCTCAAGCTCTTCCCGTCGCTGGCCCCCTACGCCACCGCCGACCACTCCTTCCTCGGCCTCTCCTACCTCGGCTACGTGAGCTTCGCGATCCTGTGGGTCGCCCAGGCGCTGGTGTTCTGGCGCGGCATGGAGTCGATCCGCAGGTTCATCGACTTCTGCGGCCCGGCGGTCTACGTGGCGATGCTGGCGCTGTGCGTCTACATGCTCTACCGCGCCGACTGGCACGTCTCCTTCTCCCTCTCCGACAAGGAGCTGAGCGTCGGTCAGCAGGTGACGGCGATGCTCGGCGCGATCGCGCTGGTGGTCTCCTACTTCTCCGGCCCGATGCTGAACTTCGGCGACTTCGCCCGCTACGGGAAGTCGTTCGAGGCCGTCAAGGCCGGCAACTTCTGGGGCCTACCGGTCAACTTCGTGTTCTTCTCGCTGCTCACGGTGCTCACCGCCTCGGCGACCATCCCCGTCTTCGGTGAGCTGATCACCGACCCGGTGGCCACCATCGAGCGGATCGACACCTACACCGCCGTCCTGCTCGGCGGGCTGACCTTCGTGATCGCGACCGTCGGCATCAACATCGTCGCCAACTTCATCTCGCCGGCTTTCGACTTCTCCAACGTCTCGCCGCAGAGGATCTCCTGGCGGATGGGCGGCATGATCGCGGCCGGCGGCTCGGTCCTGCTGACCCCGTGGAACTGGTACGCCAACGACGAGGCGATCTTCTGGACCCTCGGCCTCCTCGGCGCCCTGATCGGGCCCCTGTTCGGCATCCTGATCGCAGACTTCTACCTGGTCAGAGACCAGAAGATCGTCGTCGACGACCTCTACACCCTCTCCGAGTCGGGCGCCTACTACTACACCAGGGGCACCAACCCCACCGCCGTCTATGCGCTCCTGGTGGCCGCGGCCTTCTCCTTCGCGTCGGTGCTCGTCCCGAAGCTCGGCGGGGTGCTCACCTGGCTGCCCGACTACTCCTGGTTCATCGGCTGCGGCATCGGCTTCGTGGCCTACTACGCATTCACCCAGGCCACCGCGAAGGTCGCTGCGGACGCCACCACGGAGGCGACCACGGAGGCCACCGCGGAGACCGCCGCGGAGCCGGCCTGATGCGAATCCTGGTCGTCAACCCGAACACCACGGCGTCGATGACCACACTGATCGGCGAGTGCGCCCGGGCGAGCGTCGGCCCGGGCGTGGTCGTCGACGCGATCGACCCGGGCGCCGGGCCGGTCTCGCTGGAGTCGCACTACGACGAGGCGATCGCGGTGCCCCACCTGCTCGGCGTCCTGGAGCGGGAACGCGCGGCGTACGACGGGTTCGTGATCGCCTGCTTCGGAGACCCCGGGCTGCACGCGGCCCGGGAGATCCTCGCCGGCCCCGTGGTCGGGATCGCGGAGGCGGCGATGCGGACGGCGGCGTACCTCTCCCGGAGGTTCTCGGTGGTCACCACGCTCCCGCGGGTGATCGCGCACACCTGGTCGATCGCGCGCGACTACGGCGTCGCCGACCTGGTCGGCGGGATCCATGCCTGCCAGATCCCGGTCGTCGATCTGGAGACCGACCCGGTGGCGTACGCGACGATCCTGGCCGCCTGCCGGCGCGCGCTGGCCGAGGACGGCTCCGAGGCGATCGTCCTGGGCTGCGCCGGGATGGCCGACCTGTGCGCCCGGCTCTCCACGGAGCTCGGCGTCCCGGTCGTCGACGGGGTCGCGGCCGCCACCGCGGAGGTGGAGAAGCTGGTACGCCTCGGGCTGAGCACCAGCCGGCACAACGAGTATGCGGCTCCCCCGGCGAAGGAGATCAGGGGCCGGAGGTGACGTCCAGCGAGGACGTGCGGCGCAGCAGCGGCGGGTGCAGATGCTCGGCCGAGCCCCGGCGGAAGAGCTGCGCCGGCCGGCCCCCGTCCCTCGTCGTCGTGGCCCCTGTCGGCTCCAGGAACGCCTCGGTCTTGGTGACCTTGCGATGGAAGTTGCGCGGGTCGAGCCGCGTGCCCCAGACGATCTCGTAGACCCGGCGCAGCTCGGCGACGGTGAACTCCTCGGCGCAGAACGCGGCGCCCAGCGGTGAGTACTCCAGCTTGGCGCGGGCGCGCTCGACGCCGTCGCGGAGGATCGCGGCATGGTCGAAGGCCAGCCCGTCCCCGGCCAGCAGGGTGTCGACGGGGCACCACTGGGCGTCCGCCGCGTCCGACCCCGCCGCCGGCACCGGGAGGTCGGGCGCCAGCGCGAGATAGGCGACCGTCACGACCCGGGTCCGCGGGTCCCGCCCCGGAGAGCCGTACGTCGCCAACTGCTCGACGTGCACGCTCCCCGGTCGCAGGCCGGTCTCCTCGGCGAGCTCGCGCGCCGCCGCCTCCTCGAGACCCTCGTCGTCGAGGACGAATCCGCCCGGAAGCGCCCACGCGCCTCGAAAGGGCTCGATGCCGCGGCGAACGACCAGGGCGCAGAGCGCCTCGTCGCGGACGGTGAGCACGACGAGGTCGACGGTGACGGCGACTTTGCTCACGTGGCCTGGGGGGTGCTCCATGAGGCCAACCTTGCACCAATCGTCATCTTGACGACAAGCGCGCCACGCCTTATCGTCATTGTGACGCTAATAATCGACAGAACAGACAGGGAGTCTGAGATGGCCGACATCGCCCGCTACCCCTTCCTCCGCCACCTGCGCGGGAGCACCACCACCCACGTCCAGCACCTGCACAACGGCACCGTGCGCCACAGCGGCGTCGGCGCCTCGTTCTGGTACCGGCCGCTCTCCGCCGTCCTCTCCGAGGTGCCCGTCGACGACCGCGAGCTGCCGCTGCTCTTCCACGCCCGCACCGCCGACTTCCAGGACCTGACCACGCAGGCCACCGTCAGCTTCCGGATCGTCGACCCGGCCGCGGTCGCCGGCCGCATCGACTTCTCGATCGACCCCGAGAACGGCCGCTGGCGTGGCAGCCCGCTCGACCAAGTCGCCGGGTTGCTGACCGAGACGGCTCAGCAGTACGCCCTCGACCTCATCGCCGCCCGGAGCCTGGCCGACGTGCTCGCCGGCGGCGTGGGGCCGGTGCGCGACGCGATCGCGGCCGGCCTGGGCGGCGACGAGCGGCTGACCGCCACCGGGCTCGCCATCCTGGGCGTGCGGGTCGTCGCGCTGCGACCCGAGCCCGAGATGGAGAAGGCGCTCCTCACCCCGACCCGCGAGCGGGTCCAGGCGGACGCCGACAAGGCGACGTACGAACGGCGTGCGACGGCGGTCGAGCGCGAGCGGGCCATCTCGGAGAACGAGCTGCAGAACAAGATCGAGCTGGCTCGCCGCGAGGAGCAGCTGGTCGGCCAGCAGGGCACCAACGCGCGGCGCAGTGCGGAGGAGAAGGCCGCCGCGGCCCGGATCGCGACCGCCGCCGAGGCCGAGCGCACCCAGGTGCTGGCCGAGGCGAACGCCCAGGCCACCCGGGCCACCGGGCTGGCGAAGGCGGATGCCGAGGCCGCCGCCCTGGCCGCCTACCGAGACCTGCCGGAGGCGGTCCTGCTCGGCCTCGCGCTCAAGGAGCTGGCCGCCAACCTGCCCCAGATCGAGCACCTGGCGCTCACCCCGGACCTGCTCGCGCCGGTCCTCGCCAAGCTCGGTGCCCGGAGCGACGGATGAGTGTCGCCCCGCGTGTGGTGCTGGTCCACCGGGCGACCGAGCTGGAGGAGCTCGTCGCCCGGCACGGCACCCTCGGCCAGGTCGGCTTCTTCCTGTCCACCAGAGGCCGCGACCTGGCCGAGGTGCAGGGGCGCCACGAAGCCCTGAAGGCGGCGATCGCGCAGGTCGGCGCCGGGATCCCGCTCGACTGGCGGCAGGGGTCGGTCGAGCGGGGCGACCTCGACCGGTTCCTCTTCGCGCCCGAGGACATCGTGGTCGTGGTCGGCCAGGACGGCCTGGTCGCCAACGTGGCGAAGTACCTCGACGGGCAGCCGGTGATCGGCATCGACCCCGAGCCGGGCCGCAACGTCGGCGTGCTCGTCCGCTACCCGCCTCGAGCCGCCGCCGACCTGATCCGCTCGACCGGCACCCGTGAGGAGCGGACCATGGTCGAGGCGGTCGCCGACGACGGCCAGTCGCTGGTCGCACTGAACGAGGTGTACGTCGGCCAGGCCACCCACCAGACCGCCCGCTACCGGCTCACCGTGGCCGGCCGGACGGAGTCGCAGGCCTCCTCCGGTCTGATCGTCGCGACCGGAACGGGCACCACCGGCTGGGCGCAGTCCGCCTGGGTCGAGCGGCACAGCACGCTCACGCTGCCCACCCCGGCCGCGCCGGAGCTGGCCTGGTTCGTGCGGGAGGCGTGGCCCTCGCCGGCGACCGGGACGACCCAGACCGAGGGCACGCTGGCGGATGCCGGTCAGCCAGGTGACTGCCTCACGATCGAGGTGGAGTCCGACCGCCTGGTCGCCTTCGGCGACGGCATCGAGTCCGACACGCTCGCACTGTCGTGGGGCCAGCAGGTCGTCGTACGCCGCGCGGAGCGGAGGCTGCGACTGGTCTCGAGCTGAGCCTCAGGCCGAGGCGCTCACCCGGCGCATTGTGCCGGAGGCGGCTCACCCCTCGGCGATCGCTCCCGCGGCCGCGGCAAGGTCGGCCACGCCGGCGGCGAGCTCGTCGGGACGGTCGGTGGCCAGGTCCAGGTGGAAGCCGAACAGCGAGGAGTCGACCAGCGTGACGATCCGTCCCGCACGTTCGGGCGGCGCACCACAGGCGATGACGTAGTCGCGCAGCGCGGCGTACCAGAGCTCGTTGGTCTCCCGGACGACCGAGCGGTAGGGCTCCATCCCGATCAGCCCGGTCGCGGCCGCCTGCAGGTAGATCTGCAGGCAGCTGTGCAGCGGGTCGCAGCGGTAGGCCCGCCACAGCGCCTCCACCCCGGCACGTACGTCCTCGGCCGGCTCCAGCGCCGCGACCGCGGCGACGGAGAGCTCGTTGGTGCGCGCCACCACCGCGGCGACCAGCTCGTCGCGGCCGCCGAAGTGGTAGATCAGCATCCGGTCGCTGGTGCCGATGGCAGCGGCCAGCGGTCGCAGGGTCAGCCCGATCAGCCCATGCTTGAGCACGTGCTCGACCACCTGCCCGAGGAGCTCCTCCTTGCGGTCCATGGAAAGCATTATGCCCAAACCTGTAGCGACTGCTACATTTCTCGGAGATGTAGCAGTCGCTACACGCGTCTCAGGAGGACCCCGCACATGTACGCCGCCAGCCTGCTCGTCGTAGCGATCGCGATCGAGGTCGCCAGCACCGCGCTGCTCCCCCGCACCGAGGGGTTCCGCAACGTGCCCTGGTCGGTCGCGGTCGTGGCCGGCTACGGCGTCTCGATCTGGCTGCTGTCCGTGGTCGTGGAGCGGATGTCTGTCTCGGTGGCGTACGCCATCTGGTCAGGCCTCGGCACCGCCCTGGTCGCGGGCATCGGCGTGATGTTCCTCGGCGAGCACCTCACCGCCGCCAAGGCCGGCTTCCTGGCGATGATCGTCGTCGGCGTGGTCGGGCTGAACCTCTCCGGCGCCCACTGAGCCGGTGTCCGAGCGCTTCGCCTCGGCGCTCACCGAAAACGAGAGTGGCCAGGAAGCGGTCCTTTCGCAGTTCGTCCAGGACCCACGGCGGGGTCAGTCGCATCGTCGGGTAGCAGAGCTCTTTGATGAACCAACAGAACGAAACGCCGATCGCAGCACTCATGGTGAATCCAACGGGATCATTGAGCGGAGTTCCCTCCTCGGCGAAGAGAACGAGCACCAAACCACCTATCGCCAAAGAGCCAAAAACAGCGGTGAACGGGTACCAAACATAGACACCGCCACGATGTGTCAGCACTTCTCGAAGCCCCGCCCGCCTGGTGATCCATCCGGGCCCGTGCCAGAACTTCCAGAGCGAGACTCCGCTGATCAGCGGCACAGCAGCTATTGCGACCAGGAACAGCGCATCCTCCGTGGAAACTGTGTTCACAGAGCGGCCGTCGCCGCCCGCCCCGCCGTACGTCCCGAGAACAGGCAGCCGCCGAGGAAGGTGCCCTCGAGCGCGTTGTAGCCCATCATCCCGCCGCCGCCGAAGCCGGAGACCTCACCGGCCGCGTAGAGCCCGGGCAGCGGGGTGCCGGCCGAGGTCAGGCAGCGACCCGACAGGTCGGTCTCGAGGCCGCCGAGGGTCTTGCGGGAGAGGATGTGCAGCTTGACCGCGATCAGCGGTCCGGCCTCGGGGTCGAGGATCCGGTGGGGCTTGGCGGTGCGCTGCAGCTTGTCGCCGCGGTAGTGGCGGGCGGCGTACAGCGCGGTGATCTGGGCGTCCTTGGCGAAGTTGTTGGCGATCTGGCGGTCGCGCGCCTCGATGATCCGGCGCAGCTCGCTCTCCTTGATCTGCGGGCCGGTCGGGTCCTTCTCGGCGAGGCCGTTCATGCCGTGGACGAGCGCGGTGAGGTTCTCGGCGACCACGAAGTCCTCGCCGTGCTCCATGAACCTCTTGACCGGGCCGGGTCCCTTGCGTGCCCGCTCGGCGAGCAGCTTGATGTCCTTGCCGGTCAGATCGGGGTTCTGCTCCGAGCCGGAGAGCGCGAATTCCTTCTTGATGATCTTCTCGGTCAGCACGAACCAGGAGTAGTCGTAGCCGGTCTGGCGCAGGTGCTTGAGCGTGCCGAGGGTGTCGAAACCGGGGAAGAAGGGCGCCGGGAGCCGCTTGCCGGTCGCGTCCAGCCACAGGCTCGAGGGGCCGGGGAGGATCCGGATGCCGTGGTTGGCCCAGATCGGGTCCCAGTTGCGGATGCCCTCGACGTAGTGCCACATCCGGTCGTCGTTGATGATCTTGGCGCCGGTCGCCGCGGTGATCTCGAGCATCCGGCCGTCCACGTGCGCGGGCACTCCGGAGACCATCGAGGCCGGCGGGGTGCCGAGGCGGGAGGGCCAGTGCTTGCGGACCAGGTCGTGGTTACCGCCGATGCCGCCGGAGGTGACGATCACGGCCTGTCCGCGGAGCTCGAAGTCCTCGACCTCGACGCGGGAGGAGGCATGTCCCCGCTCGATGTCGCTGGGCTCGAGCACCTTGCCGCTGACGCCGACGGCTGCGCCGTCCTCGATCAGCACCTGGTCGACGCGGTGCCGGAAGGCGAAGGTGATCCGGCCGGTGTCGGCGTGGGCGCGCACCCGCCGCTCGAACGGCTCGACCACGCCCGGACCGGTCCCCCAGGTGATGTGGAAGCGCGGCACCGAGTTGCCGTGGCCGTCGGCACGGCCGTCGCCGCGCTCGGCCCAACCGACGACCGGGAAGATCCGGTGGCCCATCTGGTGCAGCCAGGACCGCTTCTCCCCCGCCGCGAAGTCGAGGTACGCCTCGGCCCAGCGCCGCGGCCACAGGTCCTCGTCACGGTCGAACTGGGCCGATCCCATCCAGTCCTGGAGCGCCAGCTCGGGTGAGTCCTTGATCCCCATCCGGCGCTGCTCGGGGCTGTCGACGAGGAAAAGTCCGCCGAGGCTCCAGAACGCCTGGCCGCCCAGGGACTGCTCCGGCTCCTGGTCGACCAGGAGAACGCTCTTTCCCGCATCGGCGGCCTCGGCCGCTGCCACCAGGCCGGCGAGGCCGGCTCCTACCACGATCACGTCGGCGTGCTTCGTCATGTCCGCAGATCCTGCCACCTTCGATACCGGCGGGTACATGGAACCTGTCGCCCGACCGTTCCGTCTGGTGGACAGTTGTCGGACTCGCACCCCGAAGCGACCGCCGATTGCTGTCCGAGCGGATAGATTTTTTGCTCGTGATCGACCCCAAGGTGACCGCGAAGAGGCAGCAGAAGTGGGTCCAACGCGGCATCGACCGCACCGAGGCCTGGCTGGGCCGTAGTGGCAGCAGCCTGGGCCCGCTGATCCCGCACATCGCCACCTCGATGGTGCTCACCGGGGACGAGGACCACGGCTGGATCCCGCAGGGCCTGGCCTACTCCCCCGAGGCCGAGCTCCTCCTGCAGGGCTACTACGGCGACAAGCTCGGCTCGGCGCTCGCCCTGGTCGACAAGCCCTCGGGCGAGCTCATCAACGCCGTCTACCTGGGCGGGCCGAAGGGCAGCGTCAGCGGCCCCGTCAACGCCGGCGGGGTCGCGGTCATCGGCGACGAGGTCTACGTGTGCCGTGAGGGCAACCCGCCCCGCCTCTACCGCTACTCGCTGACCCAGATCGTCCACGCCGAACCGCTCTCGA
Source organism: Nocardioides sp. NPDC051685 (assembly GCF_044453405.1). NCBI lineage: Bacteria > Bacillati > Actinomycetota > Actinomycetes > Propionibacteriales > Nocardioidaceae > Nocardioides > Nocardioides sp. NPDC051685. The sequence continues at coordinate 365,051 of NZ_JBITCR010000003.1, read as the reverse complement.
CCGTCTCCACGGTCGCCCCGCTGGTCGCGGTCGCCGCCGGCTCCTACCTCGCCGCGTCCAAGGACCTGCTCTACGTCGGCTCGCACGCGAACAACCGCCTCTACAAGTACATCCGCAAGGACGGCTCCTGGCAGATCAAGACCCCGATCGGCGTACGCACCCCGGTCGGCACCCAGGGCGTCGTGGTCCGGGACGAGGAGTACGTCTTCAGCGTCTCCCGCGGCCCGGCCAGGCGCAGCCAGCTGATCGTGCAGGACCGGGTCACGATCCGGCCCCGCGCCCTGCAGTGGCTCCCTAACCTGGCAGAGGGCGTGGCCGAGGTCGGGGACGAGTTCTTCGTGACGTACCAGTCGGGCGCCAGGCCCTACTCCCGCGGCTCCTCGACCCGGGGCCAGGCCTGGCCCTCGGCCCACATGACCCGTACGCCCCTGGCCAAGCTGGGCCTGGAACCGCGGAAGCCTTCCGACTCCTGATCAGGCCTCGTGATCAGGCAGGCCAGTCGGTGATGTCGGCGTACTCCTCGCCGTGCCGCTTCAGCCACCCCGCGACGTACGGGCAATGCGGGATGATCCGCTTACCCTTCGCCTTCACATCGGCCAGCGCGAACGCCACCAGCTTCGACGCGAGTCCCTGCCCGTTGTAGGCCTCCTTGACCTCCGTGTGCACGAAGTCCACATGCTCGTCGTCGGGCAGCCGGTAAGCCGCCAGCCCCGCACCGGTCTCTCCGTCACGGATCTCGTAGCGATGCCTGGCCGGGTTGTCTAAGTACTCGATCTCGCTCACGCCCCCATTCTCACCCACCCGCCGAGGCTGCGATTGTGGCGGACGATTCTGTAGCTCTGGTGGGTGAGCGTGTAGTTGTGGCGAGGTTGCAGAGGCCGTACGCGGGGTGTCACCGTCGCTCCTGCCCTACCGGGGCGCGGATCGCTCGACAGGCGTGAAGCGCATGAGGGCAAGTGAGACCAGGGCGATCACGGAGAGCACCGAAAGGTAGGCGGACACCGCGACCGATGATCCCGTCGATTCGAGCAGGAGCACCATGATGAACGGGGCGACCCCGCCGCCGAACACGGAAGCGAACTGGTACGCGAACGAGACACCGGAGTAGCGCAGATGTGCCGGGAACAACTCGGCGAACAGCGCGGCCAGGGGTCCATAGCCCGCGGAGATCGCGATGATCGCGACCTCGAGCGCGAGGACGATCCACACAAGATTGGTGGTCTCGACAAGCGGGAAGACGGCGAAGGGCCAGACTCCCATCACAATCGAGCCCGCAGCGCAGACGCGGCGCCTGCCGATGCGATCCGACAGGTACGCGAACAGCGGAATCAGTACGATCGCTGTGCTCATCGTGGCAAACACCGCGATCAGCATCTTGTCCTTGGGGATTCCCAGCGTTCGGGTTGCATAGTCGAGCGTACCCGTGACGAGAACGTAGAGTGCCGCGTTCCCGCCGAGCAGCGCACCGGTCGCAGTGAGGACCTGTCGGGGGTGCCGGCGGAGCACGTCGATGACCGGTGAGCGCCGTCGCCGCTGCGACAGCGTAGCGAGCTTGGCCTCTGCCTGCCTGAACTCCGGAGTGTCTTCGATACGGAAATGAATGTGGAGCGCAAGCAGAAGGAAGACCGCGCTCAACAGGAACGGCACCCGCCAACCCCACGACATGAACTGCTCCGGTGACACCACACGCGCGATGACGAGGAACACCGCGTTACCCGCCACGAGCCCCACGGGGACGCCGACCTGGACAAAGCTGCCGTACAGGCCGCGCTTGCCTTCCGGAGCGTTCTCGGTCGCCATCAACATCGCACCGCCCCACTGACCACCGACGGCGAGGCCCTGGCAGATCCGGAACAAGACGAGGAGAACTGGCGCGGCGATGCCGATGCTCGAATATGTCGGCAGCAGTCCGATCAGGGTCGTTGCCGCGGGCATCATTATCATCGCGACGACGAGCATCGGTTTACGACCGAACTTGTCACCGAAGTGCCCGAACAGGATCCCGCCGATGGGCCGGACGACGAACCCGACGCCGAACGTCGCGAAGGCGACGAGGATGCCGGCCACCGGGTTCGCGCTCGGAAAGAACATCGGGCCGAAGACGAGGGCCGCGGCCGTGCCGTAGATGAAGAAGTCGTACCACTCGATGCTGGCCGCCAGACCCGCGGTCAGGGCGATTCTTCGAGCCTTGGCTGGATTGTCCGCAGGCGTTGCTATCGCCTGGTCACGCCAGGCTGGGGAGGGCAGTTCGACGTTTTCAGCCACGATACTGAACCTTTCATCCGTGTTCGGTGGACCGAGATGGAGCCCGAGACACGACCTCAGGCGAGAATAGAGAGTGATCTCTCTCACGTCAATGGCCCCGTTGAACCCGGAGCATGCAGCGGAGGCAGCCCCCATCAACTCCGCGGAAGCTCCGCGACCGGGACTCACCTTACGAAGATGCAGAAGACGTGCCCCGCCGGATCGCCAGACCGATCAAGCCGGAGCGAAGCCCCAAGCCGAGCGCACGAGCATGCTCAGCGTCGAGATCCGCAACAGAACGTACGACAGTGTCGAGATGCATGTGCTTGACCGCCCCAGGAGCAGGCCAATCAGACGGCGCCATCTCCGACTCGTCGACCCGGTTGAACGCGAGAGCGCGACGCCCGTCGGGCCAGGTGAGGCCAGTCGTCATCACCGGGCTCCTCGCCGCCCGGTCGATAGACGAGGCCGAGGAGCTGGCGGTAGAACTCGGCGAGGCGGCGTACGTCGGTGGTGTCGAGGCGATGTATCGAGCTTGTCGAGAGGACGGCGTGGCGGAGCTCAGCCACGCAGGGCGCCCCGGGGCGGGCCGAGCCAGCGGGGCGTGGTGCTCCGGTAGGAGTCGTACGCCTCGCCGAAGCTCCACGACAGGGCGTGCTCCTCCGCGGGGATCTGGGTGCGGTCGATGACGGCGACGAAGGCCGCTACGGGGACGAGCGGAAGCCAGCCGCCGCGCAGGACGGCGTGGGCGGTGAGGAGGCCGGCCATGCCGACGTACATCGGGTTGCGGGTATAGCGGAACGGCCCGTCGGTGACGACCGCGGTCGAACGCTCGGGCTCGAGCGGGTTGAACGTGGTGTCCTTGTGCTTGAACGCCCGGGCGGCACCGCCCGCGACATAGACCGAGCCGGCCGCAAGGAGACCGGCCGCGACGGACCGCGCGACCGTCGGTCGGCGCCCCCGAGCGAGCAGATGCTGGGCGGCCAGGCCCACGGCGACGTAGACGGGCGGCGGGACCTTCGGCATGCCTTCCACCGTAACCCGGCCCCGAAGGGTCCGCACCCCCTCTTTCTTGGGTAAAGAGACGATCAGTGCAACAGCGCGCGGACCAGGCGCTCGGCGACGTTCGGAGCGGGCTCGGTGCGCTCGAGGGAGTGGAGCACGAACCCGCCGACCAGGGCGCGTACGAACTCCTTGACCGGCAGGTCGGCGGGGAGCTGGCCGGCCGCGACCGCGGCCTCGATGCGGGTGGAGACGGTGGCGGTGATGCCGAGCGCGTCGTTGAGGCGGGTGCCGATGTCGGGGTTCTCGCAGGCGGCCGCGACGAGCGAGCGGACGAGGCCATCGTTGCCGGGCTGGGCGACGAGGTCGATGAGGCTCTGCATCCAGGCGATCAGGTCGACCCGGATGTCCCCGGTGTCGGGCACGACCGGGTGGTCCGGCAGCAGCAGATCCTCGATCAGGGCGTCGGCGACGACCGCGCTCTTCGAGGACCACCAGCGGTAGATCGTCTGCTTGGAGACACCGGCCTCGGCCGCGATGCCCTCGATGGTGAGGTGGTCATAGCCCTGGGTGGCGAAGAGCCGGCCGGTCGCGTCGAGGACCGCTATGCGAGCCTCTTCGCTGCGTACGGCACCTCGACGGCGCACTCCTGCTGACGCTGGCATGAAGGGCATCCTAGGAGCCCGCGCCATCTCATGGCCACGGCACAGGTGTGACCCATCACTCGCACAGCGACCCTTGTCCAGCGGCGATCAGGTGATTAACTGGACGCACCGTTGCGAATTACCGGAGGGATGCCGCCATGGCGGAGCTGTTGTATCGACTGGGCAAGACGGCCGCGCGCCGCGCCTGGCTTGTGATCCTTGCCTGGGTACTGGCGCTGTCCGGCGCCGCCGGGGCGTACGTCGCGTGGTCCGGCGAGCTCACCACCAGCTTCGACATCCCGGGGCTGCCCTCGTCCGAGGTCGTCGACGAGCTCCAGAAGGGGCTGCCCGATCTGGCCGGCGGCTCCGGCACGATCGTCTTCCGGACGAAGGACGGCACCCCACTGAGCGCGACCCAGAAGAAGGAGATCCGGGCGCTGATCACCAGCGCCGAGGACCTCCCCGACGTCGCCGCGGTCACCGACCCCTTCCAGACCGAGGCCCAGCGCGAGGCGCAGGCCGAGAAGGTCGCCGACGGCCAGACCAGGCTCGAGGCAGCGCAGGCCCGGCTCGAGACCGTCCAGGCCAGGCTCGACAAGGCACAGGCCGACCTCGACAAGGCCCGCACCCAGCTGGAGGCTGCTGGGTTGCCGACCACCCAGATCGACACCCAGCAGGCCGCCCTCGACAAGCAGCAGGCGAAGGTCGACGACAGCGCCGCCGACCTCGAGGCCAACACCGCCAAGGCCGAGAACGGCGCCGAGCTTCTCGAGCTCGCAGACGGCATCCGGATGGTCTCCGCCGACGGCTCGGCCGCGCTGGTCAACGTCGCCTACTCCGTCGGCCGGCTGGAGATCTCGGAGGAGACCAAGAAGGCCACGGTCGACCACTTCACCGACTCGCCCGTGGACGGGGTCGAGGTCGGCGTCTCCTCCGACATCTCCCAGGAGGCTCCCAACCCGATGGGACCCGGTGAGATCGTCGGCGTCGGCGTCGCCGCGGTCGTCCTGCTGGTCATGCTCGGCACCATCATCGGTGCCGGCGTGCCCCTGGTCACCGCGCTGACCGGCGTCGGCATCGGCGCCCTCGGCGCGCTCTCCCTCTCCGGCGTGGTGCAGATGGCCTCGATGACCCCGATCCTGGGCCTCATGCTCGGCCTCGCCGTCGGCATCGACTACTCGCTCTTCATCCTCAACCGGCACCGCAAGCAGCTGCTCCACGGCTCCGACGTCACCGAGTCGATCGCGCTCGCCAACGGCACCGCCGGCACCGCCGTCGTCTTCGCCGGCTCGACCGTGATCGTCGCCCTGGTCGCCCTGAACATGACCGGCATCCCGTTCCTCGGCCTGATGGGCTCGGTCGGCGCCGCCTGCGTCGCGATCGCCGTGCTGGTCGCGATCACCCTGACCCCGGCCATCCTCGGCCTGGTCGGCGGCCGCATCGTCTCCAAGCGCGCCCGGAAGAAGGTGGCGAAGCAGGACGCCGCCGAGGCCCACGCCAAGCCGATGCCCACCTGGCGTGCGGTGGTCACGGTCGTCGCGTCCGTGGTGGCCCTGCTCGCCCTCGCGGTCCCCGCCCTCGACATGCGCCTCGGTCTGCCCGACGGTGGCTCGGAGCCCGAGGGCTCGCTGGCCAGGACCGCCTACACGATCACCGAGGACAGCTTCGGCGCCGGCGCCAACGGCCCGCTCCTCGTCGCCGCCGACCTGCCCGAGGGACTCAGCGAGTCCGGCATCCAGCAGGCCCAGCTGACGGTCGCCAAGGCGCTGGCAGACCTCGATGACGTACGCGCCGTGGCTCCCGCCGCGGTCTCCGAGGACGGTCGCACGGCGGCCTTCCAGGTCGTCCCCGAGGAGGGTCCCAACAGCGTCTCGACCAACGAGCTGGTCAACGCGATCCGGGACATGCCGCCGGTCAACGGCGACATCACGCTCGGCGTCGCCGGTGCCACCGCGGTCGCGATCGACGTGTCACAGGGGCTCAACGACGTACTCCTCCCCTATCTCGGCGTCGTCGTCGGCCTCTCCCTGCTCATCCTGATCCTGGTCTTCCGCTCGATCCTGGTCCCGCTCATCGCGACCGGTGGCTTCGTGCTCTCGCTGCTGGCGACGTACGGGGTCGTGGTGGCGGTCTTCCAGAAGGGCATCGGCGCCGAGTGGATCGGCATCGACAGCACCGGCCCCATCCTGAGCTTCCTGCCGATCCTGCTGGTCGGAATCCTCTTCGGCCTGGCGATGGACTACCAGCTGTTCCTCGCCTCCGGCATGCGCGAGGCGTACGTCCACGGCGCCCCGGCCCGCGTCGCGGTCGCCCAGGGCTTCCGTGCCGGGCGTTCGGTCGTGATCGCGGCCGGCCTGATCATGGTCTCCGTCTTCGGCGGGTTCATCTTCGCCGAGTCGGTGATGATCCGCTCGATGGGCTTCGGGCTCGCGCTCGGGGTGCTGCTGGACGCGTTCATCGTCCGGATGCTGCTGATGCCGGCGCTGATGCACCTGCTCGGGCACTCGGCGTGGTGGCTGCCGGCGTGGCTCGACCGCATCCTCCCGAACGTGGATGTCGAGGGCGCCGCCCTCGAGCGCGCCCACGGCTCCGGCGAGGTCGACGAGGCCACGGTCAAGCGGGAGAAGGTCGGCGTCTGAGCGCTGTCGGTGCCGGCCGATAGTCTCATCCGGGTGAGCGAACTGACCCCGGAGCTGGATACCCTGCGCCGCGTCTTCGGCTACGACGAGTTCCGCGGCGACCAGGCCGAGATCGTCGCGCACGTGGCGACCGGCGGTGACGCCCTGGTGCTCATGCCGACCGGTGGTGGGAAGTCGCTGTGCTACCAGATCCCGTCCCTCGTCAGAGCCGGGACCGGGGTGGTCATCTCGCCGCTGATCGCGCTGATGCAGGACCAGGTCGACGCCCTGTCCGCGCTCGGTGTGCGCGCCGGCTTCCTCAACTCCACCCAGATGCCCCACGAGCGGCAGCAGGTTGAGCAGGCGCTGCTCGCGGGCGAGCTCGACCTGCTCTATCTGGCCCCCGAGCGGCTGCGGGTGCCCGAGACCGGCCGGCTGCTCGACCAGGCCAAGATTTCGCTGTTCGCGATCGACGAGGCCCACTGCGTCTCGCAGTGGGGCCACGACTTCCGACCCGACTACCTGCAGCTCTCCCATCTGCACGAGCGCTGGCCGGAGGTGCCGCGGATCGCGCTGACCGCGACCGCCACCGCGGAGACCCGCCGCGAGATCGCCTCCCGGCTCAACCTGGAGGACGCCCGCCACTTCGTGGCCTCCTTCGACCGGCCCAACATCCAGTACCGGATCGCCCCCAAGGACAAGCCCGGCAAGCAGCTGCTCGACCTGATCCGCACCGAGCACCCGGGCGAGGCCGGCATCGTCTACTGCCTCTCCCGCGCCTCGGTCGAGCGCACCGCGGCCTCCCTGGTCGGCGCCGGGATCGACGCCCTCCCCTACCACGCCGGCCTCGACGCCCGGACCCGCGCGCAGAACCAGTCCCGCTTCCTGCGCGAGGACGGCATCGTCATGGTCGCCACGATCGCGTTCGGGATGGGGATCGACAAGCCGGACGTACGCTTCGTGGCCCACCTCGACCTGCCCAAGTCGGTCGAGGGCTACTACCAGGAGACCGGCCGCGCCGGGCGCGACGGGCAGCCCTCGACCGCGTGGCTGGCCTACGGGCTGGCCGACGTCGTCCAGCAGCGGCAGATGATCGAGACCTCCGAGGGCGACCGGGCCCACAAGCACCGGCTCGGCCAGCACCTCAACGCGATGCTGGCGCTGTGCGAGACCGTCGACTGCCGGCGGGTGCAGCTGCTGCGCTACTTCGGGCAGGCCTCGGAGCCGTGCGGCAACTGCGACACCTGCCTGACGGCGCCGGAGTCCTGGGACGGCACCGTGCCCGCCCAGAAGGTCCTGTCCACGGTGATAAGGCTCGACCGCGAGCGCAACGGCCAGCGCTTCGGCGCCGGCCAGATCGTCGACATCCTGCGTGGCAAGGAGACCGAGAAGGTCCGCCAGTTCCGCCACGACGAGCTCTCCGTCTTCGGGATCGGCACCGACCTGGCCGAGAGCGAGTGGCACTCCGTCATCCGGCAGCTGCTGGCCCGCGAGATGCTCGCGGTCGACACCCGCTACGGGGTCTTTTCGGTGGCCGAGGCCGCCGGCCCGGTGCTCCGCGGCGACCAGCAGCTGATGCTCCGCAAGGAGCCACCACGACAGCCTCGTCGCAGCGGCTCCGGCGAGCGGAAGCCGAAGCTGGCCGCCGCCGATCTCTCGCCCGAGGCCGCCGAGGTCTTCGAGCGCCTGCGCGCGTGGCGCGGCGAGGTCGCCAAGGAGCAGGGTGTGCCGGCCTACGTCGTCTTCCACGATGCGACCCTGCGCGAGATCGCCACCCGGCTCCCGGCCAGCCGGGACGAGCTCGGCACGATCAGCGGGATCGGCGAGGCGAAGCTGGAGAAGTACGCGGACGGCGTGCTCGCCGTTCTCTAGCCGCCGAGCAGCCAGATTCCCCGTGCGAGCCGGTTCCGGACCGCCGCGGCCGATCGTCCCGAGGAACACCCGCTAGCCTGCCCGCATGAAGATCGGACAGGCGGACGAGCGGGCACTTCTCGAAGGGATGGTCGACATCCAGCGTGACCAGATCAGCGGCATCCTCGAGGACCTCGACGACGAGGAGGCGCGGCGGAAGCTGGTCCCGTCGCTGACCACGCCGCTCGGGCTGGTGAAGCACGCGACCTTCGTGGAGAAGGTGTGGTTCCATGCGCGGGTCGCGGGTGTGTCCCGCAAGGAGATCGGGCTGCCCGACACCGTCGACGAGAGCTTCGTCCTCGACGCGGAGGACACGGTCGAGTCGATTCGGGCTGCCTACCAGGCCGCCTGCGACCACTCCCGCAAGGTCGCCGCCACCCATGAGCTCGACGAGGAGTTCGACTGGCACGGCAACCAGGTGACGCTGCGCTTCATCTACGTGCACATGATCCAGGAGCTGGCCCGTCACGCCGGGCACGGCGACATCCTCGTCGAGCAGCTCCAGGCCGCCCGCAGCGACTAGGAGCGCTACGCCGGCTGAAACCCTTGGCGCTCCGGCCCGCCGATGACGGACAATGGTGAGCGTGCCGACCCTGAGCCAGTTCGCAGCCTTCGCGCTCGCGTCCATCGTCTTCATCCTGATCCCCGGCCCGAGCGTGCTCTTCGCCCTCGGCCGGGCCCTGACCGCGGGCCGCAGCGAGGCGGTGCTCGCCGTCGGCGGCAACGCGCTGGGGCAGTTCGGCCAGGTCCTGGCGGTGGCCGTCGGGCTCGGCGCGCTCGTGGCAGCCTCGGCAACCGCGTTCACGGTCGTGAAGCTGGTCGGCGCTGCGTACGTCGTCTATCTCGGCATCCAGGCGATCCGCCACCGTGCCGACGCCCGGGCCGCCCTCCACGGCGAGGACGTGGGACGGACGACCGCGTGGGGCGCGATCCGCACCGGGATGTTCGTCGGAGCGACCAACCCGAAGACGATCGTCTTCCACCTGGCCTTCCTGCCCCAGTTCATCGACACCTCCGCCCCGGCGGTGCCGCAGATCCTCCTGCTCGGCGCGATCTTCTCGGCGATGGCCTTCGTCTGCGACTCCGGCTGGGTCCTGGCCGCCAGCCGCGCCAAGGCCTGGTTCGCCCGCAAGCCCAAGCGCCTCGACAGCCTCGGCGCCGGCGGTGGCGTGCTCATGATCGGCCTCGGCGCGACCATGGCCACCGCCTCCCACAGCGCCTGAACCGGATCGACGGAGCGGACACCGAATTCCGAGGACAGGAACGCCGCGGTCGCCGAGACTGGGACCCATGCGGACTCCACTCTCGGGCCTCGTCGCGGCCGCGATCGCCTCGCTCGTCATCACCACCGGGACCTCGGCGGCCCCTGCCCACGCCGCGGAGGAGGAGCGTCCGGACCCGCTCCTGGCCTTCAACCACTCGTGGGCGATGCTCGACCGCGAGACCGCTGACGCGATCGAGCACTCCGAATACCTGGGGCAGTTCGCCGACCGCCGGATCAACACCGGCAACGACGGCACCTCGACCTGGACCGGTCGTTACCTGCTCGGCAAGGAGACCTACCTGGAGTTCTTCGGGCCGGGCGACGCCCCCGACGCGGTCGCCGGTGACACCGGCCTCGCCGTCTCCGCGGATAAGGACGGCGATCTGGCCATCGCCACCGACAACCTGCGCAAGCTCGTCGCCGACCCGGTCGAGTTCACCCAGGTGACCGACCTCGGCGACGGCGACCCGATCCCGTGGTTCGACGTCACCTACACGACCGCGACCTACGACACCTTCTTCTCCTGGGCGATGGAATACCGCGACGAGTTCCTCGACGACCCGCGGCTCTCCTTCCCGCCGGCCGCCTACGAGGGCGACGTCAGCCGCGACCGCTACAACCGCGATCGCTATCTCGACCACCAGATGCGCGACGTGATCGGCATCCAGATCGCGACGACCGCGGAGGACATCGAGAAGATGGTGCCGCTGTGGCGCGCCGCCGGGATCACGATCCGGGTCCTGAAGGACGGCGGCGTACTCGCCTTCGACGGCATGACCACGATCCGCCTGCTCCCCGTTCCGGCCGAGGAGGCAGGCCTCCGCCACGTCATCTTCGCCCTCAACGAGCCGGCCGTGGAGCCCCGCACCGAGACCATCGGCAACTCGACGCTGCACGTCGGGCCGGGCGCGTACGCGCTGTGGACCTTCGACCCGATCGAGGCCCGCGCGGCCACGCGATCCCAGGGCACCGGAAAGCCGCTCCACCCCGCCTTCGGCGGCTGAGCCGCGTCACCCGCTGTCGGGGCGGCACCCTTCCCCATCCGCTGACGGAGGATGATGGCGTCGGATCCGACGGGGTGAGAGCAGACGACGATGGCGGGCAACAGCCGACAGGCCGGGATGAGCGTGACCAGCCGCGCGCTGGCGATCCTGAGCGCGTTCGACGAGCAGCACCGGGCGTTGTCGCTCAGCGAGATCGCCACCCGCGCGGACCTTCCGCTCGCCACGACTCATCGGCTGTTGGGTGAGCTCTTCCGCTGGGGTGCATTGGAGCGGCTGCCCTCCGGCGACTACGTCATCGGCCGGAAGATCTGGGACATCGGCCACCTGGCTCCTGCCGAGACCGGGTTGCGCCAGGTGGCCGAGCCGTTCCTCCACGACCTCTACGGTGCGACCCTCGCGACCGTGCACCTCGCCGTCCGTGAGGGCACGGAGGTCGTCTATCTCGACCGGCTGCGCGGCAACCAGTCCGTCCCGGTGGTGAGCAAGGTCGGCGGACGCCTGCCGCTGCACGCCACCGGGGTCGGCAAGGTCCTCCTCGCCCACGCTCCCGACGAGGTCCAGGACGCCGTGCTGAGCAGCCTCCCGCGGATCACCCCCTACACGATCACCCAGCCCGGTGTCCTCCGGCGACAGCTGCGTCAGGTGCTCGACAAGGGCTATGCCACCACTCGCGAGGAGATGAGTCTCGGCGCCTGCTCGATCGCCGTCCCGATCCACCGACGCGACGAGGTGATCGCCTCCCTGGGCCTCGTGGTCTCCACGCTCAAGGGGAGCGAACAGCGGTTGTACGGCGCTCTCCGCGTCGCCGCAGAGTCGATCGGACGCCGACTCTGAGAAAAATCCTCGCCGAGCTTCCACTGAGCGGAAGCTGTGTCGATGCTCACACGGGTGGCGCCCCTTAGGTTCCTCCCACGAATGTGTCCTCAACCACATCCCACACCGTCGCCGGCCGCGACAACCGAAGCCTCTGGCCGGTCGTGCTCTGCTGGCTCGCAGTGGCCCTCGACGGGTACGACCTCGTCGTGCTGGGCGCGGTCATCCCCACCTTGGCCGGGACCGGCGACCTCGGATTCACCAAGGCTTCACTGACCACCGCGGCCACCGTGGGTCTCGTCGGCGTCGGCATCGGCGCCGTGGCCATCGGCCCCCTCGCCGACCGATTCGGCCGGCGCAGGACGTTGATCAGCAGCATCGCGCTGTTCTCGCTGCTGACGCTGGCGGTCGCGTTCGCGCCGAACGCCACGGTGTTCATCGCGCTGCGCTTCCTGGCGGGCCTGGGCCTCGGGGCCTGCTTGCCGACGGCGCTGGCGTTCATGAGCGAACACGCTCGTCAGGGCCGCTCGGGCACCGCCATGACACGGATGATGACCGGCTACCACGTGGGAGCCGTGCTCACCGCCCTGCTGGCGCTGTGGGTGATCCCGAACCTGGGCTGGGAGGCGATGTTCGTGATCGGCGGCATCGCGGGCCTGCTGACGGTCCCGGTCATGTGGGCGAAGCTCCCGGAGTCGAAGGCCTACCTGGAGACCGTCGAGACCGAGAAGGTACGTCCCTCCGAGGTCGTACGCGGCCGCCTGCTGTGGGTCAGCCTGGGCCTGTGGGCGGCGTCGTTCTGCGGACTGCTGCTGGTCTACGGCCTCAACACCTGGCTGCCGACGATCATGGGCGAGGCCGGCTACTCCCTCGACGCCGGTCTCGGTCTGCTCCTCACCCTGAACGTCGGGGCGGTGATCGGACTCGTCCTGGCAGGCCTGATCTCCGATGCCAGGGGCAACAAGCCGACGGTCGTGACCTGGTTCGGGATCGCCGCGGTGATGCTGGCCCTGTTGTCGATCAAGATGGAGAGCACCCTCCTGGTCTACGGGGCGGTGCTGGCCGCCGGAGTCTTCGTGTTCAGCGCGCAGGTGCTGGTCTACGCGTTCGTCAGCCACCTCTACCCCGCCCGGATCCGCGGCACGGCGCTCGGCATGTCCGCCGGCGTCGGCAGGGTCGGCGCCATCGTCGGGCCGTTCCTCGGCGGCGCACTCCTCACCGCCGGCATCGCCTATCCGTGGGGCTTCTACGCCTTCGCCGGCGCGGCTGTGATCGCCCTGCTGGCCCTGCTGACCGTGCCTGCGCATCCCAGCAACTAGCCACCCCCAACATTCAGGAGCACACCATGTCCGTTCTCGACTCCGTCGACTGGTCCGGCAACATCCTCAAGGCCGGCGCCTGGCAACCCGGGCGAGGAGGCGACTACGCCGTCGTCGAACCGGCCACCGGCGCCGAGCTGGGCAGGATGGGTCTGGCCACCGCGGCCGACGTGGCGGAAGCCGCCGAGGCGGCCGCCGACGCCCAGCTCGAGTGGGCCGCACTTCCGCACCCGGAACGCGCCGCCGTCCTGCGTCGCGCCGGCGACCTGTGGCACCAGCATGCCGAGGAGATCACCGGGTGGAACGTCCGTGAGGTCGGCGCCGTGCCCGGCATGGCCGGGTTCGCGCTCCACGTCGCGGCCGAGGAGTGCTACGAGGCCGCCGGCCTCCCGAGCCGTCCGATCGGCGAGGTCATCCCGTCCGAACAGCCGCGTTTGTCGATGGCACGCCGCATGCCCGCCGGGGTCGTCACCGTCATCGCCCCCTTCAACGTGCCGATCATCCTCGGCATCCGCTCGGTCGCCCCAGCCCTCGCCCTCGGCAACGCCGTCATCCTCAAGCCGGACCCGCGCACCGCCGTGACCGGCGGCACGCTGATGGCGCGCATCTTCGAGGAGGCGGGCCTGCCCGCGGGAGTGCTCCAGATGCTGCCCGGCGGCGGCGACGTGGGCGAGGCGCTGGTCACGGATCCCCACGTCCGGGTCATCTCGTTCACCGGCTCGACCGGGGTCGGCCGCCGCATCGGTGAGCTGGCCGGCAGGCACCTCAAGCGTGCCCACCTCGAGCTCGGCGGCAACTCCGCGCTGCTGGTCCTCGACGACGCCGACGTCGAGGCCGCCGTCAACCTGGCAGCGTGGGGCTCGTTCTTCCACCAGGGCCAGATCTGCATGACGACCGGCCGGCACCTGGTCGCTGCCGGCATCTACGACGACTTCGTCGAGGCCCTCGCCGAGAAGGCCGGCCATCTACCGGTCGGCAATCCCGCCACCGACCAGGTCGCTCTCGGCCCCGTCATCGATGCCGGCCAGCGCGACAAGATCCATGGCCTGGTCACGGCGTCGGCGGATGCCGGCGCCATCATCGCGGCCGGCGGCACGTACGAGGATCTCTTCTACCGGCCCACCGTCCTGGCGGACGTCCCGCTCACCGCGCCGGCGTACGCGGAAGAGGTCTTCGGCCCCGTCGCACCCGTGACCAGGATCGAGTCCGTCGAGGACGCGATCGAGCTCGCGGGGGCCAGCGAGTACGGCCTGTCCCTCGGCATCGTCACCAAGGACGTCATGCGTGGCCTCGCGGTCGCGGAGCAGATCCCGACCGGCATCGTCCACATCAACGACCAGACCGTCAACGACGAGGCCAACGCGCCGTTCGGTGGCGTACGCGCGTCCGGCACCGGGTCCCGGTTCGGCGGCGCCGCGGCGAACGTCGAGGCGTTCACCGAGACCCGGTGGATCACCATGCGGGGTGAGCCGGCGCGCTACCCGTTCTGAGCCCGGACAAGCCGGTTCACAGCCTCAGGCGAGGGCCGGATGGAGATGCTCGGTCTCGATCGCGACCCGGGCCTGCTCGGCGGCGGCACGAAGGGCGACATCCACCGCCTCCGTACGCAGCCGCGCGGCCAGGAAGCCGGCCATGAAGGCGTCGCCGGCGCCGTTGGTGTCGACGACGGTGGCCGGTGTCGCGGCGACCTCGTGCCGGGTCCCGTCGGCCTCGAGCGCGATCGCTCCCTTCGCGCCGAGCGTGCACACGGCGAGCCGGGGGCCACGGTCGAGACACGAGGCCATCAGCCCCCAGGGATCCTCGGTGCCGTCGTCGTTCATGAACACGCCCTCGGCCGCGCGCAGGAAGGGCTCGTGGAAGGCGCTGGCGCCGTCGTAGTCGTGCAGGTCCATCCACAGCGGGGTCCGCGGCGCCGGCATGTTCTCGAGCACCAGCCGGCCGAGCTCGCTCAGGTCGACGACCGCGAGATCCGCCGCGGCGACCGCGCTGGCGGCCGCCGCGACCGCGTCGGCGGACGGGGTCGACGGGGTCGAGACGTACAGCGAGACCCGGCCCCCGTCGGCCATGAGATTGACGTGCCGCTCGGTCTGCTCGCTCGCGGTGGCCTCCACGACGACACCTGCCTGCGCGAGCCGCTCCCGCAGCCGCACCCCGTCCTCGTCGTCGCCGACCGGAGCCCACAGACGTACGTCGACGCCGAGCCCGGCCAGGTGCAGCGCCTTGCCCGCCGAGGTGCCGCCGATCGTGTGCCACGACCGCCGCGCGAACTGCATGTGGGGCACCGGTTCGGGCAGATGGTCGAGGGCGATCAGGTGGTTCCAGGACGCGGGGCCGCACACGACGACGCGGGGAGAGGAAGGCATCGCCCCATTCCAGCACCTTCGTGGTCAGTAGGTGGTGACCTCGACCGAGACGGAAGACGCATCCCGCAGCAGCGCGATGCTCTCCGCCTCCGCAGCCAGGGCGTCCTGATGGCGCCGGCTCAGCGCCTCGAAGGCCTTCATCTCGACGCGCATCCTCCGCCCGTTCTTGCGAGCGCGCCAGGTGCCGATGATCTCGCCGTCGACGAGGACGGTTCCGGGGTCCCCGGTCGTCCTCCAGTTGTCCCGGTGATGCACCTTGTCGACGATCGTCTCCCGGTCACGCAGCTGCGTGTAGGGATCTCGCGGCGGGAGCAGCCGCACCCCGAAGGGCATGGTCGAGGTTCGGAGAGAGTCGAGGTCGGCCGCCAGGATCCACGACGTCCGGCCGACATCGACCTCCACCAGCTCCTCCCCGAGGCGACCCCACCAGGGATCGACGTCGCCCGCCCGCACCCCGAGCCAAGCCGCGAAGTCGCCTCGGGTCGACGGTCCGTAGCAGCGCAGGTAACGCCGGAGCAGCTCGGCGCGCGCCACCGCGGGGTCCGCCTCCTCGACCGGGTGGCCGAGCCATTCCTCGGTCAGGACGAACGGCGCCTTGTTCTCTGCTCGCGCCGCGAAACAGACGATTCGTCGCAGCGCGAGCACACGGACACAGAAGTGCACGACGGCCTCCCCGATGGGCTGGCCCTCCGCGTAGGCGCCCTCCTCGATCCAGACCTCACGTTGCGGTGCCGTCAGTCGGGGCGTGATCAGCTCGGCCACCTCGGCACCGAGCTCGTTGATCGCCAGCTGCCGCCCGGGCAGGACCTCACGTGTCGCTGCGGCGACGATGTCGGCCGTCTCGGTGAGGGTCAGCCCGAGTCGGTCGACGGCTCGCTCGACACCCTGCACGAAGTGCCGTAACGCCGTCTCCGCGGGAGGAAGGACCCCCGTCGTGTAGACGCTGGCCTCGGCGACGGGGACGAGGTACGGAGAACCTCGCATGCTCCAGGTCAGCAGCATGCTCCTGTCCTCGATCGCTCGGGCGACCATCCCGGCGGAGATGCCATCCACCCGCGCATGCAAAGACAGCAAGGCCGACCCCGGTGGCGAGTCCTGGATGCCGCACCGTCCCGCAGCTGTGAGGAGGTCACCCTCACCCAGCCGGACGTCGAGGTGACGCCAGCCGGAACGCGACCACTCTCTCCCGCTCGAACCGCTCGGCCATCAACCCAGCGTACGGCGCGGCCCAGGCGGCGGATGTCGACGGCATCACGCCGAGGAAGCGGCGGAAGGGACGGGTGAGACGGGCCTGATCATGGAATCGCGCGAGCGCCGCCTCGGCAGGACGATGGCCGTCGACATCATGCTCGCCCACCTCCGCGGCCGGCCGGTCAGCAGTAGTCTCGACGAGGCGACGAGCTGACCTCGGCGCCGTCATGGTCCACGGAGGAGCCCATGCCACTCACCAGAGTCCACAATCTCTCGATCTCGCTCGACGGTTTCGCGACCGGCGAGCCCCAGTCGGCCGAGGCCCCGTTCGGCCATGCCGGCGAACGCCTGCACGAGTGGATGTTCGCCACCCGCTTCTGGGATCCGGCCGGCGCCGCGGGCGTGGACGACGCCTTCGCCCAGCGCCACAGCCAGGGCATCGGGGCCGAGATCATGGGCGCGAACAAGTTCGGGCCGCCCGGATGGCAGGACGACCCCGGGTGGAAGGGCTGGTGGGGCGAGGACCCGCCCTTCCACTCGCCGACCTTCGTCCTCACCCATCGGCCGCGGCCGCCGCTGGTGATGGAGGGTGGGACCACCTTCCACTTCCTCGACGCGACCCCGGCCGAGGCGCTGGCGGTCGCGGTCGAGGCGGCCGATGGCCAGGACGTACGCATCGGCGGCGGCGCCACCGTGGTGCGGGACTTCGTCGCCGCCGGGCTCGTCGACCTGATGCACCTGGTCCAGGTTCCGATCGTCCTGGGTCGCGGCGTACGCATCTGGGACGGTCTCGAGGGCACCGAGAACGACTACGACATCGAGGCCGTCTCCTCGCCCAGCGGCGTCACCCACCTCACCTTCACCCGCAAGCCGGCCGACCCGCAGGCCTAGCGAACGGGCCCTCGAGGGCGGCCCACTGCAGGAGCATGATGGTCTTGCCATCCATGATCCGGCCGTCTCTGGTCATCGCGAGCGCCTCGGCGAAGTCGAGCTCGAGCACCTCGATGTCCTCGCCCTCTTCGGGCACTCCTCCCCCGTCACCGATGCGGCTCGACGGCGAGTAGGCGGCCGCGAAGAAGTGGAGCCGTTCGGTCACCGACCCCGGGCTCATGTACGCGTCGAAGACGTGGTCGACGCCGGCGAGGACGATGCCGAGCTCCTCGGCGCTCTCCCGCCGGATCGCGGTGACCGGGTCATCGGCGTCCAGAAGTCCCGCGGCGGCTTCGACCATGAGCCCGTCGGGATGGTCGTTGACGTAGACCGGGTATCTGAACTGCCGCGTCAGCAGGACCGTGCCACGCTCGACGTCGTAGGGAAGAAGCACCGCCCCGTTCCCTCGGTCGTACGTCTCCCGCTGCTGCGTCTCCCAGCGGCCGTCCCGCCGGCGGTAGTCGAAGGTGGTGCGCCTGAGCACGTGCCACCCCTGCGAGGTCAGCTCGACGTCCCGGACGACGACGTCGGGGTTGCGGCTCAGCTCCCGCCCGGCGAGGTCGAGGCCGGTGCGGCCGCGATGGTCCGGGACGTCGATGCCTGGGCGCGCGTCGGCCTTCGCTGTCGTCATGACGGCAGCGTACATGCAACAATGTGCAAGAACAGAAAGGAACGTGCATGCTGGTTGGACAACGCCGGGCTCATCTTCTCCGTCTCCTGGACGAAACGGGCAAGATCGTGGCAAAGGACGTCGCCGCAGATCTGGGCATCTCCGAGGACAGCATCCGTCGGGATCTGCGCGATCTGGCCGCGGAGGGACGGTGCCAGCGCGTCTACGGCGGCGCGCTTCCCATCTCCCCGGCGGTCGTCGAGTACACCGCCCGCCACGCCGTCGAGCCCGACGGAAAGCGCGCCGTCGCCGCCACCGCCGCCCGCCTCGTACGTCCCGGCAGCACGCTCATCCTCGACGGCGGCACCACCGCGCTCGCCGTCGCCCAGGCACTCCCGGCGGACCTGGAGTGCACCGTCATCACCAACAGCCCGACGGTCGCCTCGGCCCTGCTCCAGCACCCGAGCGCCGACCTGTTCCTCCTCGGCGGCCGGGTCTTCAAGCACTCCGCCGTCGCCTGCGGCGCCGCGGCCGTCGAGGCCGCCCAGAACGTCTCCGCCGACCTCTGCCTCATCGGCGTCACCGGCGTCCACCCGGAGGCCGGCCTCACCACTGGGGACGCGGAGGACGCCGCGATGAAACGCGCCCTGGCGGGGCGCGCTGCGGAGACGTACGTCCTCGCCTCCTCCGAGAAGATCGGCACCGCCTCCCCCTACCGGGTGCTCCCCTGGGGCCAGGTCGCCGGTGTCATCACCGACGCCGACCCGACCGACGAGGTCGTCAAGCAGCTCTCGGCTCTCGGCGTGGAGATCCTGCACAGCGCCTGATCGGCGGGGTGTACGGTCGCCCCGACCCCGACGGATCTGGAGACAGCGGTGACATCAGCCGGCATCGACGAGACGATCGAACCTGCGATCTGGGGTTCTCCGATCCCTGACAGCGAGATCGTCACCGTCGAGACCTGGCTGTCCGCGCCGATCCCGTCCGCGTGGAAGGGCTATCTGCAGCGTGATCAGTGGCTCCGGCACGGCTGGCTGCGATCAGGGGCGTTCGTGACCCTGGAACCGCCCCGCGAGGCGCAGTCCCTGATGGAGTCCTGGGCTGAAGCCCTCGACCGTCATCCCGGCTTCTACTGGCTGGGCACCGACGGATCGCGCCTGATCCTCTGCGTCGACCTCCGCGACCTCGATCGCGGCGTCGTGGTCACCGACATCGCCGCAGCAGGATGGCACGAGGCCGACCTCCTCGACATCTCGGTCGAGGAGTTCATCCGGCGCATCGACGAGGGCACCTTCGAACCGTATCCGGCCTCCAGGTGACGCATCGATTGTTAGCCTGCGGGCATGACTGAGCCGTTGGACGAGGGACCGTTCTACCACGGCACGAAGGCCGACCTGCGGGTCGGAGATCACCTCACCGCGGGGTTCCGGTCGAACTACCGGCCCGAGGTGGTGATGAACCACATCTACTTCACCGCGCTGCGGGACGGGGCCGGCCTCGCCGCCGAGCTCGCCGCCGGCGACCAGGAGCCCCGGGTGTATCTCGTCGAGCCGATCGGGGAGTTCGAGAACGACCCCAACGTCACCGACAAGAAGTTCCCCGGCAACCCGACGCGCTCCTATCGGAGCACCGACCCGCTCCGGGTCGTTGCCGAGGTCCTCGACTGGACCCGGCTGACGCCCGAGGCGCTCCAGACGTGGCGCGACCGGCTCGCCGCCATGGGCGACGACGCCGAGATCATCAACTAGCTCGGTTCAGTGCCGCTCCTCCAGTCCGACGGCCTCGCGCAGGATGCGCACCGACTCGGCGAGGTCCTCGTCGTCGCGGGCCCGAGACTCCATCAGGTCGGAGAGCGCCGAGGCGATGACGTTGAGCTTCTCGTGCGAAGCCTCCTCCGAGCGTCGCCCGGCATTCTGGAGCAGCACCAGCAACAACAGCGAGAGCACAGATGAGCCCGTGTGGATGGCCAGCTCCCACTTGGTGCCCGAGGACCAGAAGGGGAAGCTGGCCGCCCACACCAGCAGGACGCCCACGATCACGTAGAAGAAGGGCGCATGACTCACCACGGAGGTGACCACCTCGACGAAGCGCTCGAACCCGTTGCGCCCGTCGCCTCGCTGACGCGACTTCCGGGCCTTGTTCTCTACCGTCATGCCGTCACGGTAGCCCCCGCCCGGCCCACGGTCTCAGCCTTCGCGAATGGTCATCCTGGTGAGATGGTCGCCGTCGACGTCGAAGACGAACTTCGAGCGGCCGTTGGCGTGGTTGGAGCGCCAGTCGCCGATGACGGTCACCGTGCGGCCGGTGGCCTCGACCTCCTCGACGGCGAGGGTGCCCTTGGCGCCGATGAACTCGTTGTCGCTCCACCCCTTGATCTGCTCACGACCGGTGAAGATGCGGCCCCAGTCGTCGACCGCCCCGCTCTCGGTGAACGCATCGAGCACCGCGGGCTCGTCGTGCCGGTTGACGGCCTCGATGAACGCCGCGACCGGCTCAGGGATCGTCTGCTCTGTCATGTGTGCACTCCTCCACGGACATCTCGGACACCAGGAAGCGTACGTTCCGAGCCTCGGCTCAGGCCGCGACGACCGAGGTGACCAGGACGTACGCGGCGGTGCCGGCGAAGATGCTCAGCGTCATGCTGCCCCGCCACAGGTGCAGGCCGATGGTGAGCGCGAGAGCCAGGACGGCGGGGCCGGCGGACGCGAGGCCGACCGGGTCGGTGTCGCGGAGGGTGTAGACGGCGAGGATGACCATCATCCCGACGGGCATCCGCTCACCGATGTGGGCCATCAGCGCGCTGTGCCGCAACGGTGCCAGCATCGCGACGAGCAGCATGTCCCGCAGCCGTCAGCCCTGAGCCGCTGGACCACCCACGTGGACGCCGGGGCCGGCGGACCGGTGCGTCTCCGGCATCCGCAGCACAACCACCAGCCCCGACGCGGCCGTGACCGCAGCGACGGCCCAGATCGCGCCTCGTACACCCCACAGGTCGGCCAGGGCTCCGGCCATCAGCGCTCCGACCGCGAACCCGAGATCCCGCCAGAGCCGGTAGACCCCCACCGCTCGCGCGCGCCACGAGGGATGCGCGACATCGCCGATGACCGCCAGCAGGGTCGGGTAGACCATGGCCGTGCCGAGGCCGAGCAGCACCGCCGCGAGCAGCCACCACGCCGCCGACCCGACCGCCGCGACCAGCCCGAGCGCGACGGCCTGGAGCAGCATTCCTCCGACGATCAGCGGCTTGCGACCCCAGCGGTCCGAGAGGGCGCCGGTGGCGAGCTGGCCGATGCCCCACACCGCCGGGTAGGCCGCGACGAGGAGACCGACATGACCGATGCTGAGGCCGGCCGAGGCGAACAGGACCGCGAACAGACCCCAGGCGAGGCCGTCGTTGAGGTTGTTGACCAGTCCCGCCTGGCTGGCCGAGGACAGGGCGGGGTCGCGCAGCGACGTACGGACGAACACCTCGCGGTCGCTCGTCCGGCTGACCGGGCCGTCCGTCTGAGCGGACTCGTGGTCGGCGTGCCCACGGGTCTCGCGCACCAGCAGCGTCGAGAGTCCGAGCCCGAGGGCGGCGTATGCGATGCCGACCAGGAACGGCTCGGGGCGAAGCCCCGCCTCGGCGGCGATCCAGCCGGTCAGCAGGGCGGTCGCCGCGACCGCGAGGTATCCGGCGGACTCGTTGATCCCCAGGGCGAGGCCCCGTCGGCGAGGGCCGACGAGGTCGATCTTCATGATCACGGTGGTCGACCAGGTGAGCCCTTGGCTGATGCCGAGGAGCACGTTGGCCACGACCACGATCCACCAGCTCGGCGCCCAGATGAGCAGGAGCGGCACGGGTAACGCGACCAGCCACCCCGCGACGAGGACCGGCTTGCGGCCGTGCCGCTCCGACCAGATGCCCGCCAGGTAGTTGGTGGCCGCCTTGGCCAGGCCGAACGCGAGGATGTAGGTCAGCGCGGCCGTGTAGGAGGCGAGCCCGAAGACGTCCTCGGCCAGCAGCGGGAGGACCGTACGTTCCTGGCCGAGCATGCCGCCGACAAGCGCGTTGACGACGACCAGCAGGGAGAACTGGGCCAGGTTGGCGCGCAGTCCGAGCCGTGGTGACGTGCCCACATCGCTGGTCACTCGGCAGTCTCCGTCACGACCGAGTCGGGACCACCGTCCAGGACGGTGATCCGGGTCAAGCCGTGCCGCTGCAGGATGCTGGCCGCGCTCATCGCCCGCTCGCCGTGACCGCACATCACCAGGGTGGGCACGTCCGCGAGCGTGGCGGCCGCCGCTTCGACTGCCCCGAGCTCGAGGTGCAGGGCTCCGGCCACATGTCCGGCGGCGTACTCGCGTTCCTGACGGACGTCGAGCACACGCTTCTCGCTCGCGCGGGCACCGTCGGTCATCGCGAGCGTGGCGATGGGAAGCCCGGCAGCCACCCACGCCGCGAGTCCGCCGGAGACCTCACCGGCGAGGTTCTCGTAGCCGATCTTCAGCGCCTGCCAGAGGATCTCGTCGGGGTCCTGGTCCTCGTCCCGCAGCACGACGATCGGCCGGTCGTGCGGTGCGAGCCAGCCCAGCCAGCTGGCGAAGGCGCCGCGCAGGGGAATCGACAGAGCATCCCTGGGATGCGCGGCCGCGAAGGCCGCGATCGGGCGTACGTCGACGAGCACCGCTCCGTCGGCCTGGAGGCCGGCGACCACCCGCGGAGGAAGCGCCTCGAGGGCCGGCCGTCCACCGAGGACGTCCGGCCCGCGGCGGTTGTGCTCGCCGAGGCGCCGGAAGTACGTCGGGTAGGTGCCGTGCGAGTCGAGCAGCGCGTGCACGAACCCGTCCTCGTCGAGGTCGAGCAAGGGGTTGCTGGCCCGTTCCCTCCCGACGGTGCTGGTCGAGGTGCCCGTGGCCGCGGCCGAGCAGAACGAGCCGCCGCCGTGGGTGGGCCAGAGCATCACGTCGTCGCCGAGGGAGGCGAGACGACGTACGGAACGGAACTGCGCCCGCGCCAGGCTCTCGGTGCGCGCGGGGTCGACCAGGTCGACACGGGCGGCCGATCCGACGATGAGCGAGCCGCCGCTGAACACCCCGAGCGTCCGGTCGCCGTCGAGGAGGGCGAAGGACAGGTGCTCGTCGGTGTGTCCCGGCGTGGCGAGCGCCCGCAGGACCAACCCGCCGTTCAAGGCGACCTCCTGCTCGTCCTCGAGCGCGGTGTGCGCGAACGCGCGTCCGCCGGCCCGCGATGCGAGCACCTCGGCGCCCTCGTTGGCGGCGAGCTGGACGGCCCCGGAGAGGAAGTCGGCATGCAGGTGGGTGTCGGCGGCGTGGGTGATCCGCAGCCCGCGCCGCGCGGCCTCGGCTCGCAGCGTACGGAGGTCACGGCTGGCGTCGACGGCGAGGGCGGCGCCGTCACCGAGGTCGACCAGGTAGGCGTTGTTGCCGAGCCCGCGGTCGGGCACGGCGGTCACCAGGTCAGGGGTCATGACCACGCCGGTTTGCGAGCCAGCAGGGAGACGCTCTTGACGCCGTACGTCGTCGCCGCACCCTGGGCGCCTGCCGACAGGAAGGCGTAGCGGTTGCGGCGCATCAGCTCGACGACGAGGCCGGCTTTCTCGATCGCGGCGACGTAGTCGTCGACCTGGGCGGCACCACCGATGCAGGCCGCCCAGAGGTCGGCGTTGCACACGATGCCTTCCGCGAGCGGTACGTCGGTCACGATGTCGGCGAGCGCCAGCCGTCCGCCCGGGCGGAGCACGCGGGCGGCCTCGGCGAAGACCACGGCCTTGTCGGGGCAGAGGTTGATCACACCGTTGGAGATCACGCAGTCTGCCGTGGCGTCCTCGACCGGGAGACGATCGAGACGTCCCTCCCGGAACTCGACGGTCGCGCCGGCGGGGCCGCCGAGGCGGCGTGCCTTGGCCAGCTGCTCGGGCGTGAAGTCGACGCCGATCACGTGTCCGGTCGCGCCGACCAGGGTGGCGGCGTAGAAGACGTCCATGCCGGACCCGCTGCCGAGGTCGAGGAGGGTCTCACCCGGTTGTGGAGCGGCGAGGTCGAAGAAGTGGCCGACGCCGGCGAAGGACTCGACCGCCTCGGCGGGCACGAGATCCAAGCGAGCCGGGTCGTAGCCGACCGACTCGGCCAGCGCTCGTCCGAGCTCGAAGTGGAAGCCCGCGTCGGGGTGCAGCGCGACCTCCCGATACATCTGCTGGACCTTGGTCTCCAGCTCGTGGGTGTCGACGGTCATGCCGACCACCTCCCGTTCAAGAATTCCCTTGAATACCAGAGAACTCCTGACACCCTTGGCTTGTCAAGAAAAGTCTTGAATACTTGTCTGGCGCACATCGACCAGGAGGCGAGCATGGGCGACCGCAAGGCCAAGGACGCGCTCTACGACACGCTCGCCGAGGCGGCCAAGGCGCTCGCCAACGGGCGCCGCGCCGAGCTCGTCGACGTCCTGGCGCAAGGCGAGCGCCCGGTCGAGGATCTGGCCGCCGAGATCGGCCAGTCGGTCGCCAACACCTCCCAGCACCTGCAGCGCCTGCTGCGCTCCGGGCTCGTGACCACTCGCCGCGACGGGAACCGGATCTTCTACGCCCTCGCCGGCCCCACGGTCCTCACGCTGTGGCAGACGCTGCGCGAGACCGCCGCCCAGCACGTCGAGGAGCTCGACCGCGTCGCCGGCGCCTACCTCGGCAACCGCGACGAGCTCAGCACCATCACCCGCGACGACCTGCGAAAGCGCCTTCGCGCGGGCGATGTCGTCGTCCTCGATGTACGTCCGCGTCCCGAGTACGACGCCGGCCATATCCGTGGCGCGATCTCGATCCCGACCACCGAGCTCCGCAGCCGCCTGGCCGAGCTGCCAGACGGCACCGCCGTCGTCGCCTACTGCCGCGGCCCCTACTGCGTCTACGCCGACGACGCCGTCCGCACCCTCCGGGCCGAGGGCCGCGAGGCCCTCAGGCTCGAAGACGGCTACCCCGAGTGGGCCGCCTCCCGCCTCCCCATCGCCGCTTCCACCCGCCACTGATGGTGGTTGCCGGCTCCGGCACCGACCCTCAGGGGTCAGGATCCAGAGCGAGAATCCTCACCCCTAGCCAACGTCCTCGAAGATCCACAGGCCGCTGTCGCGGTCGCTTCCCAGGATGATCGTCCGGCCGTCACGCACGAACACCTCGACGCCCCAGAAGTTGTTGCCGTTCTCGTCGAGGTAGCCACCGACCTCGACCAGCTCGGTGCCCTGAATCTCCAGGGCCCGAAGCCCACCCGAGTAGTAGGACAGGTACGACTTCTCCGCGGCCTGCGGGTGGGTCGCCACCTCGTGCACCGTCAGGTCGCCGAACCCGACCGCGTACGCCAGGTCGTGGCCCTCGTCGATCGCGTAGGTGTCGAGCTCGGCGAACTTGCCGTTCACGACGGTGTTGCTGAACAGGTGGACGTAGCCCCAACCGTCGAACGCGGCGGTCGCCCGGATCCGCTCGCCGACGGTGCCGATCGGCGGCCCGTCGGGGTAGGTCCACGGCGGCGCGAACGGCGGGGTGTTGAACATCTTGTGGTACGCCTCGTGGTTGGTGCACACACCCACGACCTGGTCCACGAACGCGCCGGATCCGCAGAACGGCGGGTTCTCGGTGCCACCGTGGCGCTGGACGAAGACCACCGCATCCCAGCCGGCGAGCACGGCCTCGTGCGCCTTCTCACCGGGGAAGCAGGCACCTTCGGTCGCGCTCGGGTCACCCGTCGGTCCGCGCTGCAGCACCACGATCTTCTCCTCACCCGCCACGAGCGAGGCCTCGTAGCCCGGGATGGAGCTCGGCGACGGGATCGGCGCCGAGGCCGGGCAGCCGTAGCCGCCGTACACGACGGGGCCGTTGAGGGTCTCGTCGGGGAGGATGACGGTCGGCGCGGAGCCAGGCACCGGCACCGACGGGTAGCCGCCCGCGAACGTGCCACTGGTGATCGAGAAGTCGGTCGCACCGTAGGGCGCGAAGTCCTCGTCGGTGCCGATGAAGTACTGGTTGTCCGCGGTGAACTCCGCCTGGTGTCCGTTGCCCTCCGGCACGCGTGCCTCGCCGGTCGACTCCAGCAGCTCGGGGTCGGGGTTGGTGAAGTCGGTGTCACCGATCAGGGTGGGATTGGCCGGATCGTCGACGTTGAGCTGGACGTAGCCGCCATCCCAGTAGGAGAGCAGCATCACCCAGTGGCCGTCGATCTGCTTCACGACGATGTCGTGCAGGAAGATCTGGACGAGCCCGAGCTGCACCTGGGTGATCCCGGGGAACATCGTGTCCAGGTCTAGCTCGCGGATCAGCCGCGGGCGCTTCGGGTTGGTGATGTCAAGGATGTCGACATCGGTCGTCTCGAAGTTGTCGACCATCACCGCGTAGGCCTTGGCTCCTGCATCCCAGGCGAAGGCGCTGTGGATGTCGTTCGTGTCACCCAGCGAGAGGTTGGCGCGATCGCCGAAGTGCTCCGAAAGCTTGACCGGCTTGCGCGGGTTGGTCACGTCGTACAGGGAGATGCCGCCCTTGCCGTTCTTGCCACAGTGCTCGTTGTTCATGACGAGGACGTCGCCGCTGAACCTCGGCGTGGTGATGGTGACCACCTGCATGCCCTCCCCGGGCCGGGTGTCCTGGCTGGAGGGGATGAAGCCGACCTGCTTCGGGTCCTCGAGGTCACTGATGTCGACCACCCACACTCCGGCGTCGGGCGACGTCTGGCCACCCACTTCGGGTCCCGCGCAGTCCGGTTCGCCCCAGTTCGCGAGATACGCCCACTGGCCGTCCGGACTGACGGCGACGTCCGCGACCAGTTCAGGCGTGCTCGTGAGGCGTTCGACCGACAGCAGGTCGATACTGCCGAACTCACCGGACCCCAACAGGTGCCCATCCGTGGGGCCGTGCTGACCCGGATGTGCGCTGAGCGGCCCAGCTCCCCACAGCAGCAATGCCGCCGCCACCAACGCCAACGAAGAACGACCCAGTCGGCTCATGTCAGGCTCCTCTCGATGCCGATCGAGCGCGCTGCCCCGAGGGTGCTCAACTTCTGAGCATGCCACTCATCCGTGGCCTCCGTCAGCACCGATATTTGGGCATTTTTGCCGGCAAAATGGCCCGAACCGACCCTTGGGCGCCGGCGCGATCTCGATCCCGACCACCGAGCTCCGCAGCCGCCTGGCCGAGCTGCCCGACGGCACCGCCGTGGTCGCCTACTGCCGCGGCCCCTACTGCGTCTACGCCGACGACGTCGTCCGGACTCTCCAGGCCGCGGGGCGCGAGGCCGTCAGGCTCGAGGACGGCTATCCCGAGTGGGCCGCGTACCGCCTTCCGATCGCGGCGCTCCGGAAGTGATCAGGCGCGCGGCAGCACACCCATGAGGGCTGCGGTGCAGGCGGTCCGCAGGGTCTCACGCAGGTCCAGGTGGAGAACGCCGAGGTCGGGCTCGTCCGCATAGGCGGCCACGAGGCTGGGCGGTGGCGGGTCGTACGCCGCCAGGGCGCCCGCCGAGATCATGCCGATCAGACAGAACGTCTCGGCGCCGTCGCCGATCTCGGGCAGGTGATGGCGCACGAGCTCGACCATCGTCTCCAGCTTCGCATGGGACGAGCGCTTGTGACGCTTGACGACCTCGACCGAGACGTTGTGCTCGAGGACGCCGCCCTGCGCGCCGACGAGGTCGCAGAGCACCGGCCTCTCCCCCAACGAACGGCTGAGCACCTCGGCCAGCTGGCCGGCCCGCACCTCAGCCGAGGCGCTCGCCTCGATGCCGTCAGCCAGCTCCTCCGCCAGGTCCTCGAGCCACGTGCCCAGGAAGTCGTCCAGCAGCTCGAGCAGCACCGCCTCGCGCGACTCGAAGTAACGCAGGACATTCGACTTGGCCAGACCCACCCGTCGGCTGAGCTCGTTGAGGCTCAGTTCGGCCACCGGCATCTCGTCGAGCATCGCCGCCGCCGTCTCCAGGATCGCCCGGCGGCGGATCTCACGCTGCTCGTCGCTTCGCGCCCGTTGGAATGTCACCGCTCCAGACTAGCTTAAAGACCGCCGGTCCCTTGACATCAGACCATCGGTCTCTTACGTTGAAGGCATAACAGACCGATGGTTCCTTAGGAGTGGACATGAGTGAGACCTGGACCGAGCAGCAGATCCCCGACCAGCACAGCCGGGTGGCGGTCGTGACCGGCGCCAACACCGGCCTCGGCTTCGAGACCGCCCGGATGCTCGCCGAGCACGGGGCGCAGGTGGTCATGGCCGTACGCGACGTGGAGAAGGGCAAGCAGGCAGCGGCCCGCATCGACGGCGACGTCTCCGTCCAGGTCCTCGACCTGGCCTCCCTGGAGTCGATCCGATCCGCGGCGGCCGACCTGCGCGCCAGCCACCCGAGGATCGACCTGCTGATCAACAACGCCGGCGTGATGTACACGCCGAAGCAGACCACCGCCGACGGCTTCGAGATGCAGTTCGGCACCAACCACCTCGGCCACTTCGCCTTCACCGGCCTGCTGCTGGACCAGCTCCTCCCCGTCCCCGGTTCCCGGGTCGTCACGGTCAGCAGCATCGGCCACCGCATCCGCGCCGACATCCACTTCGACGACCTGCAGTGGGAGCGGTCCTACAGCCGCGTCGCCGCGTACGGTCAGGCCAAGCTCGCCAACCTGATGTTCACCTACGAGCTCCAGCGCCGGCTGACCTCGCATGGCACCACCATCGCGGTGGCCGCCCACCCCGGTGGTTCCAACACCGAGCTCGCCCGCAACAGCCCCAGCGCGATTCGGGTGGTCTTCGGCTGGCTCGCACCGCTGCTCGCCCAGACGCCCGCGATGGGCGCCCTGCCCACGCTCCGCGCCGCCACCGACCCCGCCGTCATCGGCGGCCAGTACTACGGACCCAGCGGTCTGGGCGAGGCCCGTGGCTACCCGAAGCTGGTCACCTCCAGCCCCGCGTCCTACGACCTGACGACCCAGCAGCGGCTGTGGACCGTGTCCGAGGAGCTCACCGGCGTACGCTTCCCGCTCGACGACTGAGCCGCCGGCGATCGGGCGACCTATGGGCTCCGGGTCACTCGGGGCCGATGGAGTCGGACGCCTCGATCCGGTGAGCGTGCCGCACCGACACCGACCCGGCGTACCCCTCGACGAAGCCGACCACCACGTCGTACTCATCCCCCGCGGTGGAGCGCAGGGTGAGCGTCCAGGAGCTGTCGGCCGGATGGTGCTCCTCCGCGCGGAGCGACAGGACGTCCGGGTCCAGGGCGTACGCCGTCGCGGCCTCGCGCCGGGCACGCTGGACCGCCGACTCCCGCGAGATCGGCGTCCGCTCCGGCCGGCCGACGACCTCCATCACGTCGCGAAAGGCGCGGGTCACACCGTCGAACGACGCCTCCGAGACCGCCGTGGTCCGGGGCCCGAGGGTCACCAGCAGCCCGATCTCGAGGGCGCCCGGACTGGCGCCCCAGCTGGTGTGCCATCGGTGCTGGTGCAGCGAGTAGTGCCGCCGCGCGTCGGCCCCGGCGTACAGGACCGGTTCCAGTGCGGCGAGGACCCCCCGCTCGTCGAGGACACCCTCGCCTCCCCCGCCGTCCGGCTCCGGAACCGCCAGGTCGAGCAGGTAGTGCCGATCCACCTGGTCGTCCGGGCTGGCCCGATAGCCGACCTGGACCCGCACCGAGTCCACCCGGCCGAGCGTCAGCAGCGAATGCGAGTCATCGACCGAACGGCTAGTCATCTCTCCAGAATTCTCCTGGTCCGCACCAGGGTCAAGCACCAGACCGTGCGCCGAGTGCTTCGCGAAGCTGTCTCGAGGCGGACCGCGGGGTGGCGCCCGCCCGCCAGATGGCGAGCAGCAGGTCCGCCCGCGGCCCGCCCGGCACGGTCCAGCTCGGCCCGAGTCCTGCCTGGTGGAGCGCGCCGATCAGGTCGTCGTCGGCCGCCGTACGCGCTTCGGCCCAGGCGCGCGCGTATGCCTCCTCGACCCGGTTCAAGGTCGCCTCGCTCTCCACGATCGAGGGCGACACGGCGGCCACGGCCCGGGCCTCCTCGCGGCGACGCAGGAACGCGATGAGGAAGTAGACCAGGGCACCGGCCCAGCAGAAGACCAGGACCATCACGATATCCAGGACGTCCAGCCCGGTCATGCGTCCCCGAACAGAGATACTGCGGACGATCAGAACCAGTGCGACGATCGTCGGCACGTACCACAGCGCCAACGCCGCGATCCACATCGCGTCGCTCTGGGCATCCATCGCAGCTCCACTCCGTCAGCTGGGACCTCGGCCGATCCTAGCCGCGGTTCGCCGGCCGTCGACAGCGAACTCGGTAAGCCTTGTGAGTGCCCCGGGCGTCAGACCTCAGCACGGGAGAGAGCATCCGCCAGCCATGCGTTCCGCCGCTCCAACAGCGTCGTCATGTACCGCGTCAGCACGAGGACGTTCACCAACCGCCCGACCGCCCCGGCGGGCGATTCGAACTCCACGACATCCGTCATCAACGTGCCGCCGGCGGTCGGCTCGAATCGATGCTCGTGCCACCATCTCCTGAACGGCCCCGATCGCTGCGCGTCGACGAATCGGTGTGGGGCGTCGTACTCGCTGATCACCGAGGTCATCGTGATCGGAAGCCCGAAGTGGCGGGCCTTCCAGGTCACCGAATCCCCGAGGCGCATCACGCCCGAGGTCACCCCGGCGACCGCGCGCTCACCGGAGTCGGACATGGAAGACCGGTGGGCGTCCACGGAGAGGCTCAGTTCAAAGCACCGCTCCGGCGTCGCCGAGATCTCGGTGGTGAGCTGGATTCGTGGCACACGATGATCGTAGGTTTCCACGACACGCCACCCAGGCGATCAAGGATGACCCGTCTGCTCAGACGTTGAAGCGGTAATCCACCGAGCTACGGAGCCGAGCAACCTCTTCGGTGAGCGCCATCCGCATGTTGTCGTGCGCCGGGCCGAGGACCGCCGCCGGATCACGCCACCGCTCGGCCGGATACAGCCACACCGGTTTGCCGATGATGTGTTCCGACTCCCACTCGTACCGCGGCCAGATATGACAGTGCAGGAACGCGTCAGTTTTGCCCACGATCTCGACGTTGACCCTCCGATACGCGGAGTCGAACCGCTTGCAGACGGTCTCGACCGCGGTCGCGAGCAGATCGACGTCGGCCAGGTAGCCGAGCCGCTCTGGTCGTGGCAGATCTGACAGCCGATCGGCCCCAGGCACCGTCGTGAGCGCCAGGCTATAAACCGGCAGGAACTGAACATCACCGATGACGGCGTACGCCGCCTCCAACTCGGCCAGGACGGTCGGGGTCCTGCCAGCGATGGCGCTCTGTACGCGATCCTCGCGCCAGTCGATCACGAAGCCGCCTGGATCGGCTGGATCGCATCGATCCCATCGATCGCAAGGTAATTCCGGCGTTCGACACGCAGGTCGTAATGCGCCTGCAGGTTCATCCAGAACTCCAGCGACGTACCGAAGCACTTGCTGTGCTGACCTTGGCGGCGTTCACGATTCCAGAACCGTTCCGTGTCCTTGCACCTCGGTGAACCAGTCATACAACTCCGACCTGGGCGCGTCGTGTCGTCACCACCTCTGTTCGGTCGAGCGCCACCTGCCTGATGCTTCTCCGCGGATGACAGGGTCAGCAAAGTCGGCAACCGCGAGAAGGACGTCCCCCGACCGTGAGCCTGGACCGACCAAGGCGTCCGACGAGGCGGACGCGCACGCCCGCGTACTCGTCGAGGGCGCCGTCCCGAATCGCGGATGCAGTGATGCTGTCGACATCGAACTCCACACCGTCTGGCAGGTCGATGACTACGATCGCACGGACGCGTTCGGCGACCTCCTCGGCGTCGTTCGAGAACCCAGTGGCTTGCAGGTCGATGTCCTTGGTGGGGCGTCGCGCGGCGAATGCGGCCAGCAGCACGCCGCCTTTGAGGACGAAGTCACTCCGGTGTTCTGACGCGGCGATGCGAGCGAGGAGGGCTTCGAGCACGTACAGCGTCTGCAACTCTTGGACGTCTGCTCCGGTCTCACGAGCGAGCCTTTGGATCGCCAAGGTCGCGTCGCCGGCCGGCGTTCCGTGTTGCAGCTTCGGTGTCATAGCAAGATCTCCAATGCGTTCTGCAGTGCCGGCTTTCCTTTCGGGAACCGCGTGGCCAGTGCAAGAAGCTTCGACGGGCTGTTGCCCGGCCCCCGGAGCCAGCGCTTGAGTGCGCCGACGGCGAGGTCGCTGCCCCAGTCATGGCGGAGCCGAAACAGGTCGATGATCGTGCGCTCGGGGGAGTACAGCCCGATCGTCTTCCCTCCAGGCAGCGCGTATTCGGTGCGACCGATATCGAAGGTACTGGTATCGAAGTGATGCCACGCGATCGGCGCGGTCCAGACGGTGACCGGCTTCGTTCCCCGAGGGATCGCAATCTCGCTGCGCGTCGGAATCTCGTCCGTCAGGTCATGGATCGACAGCGCCGTAAGCAGACTGAGCGTCGCTTGCGGGCGCTTGGACGCGATCGCCATCCACGCCGCTGTGGTGTCGTCCGTCGCGCCGACACGCAGAAACCGGCCTGGCGCGATCCGCTCGTACTCACCCGCCTCAACCATTCGCTCCAACTGCCGGCGCGTGAGACCTGCGCCTGGAAGGTCTTGGTAGCCCAACAGGTCAGGCATCGGACCGGTTCTCATGCCCTCCCCCTCGTGGACGGATTTAGTAACAGATAGAGCATACCTGTAACTATTTCAGATCGCGACTGTGCCGAAGGGCGTCAGGCGTCAGGAATGGAAAGCACGTCCACCGACCATGCGTTCCGTTGCTCCAACATCCTCGATCGCAGGCAGCGCAGCGACCCTGGCCCGGCAACTGTCCACCTCGACCTGCCCGCAGAGGTCAGATGACGGCGTACGCCGCGTCCATCTCGACTGACAACTGATACGCAAAAGCCCTTGGTCTGACGACCAAAGGCTGCGAGAGCAGGGCCTCGTGTTCGGCACGAAGACCTAATGAGGTCCTTGCCCTCCATGCGGACCTTGCCGAGGTCACGGGCCTCGGCGACGGAGCCGGCGGCGATGAGGTCGTCGCAGGAGTTGATCTCGGCCTTGATGAAGCGCTTTGGAAGTCGGTGTGATGGCACCGGCGGCCTCGGGGCGGTTCACACCTCGCTGTCGAAGTCGAGGATGAGTTCGGGGATCGGCATACCGTCGGCCAACGAGACGCCGTGCACGTCCTGAACGTGGTCACGGAACCACTGGTCGAACGGCTCACCGGACCCTCCGATGGTGCCGAATGCCGCTTCGAGGTCGTCCGCCTCGAGGTAGATCACGGCCATGTCGCCCATCGGCGTGGCCTGGATCCACACGGCTTCCTTCGTCACGCCCGCACGTCGACGGGCGTCCTCGTACGCCGCTCGGCGCTCTCCTTTCCAGCAGGAACCCATGGCGTCGCGGTCGACGTCGGTCTTGCCGGGGAGCACCGGGACGGCAAATCCCACACTGGGCATGTCAGTCCTTCCTAGATGGTCTTGCGGACTAGCTCATCGGTAGCGTGCGGACAGCCACCGAAGTCAGACGAGGTCGAGGACCGTCGCCTTGAAGGGCCCGGCCAACAGCGCGAGCACTGGCGCCATCGCCTGGGCGGTAGCGGGGTCGCCCATGACGGCGTTCCGCGCGTCGGCTGTCTCCCAGTCGGCGATCTCCACCAGTGTGTCGGGGTCGTCGACCATCTCGTAGAGGCTGCTACCCAGGGAGCCCTTGTCTTTGAGGGCGGGGCCGAGGTCGGCGAGCAGCGTGTGAATCACGCTCTTGAGCTCATCGCGCCGACCGGGCTGGGCTCTCAGCTCGACGATCACCTTGACTGCCATGGAGTTCCTCCTGGTGACCAATGAGGGTCAGCTCTCGACGTAGACGGTCAGGGGCGGTAGTACGCCGTGTGCTTCCATCAGGGCGGCAACCTCCGGAGGAGGCGAGTCGAGCAGCTCTTGGAAAACGTCCAGGTCGTTGATGGTGGCGCTCACGGCGACACGGTTGCTGCCGTCCGCGGCGAGGTGGTCGGTGACGTCCGTGCCGAACGCTCCGATGGCCGCCGCCCGCTCGTCCTTGCCCTTGAGCCAGCGCTCGAGTTCGGCGACGTCGTGCGTGATGACGATTCGTGGCATTGTTCGTCCTTTGCGCGAGTAGGGTCGTGATCCCGCCGAGGGCCACGTGGGCAGGTCGACGGTCACGTGATTGCACCTTCGATCGTGCTCTCGACCGGCAGCGGAGACATCACTCGATCGTGCGAGGTCGAGAGGGTTCCTACGCGCGTACCACGCTGGACTATGGCGATGGCGAGGCGCAGACTTTTCGCGTGGCGGAGTCGTGATGGCGTCTGCGGACGGACTGGTGGGGCGGGATGCCGAGCTCGCTCTGACTTCCGCTGCGGTCGGGCGGCTGAGCGAAGGACGGCCGGCGGTGCTGGCGATCGAGGGTGAAGCCGGCATCGGTAAGACCCGACTCGTCCAGAGCATTGTCGACGATGCGCGTTCCCGTGGCATGACTGTGTTCTACGGCCGGGCTCATCCCTTTGAGAGAACGCGTCCGTTCGGCGTGGTGGCTGCTGCGTTGGGTCTGAGTGCACGATCACCCGACCCCCGCAGCGCCAGGATCGGCGGGCTGCTGGCCGGCCAGGGCGCCAGCACATCGGAGCCTGTCGGCGACATCCAGTACCGCGTCGTCGACGACATCGTCGAGCTCGTGGAGACCGCGTGCGCCGAGCACCCGGTGCTGCTGATCGCCGAGGACATCCACTGGGCGGACACCGCGAGCCTGTTGACGATCCTGTCGGTCGTACGCCGGCTGTCGCTCGCTCCTCTGCTGACCGTGGTGGCCACCCGGCCGTCGCCGCTCCCGGGGGAGGTGATCCGGCTGCTCGACGACCTGGCGGCCGGTGGCGGGCAGACCCTGCGCCTGGAACCGCTCGAGTCCGACGACGTCTCTGCCCTGGCCTCATACCTGCTCGGGGCGACTCCTGGTCCCGGCCTGATCGCCATGCTGGCCAAGGCCGGAGGGAACCCGCTCTGGGCCACCGCGATACTGCGTTCCCTGGTCGACGAAGGGGTGCTGCGCCGTACATCCGACGGCATCGATGTGACGAGCTCGGAGCTGCCGACCTCGCTGGGCGAGCTCGTGGTCCGCCGCCTGCGGGATCTGTCCAGGCCGGCACTGGACCTGCTGCAGGTCACGGCCGTGCTCGGCGACACGGTGTCGCTCCGCGACGTGGCCGCTGTTGCCCGCCGTACGCCGGTCGATGTCGCCGAGCAGCTGGGTGAGGCGTTCGACGCCCAGCTGCTCGAGGAGGTCGACGAGCGCGTCGTGTTCCGGCACCAGCTCGTGCACGACGCGGTCTACCAGCATGTGCCGGCGCCGGCTCGCCGCCTGCTGCATCGCGAGGCCGCGGTTGCGCTGATGGCCGCCGGCGCCGACCGGCTGGACGTGGCCGACCATCTGATGCTCGGCGCCGAGCGGGGCGACGAGCAGGCCGTCGAGTGGCTGCGGGAGGCCGCCCGTGAGGCGTCGGGGCAGGCGCCCCTGGTCACCCTGGAGCTCGCCCGGCGCGCCGAGGCGCTGTTGCCGGGTGGTCACCGCGACGCTGACGTCGTGTCGACGGAGGTCGTGCAGGCGTTGCTGCGCGCCGGGAGCGTGGCCGAGGCATCGGCCCGCGCCGAAGCCGTGCTGGCCCGACGGCACGCCACCGAGGTGGACACCCCGTTGCGGGTCGCACTGGTCGGCGCGCTCGCCCTGCAGAACCGTGCCGCGGAGCTCACCGCCGTGGTCGAGGCCAGCCTCGGCGATCCCGACCGGCTCCGGCCGGCCGAACAGGCACTGATGCTGGCCCAGCAGAGCTGGGCTCTCACCTTCACCGGGAACCCCCGAGCGGGCGAGGCAGCCGCGGCCCGAGCGCTCGACATCGCCGAGCGAGCACGCGACACGGCGATGTCGGTGTGGGCGCTGACGGCGATGCTGGTGGCGGTGGGTCGGCAAGGCCGATTCGACGAGGCGCTGAGACATGCTCGCCGCGCGGCCACTCTCGCAGCGGGGTCGCCCGACACGAGGTCACTGCCTCTGCAGCCGAAGTTCTTCCTCGGCCTGGCGCTGTTCGACTGTGACCTCGTCGGGGAGGCCCGGGCCGCTTTCCGGGCAGCCCTTGACGACGAGTTCGGCTCCGCGTGGTGGCTGTCGGAAACGCTGTTGGCCGACGCCCAGGCCTCCTTCGCGATCGGCGAGTGGGACGACGCGGTGCCCGGCCTGATCGCCGGCGGCCAGGCCGCGCAGGAGAAGGGCAACCAGCTCCTGGTGTCACAGTCGCTCGCCTACCGCACCATCATCGCGACGGCCACCGGAGATCTCCGCACCGCGCGCCAGCTGGCCGACGGATTCGCCGGTTCGCTGGAGGGTGAGCAGCTGAGCTACAACGCGGGAGTCCTGACGTTCGCGGCCGCCGGGCTGAAGGCGGCCGAGGACGACCGGCAGGCTGCGTACGACCTGTTGCTGCGGTGCTGGCGCGTCGACGCGGCCCGGGAGAGCCGCTTCTACCACCGCTGCCTAGCCCCGGACCTCGTACGTCTGGCCCTGGCGCTGGGGCACGGCGACGTCGCCGCCGAGGTGGCCGACAGCGTGGCGGCCGGGGTCGAGCTGGCACCGGAGGTGCCCACGGTGCGCAGCCTGGCCTTGCGCTGCCGGGGATTGGTCGACGGGGATGTGGAACCGCTGATCGAGGCGGTGGGACTCGCCCGCCGGGCGCCTCTCCTGGTGGAGCACGCCGGTGCGTGCGAGGACGCGGCGCGGCTGCTTGCGCAGCATGGCCGGCGCGACGAAGCGGCGGCGCTGCTGCACGAAGCGTTGGATCGCTACGAGCAGGCCGGCGCCAACGCCTGGGCCGGCCGGGTCAGGGCCGCGCTGCGATCCGTCGGCGCGCATCCCGGCACGCGCGGCTCCAGGCGCCGGCCCACGGAAGGCTGGGAGAGTCTCACCGCGACGGAGCGGACGGTGTCACAGCTCGTTGCCGAAGGGCTCACGAACGGCTCCGTCGGCCGGCGCATGTACATCTCGCCGCACACCGTGAACACCCACCTCCGGCACGTGTTCGCCAAGCTCGGCGTGTCGAACCGGGTCGAGCTCGCGGCCGCGGTGCATCACTCAACCGAGTGATGACTTCGTCGTCGGTTGCGAGCACGATCGACGTATCGATGCGAAGGAGTATGACCCGATACTCGTCTCCCGGGGCGCGCGATGACCCGCGAACGAGGAAAGGACACGTCATGCGAGTCGCAATCATCTATCGTCCCAGGAACGCTGCACCTGTCGAGGTCGGCCCGATGCTCATGGGAGCGTTGGGACAGTGGGTCGAGACGCACTCGAAGCGCTTCGAGGTTCTGGAGTTCTTCGTCGCCGGCGGCGGCCTGGTGCTCGCTGACTTCGACGACACGACCGAGCTGAACCGCATCCTCGCCGAGAACCCGTTCACCCCGTACATGGACGTCGAGATCCTGCCGGTGCTCGAGCCCAAGGCCGCGATGGCGAACTTCAGCGAGGTGATCGCCGACCTCCTCGCCGCGGCGCAGCCGGCGGGATGATCAGCCGGTCCCGGCGATGGGACGACCTTTCGACCACCCCATCACCGCATCGAACGCGGCCCCTTCATGTCCGCGCCTGCGGGCATCGGGAGCGGTGCTGACGTTTCCTGAGACCTTCTCGGCGGCCCGCTAGCGTCACGCGACCTTCAGGGGCGTGATCGCGGCGATCTGCTCGGCCGCACGGTCCGCCGCGAGATCGAGGTCATAGTGCGCCTGTAGGTTGAGCCAGAACTCCGCCGATGTGCCGAAGTAGCGGCCGAGCCGAAGCGCCGTATCAGCCGTGATCGAACGCTTGCCATGGACGA
The DNA here is from genome assembly GCF_044453405.1 of Nocardioides sp. NPDC051685. NCBI lineage: Bacteria > Bacillati > Actinomycetota > Actinomycetes > Propionibacteriales > Nocardioidaceae > Nocardioides > Nocardioides sp. NPDC051685. Next base: position 327,250 of record NZ_JBITCR010000003.1, on the reverse strand, counting down.
TCTCGTTGATCCGACGTGGCGGCACACCGATCGACACTGCCAGCTTGTTCTGGGTGATCCCGAAGCCCTCGATGAAGTCCGCCATGAGAACCTCACCGGGATGGATCGGCGGGATCTTGTCACTGGTAGTCGACGAGTTCGACATCCTCCGCACCTCCGTCCTTCCATATGAAGCAGATTCGCCACTGGTCGTTCACACGGATGCTGTGCTGGCCTTGGCGGTCGCCCTTCAGCGCCTCCAGCCGATTACCTGGGGGCACCCGCAGGTCATCGAGGGTCGTCGCCGACCCGACCTGCCGGAGCTTCCGAAGAGCCACCTGCAAGATCCGTTGGTCGTACGAGGGAACACGCTCACGGTTCCACAACCGTTCCGTGTTCTTGTCCCCGAACGACCTGATCACACCACCAGTGTATAACGCAAGGCGTTAATAACGCTAGACGTTAAACCGGAACTCGACCGAGTCGCGGAGCCGAGCAACCTCTTCACTGAGCGCCATCCGCAGGTTGTCGTGCGCCGGGCCGAGGACCGCCGCCGGATCACGCCACCGCTCGGCCGGATACAGCCACACCGGTTTGCCGATGATGTGTTCCGGCTCCCACTCGTACCGCGGCCAGATATGACAGTGCAGGAACGCGTCGGTATTGCCCAAGATCTCGACGTTGACCCTCCGATACGCGGAGTCGAACCGCTTGCAGACGGTCTCGACCGCGGTCGCGAGCAGATCGACGTCAGCCAGATAACCGAGCCGCTCTCGCCGTGGCAGATCGGACAGCCGATCGGCCCCAGGCACCTTCGTGAGCGCCAGGCTGTAACCGGGCAGGAACTGGACATCACCGATGACTGCGTACGCCGCGTCCAGCTCGGCCACGACGGTCGGGTTACGCCCGTCGATCGCGCTCTGGACGCGCTCGGCACGCCAGTCGGTCACGACACGGCCCGGATCGGCTGGATCGCATCGACCCACAAGTGCGGTTGTGCCGATACCGAGCCGCTTTCCGGCAGGATCTGGGGGTCCGATAGCACCACCGGATACTAGCGCTCTGCTGGCACCGGGCGAGTACCTCGCGGAGGACTGGGAAGAGCTTGACATGAGGCGAGTTGCGATGTGCAATATATTGCATGCCGATCCCGGCGTACACCGCTCCATCACTCCCGCGGTCGCTCCTCCGCGACGACGTGTACACCCGCCTGCGCGATGCGATCGTCGACGGAACGCTGGAGCCCGGGGAGCGGTTGCGCGACCAGGACCTGGCCGCGTGGCTGGGGGTCAGTCGCACCCCGGTCCGTGAGGCCCTCCTCAAGCTCGGGCAGGCCGGTCTGGTGCAGTCGTCGCCCGGCCGCTCGACGACCGTGTCGACCCTGGACGCCCGCGCCATCCACGACGCCCAGTCCGTGGTCGCGGTGATGCACCGGCTCGCCGTCGAGCAGGCCGTGCCTCAGTTGACGGCCGAGGACCTGGCCGCGATGCGCTCGGCCAACAAGCGGTTCGCCGCCGCCTTGCGACGCGGCGACGCCGGCGCGGCGATCGCCGCGGACGACGAGTTCCACGGCATCCCGGTCCGCGCCGCCGCTAACACGGCGCTCGAGTCCGTGCTGGAGCAGTACACCCCCGTGCTGCGCCGGCTCGAGCGTCTGCGCTTCTCTTCCCTGGCCGGGAGAGACTCGGTGAGCCTGCACAACACGCTGGTCGACCTCTGCGAGGCCGGCGACGTGGAGGGAGCAGCGGCCGTCTCGCACGCGACCTGGGAAACCCTGAAGCCCCTGATCGGGAGCCTCATCGAGGCTCCCGAGTCCACGACATGACTCTCCAAGGAGACGCAGATGTCGATTCACGATTTCGAGCGCTACCCGCTCACGTTCGGGCCTAGCCCGATCCACCCGCTCGACCGCCTCACCCACCACCTCGGCGGAGCCCAGGTCTGGGCCAAGCGGGAGGACTGCAACAGCGGCCTGGCCTTCGGCGGAAACAAGGTCCGCAAGCTGGAGTACATCGTCCCCGACGTACTCGCCCAGGGCGCCGACACGCTGGTGTCGATCGGCGGCGTGCAGTCCAACCACACCCGCCAGGTGGCCGCGGTCGCCGCGAAGCTCGGGCTCAAGTGCCGCCTGGTCCAGGAGAAGTGGGTCGACTGGGACGACCCGGTCAGCGACAAGGTCGGCAACATCCTCCTGTCGCGGATCATGGGCGCCGACGTACGCCTGGACCCGTCCGGTTTCGACATCGGCATCCGCACCTCGTGGGAGGACGCGATCGCCGATGTCGAGAAGGAGGGCGGCAAACCGTACGGCATCCCGGCCGGCGCGTCCGAGCACCACCTGGGCGGCCTCGGCTTCGCCAACTGGGCCTACGAGGTCGCCGAACAGGAGAAGGACCTCGGGGTCTTCTTCGACACCATCATCGTCTGCACCGTGACCGGCTCGACCCACGCAGGGATGATCGCCGGCTGCGCCGCCCTCGAGGAGACCGCCGGGGGCCGGCCACGCCGGGTGCTCGGCATCGACGCCTCGGCCACCCTCGACCAGACCAGCGACCAGGTGGCGCGCATCGCCCGTCACACCGCGGAGCTCATCGGCCTGAACCGAGACCTGCGCGACGACGAAATCACGGTCCTCGAGGGCTGGGCCGGGGAACACTACGGGATTCCCGTCGCTTCGACCATCGAGGCGATCCGGCTGTGCGGCCGGCTCGAGGGCATGATCGTCGACCCCGTCTACGAGGGGAAGTCGATGGCCGGGCTCATCGACCTGGTCGCCTCGCGCGAGATCGGTCGGGACTCGACCGTGCTGTACGCGCACCTCGGTGGGCAACCGGCGCTCAACGCCTACAGCGCGGCCTTCGAATGACGCACAGGGGCGAAGCCCCCACCTCATGAGGACTTCGCCCTGGTGGCGCTGAGGTCACCGAGACCGGTGGCTGAGCGACTGGGGCAGCACAATGCATCACTGGTGCTGTCGACGTACGGCCACCTGATGCCCGACTCCGAGGACCGGACCCGTCGTGCGATCGACAGCGCCTGGTCCTTGTGCCCCCTCCGCGCCCCACGGGGAGGAGACAGCGCTGTGACCTGCGGAGACGGTGTCGTTTCAGACGTTGAAGCGGAACTCCACCAAGTTCCACGCTCGAACAACCTCAGCAGGCCACTCATCACGGGGCGGCATAGCAGTCGACCCCGCCAGGTTCTCGGTGATTCCGAAGCCCTAGATGATTGGCGGCCAGTGCCATGGACGCAATCCGCGCTTGCCTCGAAGGCAATCGACTCGCTGCTGGGCAAGGTGACGTCCTTCGGGCTTCGCCGTTGCGACGTAAGCCGCGTAGCAGGTCACCCGCAGTTCGCGGATGTCTCTCAACAGCGGGAAGCCGTCCCAGGTGGTGACGTCGAAGCCGTATTCGTCGCAGTACGCCGCATAGTCCGATTCGCTCAGGGTGCTGTAGCTGGTGAATCGGCAGGCGACCGAGGTGAGGTCCCACTCCGGCGGCCCGACCGAGCAGCGTTCCAGGTCGAGCATGGTGATTCCGACGCCTTCGACGTCGACGACGTTGCCAGCCCAGGCATCACCGTGAACGACCGACTCGGGCATGCCGGCCGGTCGTTGGCCCCACTGGGTCTCCAGGTCGCGGAGGCGGTCGGTGAGCCAGGCGGCATCGTCCTCGGCCAGCCACGTCGCGGCGTCGATGCGTTCTTGGAGACGTACGAAGGGAGCGATCTGGTCGTGGACGAGTTCATCGGGGATGGGCAGGGCGTGAAGCTTCTTGATGGCGCTGGCGATCTGGCGGGGCGTTCCGTGCTCGTGAGGACCGAACTCGTGCCAGAAGGTCACGGGTCCGCCGTCGGTGATGACCGGTTGCGGGATGTCGAGGGGTTCGACGGCACGTACGCCGTTGTTGTTCATCCAGCGCGCAAGGAAGATCTCGCGCCTAGCCGCTTTCTCCTGGCCCGGTGGTGCTATTCGGACGATGACCTGCCCGGGCAGGCGGTAGATCTGGTTCTCCCCCGCGCGGATGACTGTTGCCTCGGTGGAATCGAGGCCGACCTGATGAGCTGCTTGGACGAGGTGAGGGTTTGGGCCTGGATTCACGCGGCCGAGCTCACCTTCGCGACGGCTTCGAGCATGGCGTCGACTTGGTCATCGCTTTGGTGGGCGGCCGCGAGAGGCTGGATCTCGAGCGCGGTGCGGCGCAACCGCGGTGAGCGGATGCCCTCCGCATCGCGTATGGCCGCATTGGCGATCGCGACTGCCTTCTCCGACTCGCCCAAGTGCATCGTGAGAGTCGCCAGCTTGAACCCGGAGAACGACCGCGAGCGGATGTACGCATCGGTGTGGCCGCCTACGGCACCGGCAAGTCGTCGGGTCGCTTCCTCGGCGCGTAGCCCGTGGATCGCCAGCTCGAACAGCGCGTGCCCGGTGTCTCCGTTGTGCTGGGCGTCGTCGTAGTAGGCCATCCACGGCACATCATTCGAGCGATCGACGTGCGCGTAGGAGTCGTCTGCTGCGCCCACAGCGCGAACCGTGTCATCGATGTTCCCCAGCCGCCCATGAGCGCGCGCCGTCGCGGTATGAAGCATCGCTGTCTCGGTGGCGGTGAGCCTGTCGTTGCGGACGAGGCCGAGCTGGGCGAGCGTCAGGCCGGCATCAGCGTCGCCGACCCAGACCGCCTGACGGGCGCGCATCGAGAGCGCCTTGGCTCGCAGGTGCCAGTCATCGGCCTCCTCAGCACAAGCGGTGGCGAACGCGAGGATCTTCTCGGACAGACGGTGGTCATGGGCATCGAAGAGGATGTGTCCTCCGGACACACCCAGTTGAGCCACGGCCGCAAACAGGCTCGACTGCAATCGCGGCGGGCAGGGCACCTTGAGCAGGTCAGCGGCGCGAGACACCTCTGCTGAAACCGTTGGCGCCATGTTCTGGCCGCCGTGCACGTGCGACCACGACATCAGAAAGGCCGCGACGGACTGGAGGTGTGCGATGTCGGCTTCGCTGATCGCCGTAGGCGAGCGATCGTCGAACTCGAGGGAGAGCAGATCCAGCGACTCCCCGAGCCCCACTCCGATGCCGGTGACCGCGAGCGTACGCAGGAAGTCTCGTCGGTCCACAGAGTCGACCTCCTCCGGGTTCGTGTGTCCCTCGGCGCGCGATGCTGACCCTATCGATGCCTTCGGAATCGATGCCCGACCGCGAGGAGTCGGGTGAAAGCCCATCTCGGCGTCCGACGCGGCACCGAGCACCGCACGAAGACCCTCACGGTAGTCAGCGCGCGGCCATCGGATGACCCCGCGCTCGTAACGTCCGATCGTCTCGGCGTCGAGGCACGACCTCTTACCCGTCGTCTCCCAGACGTAGGCGTTGACCGCGTCGGCGAGCTCCGCCCGGGACATGGGCATCCCGGCGCGCGTCGGGGACCTCGTCGCCTCACGACGAGCCCGCAACTGGGTGTTGCCCTCTGTCATCCCGAGTCCTCTTGACCGCCAGATTGCCGGACCGCGCTACGCAGAATGCCCTCCCGGCAGACTGCTGAGTGCCCTGCCCGGACGGCCTGTGCCTCACCAGAGTAGCCGTAGGTCCCGGCCGTGTGGTCCAACCGAACGCGCCACTCGGCTGGGACCACCAACAGCACACCGTCTACCGAAGGGCTCGTCCATGTCGTTCGCCATCCCTGTCTCCGGAGCCTCAGGACGGCGCGGGGTCGGACGGCCACGACACTCCGCCGTCTCGTCGACCTTGAGCCCGCGCGACCAGGTCCTGGACGCGGCTGGGCGGCTCTTCGTCACCCGCGGATTCGCAGCCACCTCGACCCGCGAGATCGCCGAGAAGGTCGGCATCCGGCAGGCATCTCTCTACTATCACTTCGCCGGAAAGGACGAGATCCTCGCCGCCCTCCTGGAACGCACCCTCCGGCCCACGCTCGACCAGGTCGACCAGACTCTGGCGCTTACCGCCGAGGATCCGCGCCCGACAGCGCTCTACCTCCTGGCACTGGTCGACATCGACACCCTCGCGACCGCACCCCACAACATCGGGCTCCTCGCCGGCGTACCCGACATCGTGTCCTCCCCCGCCGCTGAGGCGTACGTCGCCAGCCGGAACGACCTGCTCAACGCCTATCGCGACCTGGCCCACACCGTTGCGACCGAGTCGGGAACAGACGACCTCGACCCCGAGGACCTCGGTGAACTGGTCCTGCAACTCGTCGAGGGTGTGATCAGGATCCGCGCCAGGGGACGCGCCATCACCACCTCGACAGCCCGCTCGATCGCGTCATCTTGCCTCCGGCTATGTGGCGTCGGCGCGGAAGACCTCCTCGTCGCACGGTCGGTCGCGCAAGAGAGGCTGGTCGATTTCGCGACGAGTCGAGAAGGTAGCAACGAGATCACGGATTGATCTGCTGACATTGACGTCGATGAGTAACGCCGAAACCCTCGACCTCCTGCAGAGCGCTGCCCTGCAAGCGGGCTTGGATGCGGATGGTGCCCGGCTCCTGAGGCACGGCTCGAATGCCATCTACCTGCTCCCGAACGCCGAAACTGTGGCCCGCGTCGGTCGTCCCGACACCGCCGAGAACGCCTCCCGCCAGATGCGAATCGCTTCTTGGTTGTCTGCCAACGACATCGCAACAAACCTCCCGATCGATGGCGTGGAACTGGTCACCATCGACGGGAGACCCGTGACCTGGTGGACGCCCATCGCAGCCCACCGCCACGCAACACCGGCAGAACTGGGCGCCGTACTTCGCAAGCTCCACACCGTGGCGGTCCCGACCGTTCTTGATCTACCGTCCCTCGACATCGTCGGCTACATCGTCGCGCGCATCGACTCAGCAACGGCCCTCGCCAGCACTGACCGCCGCTGGCTTCGAGATCAACTCACCAGGTTGGCCAAGGACCTGGCAGCCGCCGAGGACCTCCAGTCCCGACACGTCGTGCACGGCGATGCCTGGCAAGGAAACCTGGTCGTACCGGACGGCGGCTCACCGATCCTTCTCGACTTCGACCACGTCTCGATCGGACACCTTGCCTGGGACTTGATCCCACTCGCCGTCGACCACGAAGACTTCGCCCGGATCAGCAGCAACGACTACGCGGCCTTCGTCTCCGCCTACGGCGGCTACGACGTACGCCAAGCCCAATGGTTTCGTACGCTCGCAGACCTACAAGAACTGCGCTGGACGGCATTCGTTGCCGACAAGGCAGCACACGATCCGACCGCAGCCGATGAGCTGTCCCACCGCCTCGCCTGTCTGCAAGGCGAGGTCCCCCGCCCCTGGCATTGGGCGGCCTTCTAAGTGAGCAGGCAATCGTTGTGCAGCGGGCCCGGGCCCGACGTCACCGCTCGCACGGAGTGAGGGTTGCGGGCCCAGCCACTCAACGCCTCCGAACACGTCACTCCGCGCAGATTGACGCAGCCTTGGCTTGAGTACGCGGGAGCTGTCGGACGCCACTCACGGACTCGACGCGCGGTGATGGTGACACCATCTCGGTGCGTGAGCGAAACACAGTGCCTCGCAAGGAGCTGCATTGCACGAGACGCCGATTTGCTGCCACCGAGCGAGAAGCACTGGTTGAATGGCACTGTGTCCGAGTCGGAGGGATTCTCATGGTCTCATTCACCATGGGTTCTTGAGGAAGTTCGTTGGGAAGTACAGCAGAGTGCGTCGGAGGTTGGACGTGTCCGGCGTATGATAGAAGCGATCCATCTCTCCTGGGATCGACGGCCCTTCGCCTGGAGCAGTGCAGCGCAGTTTATCGCGTTCGCCATTGCGTGGAGCGCCAGCGCGATCACGGCGGCGGCCCCGAACGTCACATTATTCAAGATCGGCGACGCACCAACCGTCATCGGTACGGCGTGGCAGGTTCTGGCTGGGTTTGCTTCCATTGCGTTCGCCGGTCTCGCTGTCCTTATGCAACTCACATCGGAACCCGTGGTTACTTCTCGAAGTGTTCGGCAGGTCCTCTTTCAAGTGAGCCAGTTTCGACCCATCCTCGCATTCTCGATATGCGGAGCTGTCCAGGTAGGACTTGCAACCCTGCTTCTTAGACGTCCAGAAGCGGCAGTCGTCGAGGTAGCGGTTGTCGCTCTGACGGTGCTTTGGATTGGCTGGTCATACGCCAAAGTGGCCAAGGTATACGCGAATCCTGGCGAGGCGCTTCGACTCGGTGAGCAGGCGCTTCTGCGGGACCTTAAGGCAAGCATGAGAGAAGCGCGTGCACGCGCAATCGCCGAGTCCAGACTCCATAACGTCGTACCGCGAGCATGGTCATGGCCATCAAGCCCGGCGATCGAGGGAGATGTGATAGTCGCGGCGAGTCGACCTGGGCGCCTGGCGGACGTTGACGTCGACCTACTCCATGACGTCGTGCGCCACATAACTTGTGAAGACTCTAGCAGTTTCACCGCCGCCGCGGCCCCAGAGGTTCAGGATGAGCCACTCACCTTGAACTCGCCGAAACTATGCATCTTGGCCTCAATTGGGGCCGCAATTTCGGCCGGTCAGGGAATCTACATCCTCAAGTCTTCAGAATCTTACACGGGCGATCGGGACCAGCTACAGAGTCAACTTCACAGGACATTGCGCTGGGAGTGGCAGGGATGACTAAGTCGGCATTCGAATCCTCCCTCGCAGCTCTTCGCGATAACGTCGTAATGGCAATCGAGCGGCGGGAAGTTGGCGTCGTTCAAGATGGCCTTGACGTATACATGCACCTAATTGAAACGATCATCGACGAGCAGCTTCGCCTGCAGACATTGTCCGCTAATTCGGCTACCCCGGAGGACGGTTTCGGTCGAGAGTGGGACCTTGTGATCCGCGATCTCCACGGCGTCATTGACAGCGTGAGCGCAAGCGACTCTCGGCTACTCTGGATCGACGCTATGTCGTGGGTCCGCAAAATATCTGTCTTGTGCGCCGATCGCGGAATGGCGAACGCACTCAGATCCATTCTGACACTATTCGCGTCCGCATGGCGCCAAGAGTTGGTTGCTCCAGGGGCCGACGTGGCAGCGCGTCAGGACGCACTCCTCCTTCGACTTGCCGAGATTGGAAACTTCGATCTTCATCTCGACCGTGCAGAAGAAGCAGTACCTCTTGGAATCGCGGCTATCTACACGCGGACGTTCTTGGACGTGATCAAGAGCGCGATCGATTCAGATGACCCCGAGGCCGCCCGCGTCGCCATTAGATACTTTCTATATGGGACGACCTCTCCGAGACTTCAAATGAACTCGATCGTCGGCGCAGGTCTCCTCGCTCTCTACGGCTGGATTCTCTACGGTTTCGACCACGGAAATAGGACAGAGGCATATAAAGAAACTTGCCGCCAAATTGCTACTTCCTTCGAGGATGTTCGAGCCTTGATCCCGATGCTACGGGCATCTCATCGGCACGAGGATGAACTTGGGGTCCATTGGTGGGAGATGCGTGATCGTGGTCCGATCAGCTCTGGGATCATCGAAATCGGAACGTACATCTCATTGGCCTTTATTCTTGTCGGAGGAAGGCGTCTACTCCAGGAGCCTTTTGACCCAACAAGCAGTGACGATGTCGCCTCCGCTCGTGAACTTGTGGACGTCATCGACTCGATAGAAACGGGATCGTTTGCGAGCGCGCGAGAGATGATTTCGGTCTCCGACGACTTCCTCCGGCATCTCAAGACGCACCTTACAAGGGTTATCAGTCAAGGAGACGCAATCCTCGAAGAGGAGGACTCCCGGCGCCAGATCGATCCCAGTCGTGTCGAGACATTCGTTGACTCCGTTCGGCAGAAGCTCGTTGAGCAGCGAAGTAGATCGCTGGTATATTCCCTCAGGTCGGAGCCTGCATCGAAAGTCGTGCCAGCCCGTTCCAATTTTGGGATTGACAGACTGGTTCCCCGTTGGTATTTCGCCGAAACGAGGGTCTTTGCTTCAGCAGCGGATCTCGCGGACCAGTTGGTCGGCGCTCTTTTCAGGGGAATTGAGGATCGCATCCTTGAGGTCGTCGTCGACGACGACACGATCACGGCCGACACAACTCTCGAGTCGTTAGAGGCAAACCTCGAACAAGCGATCAACAAGCAAAAGCTCCCTCGACCAGTAGTTGTGACCAACAGTTTTCAGGCCCACGCACTATTGAAGGGTCGCCGTTTAGATAATATCGACGCTTCCGCGGAAGAATTTACCAAAGGATCGGTGTTCCGCGTTTTCGATGATCGAAACCCGTATGTGGCGCTTCTATCGGCGGCAGGAAGCCCAACAGTTCAGCTTTCTCCTCTCGCGCCTGAGATCGAAGGGGATAGGGCGTACAACGACCTTGGGGTCATTGTCGGAGTGAGTGAGGTTCCAGCGGAGGAGATGAGCGAGATTATTGGCCGGAAAGAGCGACCACGGCGTGAAGAGGCCCAACTTCGTGGGAGCCTCCGGACGAGGCTCCTCGTTCACCTATCGGTCACTGTCCAGGACGGTAGACGTCCTGTGATCTGGAAGCTACCGGAGTCGACATGGTGATGCAGCTTGTACGTCTTGATGGCATCAAGACGCAAGCACGCTGCGATCGCCGGCATGGCGCACCCTCGCAAGCGACACCACACAGCCGCAACTTCGCGGGCAGCCGTGCCGAAGTGACCGTCGGGCTGCCAGCTCGTCTCCAGCGTCCATCGAAGTCTTGCTGGACCGCTACCTCCGTCACTCGGCGCAATCCCGCCGCTTGCACCTGCCGATGAGTAGGGTTGGGACACCACGCCAAAGCCGCACGAGGACACGCAACCTCGTGCCTGCGTCGCATGGACCCGCATGGACCCGCATGGACCGCGAACTGAACTGAGACGCAATCAGTGCTTCTGCTGATTCCGTTCGCCACGTGCTGGTGCCCGACCTTTGTCCCTACTGCCCCGCGAGACCGCCCCAGTCCACCGTCATGCCCGCATTGGACATCTCATGGGCGAGCTTCATTTTCCACGCACCGGCGGCGTCGAGGCCGACGTAGACGACGCCGCTGAGGTCGCTCGGGAGTTCGACACCTGTCTCGTGAAGCATGACTACACGCTCTCGCCCAAGACGCCCTGCGAAGTATCCGGCCTCGAAGACGACGTTCTGCCGTGCGCGGGCAGATTCCGACTCGGCACCCTTCGCGCGACCGAGGTCATCGGCGGTGAGGAGCGCAACTGCGAAGCCGGCTGAGGCAGCGAATGCCTCCAGCTTCTCTAGAATGGTCCGGCCACCGCTCGGCTGCTCATGCAGGATGATCGGCGTCGTGCTGGTCAGGTCCTGAAGCACGCGGGCCAGCTCGTGCTTATGGGCATCGTCGTGGCCATGCACGATAAACACGCGACCGCGCTCTTCGGCGGTCGCCTTCTCCTCGGGGGTTTCCTCGGTCTCGACGACTTCCTCGAGCTCCGCCCGAAGAGCGAGCTCTCTCTTCGCGGCTTCCAAGATGGCTATGACGTTCTTGACCCCGGCAGGCCGATAGCCGCTTGTGTCCATGCCCGAGTACCAGACGGAGGGCGAATAGTTCACCTTCTCGAATTGGGCGAGCAACGGTGAATCGGCACCCATGACTGTCCGCAGTGCGACTTCCGTCGCGGTGCGCCATCGCTCGAAGTCGGCGGGGTTGCCGTTGTTAGCCTCGGTGACTTGCACGTCGAGCACTTCAATTTTTCGAGCGAGATCCACGACTTCAGGCTAGCCACTCGGGCCGTGCATATCAGCGATTTCGAGAAGCACGAGCTCGTAGCGTTCTCGGGTTGGTTCGTCGCAGGGTCCAACTATCAGCTCGCTCCGCGAAGAGGCCGCCAGTTAGCCCGATCTCGATTCTGGTGCGCTCAAGTCGAGATCGCGCGTGCGTGACGACCTTGCGATCACGGCACTGGGCCTTTGCACGTATCTGCCGTAGAGCGCGCCTGCGACCCACATCTTTCCGGCTCGAAAGGTTTCACAGATCAGCTGAGGCACCCTCTCGGACCTTCCGACGCACGAACTCCACGCATGCGACCCCGTCCTGATCGCAAGCGACGCTCAGATCGGACAGCACGAACGTCTCAGACGTTGAAGCGGAACTCCACCGAGTTCCGTAGCCGATCAACCTCTGAGGTGAGGTCAACCCGAAGTTCGTCATGGCCCGGGCCGAGAGCCGTCAACTGAGCATCTCCGATTACCGCGAAGGAAGCGTCGAGCTCGGCGAGCACCGTAGGGTTCCGCCCGTCGATCGCGGCCTGCTCTCGTCGTGTCGCCGCTGCCACCCAGCACGCCACGGCGCTGGCGGCCGGCTTGGCCTCTCTGGCCGGGTCTCGGGGCGAAGCGCTCTTGCGGACCGTGGATCGACCTGCGAATGTTTGCGCAAACATCGGCGTCGGGCCGGCACTGGCCGCCTCGATGTCACGGACGGCGGCGCAACGACGCGCCCCCAGATCGGAGTCCCCCATGACACGAGCAATCCGGACTGGCGCCCTGGTGGCCGTCGGCCTCCTCGCGGCGGCGATGGCGGTGGTCCCCGGCCCAGCTGTTGCCGTCCCGTCGACCGGGCCGGCCGGCACCAGCGAGTTCCGCGGGGTCAACTGGGCGGACCCGCGCGACAACTACGCGGACGACGAGGTGGTGCCCTCCGGTCTGAGCACAGAGGACGACTACCGCACGACGTACGACAAGTCGTCCGACATCCTCCTCGAGTTCCGGCACGAGGTGCGCGCCAACACGGTGCGGCTGCCGATCAACCCCTCGAGCGTCGGCACCGAGTGGTGGGGCTCGTACCAGGGCGCCATCGACGCGGCCACGGACAACGGGTTCAAGGTCATCCTCAGCTACTGGGAGGGGGACAACGCCAAGGACGGCCTGGCTGACGACCCCGCCGCCTTCGACGCGATGTGGGACACGGTCGTGGCGGAGTACGGGCAGAACCCGAAGGTGTACTTCGAGCCCATGAACGAGCCGTTCGGTTACACCCTCGACTCATGGGTGGACCTGACCGCCGGGTGGCTGGATGACCACGACGACGTGCCCCGCGGTCGCGTGATCATCTCGGGGACGGGCTACAACGACAACGTCACCGGTGTCGGCGCGGCCGAGGAGCTGAAGGGGACGCTGCTCTCGCTGCACTTCTACGGGTTCTGGGCCAACCACACGACCGAGGAGGAGTGGAAGGCCAACCTGCTCCCGCGCCTCGGCGAGTACGGCTGGCGCACGGTCGTCAGCGAGGCCGGCTCGCCGATGACGACGGGCCTCAACTACGGCAACCACGAGGGCGACGTCTTCACCTCGTACCTCGGCGCGCTGACCGAGGTCGCAAGGGACCAGGGCATCGGGATCGTCTACTGGCCCGGCCTGCGCACTGGTGACGCCTACACGCTGACCGAGGTCGTCGGCGACGGCGACCTCGAGGTCACCAACGCCTCGGGGCTGGCCCAGATCCAGTGGGGCTGGGGACTGCTCAAGAAGGAGGCCCTGAACGACCTGCCGCCCGCACCGCCAGGTGAGCCGCTTGTCAGCGTCCACCACAACGTGTGCGTCGACGTGCCTGGCTTCTCGACGACGCCCGGCACAACGCTGGGCCTCTGGTACTGCAACGGGGGCGGCAACCAGTCGTTCAACTGGACCGCGGACCGGCAGCTCACGGTCTACGGCGACCTGTGCGTCGCGCCGAGCGGCACACTCACCGCCAGTGGCACGCTCGTCATCGCCGAATGCACGGGCACGGCCGACCAGCAGTGGGAGCTCAACGCCGACACGACGATCAGCAGCGTCGCCGATCCGGCCCTGTGCCTGGCAACCCCGGCGGACTCCTGGGGGCTCACGCTCGCGAGCTGTGACCCGGGGGCCACGACCCAGCATTGGACGCGCTCGGCGTAGCGGGGCCTGGGCTTCTCTCCCCAGTTCGGGTACACGCTCAAGTGGCACGACGGAAGCTCCACCACCAGCTTCCTCAGGTAGACCTCGCGTCCAGCGAGCGGCGGTCAGATAGTCAAGGCGATCGGGCCCTACCAGAAGGCAAGCGGTGCGGTTGCCAGGTCACGTGACCAAGCCGAAACCCGGGTGTTGCTCAGACGTTGAAGCGGAACTCCACAACGTCGCCGTCGGCCATGACGTAGTCCTTGCCCTCCATGCGGACCTTGCCGAGGTCGCGGGCCTTGGCTACGGAGCCGGCGGAGATGAGGTCGTCGTAGGAGACGATCTCGGCCTTGATGAAGCCCTTCTGGAAGTCGGTGTGGATGACACCGGCGGCCTCGGGGGCGGTGGCGCCCTTGGGGATCTCCCACGCGCGGACCTCCTTGGGGCCGGCGGTGAGGTAGGTCTGCAGGCCGAGGGTGTCGAAGCCGACGCGGGCCAGGATGTCCAGGCCGGGCTCCTCCACGCCGGCATCGGCCAGGAACTCGCGGGCCTCGTCCTCGTCGAGCTCGACGAGCTCGGACTCGAACTTCGCGTCCAGGAAGATCGCCTCGGCGGGGGCGACCAGCTCGCGCATCGAGTCCTTGAGGGCCTCGTCGGCGAGCTCGTCGGAGTCGCAGTTGAAGACGAAGATGTAGGGCTTCGCGGTGAGCAGCATCAGGTCGCGGATCAGGGCGCGGTCGATCTTCGTGGCGATGATCGGGGTGCCGGCCTCGAGGGCCTCCTTGGCCTCGACCACGGCGGCCAGGTTGGCCTTCAGGTCGGGCTGCTTGCGCGACTCCTTCTCCAGCCGCGGGATCGCCTTCTCGACCGTCTCCAGGTCGGCGAGGATCAGCTCGGTCTGGATGGTGGAGATGTCGTTGGCGGGCTCGACCTTGCCGTCGACGTGGGTCACGTCGTCGTCGCGGAAGACGCGGGTGACCTGGCAGATCGCGTCGGACTCACGGATGTGGGAGAGGAACTTGTTGCCCAGTCCCTCACCCTGCGAGGCGCCGCGCACGATGCCGGCGATGTCGACGAACTGCACCGTGGCCGGCAGCAGCTTCTGGGACCCGTAGATCTTCGCCAGCTCGGCCAGCCTCTCGTCGGGGACCCCGACGACGCCGACGTTGGGCTCGATGGTGGCGAAGGGGTAGTTCGCCGCGAGTACGTCGTTCTTGGTCAGAGCGTTGAAGAGGGTCGACTTGCCCGCGTTGGGAAGTCCCACGATGCCGATGGTGAGTGCCACGATCGACAATCCTAGAGTCGTACGCCGACCACGGCCGAAACGCGGACGGGACCGGGGTCCGCGCGGCAAACTCTGCAGCGTGAGCGAGCTTCCCGGCACCAGCCTCCCGACCGGCTTCCGCTTCGGCGCGAGCACCGCCGCCTACCAGATCGAGGGGGCGGCCACCGAGGACGGCCGGGGCCCCTCGGTGTGGGACACCTTCTGCGCCGAGCCCGGCAGGATCATCGACGGCAGCAGCGGCGAGGTGGCCTGCGACCACTATCACCGGCTCGACGAGGACCTGGCGCTGATGGCACGGCTCGGGCTGGATGCGTACCGCTTCTCGATCTCCTGGTCCCGCGTCCTGCCGACCGGCTCGGGCGAGATCAACCAATGCGGCCTCGACTTCTACGACCGGCTCGTCGACGGGCTGCTCGAGCGTGGCATCGCCCCGATGGCGACGCTCTTCCACTGGGACACCCCGCAGGTGCTGCAGGACGCCCACGGTGGCTGGCTGAGCCGGAAGACGGCGCAGCGGTTCGGGGAGTACGCCGCGGTGATGGGCGATCGGCTCGCCGACCGCGTCGCCCACTGGTGCCCGGTGAACGAGCCGAACGTGGTGACCGTCTTCGGCCACGCGCTGGGCATGCATGCCCCTGGCGAGGCGCTGGTCTTCGACGCGCTGCCGGCCGGTCACCATCTGCTGCTCGGGCACGGGCTGGCGGTCCAGGCGCTGCGCGCCGCGGGCGCCACCAGCATCGGCACCGCGACCAACCACATGCCCGTCTGGCCCGCGACCGACTCGGAGGCGGACGTCGCGACCGCCGGGCTGCTGGACACGCTGTGGAACCACTCCTTCGCGGACCCGGTGCTGCTCGGCCACTACCCCGAGGACCTTGCCGCGCTGTTCCCGGTCCAGGACGGCGACCTGGAGGTGATCAGCGCGCCGCTCGACTTCTACGGGCTCAACTACTACAACCCGACCGCGGCGGCCGCCGCTCCCGAGGGCGCCGCGAACCCGATCGAGCAGCCGCCGATCACCGGCTACCCGACCACCGACTTCGGCTGGCCGGTCGTCCCCGACGGGCTCCACGAGCTGCTGACCTCGCTGCACCGGCGCTACCCGGAGCACCCGCCGTTCGTGATCACCGAGAACGGCGCCTCCTACAACACCTCCCCCGGCGACGGCGACGCCGACCGGATCGCCTACCTCGACCTGCACCTGCGCCAGGTCGAGCGCGCCGTCGCCGACGGCATCGACGTCACCGGCTACTACTGCTGGTCGCTGATGGACAACTTCGAGTGGGCCGAGGGCTACACCCAGCGGTTCGGGCTGGTGCACGTCGACTACGACACGCTGGTCCGCACCCCGCGAAAGTCGTTCGACTGGTACGCCTCGGTCATCGCCGCACACCAGGCGCGGCGATGACCGACCGGCGAATCAGTCGAACGAGAAGATGAGCGGGAAGGCCACGACCACGACCGCCGCCCACAGGCCGTAGACCGGCAGGTAGCGGGTCTGCCAGCGCTCCACGTCGTGGAACGTGCCGGTGCGGCGTACGAAACCCAGGGTGAGCCAACCGGTCCGCGCGAGGTGTGCCAGCAGGATCAGGTTGAGGCCGAGGGCCGCGGTCTTGTTGGCGGTCCAGCCGAACTCCGCGATCCGGGTCAGCATCGCGGTCAGGGCGATCGCGTCGACCGCGAGCGCAGCCATGACCAGCCCGAGCTGGAGCCAGTCGAAGACGCCGGCCGGCTCCATCGGGTTGTGGGCGGAGATGGAGTAGAGCAGCAGCGCCACGACCAGGATCAGCACCGCGTCCATCAGGATCAGCAGGTTGCGGTCCACCGCGTCGAAGGAGTCGCCGAGCACCATCACCGCGAACATCGCGACCAGCATCACCAGGGCGAGCGGGGTGAACACCTTGGTGAGCACCGGGGCGATGTTCTCGACCACGTTCATCTTCACCTCGACCAGCCAGGCGGCGACCATGATCGCGCCGGGGAAGCCGAAGGGCAGGATCCAGTCCTCCAGGTAGGGCTCGAGGTCGAAGCCGGCCAGGTTCCACACCCCGACGCTGAGCCCGATCAGCACCCCGGCACCCGCCGCGATGAGGGCGAGATACATCGCCAGCTCACCGGTGAACCTGACGAAGTCCATCCGGCGGCCGTGGGAGCGCCAGTCGCCACCGGCGTACGCCACCGCGGTGAGCAGCCACAGCACCACCGGTGTGTGGATGACCACGAGCACGGCGGTCATGCCCGGATCCTCGCCCGGGCCGGGCAACATGTCGAACGGGTAGAGGTTGACCACGAGCACCAGCGCCGCCGCCACCGCCGTGAGCACCGCGGCGACCTTCCAGGAGACCCGGCGCTTGTACGCCAGCCAGCCCGCCACCGACGGGACCAGCACGAACGCGACGTTGCGGACGAGCGCGAACTCGTCCAAGGACTCGATCAGGATCTTGAGCGCGACGCCCGCCAGCAGCGCCACGCCGATGACCAGGCCCAGGTCGCGCCAGCGTGATCCGACGACACCGGCGCCAGGTTCCGGGATCAGCACCAGCTGGCGCCACAGCCGCTCGGAGTGCTCACGGGCGAACTCGCGCGAGACGTCGTCGAGGTTGCCCATCCGCTTGACCGCGACCAGGAACGCCTCGTCCTCGGCCAGGCCGCCCGCGACGAGATCGGCGATCTGGTTGCGGAGATGGTCCTCCATCTCCACGATGTCGTCGGCGGCGATGGCCGGCCGGCCGGCCACGAAACCGCGCCACTGGTCGATCTGTGCCTCCAGGTCCACGCTCATGCGAGTCCCTCCGCGACCGGAGGCGTGCCGAAGCTGCGCCACACGTTGTCCAGGGTGTCGGCGACCACCTGCCACTGCCGCTGCCGCTCGGCGAGCGCCTGACGGCCGAGGTCGGTGATCGCGTAGTGCTTGCGCCGGCGGCCGGTCTCCGACCGACCCCAGCTCGCCTCGACGTGGCCGAGTCGCTCCAGGCGGTGCAGCAACGGGTAGAGCATCCCGTCGGTCCACTCCATCCGGCCCCCGGAGAGCTCCGCGACCCGTTTGCCGATGGCATAGCCGTACGACTCGCCCTCGGCCAGGATGCCGAGCACGAGCGGGGTCGCCGAGGCGGCGACCAGATCCTTGTCGATGCGCATGCGCACCCGCCTCCCATACCTAGTTCTTCTAGGCATCAACCCTAGCTGTTCTAGGGGTGCGTCAGCGGCGTCTGCACCGAATCTGCACATATCCGACGGTCAAGACCGACCACCCAATAGGCTCGCCAACCGTGAGCCACCCCGAGGCACCTCAGCGACTGCGCGAACCCGCCCATCAGGTCTCCGAGCGGGCACCGGCCTACTGGCGTACGGCCGAGGCGATCGGCGCCGTGATCTGGCTTGCCCTCGCGGTGGGTGCGGTGGCGGCCGCGGTCCTGGTGCCGGGCGGTTTCTGGACCTGGATCCTCTGGCTGGCCGCGGTGGTCTTCGTCCTGGCGCCGGTGCCGGGGCTGACCTTCGTGCCCTCGATCCGGTTCCGGATCCACCGGTGGGAGGTGACCGACATCGCCGTCCACGTACGCCACGGCTGGCTCACCGTCGTCGACGAGATCGTGCCGCTCTCCCGGGTGCAGACGGTCGACTCGACGCAGGGGCCGCTGATGCGGCAGTTCGGGCTGCGTACGGTCAAGGTCTCCACCGCCTCCTCGGCCGGCATCGTCCAGATCGCCTGCCTCGACGACGCGCTCGCGCTCGAGGTGGTCGCCAAGCTGGTCGCGATCACCGCCGCGACGCCCGAGGACGCGACGTGAGCACACCCGAGGTCCCCGAGACCCCCGAGGTCCCCGAGATCCCGGACGCGGAGTGGCAGCGGCTGGCCGGCTGGACCGCGATCGTCAGCCCGCTCTCGACACTGCGCCAGGCGATCATCCCGGCCGCGGTCGGCGCGTTCGGCGCCGGTCAGGCGAACGTCCTCATCGGTCTGCTCGTGGCGCTCGGCATCGCCGCGGTCGCCGCCCTGGCCGGTCTGGTCCCGTGGCTGACCACGACCTATCGGGTGACGCCGACCCATCTGGAGGTACGCAAGGGGCTGCTCAACCGCACCGCCCTGACCGCCCGCCTCGACCGGGTGCGCAGCGTCGACCTCAGCTCGACCCTCATCCATCGTGCCCTCGGGGTCACCAAGGTCAACGTCGGCACCGGTGTCGACGAGGGTCAGATCACGCTCGACTCGCTGACCAAGGAGGCGGCCGCGCGGCTGCGGCGCGAGCTGCTCCACGCGGCGCCCTCGACACCCGCCACGTCCGCCACGTCCGCCGGCCCCGCGGAGGTCGCGGCCGACGCGAGCTCGGTCGAGGAGGCGCCGGCAGCCGGTGAGGTCGTCGCCAAGCTCGACTGGTCCTGGATCAAGTACGCCCCGCTCAACCTCAAGAACCTCGCGATCGCGCTCGGCGGTCTGGCCGCGTTCTTCGGCGCCTTCTCCGACGTCATCCCGTGGGAGCGGATGATCGGGATCCGGGTCGAGGACGGCGAGATCAACGGACGACCGATCGACTCGTTGCTGCACATGCTGGTCCTCGCCATCCCGATCGCCCTGGTCGCCGCGGCGATCGTGTGGGCGGTCGGCTCGTGCGTGGGCTACGCGGTGCGCTGGTGGGACCTTCAGGTCGTGCGCGAGCAGGGCCGCGAAGGCACCACGCTGCGGCGTAGCTTCGGCCTGACGAGCACCCGCGCGACGACCGTGGAAGAGGCGAAGGTACGCGGCGCCACCTCCGCCGTCGGCCCGCTGATCGGCCTGGCCGGCGGCGCCGACCTCAACCTGCTCACGACCGGCCTCGACGACAACTCCCCCGCGGTCCTGCCGACCGCGCCGGAGTCTGTGGTGTCTGCCGTCGGGACCAACATCCTCGGCGAGGACGCGTTCACGGCGGAGCTCACCGGCCACGGCCCGAGGCCGCGCCGGCGCTACTGGTTCCGCGCGGCCGTGGCAACCGTGATCTGGACGCTGGTCGCGCTCGTCCCGACCGTGCTGATCGGCGTCTTCGGCGACACCTGGATCTGGTGGCTCCCGGTCACCGTGATGGTGATCGCCCTCGGCCTCGGGCTGGTCGGCGCCGAGCTCCGCCACCGCCACCTCGGCCACACCCTCACCGACCGCTACCTGGTGGTCCGCTCCGGCTCCTACACCGCCGTGCGCACCGCGCTGCAGACCGACGGCGTCATCGGCTGGCGGGTCAAGCAGACCTTCTTCGACCGCCGCATCGGTCTGGCCCAGGTCACCGCGATGACCGCCGCCGGCCAGGAGTACGTCGCCATCCCGGATGTGCCGCTCGAGACGGCCGTCGCGCTCGCGGCAGCGGCCACGCCGCGTACGGTCTCGGGGTTCCTCGAATAACCGTTCCACTTCCGACCGGCTTCGGTGGATGATCCGCCCATGACGATCCAGATCCACCACCTCACCTTCGACTGCACCGACGCCCGCAAGCTGGGCGAGTTCTGGTCCGCGCTCACCGGCTGGCACCTCTTCTACGACGAGGACCCCGAGGTCATCGTCGCGCCCAGCTTCCCGTCGACCGAGACGTCGTTCCTGTTCATCCCGGTGCCGGAGGCGAAGTCGGCCAAGAACCGGATGCACATCGACATCAAGCCCGAGGACACCACCCGCGACGAGCTGGTCGAGCGCGCGCTGTCCCTCGGCGCCACCGTCTACGGCGACCACCGCAAGGAGGACGGCTCCGGTTTCGTCGCGCTCCGCGATCCGGAGGGCAACGAGTTCTGCGTCGAGCGCGGCGAGCACGAGATGGCCGCACGCGGCCCGATGACCATCGGGCTCACGATCTGACCGTCAGCGGCTGAGCACCCCGACCCGTCCACCCGCACCGGCGGCCCAGCAGGTGCCGTCGGTGCAGTCGACGGTGTGGAAGCGGGTCTGGGCGGCGCCGAACGGCTCCCAGGAGCGGCCGTTGTCGTGGCTGACGTCGCTGCCGTTGGGACCGACGGCGATCGCGGTGCGACCGCCGACCCAGGCCACCGCCTCGCGGTATCCGCCCAGGTCAGAGGTGGAGTTGGTCCAGGTGCGGCCACCGTCGGTGGAGTAGGCCGCGCGGTCGGCGCCGTCGTCCTCGAGACCGAAGTCGCCGCCGACCGCGATCCCCTGGCGAGGGTTGCGGAAGCCGAGCCCGAAGACCCCGGCGGCCTCGCCGGTCGCGATCGTGGAGTCGGCGGCGGACCAGGAGCGGCCGCCGTCGTGGGTGGCGTAGATCTTCGCCGCGGCGCCGCCACCGCCGATCCAGGCGTCGTGGGCGCCGGCGGTGACCAGGCAGGTCCCGCTGGCCGAGTAGCCGTACTCGCCCGGCGCCTCCAGGCCACGCGTGTCCGCGATCTGCCAGGTGTCGCCGCCGTCGGATGTGGTGATGATCCGCCACTCGCTGTCGACCGGGTCGCTCATCGCGATGCCCCGCTTGCCGCCGGGCCAGAAGTCGACGCAGTTGTAGAACGCCGTCGGCTCCGTGGAGCGGAACGTCTCGGTCCAGGTCGCACCACCGTCGACGGTCTTGTAGATCCGGCTCGCCTCGCCCTCGCCGATGGAGAGCACCACCGCCTCGCTCGCCGACCGCGCCTCGACGTCGCGGAAGAGCAGCCCCTCGGATCCCGGCGGCGAGACCTCGTCCCAGGTCTCACCACCATCCGTCGTACGGAACACTCCCCCGCCGTCCCCGCCGACCCACGCGGTCTCCGCGTCGACGGCATCCAGCGCCCGGAACCCCTGCGTCGTGTCGACGTTCACCGGCGTCCAGTCGTACGCACCCCCTGACGGCACGGCCTGCGCCGCCGGCGCGAGAGTGAGGGTGGTGAGAGCGAGAGTGGCCGCCGCTGCGGCTCCGACAACGATGCGCACGAGGGTTCACCTTGGCCCTGCCCGGGCGTTCTGTCCACCGATCCAGCGAAAATCGTCCGGCTGCCATCGGCGCGGAGTCGGCAATTTTCTTCCGTGACCCGCTGGTAGCGCCTAAAGTGAATCGCCGTGCCGCACAGCGGCGGCGCAGATGGGTAGGTTGTCATGAGCAGAACGACACTGACCAGAGGTGGACGGCTGGCGGCTGCGGGACTTGCCGCCGCGGTGGCGGTTGCGATGCCGTACGCAGCAACCCACGCCGCCGCGCCGGACCGGCCCACGGCGACCGCCCAGTCCGACGCAGACATGGCCTCCGCCCAGCACCGCCAGATCGTCTCGCTGATGCGGCACATGTCGCTCCAGCAGAAGGTCGGCCAGCTCTTCGTGATCGAGGTCTACGGGCGCGACGCCAACAACGTCAGCGACACCGCGAAGGCCGGCAACCAGAAGCTCTACGGCGTGGACACCCCGGCGCAGGCGATCGCGAAATACCAGCCCGGTGGGGTCATCTACTTCACCACCCGCGGTCCCGACAACATCGGTGACCCCACCCAGGTGGCGACGCTCTCCAACGGTCTCCAGAGCGCCGCGCTGCAGCAACGGCCCAAGATCCCGCTCAACATCGCCGTGGACCAGGAGGGTGGCGCCCTGGTGGCCCGCTTCGGCCCGGCCAGCGGCGCGACCCAGATGCCGGGCCAGATGGCGCTGGGTGCCGACGGCTCGACCGCGGACGCGGCCCGGTCCGCCGAGGTGATCGCCACCGAGCTGGCCGCGGTCGGGGTCACCCAGGACTACGCGCCCGTCGCCGACGTCAACCTCAACCCCAACAACCCGGTCATCGGCATCCGCAGCGCCGGCGCCGACCCCGCCGCGGTCTCGGACATCGTCGCCGCCGAGGTCGGCGGCTTCGACGCGGGCGGCCTCTCCTCGATCGCCAAGCACTTCCCGGGACACGGTGACACCGGCACCGACAGCCACTACGGCCTGCCCGAGGTTACTCACAGCCGCGAGGAGCTCGAGTCGATCGACCTGCCGCCGTTCGAGGCCGCGATCGACGCCGGGATCGACGCGATCATGACCGCCCACGTCACCGTGCCCGCGATCGACCCGAGCGGTGAGCCGGCCACCATGTCGGAGCCGATCCTCACCGGCCTGCTCCGCGAGGAGCTCGGCTTCGACGGCCTGATCGTGACCGACGCTCTCGACATGCAGGGCGCGAGCGCGACGTACCCGCCCGACGTCGCCCCGGTCGAGGCCTTCCTCGCCGGCGCGGACCAGCTGCTCATCCCGCCGCAGATGGACACGGCGTACGCCGCGGTCCTCGGGGCCGTCAAGGACGGCCGGATCTCGCGCCAGCGGCTCGACGCGTCGGTCTACCGGATCCTGAAGCACAAGCTCGACAACGACATCTTCGAGAGCCCCTACGTCGACCCGACCGCCGCATCGGCCGTCTTCAGCAACCCCGTGCACAAGGCCGACGCCCAGGCGATCTCAGACCGCACCACGACGCTGGTGAAGAACGACGACGGCCTGCTTCCGCTGGCTCCCGGGGCGAAGAACGTCCTGGTCGCGGGCTGGGGTGTCGACACGACCGCCGGAATCGCGGCCGGGTTGCAGAAGCGCGGAGCGACGACCCAGGTGCTGCAGTCGGGCACCACGCCGACCGACGCGCAGATCAACGCCGCCGTCGAGGCCGCCCAGGGCAAGGACCTGGTCGTGCTGCCGACCAACAACGCCTGGCAGATCAACCCGGCGACGGGCCAGCCGACCCCGGCGGCCGTCGCCCAGACCAAGCTGGTCAAGGCGCTGCTCGCCACCGATACGCCGGTGATCGTGACGGCGATGCGCAACCCCTACGACGTCACGTCCTTCCCGGAGGCCGCCACGGTCCTCGACACCTACGGCTACACCTCCCACCAGCTCGAGTCGCTGGTGCGGGTGCTCTACGGCGAGGTGAACCCGAGCGGCAGGCTCCCGGTGGAGATCCCGGGTCTCTTCCCGCTCGGGCACGGGCTGTCCTACTGACCCGCCCCGAAGCGTCAGTTTCTGACGGCGAAGCGTCAGTTTCTGACGGCGAACGATGGCCCACTCGCCAGAACCCGACCTCTCGACGCCAATTTCTGACCTCTCGCGGTCAAGAACTGACGTCTCGGCGGTTAGGGAGCCGGCCAGATCACCTTGTTGTCGTCGTCCACCACGGCCTCGGCGAAGGACGGGTCGAACCAGGTAGCGGCCTGCTCGGGGGTGACCTTCTGCCCTGCGTACGCCGTCACGACCTCGGCCAGCGCGGCGACGTTGTCGGGGTCGACCGAGCCGAACCTGCCCGGGAGCGGGTTGTCGGCGGCGACCTTCACCTCGGTGCGCCAGATGGCCGTCTCGTGCTTCTCGTCGGACTCGGCGCCGGCCAGGTCGTGCTGGTAGCCGATGCACTCCTCGACGTGCTCGTCGGCGGCGCAGTAGGCGTAGGCCTTGAAGACGGCGCGCAGGAAGTCCTGGACCGCGGTGGGGTGCTTCTTGGCCCAGGCGGGGTTGACGGAGTAGGCGCCGAGGGAGCCGGGCACGTCGAAGTCGGTCG
The DNA here is from genome assembly GCF_044453405.1 of Nocardioides sp. NPDC051685. Taxonomy (NCBI): domain Bacteria; kingdom Bacillati; phylum Actinomycetota; class Actinomycetes; order Propionibacteriales; family Nocardioidaceae; genus Nocardioides; species Nocardioides sp. NPDC051685. Next base: position 302,730 of record NZ_JBITCR010000003.1, on the reverse strand, counting down.
GCTCCCAGACGGTGACCTTCTCGCCGGCGTCCTTCAGCTGGTTGGGCTCGTTGGAGACGAAGCCGACCAGCGCGTCGACCTGGCCGCGGGGCAGGATGCCGGGGTCGTAGCCGACCTTGACCTGCTTCACCTCGGCCATGTCGACCCCGGCCTCGGCGAGCATCGCCTGGACGCCGACCGGCACCCAGCCCTTGTGGCCGAGCGTCTTGCCCTCGAGCTGCTTGAGATCCGTGATCGAGGTGCCGGTCATCAGCACGTCGAGGCCGGCGTTGGAGTAGGAGGAGACCCCGAGCACCTTCAGGCCGCTCGCGTTGGAGGTCATGATGTCCTGCTCGGAGAGCGGTCCGACCTGGACCTTTCCGGCGGCGATCAGCTTGGCGTTCTGGGAGACGTCGCCCGAGCCCGGCTGGAGCTCGACGTCGAGGCAGAGATCGTCGAAGTAGCCCAGCCGATCCGCGGCGATGGCCTCCATGATCGAGGCCGACGCCTGCCAGTAGTAGCCCGACATGTAGGTGATCTTCCCGGCATCTCGGTTCTGCTCGCAGCGGTCGGCGGAGACCGCGCTGCCCTCTTCACCGGCGGAGTCCTGCGAGGACCCGCAGGCGGTCAGGGCACCCAGCAGGACGACCGCCGACGTGAGGGCAGCGGCGATCGGACGTACGCGAGACATCAAGGGCTCCTTCGAGTCAGGTCAGGACTGGTGCCAGTGGAGCACTCGCCGCTCGGCGAGGGTCACGACCCAGAACAGCAGCGATCCGAGCGCCGCGAGGACGAAGATCGCTGCCCACACCGTAGCCAGTCTGTTCTGCGAGCTGGCCACCTGTATCACGCTGCCGAGCCCGTCGGCCGAGCCCGCGGCGGAGAGCTCCGCGACGACGGCACCGATCATCGACAGCGGGAAGACGATCCGCAGGGACGCGAAGACGTAGGGCAGCGAGGCCGGGACCCGCAGGTGCCGCAGCACCTCCAGCCGGCTCGCGGCCACCGTGCGGTAGACCTGAAGCACCGGCGCCGGCACCGCGCGGAGCCCGGTCGCCACGTTGATCAGGATCGGGAAGAAGCAGACCAGCGCGGTCAGCACCACCTTCGGGCCCATCCCGAACCCGAGCGCGACCACGAGCAGCGGCGCGATCGCCACCAGCGGCGTCACCGAGAGCACCACGGCCACCGGCATCACCGCGCGCCGCACCACCCCGACCTCGCTCACCACGACGGCGAGCGCGAAGGCGGCGACGAAACCGACCCCGAGCCCCACCAGCGCCTCGCGCAGCGTGACCAGGGTGTTCGTCAGGAAGTAGCCGGGGTCGTCGGTCAGCACGCCCGCGACGTCGCCCAGCGGCGCGAACAGATAAGGCACGCGGCGCGCTCCCAGCTGCCATCCGAGCGCGAGCACGACGAGAAGGAGGATGAACGGAAGCCAGTACGCCGGCCGGAGCATCCGCCGGTTCACCGCAGGAACTCGCTGCCGCTGAAGGCGTCCTTGAGCCGCTCGCGCAGCGTGAGCTCGTAGGCGTGGAACTCCGGCGAGGTGATGATCTCCTGGTGCCGCGGGCGGGGCAGGTCGATGTCGATGACGTCGGTGATCCGGCCCGGTCGCGGGGCCATCACCACGACCCTGTCCGAGAGCCTGACCGCCTCGGAGATCGAGTGGGTGACGAAGACGACGGTCGCGCGGGTCTGCTCCCACAGCTCCAGCAGCTGCTCCTGAAGAGCCTCGCGGGTGAACTCGTCGAGCGCACCGAAGGGCTCGTCGAGAAGGAGTACGTCGGGGCGCAGCCCGAAGGCGCGTACGATCGCGGTCCTCTGCTTCATGCCGCCGGACAGCTCTGCGGGGAGCTTGTGGAGCGACTCCCCCAGCCCGACCTCGCGCAGCATCGCCTCGAGGTCGGGGCGGCCGCGGTCGCTACGGCGGTCGGCCCCGCGGCGGTTGACCTTGTGGGGCAACGTCACGTTGCCGAGCACGCTCAGCCAGGGCAGCAGCGCCGGTGACTGCGGCACGAACCCGAAGGCCTTCGCCTCCGCGGCCTCCCTCGGGGTCAGGCCGCACACGGTGATCGTGCCCGCGTCCGGCTTCTCCTGCCCACTGATCAGCCGCAACAGGGTCGACTTGCCGCATCCCGAGGGCCCGATGATGCTCACGAACGTTCCGGGCTCGATGGTCAGCTCGATGTCGTCGAGGGCGATCAGCTCGGAGAGGTCGGCCTGCTCGTAGAGACGACGCACCTCGTGCATCTCGATCGTCGCGCTGCCCACGCCTCAAACCGTAGTCCACGACGCCTTCTGGATAGTCTGACGGGCGTGCGTATCGCCACCTGGAACATCAACTCCATCCGCTCCCGCATCGACCGCGTCGAGGCCTTCGTCGAACGGCACTCGATCGACGTGCTCGCCCTGCAGGAGACCAAGGCCAAGCCCGACCAGATCCCGACGATGGGGCTGGAGGCCCGCGGCTACGAGGTCGCGTCGGTGGGCTACGACCAGTGGAACGGCGTCGCGCTGCTCTCCCGGGTCGGGATGTCCGACATCCAGGTCGGGTTCGAGGGGATGCCGTCGTTCAAGGACGTCGCGGAAGCGCGGGCGCTCACGGCGACCTGCGGTGGCGTACGCGTCACCTCGGTCTACGTCCCCAACGGCCGCAAGCCCGACGACCCCCACTACGCCTACAAGCTGGAGTGGCTCGCCGCGCTGCAGAAGGCCGCGCAGGCATGGCACGACGGCCCCTCCGCCATGGTCGGCGACTGGAACGTCTGCCCCTTCGACGAGGACTGCTTCGACCCCAAGCAGTTCGTCGGCAAGACCCATCTCACCCCCGCCGAGCGCGACGCCTTCTTCGCCATCGAGAAGGACTTCAAGGACGTCGTACGCCCCTTCGTGCCCGGCCCCGAGGCCTACACCTACTTCGACTACTACCGGCAGCGCTTCGAGCGCAACCGCGGGCTGCGCATCGACTTCGTCCTTGGCTCTCCTACCTTCGCCGAGCGGGTCACCGGTGCCTTCGTCGACCTCGACGAGCGCAATCCCGCCATCGGCACCGGCTCCCCCTCCGACCACGCTCCGGTGATCGTCGACCTGGCCGACTGAGGCACGGCGGCTACTTCGGCGGCTTCGGCGGGAGTGACTCGGCGGTGACGACGCCGCGCCTGACCCAGTCGGCGAGCGCGTCGCCCTGCAGCAGCTCGGCGGCGACGTTGACGTAGCCGGACATCGTCCGGGCGCCCATGACCATCGGCTCGGCGCCCGCCGCGATGGCGGCCTCGTAGGCCGACTTGCCGGTGCGTACGAGCAGGTCGTCGGCACCCACCGCGCAGGCCATGTTGCCGTTCACCATGAACGCCAGCCCACCGAACATCTTCACCTCGGTGGCCTCGGCAGGCATCAGGTCCCGGACACGTTCGGCGAGCTCGGCGTCGTAAGCCATGTCCTCATGCAACCACGTTCTGCCGCAAAACTGTCGGTGGTCCCTGGAAGGATCGTTGACATGGAGATCTGGATCCTTGTGCTCGGGCTGGCGATCGGTCTCGCCCTGGGTGCGCTCCTCGGCGTTCTCTGGGCGCGGGCGCGGAGCGTGGAGACGGTCGCGGCCGGGATGGTGGACCAGGCCGAGGTGATGCAGGGGCTCGACCGGCTCAGTGACCAGATGCAGCACCTCGACCGCGAGCGGGCGCGCTGGCAGGGACAGTTCGAGACCGAGGTCGGGCGGCTGCAGACCGAGACCAGGTCGCTCTCGACGGCGCTGCGCAAGCCCCAGGTCAGGGGCCGTTGGGGAGAGATGCACCTGCGCCGCGCGGTGGAGCTGGCCGGCCTGGTGGACAAGTGCGACTTCTCCGAGCAGGTCCACCTCGAGGACGGGCGGCTGCGCCCCGACCTGGTGGTGCACCTGTCCGGCAACAAGGAGCTGGTCGTCGACTCCAAGGTCCCCCTCGACGCCTATCTCGACGCCGCGGCCGCGGACAACGAGGACGACTACCGCGCTCACCTGCGTCGACACACCGCCCAGCTGCGTACGCATGTGGACCAGCTCGCCTCGAAGGCCTACTGGCGCTTCCTGGATGAGTCGCCCGAGTTCGTCGTGCTCTTCGTGCCCGCGGAGTCGTTCCTCTCGGCGGCGCTGGAGACCGAGCCCGGCCTGATCGAGTACGCCGCGGAGCGCCGTGTCGTGCTGGCCTCGCCGACCACGCTGATCGCGCTGCTGCGCACGGTCGCGCACGGCTGGTCCCACGAGGCGCTCGCCGAGCAGGCCAGAGAGATCCACCGCCTCGGCCGAGATCTGCACCAACGTCTCTCCACGATGTCCAGCCATCTGGACGGGATCGGACGCTCGCTCAACACGGCGGTGACACGCTACAACCAGGCGATCGGATCCCTCGACAACCGGGTCCTGGTGGCCGCGCGTCGTTTCAATGAATTATCGGTAACCGACGATGAACTCGAGACGCCGCGTCCCGTCGAGATCCGCGCCGTGGAGCGGCTCAGCAGCGTGCGGGAAGATGATCGGCGCGCCGCCGAGAATGACGGTGCGCCGGGCCCTACCGTGGGTTCTGATACACAGGCTGCATACGAGAGATCGTGACCCCATGAGCGAGCGCCAGCGAGCGACCATAGGCGTCATGCCGTCGCGTCCGCATGAAGGCGCCTGCGCCTCGGCAACGACCGGAGCGAGGTCGAGCGGCGAGCTTGCTCGTCCGCTCGCACCGAGCGAAGGAGTCACCCCGCGAAGCGGGGAGGCGAGGGCATGAGTCAGCGCACCATCTGGGAGGAAGGACGCGAGTCCGGCCGCCATGTTGTCGCGCTCGGATCCGCCACCTCGCTGACCGTGACCTTCGTCGACCTGCTCATCGACGACAAGATCGGCCTGCTCTTCGATCTCACCTTCGTGGCGATCGCGCTGACGCTCGCGCTCATCGTCCGCCCCAGCGACTTCTTCGTGGTCGGCGTGCTGCCACCGCTGATCATGCTCGGCATCTTCATCCTGCTGGCCGCGACCCAGCCCGGGTCGATCGCCGATCCCGACGACGGATTCGTCCAAGCCGTGTTCAGCGGCCTGGGCCATCATGCGATCAGCCTCTTCATCGGCTACGCCGGCTGCCTGGGCAGCCTGGCGATGCGCCGACGGGTCCTGAGACAGCGCACCGAGGAGAGCGACGAGGTCGAGCACGAGAGCGCGCTCGCCTCCTGAGCGATCAGGCCTGAGCCGTCAGTCCAGGGCGAGGAAGCCGGACACGTCGCCGGCACCCTCACGGATGATCTCGGGCTGGCCGTCGGACCAGTCGATCACCGTGGTCGGCTCGGCGGGCGTCTCACCGGCCTCGATGACGATGTCGACCTGGTGGTCGAGCGCCTCCTTGACGTTCCAGCCGAAGACCTCCGGCTCGGTCTCCCCCGGCAGGATCAGCGTGGAGGACAGCAGCGGCTCACCGAGCTCCTCGAGCAGCGCCTGCACGACCGCGTGGTCGGGGATGCGTACGCCCACGGTCTTCTTCTTCGGGTGCATCAGGCGTCGCGGCACCTCGGGGGTCGCCGGGAGGATGAACGTGTAGGGCCCCGGGGTCGCGTGCTTGATCGCCCGGAAGGCGCTGTTGTCGACGTGGACCATCGTGCCGAGCTGGGCGAAGTCCTTGCAGATCAGCGTGAAGTGGTGGCGGTCGTCGAGTCCGCGGATCCGCAGGATCCGGTCGCGACCGTCCTTGTTGCCGATCCGTGAGCCGAGCGCGTAGCCGGAGTCGGTCGGGTACGCGATCAGCTGGTCGTCGCGCAGGGCATCGACGACCTGGCTGATCAGACGGGGCTGCGGGTTGTCAGGGTGTACGTCGAGAAATCGGGCCACCCCTCGACCCTAACGCCCACGGGCGGGCGGGGATCAACCCCTCGCGGAGGCTGCCTTGAGGTCTTTTCGCAGCTCCTTGGGGAGCGCGAAGATCAGCGACTCCTCGGCGCTCTTGTGCGCCAGCGCGTCCGGGAAGCCTCGGTCCTTGAGGAACTCGACGACCCCCTCGACCAGCTTCTCGGGGACGCTGGCCCCAGAGGTGACCGAGACGCTGCGTACGCCATCGAGCCAGGACTCGTCGATCTCGCCGGCGTCGTCGACCCGGTAGGCGGCCTTGGCGCCGGCCTCGAGCGCGACCTCGACCAGGCGGACCGAGTTGGAGGAGTTGCCGGAGCCGACGACGATGACGAGGTCGCTGGCCGCGCCGATCTCCTTGACCGCCTGCTGACGGTTCTGGGTGGCGTAGCAGATGTCGTCGCTGGGCGGGTCGAGCAGCTCGGGGAACTTCTCCCGGAGCGCGGCGACCGTCTCCATGGTCTCGTCGACCGAGAGGGTGGTCTGGGAGAGCCAGACGACCTTGGAGGGGTCGGGCACCTCGATGTTCGGTACGTCACCGGGGCCCTCGACGAGCGTGGTCGCCTCCGGCGCCTCGCCCATGGTGCCCTCGACCTCCTCGTGACCGGCGTGGCCGATCAGCAGGATGCTGTAGCCCTCGCGCGCGAACCGCTTGGCCTCCAGGTGGACCTTGGTGACCAGCGGGCAGGTCGCGTCGATGGTCTTCAGCTCGCGCACGGCGGCATCGGCGTGGACCGCCGGGGAGACACCGTGGGCGGAGAAGACGACGGTCGCGCCCGAGGGCACCTCGTCGAGCTCGTTGACGAAGACCGCGCCGCGGTTGCGGAGGTCGTCGACGACGTGCTTGTTGTGCACGATCTCCTTGCGCACGTAGACCGGCGCGCCGTAGAGGTCCAGCGCCTGCTCCACCGTGATCACGGCCCGGTCCACCCCGGCGCAGTAACCGCGCGGCTCCGCGAGGAGGACAGCCTTCTCGTCGTCGGAGATCAGGCGTGGGGTGCCGAGGTCGATGCTCATGGGCAACAGTCTAGAGACCCCACCCGAGCACGCCGACTCGGCGCGTCTGTCTCACATGTCCATGCCGAGCCGGCGCGTCAGTCCCGCCTGGTGACGCCGACTCGGCGCCAATGTCCCAGGTCTGCCCGTAGCGCGGGACAGACGCGCCGACTCGACACGCCGACCCGAAACAGACGCGCCGACTCGACGCGCTCACACGGGACAGACGCGCCGACTCGGCGGGCATTAGGGTTGCGGCATGGCCCTCGAGACCTCACCCGAGTCGCCCGCTCCGGTGCGGCAGATCGCGAACGCGATCGGCAACTGGATCGACCGGCTCGGTGCGGTCTGGGTGGAGGGGCAGGTGGCGCAGCTGAGCCGGCGGCCCGGGATGCAGACCGTCTTCCTCACCCTGCGCGACTCGGTGGCCGACATCTCGGTGCCGGTGACATGCACGCGGTTCCTGCTAGACAGCCTCAACCCGCCGTTGGTCGAGGGCGCGTCGGTGATCATCCACGCGAAGCCGTCCTACTACGCCAACCGCGGCACCCTGTCGCTGCAGGCCCGCGACATCCGTCCGGTCGGGCTCGGCGAGCTGCTCGCCCGGCTCGAGCAGCGCCGCCAGCTCCTCGCCGCCGAGGGGCTCTTCGCGGCCGAGCTCAAGCGCCCGCTCCCCTTCCTGCCGGCCAAGGTCGGGCTGGTCACCGCGGCCAACTCCGCGGCCGAGCGCGACGTGCTCGAGAACGCGCGGCGACGGTGGCCGCAGGTGCGGTTCGAGGTGGCGTACGCCGCGATGCAGGGGTCGCGCAGCGCCGCCGACGTCGTCGAGAAGCTGCAGCGGCTCGACCGTGATCCCGAGGTCGACGTCATCGTCGTCGCCCGCGGCGGCGGCTCCGTCGAGGACCTGCTGCCCTTCTCCGACGAGCACCTGATCCGCGCGGTGCACGCGGCCCGCACCCCGATCGTTTCGGCGATCGGCCACGAGCCCGACTCGCCGCTGCTGGACCTGGCCGCTGACGTACGTGCCTCGACGCCGACCGATGCCGCCAAGCTCGTCGTGCCCGACGTGGTCGAGGAGCAGCGGATCGTCGCGACCGGTCGCGACCGCCTCCGCGGCGGGATCGCCGCGCTGATCCACCGCGAGCAGACGCTCCTCGACGCCCTGCGCTCGCGTCCGGTGCTGGCCGACCCGCGCTCGCTGATCGACGCCCGGCGCGAGGAGGTCACCTCGCTGCGCGACCGTGCCCGCCGCACTGTCGGGCACGCTCTCGACCGGGCCGCCGACGACATCGGCCACCACCGTGCCCGCGCCCGCGCACTCTCACCTCTGGAGACGCTGAGGCGGGGGTACGCCGTCGCCCAGGATGCCGACGGACACGTACTCACCAGCGTCGCCGACGCCGCCGAGGGCGCGGCCGTCAGCATCCGCCTCGCCGACGGCCGCCTGGCCGCCACCATCACCTCGACCGAGAAGACTGAGCCCACCAAGGACGTAGCCGATGACTGATGACGACAAGAACCTGTCCTACGAGCAGGCCCGCGAGGAGCTGGTCGAGGTCGTCCGCAAGCTCGAGGCCGGCGGTATCACCCTCGAGGAGTCCCTGGCCCTGTGGGAGCGCGGCGAGAAGCTGGCCACGCTGTGCCAGGAGTGGCTCGACGGCGCCCGGAAGAAGATCGACGCCGCGATCGCCGACGACTGATCGCCGAGGCGTCACCCCGGTCGGCCGAAGCGTCACTCCCGCTGGCCGAGTCGTCACGACGCTGCCAACTCGACCGACGTACGTGACCTCTCGGCCGACGGGGGTGACTTCTCGGCCGACGGGGGTGACTTCTCGCTACTTCAGGGGCTGGGTGGTGAGGAGCGCGAGGTAGTCGCGGACGTCGCCGTCCTTGGGGCCCCAGAGCATGAGGGTCTGGCCGTCGACGTTGGTGGAGTAGCCGGTGTCGCCGTCGGAGTCGGACCACTCGGTCCAGGTGGTGGCGACATCGGTCGGGATGCTGACCTCGTCGCCCTTCTTGGCCTGGGAGTCGACGTTCTTCTGGGCCAGCGCCTGCGCGGAGCGGGTCGAGAACTCCAGGCCGACGTAGGAGGTCTCGCCCTTGACGAACGACATGGTCCACGACGGCTCCTCGCCGCCCTTGTAGGACGGGTCGGTGTTGGCGTACCAGCCCGCGGGCAGCTCGCGCGGGTAGACGACGTCGAGATCGGCGACCTGGGCACTGCGTACGGCCTCGGCCCAGTCGGCCTTGTAGGTCTCGTTGGCACCGCTGACCTCGCGCTCGAGGTTGCCGCGCCACTGCACGATCAGCACGATCGGGACGACCAGGACGAGCAGGAAGATCATCGACCCGATGAGAGCGCCGAACGTACGCGGGTAGCTGCGCGCCGGCGTCTCCGGCTGCTCGCTCGTCGACTGGTTCGACGGCTGGGCGGGCTGCTGATCGGTGTCGCTCACGTCCTCCATGGTCCCACTCGGCCGATGTTCCCTCGAATCGTGGTCTCGACAAGCTCGACCACCGAGACCACGTGTTCCGCAGATGAGGACATTTGTCGCACAATCACTCCGCAGATGCGATACTCCTCCGGTGACGTCATACCGTATCGCCGAAGCCGCCGATCTCCTCGGCGTCAGCGACGACACCGTGCGCCGCTGGGTCGACGCGGGACGGATCGAGGCGAGCACCGAGAACGGTCGTGCGGTCATCGACGGCATCGTCCTGGCCACGCTGGCCTCGGAGCTGGCCGACGCACCCAACCCGGACCGGACGAAGGCGGTCAGTGCCCGCAACCGGATGCTCGGGATCGTCACCAAGACCACCTTGGACACCGTGATGGCCCAGGTGGAGATGGTCTGTGGCCCTTACCGGATCGTCTCGCTGATGAGCGCCGAGGCCGCCATCGAGCTCGGGCTCGAGCCCGGCGTCAGCGCCGTGGCATCGATCAAGTCGACCAACGTCGTAGTGGAGCGCCCATGATCACGAAGCCCAGAATCGCCGCCGTCGTCGCCGTGACCACCCTGCTCGCACTCGCCGGATGCGGAAGCTCGAGCGAGGGGTCCGAGAAGCAGGAGCTGACCGTCTTCGCGGCGGCCTCGCTGACCGATACGTTCACCGAGCTGGCCGAGGAGTTCGAGAAGGACCATCCCGGCGTGAAGGTGACCACCAGCTTCGGCGGCTCCTCGGACCTGGTCGCCCAGATCGAGGACGGCGCCCCGGCGGACGTCTTCGCCTCGGCCGACACCAAGAACATGGACAAGCTCGGTGACCTGGCCACCGACCCGCAGGACTTCGCCTCCAACACGCTCGAGATCGCCACGCCTCCGGGCAACCCGGCCGAGATCGCTGGCTTCCAGGATCTGGCCAAGGCCGGCACGAAGGTCGTCGTCTGCGCGGCCGAGGTCCCCTGCGGCAGCGCGACCGCCCAGATGGAGGACAAGACCGGCGTCGACATCAAGCCGGTCAGCGAGGAGCAGTCGGTCAGCGACGTGCTCGCCAAGGTCACCTCCGGTGACGCCGACGCCGGGCTCGTGTACGTCACCGACGTGACCGCCGCCGGAGACACCGTGACCGGCGTCGAGTTCGCGGAGTCCGACGAGGTCGTGAACACCTACCCGATCAGCGCCCTCGACGGCGCCGACGACGCCGACCTCGCCCAGGAGTTCGTCGACCTGGTGCGGAGCGAGGCAGGGCAGAAGGTGCTGAGCGATGCCGGCTTCGGCCAGCCCTGATCTTCTCGGGACCGCCCGACGGACGGACCGGCAGCGGGGGGCCGGTCCGTCCGTCGGCATGCCCCGCTGGCTGTGGTTCCCGGCGGCCATCGCCGCGGCGTTCATCATCGTCCCGCTTGTCGCGATCATCCTCCGCGTCGACCTGGGCGGCTTTCCCGGCCTGATCACCTCGCCCTCCGCGCTGGAGGCGCTCTGGCTCAGCCTGCGCACCGCGGCGGCCAGCACCACGCTGTGCATCGTCCTCGGCGTACCTCTCTCCACCGTCCTGGCGCGGACCAGCTTCCGCGGCCAGGGGCTGGTGCGGTCGCTGGTGCTCCTTCCGCTCGTCCTGCCGCCGGTCGTCAGCGGGCTGGCACTGCTCTACACGTTCGGCCGCCGGGGCCTGCTGGGGCAGTCGCTGGACCTGGTCGGCATCCAGATCCCGTTCACCACCCTCGCCGTGGTGATGGCGCAGACGTTCGTGGCGCTTCCGTTCCTGGTGATCAGCCTCGAGGGGGCGCTGCGCACCAGCGGCACCCGCTACGAGGCGGTCGCGGCCACGCTCGGCGCCCGCCCCACCACCGTCTTCCGCCGCGTCACCCTTCCGCTGGTCGGCCCCGGACTTCTCTCCGGCGCGGTCCTCGCCTTCGCCCGCTGCCTGGGCGAGTTCGGCGCCACGATCACCTTCGCCGGCAACCTTCCCGGCGTCACCAGCACGATGCCGCTGCAGGTGTACCTGCTCCGCGTCGACGACCCCGACGCGGCCGTCGCCCTCTCGCTGGTGCTGGTGGTCGTCGCGATCGCCGTGATCGGCTTCGCCCGGCACGGGAGGGCCTTGTGAGCGAGCGCAAGCGAGCGAGCCATCCGATCCACACGCCGCCATCTCCGTACGATGGCGCTTGCGCAACGGAGGTGGCGGCGTGAGCGCGCTCCACCTGCGGGCGGTGATCGCCCAGCGCGGCATCGACGTCACCCTCGATGTCGCCGCCGGCGAGACGGTCGCGCTCACCGGCCCCAACGGTGCCGGCAAGTCGAGCATCCTGGGCGTGATCGCCGGTCTCCTTCGCCCCGACGAGGGAGAGGTACGCCTCGGCGACCGCATCATCGACACCACTCCCCCGCACGCCCGTGGGGTCGCCCTCCTCGCCCAGGACCCGCTCCTCTTCCCGCACCTGTCGGTGCTCGCCAATGTCGCCTTCGCTCCCCGGGCCCGAGGCGTACGCCGCCACCAGGCCAACGAGCTCGCCACCCGCCACCTCACCGAGGTCGGCGCCGAGACGCTCGCCGGGCGCAAGCCGTCCGAGATCTCCGGCGGCCAGGCCCAGCGGGTCGCGGTGGCCCGGGCACTCGCCGCCGACCCCGAGCTGCTCCTGCTCGACGAGCCGATGGCCTCGCTCGATGTCGACGTACGTCCTGCGCTTCGCCAGACGCTCCGCGAAGCCCTCCAGGACAGGACAGCCATCATCGTCACCCACGACGCCGCGGACGCCCGTGCGCTCGCCGACCGGGTGGTGGTGATCGAGCACGGTCACATCGTCGAGGACGGCCCGACCGAACGAGTGCTGAACGAACCGCAAACACCGTTCGCCGTCAGGCTTGTCTCTGGATCGATCAAGTGACGCGGCGGGGACTCCACCGCGCCCGGCGGATAGATTGAACCCCATGAACGACACCCAGCCGCTCGGCGTCGCCCCCACCGCTCCTGACCGCAACCTGGCCCTGGAGCTCGTGCGCGTCACCGAGGCGGCAGCGATGGCCGCGGCTCGCTGGGTGGGGCGTGGTGACAAGAACGGCGCCGACGGTGTCGCGGTCAACGCGATGCGCACGATGATCTCCACGGTCGCCATGAACGGCACCGTCGTGATCGGCGAGGGCGAGAAGGACAACGCCCCGATGCTCTTCAACGGCGAGCAGGTCGGCGACGGCACCGGACCCGAGTGCGACGTCGCGGTCGACCCGATCGACGGCACCACCCTGACCGCCAAGGGCATGAGCAACGCCGTCGCGGTGATGGCGGTCGCCCCGCGCGGCAGCATGTACGACCCCAGCGCCGTCTTCTACATGGAGAAGCTGGTCACCGGCCCCGAGGCCGCTGACGTCGTCGACATCCGCCTGCCGGTCGCCGAGAACATCGCCGCGGTGGCCAAGGCCAAGGACACCACGGTCTCCGACATCACCGTGATCGTCCTCGACCGGCCCCGCCACGACAAGCTGGTCGAGGAGATCCGCGAGACCGGCGCCCGGATCAAGTTCATCGTCGACGGTGACGTCGCCGGCGCGATCTCGGCCGCCCGTGCCGGCTCCGGGGCCGACCTGCTGATGGGCATCGGCGGCACCCCCGAGGGCATCGTCGCGGCCTGCGCGATGAAGGCCCTGGGCGGCACCATCCAAGGCCGGCTGTGGCCCAAGGACGACGAGGAGCGCCAGCGCGCCCTCGACGCCGGCCACAACCTCGACCCCGACTTCGTGCTCCACACCAACGACCTGGTCACCGGCGACGACTGCTTCTTCGTCGCCACCGGCATCACCGACGGCGACCTGATGCGGGGCGTGCAGTACCTCCCCCACGGCGCCGTCGTCACCGACTCCCTCGTCATGCGCAGCCGCTCGGGCACGATCCGCAAGGTCACCTCCGAGCACCAGCTCGCCAAGCTCAAGGCCTACAGCGCCATCGATTTCTGATCCTCGCCCGGCGCGTGCGCCGGACCGGACGCGGCAAGGACCTCCTGGTCCTTGCCGCGTTTCTCGTTGAGCTCGTTGTTCCCGGAGTCCCCAGAGCGACCGCCCGCGGTGCCATTTTGTTGCTATCTTGTGGTGCGACACGAGCATTGATGAGCGTCTCAGGTGTATGTCATTCGGGGAGGCATCGACGTGACGGACCCATTCTTCGCTGCCCTGCGGGCACGTCGCCCGGACGTCGACATCGTGATCCTGCCGCCGGAGGACCCTCTCGGACCTTCACCCGAGGCGACGACCGATGACCTGGGCCGGTCGGCGCAAGCGGTGGACGCAGCCTTCGCAGCAATCGCCGCGCGCGTACCGGGTCACACCGAGGACGGCCCCCGGTGGGAGACGTACGACCGCGAGAACGTACGTCGCTGGGCCCAGCTCGAGGCGCGAGCAGCCGACGGCGGCGCGATCCTGGCCGGCCTCGATCAGGCGTTCCGGGACGCAAGGTGGCACTCCGCGCTCGCAGTGAAGGCATTCCACCGGTGGACGGCTTCGCAACCGGATGTCCAGATCGTCGGCACCTGGTCCGAGAGCCATCACGCACTCGTGGTGACGGTGACCGGCCGGGTTCTCCGTCCCGCGGCGGAGGCGCAGGAGGCGTTGACATGACGCTGCACGTCGAACCGGCCAAGGTCAGGTCCACGGCTGCCGCGTGGGACACGGAGAATCTCCACCTCACCGCCGCGGCGAAGCAGATCATCGGGGTCGGCACCGGTGGATTCACACCAGCGGTGGCGAGTCTGGTCGGACGGTTCATCGAGGCGTGGGAGGCGATCGCCACCAAGTCCGCCCGCTCCTCCGAGTCCCAGGCCGACGGGCTGAGGAGCACCGCGATCGACATCCTCGAGACCGACGCGAAGACCGATTTCGACGCATCCTTGGCGCTGAGCAGCATCAAGGAGATCCGGTGACCATCACCATCTCGCTGCCGCCGACGCCGAGCGAGACGCCCGAGTTCGACGCGGACGGGCAGAAGGTCCAGGACGCGGGGACCGCCCTGCGTACCTCCTCGTCGATCTTCGACGACCACGGCTCGTTCGTGGGCGGGAAGGCCAAGGAGTCCGGCCTCCTCGACGGCCGGGCCGCCGCTGCATACGCCGAAGCGCTGAGCCCCATCGGCAGGCACGCCGATGCCTGCTCGCTGGCGCTGCGCGCCGCGGCCAACGCGGTGCTGGGCCACGGCGACGACCTGGTCGATCTCAGCAAGCGTCATCAACAGCTCAGGGCCGACCGCGCGCACCTGGCCCGCGAGGTCGCCGCCCTCTCCGCCCGGGCGAACCCGCTGCCCACCGACGAGGCCGCGCTCCAGCTCCTCAAGTCGGACTGCGACCGCTGCACCAGTCAGATCGAGGCGTACGAATCCGATCTGGTGAGGTGGGCCGAGGATCTCCGGGCCAGCGAGGAGCGGGTCGCCGCCGCGCTCCGCGGTGCGATGACCGAGCAGCAGGTCGACCAGAAGTACGCCGGGGTCGCCGACCCCGCGGACGCCGCCAGGGACTCGATGCCGACGGGCAAGGACCCCACCGCGGTCAAGGCGTGGTGGGACAGCCTCACCGAAGAGCAGCGAGCGGCCATGATCGCTGCCGACCCCGAGATCGTGGGGAACACCGACGGCATCCCGGCGGCCGATCGCAGCGCGGCGAACACCATCTCGCTCGACCGTGACCTCGCCGAGCTCGGCGCCATCCCCGAGGACCAGCGCACCGACGACGAGCAGACCCGCTACGACAACGCCCGGGCCGCGGACGATGCGCGGCGGAGGATCGAGAGAGGCATCGACCCGATGACGGGCGAGAACTACGTGCCGCAGATCTACGCCTACGATCCGATGGCGTTCGGCGGCGACGGCGCCGTCGCGATGGCCGTCGGCGACCTCGACACCGCCGAGAACGTCTCGGTGAACGTGCCCGGACTCACCACCGACATGGAGTCCGCCGACAGCAATGCCCAGAACGCCATCAACCTCCAGCAGGCGGCGGCGTTCGAAGGCGGAACCAGCACCGCCACGATGTTCTGGATCGGCTATGACGCGCCCAGCGGTGCCGACTCGGTCGGGGTCGCCGCCGAAGGTATGGCCGCCGCTGGCGGCGAACGTCTCGCCGACACCCTCGACGGTCTCAACGCCATGCGTTCCGACGACTTCCACCTCACCGCCATCGGCCACAGCTACGGGTCCACCACCGTCGCCCACGCCATGACCGACCACCACCCCGGTGCCGACGACGTCGTCCTGCTCGGCAGCCCTGGCGCCGGCGACGATGCCGACTCGGCCGACGACCTCGGCGTCGGGTCGGGACATGTCTTCGTCGGCACGAACAGCGAGGACCTCGTCGGCCGTTTGGGGCAGACCGGATGGGTCAGCCCCGCGGCCATCGGCGCGGGCGTGCTCACCGGCCCCCTCGGCGGCGTCGTCGCCCAGATGGCCGGCGCCGGTCTCGGCCACAACCCGGCGGAGGACGACTTCGGTGCCGTACGCTTCCAGGCCGAGAGCACCAGCAGAGGGTCGATCCCCAACATCGACGACCACGTCAAGTACTACGACCACGACACGGAGTCACTCGCCAACATGGCCCACATCGTCAACGGCCAGTACGACGAGGTCGTACGCGCCGGGCAGGTGCACGACCCGTGGTACCGCGGCCCGGTCGACCCCGAGAGCGACCGCACCCCGACCAGCCCCGACACGGACGGCCGATGACCGCCCGGATCCTGGCCGCGACGGCGGCGGCACTGACGATCCTGCTTGCCGGAGGATGTGGTGGAGTGAGCGACAAGACCTACGCCGAGCTCGAACACCAGCGAGACGACGTGCTCACCTGGGCACGCGAGCTGTCCGCCGTCGCCTCGACGACGCTCGGCGCGTCCCCCGAGGACGCGACGGAGGCGTACGACGGCGTGGATCAGAAGGGGTACTCGGACAAGTACAAGTCCTACAGGTACGACGTCCAGGCCGACTTCGTCACGGAGCAGCAGGACCCGCTCAACGCGCTGCGCGACGAGCTCGAGGAGTTCAGCCCGACGTTCAGCGGTAACTCGTTGCGGCTCTCGCACGGTGATCTGACCGCCCACTTCCAGACCTACCCGAAGGCCCCCGGTGCGGTCGGCCTCGTCGTCGAGGGGCCCCCGATCGAGATCGACCAGGAAGACATGAGCGACTGGGACGGCTACGTCATCGGCGAACCGGTCGACCTGGAATGACCCGGTAAAGTCGGCACATGACCACCGCCGCCGAGCCGACCGAGTCAACCGCCTTCCTCCCCGGAGGAGTAGAGATTGCGTACGACACGTTCGGCGATCCCGGCGGTGACCCGTTGCTGCTGATCATGGGGCTCGGCGGCCCGATGACCTGGTGGGACGCCGGCCTGTGCGAGCAGCTGGCCGAGGCCGGGTTCTACGTGGTCCGCTACGACAACCGCGATGTCGGCCACTCCTCGCCCCACCCGAGCGACGAGCGGATCACGCTCGCGCGGCTGGCCCGGGCGTTCGTGGGGCTGCCGACGCCGTCGCCGTACGCCCTGGCCGATCTCGCCGACGACGCGGCCGCGCTGCTGACCCATCTCGACATCGACTCCGCGCACGTGTGGGGTGTGTCGATGGGCGGGATGATCGCCCAGACCCTCGCCATCCGGCATCCCGACCGGGTGCGCTCGGTCTGTTCGACGATGTCCACGACCGGCCGGCGCGGTGTCGGCTTCCAGCACCCGACCCTGCTGCCCGCGCTGGTCATCAAGAAGCCCGGCCTGGAGGGCTACATCGAGCGCCAGATCAAGGGCGGCATCCAGATCGGCTCGCCTGCCTACCCCGAGCCCGAGGACGAGGTGCGCCGGCGCGCGATCGACACCTGGAACCGCGGCGTCAGCGGCCCGGCCGTGGCGCGGCAGATGCTCGCCATCCTCACCCAGCCCGACCGCACCGAGGACCTCGGGCGGCTCGAGGTCCCGTTCAGCGTGATCCACGGCCTGGCCGACAAGATGGTCCACGTCTCCGGTGGCCGCGCGACGGCCGCGGCCGTTCCCGGCGCCGAGATCACCCTGATCAAGGGCATGGGCCACGACCTGCCCCGGCCGCTGTGGCCGGCCTTCATCAAGGTCGTCCGCCGCACCGCCGACCGCGCTGTCACGGCGTAGCCGGGAAATCACGCTCCTCCACGCGCCAGAGATACCGTGAGCAGCATGCACGACCACGGCTCCCTGCCCGCGCTCGGCTGGTCCGAGTTCCTCACCACCTGGAGTCTCCAGCCCGGCTGGTTGCTCGCCGTGGTCATCCTCGGCGCGGGCTATCTCACGCTCCGCAACGCCGCCGGACCCGCCTCGACGGTCAAGGGCTGGCGGGTGGCGTCGTTCCTGACCGGGCTCGGCCTGATGTACGTCGTGGTCGCCTCGGCCATCAACGGCTACGCGATGGCGCTGGCCTGGATGCACATGGTGCTCCATCTGACGCTGATCATGGTCGTACCCGCGCTCCTGGTGCTCGGTCACCCGCTCACCGTCATCGCCGAGACCGGCCCGCGCGCCGAGCAGGCGATGCGTTCGCTCCCGGTCACGATCCTGGTCCACCCCGCCACCGGCATGCTGCTCTACTCGCTGGTCATCATCGGCACCCACCTGTCCGGGTTCATGGACTCGATGGCGCAGAGCACGCCGCTGATGGTCGGCGAGCAAGTGGCGTACGTCGTCTCCGGCTTTCTCTTCCTGACCGGCACCATCGGCGAGGAGAAGGTACGTCCCGACCTCCCCTACCTCGGCCGGATCGCGCTCCTGGTCGTCGGCATGGTGCCCGACACGATCGTGGGGATCGTGATGCTGCAGACCGAGCGCGACCTCTACCCGGTCTACTCCGGCGCCCGACCGGAGTGGGCACTGGACGCGGTGCGCGACATCCAGACCGCCGGCGGCCTGATGTGGGCCGGCGGCGACGGTGGCATGATGCTGCTCGCCATCGGCCTGGTCATCGCCGTCGTCTCCTCACCCGAGCGCCGCACCAAGATGACCGGCCGCTTCCTCGACGGCGTACGCAGCAGCCGGCTCGCCCAGGAGAGCGCCCGGGGTACGACGGAGGGCCCCGCCGAGCCGGGATCCGTGGATCCCGACAGCGACGAGGCCCTCGATGCCTACAACGCGATGCTGGCTCGGATGAACCAGCAGCACTGAGTGCTTCGGTTGAGCGTCAGTTGACGCGCAGGCCCGACTCGGTGTCGAAGACGTGGACGTCCTCGGGGTCGGTGGTGACGTAGATCGTGTCGCCCTTGCTGACGTGGTCCTTGGAGGAGACCCGGACGATCAGGGTCGACGGGACGCCCTCGACGTCGCTGGTGCCGTAGACGTAGGAGTCGGAGCCCAGCTCCTCGACGACGGTCACCTGGACCGGCAGCCCGCCCTGGCCCTCGCCGATGACCCGGAAGCTCTCCGGACGCACGCCGATGGTGATCTCCTTGGGCAGGTCGTGGGCGCCGACGGGGACGACGTACTCCTCGATCTTGGCGCCGCCGTCGGCCGCGATGGCCTTGATGAGGTTCATCTGCGGCGAGCCGATGAAGCCGGCGACGAAGAGGTTGACCGGCTTGCGGTAGAGGTTGAGCGGGGTGTCTACCTGCTGCAGCTCACCGTTGTTCATCACCGCGACGCGGTCGCCCATCGTCATCGCCTCGACCTGGTCGTGGGTGACGTAGACGGTGGTGATGCCGAGGTCGGCCTGGAGCTTGGCGATGTCGGTGCGGGTCTGCACGCGCATCTTGGCGTCGAGGTTGGAGAGCGGCTCGTCCATGCAGAAGACCTGCGGCTGGCGGACGATCGCACGGCCCATGGCGACGCGCTGGCGCTGACCACCGGAGAGCGCCTTCGGCTTGCGGTCGAGGTAGTCGGTCAGACCCAGGGTCTTGGCGGCCTCGGCGACGAGCTTGTCACGCTCGGCCTTCGGGACCTTGGCCATCTTCAGCGAGAACGCCATGTTCTCGGCGACGCTCATGTGCGGGTAGAGCGCGTAGTTCTGGAAGACCATCGCGATGTCGCGGTCCTTGGGCGCCACGTTGGTGACCTCGCGGTCGCCGATCTTGATGGCGCCCGAGTTGACCTCCTCCAGCCCGGCGAGCATGCGCAGGGTGGTGGTCTTACCGCATCCGGACGGGCCGACGAGCACCATGAACTCGCCGTCCTTGATCTCGAGGTCGATGCCCTTGACCGCGGGCTCGGCGGCGCCCGCGTACCAACGCTGCGCCTTCTCGAACGTAACTGTTGCCATGATTCCGTTGTCTCCTTCACCGGCAGGCACGTGCCGGACGATCCGTTGTGAAGTGACCGGGGCCACATTTGCCCCGGCGGGGACACGATAGCCCAGATTCGGAATCAGCGGGTCAAAGCCCGGCACACAGTCGGGGCACAGCCCTCGTAGGCGTTCAGCCGGCGCATCAGGTCGCGGGCGTAGGGCTTGGCGTGATCCTCGGCGAAGACGTTGCGGTCCTCCCACGGCCGGTCGTAGCGGTAGAGCTCGTAGGCGTGGTCGGTGCCCTTCCAGGACTTGTCCAGGTCGAACCGGACCAGCAGCCCCTGCGAGCCACGCACCGCGATGTAGGACGGGATGATGTCGATGGTGCCGCCCGAGCCGCTGTCGAGGTCGACCTCGCCGGGATGCGACTTGGCGTAGGTGTGCTCGAAGAAGGCGTATCTCCCGCCCGGCAGCCGCGGCCGGCTCAAGGTCTCCGCGAACGAGGTGCCGGAGACGTACGCCGGGGTGGGGGCGCCCGCGAGGTCGAGGAAGGTCGGCGCGAGGTCGATGTTGTTGACGAACTGGCTGCGCTTGCCGGGCACCACGTCGGGGCCGACGACGACCAGGGGGACGCGGGTGTCGGAGTCGTAGGGAGCGCCCTTGCCGCCGTTGAGCTGGTGCTGACCCAGGTGGAAGCCGTTGTCGGAGGTCAGCACGGTGTAGGTGTCCTCGCCGGCAGCCTCGCGCACCTGGGCGATCATCCGGTCGATCGACTGCACCATGCGGGCACGGTCGCGGTACTGGCTCAGCGCCGTCTCGTCGCTCAGCGACACCTTGTTGGTGCGCCAGGCAGGAGCCTGGGACGTACGTCCTCCGCGGCCGAGGTAGGTCGGGACGTTGTCCCAGCGGTCGTCGCCGTAGCCGACCAGGTCCTTCAAGGTCAGGTCCGCGCACGCGACGCGGCCGCAGTTGCCGCCCGCCGGGTCACCGGCCGGCGCCTGATCGGCGAAGGCGGGCGGGAACCAGGTGTCCAGGCCCGGGTAGTGGTGGCCTAGGCGGGAGTGCGGCCCGTAGGCGGCGATCTCGAGGAAGTAGGGATCCTCGTCGTCACGGTGCGCATTGATGAAGTCGAGGGCGTAGTCGCGGGTGACGTTCGTGGCGTACGAGGCGTCCTTCTCCTCCACGGAGGCATTCCGCGCGGGCTGCGGGTGGTTGCGCAGCTGCACGTCGCCGTTGCCGTCGAGGAAGGTGCTCTGGTAGCCCCAGCCGCCGTAGGCGCCGCCGAGGAGCGCGTTCCAGGAGTCCCAGCCGGGCACCTTGGGCGGTGGGACCCGGTTGCCGTCGGCGTCGAGGGTGGCCTCGTAGGCGTTGATGTACTTCCCCACGAACCCGGTCGTGTAGCCGGCCTTCTGGAGCCCGATGCTGAACTGCTTCTCGAGGTTGCCGTAGCGCTGGAACGCCGACCATCCGCCGACCGGGTGCTCCGGGTCGTTCTCCGTGTTGGTGAGGACCTTGGTGTGGTGCGGCGTCTGTCCGGTCAGCAGCGCCGCGCGCGAGGGGCAGCACAGCGAGTCGATGACGAAGGCGTTCTCGTACGTGGCGCCCTCGGCGGCCATCCTGGTCGCCTCCGGCATCGTGCGGAGCAGCTCCAGCGAGAAGTCGTCCATGAGGATCAGGACCATGTTGCGGCGCTCGTCGGTCGCGGCGGCCAGCTCGGCCGCGGGGTCCTTGACCGGTGCGGCCGACGGGTCGGCGGCCGCGGAGCCGGCGGCGATGGTCTTCGGGCCGACGACCAGGAGTCCGGCGATCACGGCCACGAGGGCCAGGAGTGCGGCACCCAGCAGTGCGCTCCACTTCGGCTTCATCCCGAGACTCCTTTGTCTATTATATAACTACACAATACCTGGTTCAGGTGAGGTTAGTGCCTCATTTCCAGGCACGACAAGATCGGTCCGCGGAGCGGACCATCCCCGAGAATGTGTTGCTCAGTGCAGCTCGTGCGGTGGCGGCGGCGGCATCCGCAACTGCCCGGGGCCCTTGGCCCCCTTCAACGGCTTGCGGACGACGGCGACGCCGCCCATCAGCGCCAGGCCCTTCACCCGAAGCACCGGACCGCCGGTCGGCTCGACGCCGCGCGGACCGACGTAGCCGCCCATGATCCCGACGCCCTGCATCACGACCTGGACGTCGGGGCCGACCGTGATGTTGACCCCGCCCATGATCGCGTTGGCGTAGATCACGGTCTCCTGCGCGGAGAACTGCGCCTGGCGCATGTCGAGATCGGCACCACCCATCAGGGCGATCACGTTGCCGGTCGCCGGCACCGTCCAGACCCCGCGCCGGTCGACACCGCTCATGATCGCGACGTAGAGCTGGCTCTCGATCGGGTTCGCGGCGAACACCGCGGGACTGCTGCCGGCGGCCGGCTGGGTCTGCGGGACCGGCGGTGCCGGGGTGCCGGCTACCGGCAGGTCGACGGTGATCGGGATCAGGTCGGCGTACGTCTTGGCCTTGAAGGTCGCCTCGAGGCGGTCGTCGAGCTCGTCGATCTCCAGGCGTCCCTCGCCCGCGGCCTCGCGCAGGATGTCGGCCACCTTGTGGCGGTCGGCATCACTGATCCGCAGATTCGGATCAGGATTCTGGCCACGAAATGGCTCGGGGGTCGTTCCCATGGGGCGAATGGTAGTGGGGGTATCGAGACCGTGCCTCAACAATCCCCCTACGACATCACTCCAGTCCGAGATGCTGCTTCAGGGTGCGCTTCGGACCGCGAGGCCCGCGGCGCCTGACGGTCACGTCGCCCAGCACCGCGACGCCACGCACCCGCACCACCGGCGAGTCCACGGAAAGCACCTCGGGCACCTTCGCGGACGGCTCCTTGAAGTCGCCGAGGACACCGTTGCCCTCGACGATCACGTGCACGTGCGGCGGGACGGTGACCTTCACGCTGCCCAGGATCGAGGTGGCGTTGATGACCACCTCGCGTGCGGAGTAGTGCGCCTCGCGCAGGTCGATGTCGGCATCGCCCAGCACCGCGTTGACCGAGAGGTGCTGCGGGACCACCCACACGCCCTTGCGCTGGACGTTGCTCAGGAACGCGCTGGCGCTGTCGGAGGCATCGCCCTGGCCGTAGACGACCGGCACCACCGAGGCGGCGGGCGCCACCGGTGCCGGCGGCATCTGCCCCGCGACCGGGAGGTCCTGGGTGATCGGCTCCAGGTCGGCGTACGTCTTGGCCCTGTAGGTCTCCTCGAGCCGCTCCTCGAGCTCGTCGATGTCGAGCCGGCCCTCCCCCGCCGCCTCGCGCAGGATGTCGGCCACCGCGTGGCGGTCGGCGTCGCTGACGCGCAGGTCGGCACGGCGGGGCTGGCCGGGGTGCGGTTCGGGGAGTCCCATGACTGTCGATGCTATCGGCGCACGCCGCATCCGTCTCTCAGGTTCAACCCTGAGGCTTTAACCCGGATGCCACGCACCAGAAGGTGCGTACCCCAGTAAATAGTGGGTACTCCCGCGACGCGACGACGTCAGCCAGCATGGATGCGTGTCCGAATCCAATCGAAACTCCACCCACCTGACCGACGTCACCATGCTCGGCCTCGGCGCGATGGGCAGCGCCCTGGCGGCC
The DNA here is from genome assembly GCF_044453405.1 of Nocardioides sp. NPDC051685. Lineage (NCBI taxonomy): Bacteria > Bacillati > Actinomycetota > Actinomycetes > Propionibacteriales > Nocardioidaceae > Nocardioides > Nocardioides sp. NPDC051685. The sequence continues at coordinate 279,632 of NZ_JBITCR010000003.1, read as the reverse complement.
GCGTTGCTCGACGCCGGCCGTTCCGTGACCGTCTGGAACCGCACTCCCGGCCGTGCCTCGGATCTGGTGGACCGCGGCGCCGAGGAGGCGACCTCCGTCAGCGACGCGGCGCTGGCGAGCCCCGTGGTCATCGCGTGCCTCATCGATCACTCCTCCGTCGTGGAGACCCTCGGCCCGGCTGCCGCCCAGCTCCGCGGCCGCACCCTCCTCAACGTCACGACCACGACGCCGACCGAGTCCCGTGAGCTCGCGGCCTGGGCCGCCGAGAACGGTGTCGACTACCTCGACGGCGCGATCATGGCCATCCCCGCCATGATCGGATCCCGCGCGAGTCAGATCTTCTACAGCGGATCGCGGGCTGCGTACGACGTCCTTCTACCGACGCTCGACATCTGGGCCACCAGCGAGTTCCACGGCGAGGATGCCGGGCGGGCGTCGTTGGTGGACCTGGCGATGCTGTCAGGGATGTATCAGATGTTCACTGGCTTCTTCCACGGCGCTGCGATGGTCGCTTCCATGGGGATGAGCGCTGCCGACTTCGCCGCCCGGCAGGCTCCCTTCCTGGCCGCGATGACCGAAGGGTTCGACGGCTACGCGAAGGTCATCGACGGCGGCGACTACACCGTCGCGGGCCAGCAGAGCCTGGAGTTCTCCGACCTGACGCACATCGTGCGCGCCAGCGAGGAGGAAGGCGTCGACGCCACCCCGATCGCCATGGTCCAGGCGCTGATCGGCGGGCAGATCGCCGCGGGCTACGGCTCGGAAGGGCTCGCGAGGGTCTACGAGAGCCTGCGCGCCGACGGCTAGGGCACAGCCACGACGATGCCTTGGCCGCAGACGGCCAGGGCATCGTCGGGCTCGGCAGGTCAGTCGGCGAGCGGGAGGTAGACCCGGCTCCCCGCCGCCGCGAACTCCTTCGACTTCTCCATCATCCCGGCCTCGACCTCCTCGGGGGACGCGCCGTCGCTGCCGCCGAAGCGGTCGCGTACGTCCTGGCTGATCTTCATCGAGCAGAACTTCGGGCCGCACATGGAGCAGAAGTGGGCGGTCTTGGCGCCCTCCGCCGGCAGGGTCTCGTCGTGGAAGCTCTCCGCGGTGACCGGGTCCAGCGAGAGCGCGAACTGGTCACGCCAGCGGAACTCGAAGCGCGCCCGGGAGAGGGCGTCGTCGTGGTCGCGGGCGCCGGGGTGACCCTTGGCGATGTCGGCGGCGTGGGCGGCGAGCTTGTAGGTGATCACGCCCGTCTTCACGTCGTCCTTGTCGGGCAGGCCGAGGTGCTCCTTCGGGGTGACATAGCAGAGCATCGCGGTGCCGTGCATGGCGATCGTAGCCGCGCCGATGGCGCTCGTGATGTGGTCGTAGCCGGGAGCGATGTCCGTCGCGAGCGGGCCCAGGGTGTAGAACGGCGCGCCGTGGCACCACTCCTGCTGCAGTCGTACGTTCTCCTCCACGAGGTTGAGCGGGACGTGCCCGGGGCCCTCGACCATGACCTGGACGTCGTGCTCCCAGGCCCGCTCGGTGAGCTCGGCCAGCGTCCGCAGCTCGGAGAGCTGGGCCTCGTCGTTGGCGTCGGCGGTGCTGCCCGGGCGGAGGCCGTCACCGAGGGAGAAGGCGACGTCGTACTGCTTGAAGATCTCGCACAGCTCGTCGAAGTGGGTGTAGAGGAAGCTCTCCTGGTGGTGCGCGAGGCACCAGCCGGCCATGATCGAGCCGCCGCGGCTGACGATGCCGGTGACGCGGTTGGCGGTGAGCGGGACGTAGCGCAGGAGTACGCCCGCGTGGATCGTCATGTAGTCGACGCCCTGCTCGGCCTGCTCGATGACGGTGTCGCGGAACACCTCCCAGGTCAGCTTGTCGGCCTCGCCGTTGACCTTCTCCAGGGCCTGGTAGATCGGGACGGTGCCGATCGGGACGGGTGAGTTGCGCAGGATCCACTCGCGGGTGGTGTGGATGTCGTCGCCGGTGCTCAGGTCCATCACCGTGTCCGCGCCCCAGGTGATCGCGTGGGTGAGCTTGTCGACCTCCTCGGCGATGGAGGAGGTGACCGCGGAGTTGCCGATGTTGGCGTTGATCTTCACCAGGAACCGCTTGCCGATGATCATCGGCTCGGACTCGGGGTGGTTGACGTTGTTGGGGATGATGGCGCGACCGGCGGCCACCTCCTCGCGGACCAGCTCGGGGTCGCAGCTCTCGCGCACCGCGACATAGGCCATCTCCTTGGTGATGATGCCCTTTCTCGCGTAGTGCATCTGGGTGACGTTCTTGCCCTTGCGCGGCTGCCGGCGCTCGCCCTGCCACTCCTGGCGGGCCGCTCCGCGGCGTACGGCTGCCTTGCCGTTGTCCAGCAGCTCGGTCCGGCGGCCCTCGTAGGCCTCGGTGTCGCCGCGCTCCTCGATCCACTCGTCGCGACGCGGCGGGAGGCCCTGCTCGGGCTGGGATCCCGGGCCCTCGGTGCAGTAGCGGTCGAAGGTCTCGCCGTTGGTGAGCGCGACCCGGGTCACCGGGACCTTCAGGTCCCCGAGCTCGAGGCGGGTGTGGGCGGGGTGGACGGTCATGCTGTCTCCTTGGTGTGAGCGATCGGTCCTCGGCCACGGCCGAGGGTCCAGTGCTGGCTTCTGGTGAGCTGTCGGGTGACGTACGCAGCGGCCTGCTCCGCCGCTTCGTGCAGCGGGGCGCCATGGGCGAGGTGGGCGGCCAGGGCCGAGCTGTAGGTGCAGCCGGTGCCGTGGTCGTTCTTGGTCGGGACGGCGGGATGGGTGAGCGGGATCGGCGGTCTCCCCGGCTCTGCGAGCCAGTCGGTGCATGTGCCGGTGGCCTCCGGGTCACCGCCGGTGACGATCACCGCCGACTTCGCGCTTGCCAGCTCCGCGGCGATCTCCTCGGGCGAGCCGTCGTGACCGGCCAGGGCCCGGGCCTCGTCGAGGTTGGGGGTGACGACGGTGGCGACGGGGAGGAGGTGGTCGAGGTAGGCGCGGCGTACGTCCTCCCCACCGAGCACCGCGCCGGAGGTGGCGACGAGGACGGGGTCGACCACGAGCGGGCGGTCGGCGCAGAGGCGGCTGACCAGGGCGACGGCCTCGGCGCTGCCGAGCATGCCGGTCTTGACCGCCGCGACGGGAAGGTCGTCGAAGACGGCGTGCAGCTGGGTCGCGACCGTGGCAATCGGGACGGCGTGGATGTCGCTGACGCCGGTCGTGTCCTGAGCGGTGACGGCGGTGATCACACAGGCCCCGTGGACCCCGAGCGCGGCGAAGGTGGCCAGGTCGGCCGCCGTGCCCGCCGCTCCCCCGGAGTCGGTGCCGGCGATGGTGAGCGCGACCGGCGGGTTCATGGGACGACCTCCGGTGCGGGGAGGGCGGCCAGGAGGTCGCGTACCACCTGTCCTGGCTCGTCGGCCCGCATCACCGCCCCCATCACCGCGACCCCGTGGGCCCCGGCGGCCACCGCTTCGGCGGCGTTGGCGGGCGTGATCCCGCCCAGGGCGTACGTCGGGAGCGGCAGGTCGCCGAACGCGTCGGCCGCGAGTGGTGGCCCATAACCGGGCTTGGACTCGGTCATCGCGTACGGGCTGAGCATCGCGTAGTCGAACCCGTCCTCCGCTGCGGCGGCGACCTCGGCGGGGCTGTGGCAGCTGCGGCCGCGGTGTAACACGCTGTTACACCGACTATCCGGTCGTTCTGATAGGGCGAGTAGTCCTACGAACGACGTGTTACAGCTCGCGGAGGCCGGCAGGTGGAGGCCAACCGCGCTTGGCAGAAGGGTGTGGGCGGCGATGACCACGAGGCCGAGCTCGGTGGCGGCCTGCGCCAGCCGCGCGCGCTGCTCGTGGGGCTCGTCGAGCTCGCGGAGCACCACATGGGTCAGGCCGGCGTCGGCGCACTCGGCCAGGGTTGGGAGCAGGCCGCGGCCGAGGCGGAGCTGGGAGCGGTCGGTGAGGACGAGCAGTCGCGGCAGCGCGTTCATGCGATCCGGCCCTCCATCGGTGACGATGCCCGGGCGACCGCCTGGCGGGGGATCCGGCCGGCGCCGCGGGCGGCGTGGCCGGCCTCGACGGCCAGCCGCAGCGCGCGGGCCATCCCGACCGGGTCGTCGGCGCGGGTGACCGCGGTGGCGGCGAGGACCGCGGAGCAGCCGAGCTCCATCGCCAGGGCGGCGTCCGAGGCGGTGCCGACACCGGCGTCGAGCACGACGGGTACGTCGACGGCGGCCACCACGGCCTCGATGGCATGCGGGTTGAGGATGCCGAGGCCCGACCCGATCGGCGAGCCGAGCGGCATCACCGCCGCGCAGCCGGCGTCCGCGAGCCGGCGGGCGAGGACCGGGTCGTCGGTGGCGTACGGGAGGACCGTGAAGCCCTTGCGCACCAGCTGCTCGGCCGCCTCGACGAGCTCGACGGCGTCGGGCATCAGCGAGGTCTCGTCACCGATCACCTCCAGCTTCACCCAGTCGGTCTCCAGCGCCTCCCGGGCCAGCTCGGCGGTCAGCACCGCCTCGCGCGCCGAGAGGCAGCCCGCGGTGTTGGGCAGGATCGGCACCTCCGCCGCGCGCAGCGTCTCGAGCAGCCCGCCCGTCGCCGTCGAGGAGGTACGCCGCATCGAGACGGTCACCAGGCCCGGCTCGGCCGCGTCGATGACGCCGGGCAGCAGCGCCAGGTTGGGCAGGCCGCCGGTGCCGAGGAAGAGGCGCGAGGACAGCTCCCGGCCGGCGATCTTCAAGCTGGTCATCGGTGGGGTGGTCATCCGCCCTGCACCGCCGTCACGATCTCGACCACGTCGCCGTCCTGGAGCGACCGTGCCGCCCAGTCGTCGCGGGGAACGATCTCCTCGGCGACGGCGACCGCGACACCGCTCGGCCGTCGGTCGCCCGTCCTGGTCTCGAGCAGGTCGGCGACGGTGCCACCGACTTCCATCGGCTCGCCGTTCACGGTGATCCTCATCCGTCCTCCTTCATCCGGAACCGGCGCGGGTCGACCGCGGGCTCCACTGATCCTGTCTCGATGTGATCGGCGACCAGCCGCGCGATGAGCGGCGCGAGCAGGACCCCGTTGCGGTAGGCGCCCCCCGCCAGCACCACCCCCGGCTCGTCGGTCGGCCCGACCAGCGGGAGGTTGTCGGCGGTGCCGGGCCGGTCCCGCGAGGTCACCTCCACCACGCCGGCCCGGTCGAGCGCCGGCACCACCCGGCGCGCGGAGTCGAGCAGCCGCCAGACGCCCTCGACGGTCGGCAGCAGCGGACCGTCGCGCTCCTCGGAGGTGGCACCGATGACCACTTCGTCGCTGTCGGTCCGCGGCACCACGTAGACCTGCTCGCCGTGCACCCACGCCCGCACGGTCCGCTCCACCCGCTCCTGCGTCCGCACGCGCACCACGTCGCCGCGCACCGGGCGGATGAGGGAGGAGTACGGAGCGGGGAGCTTCGCTCCGGTCGCGATCACGGTCACGCCGGCGACCTCCTCACGGTCGCGGAACCGCCCCTCGACCCGCGCGAGCAGCGCCGCGACGACCGCACGCGGGTCGACCGAGTGGTCCTCGGCGAGGAAGGCGCCACCGGCGACCCGGCCGAGCCCGGGTTCATGGCCCAGCAGTTCCCTCCGCCCCAACCGCTCGTAGGAGACCCCGGCGAGGTCGAGCACCGACAGCTGGCGCTCGACCTGCTGGACGTCGCCGGCGTCGGCACCGACGAGCAGGGTCCCGCGGGTGTGCACGGGCACCCCGAGCCGTCCCGCGAACTCCGGCCAGAGCGCCAGCGACGACAGGCACAGCCGGGTCAGGTCCTCCTCGCCGTACCAGGCCTCGCCGGCCGGGCTGAGCATGCCGGCCGCGGCGTACGACGCCCCCGAGCCCGGCGCCGGATCGACCACCGTGACGTCGTGCCCGCGGCGGATCAGCTCGTCGGCCACGGACAGCCCGACGATCCCGGCACCGAGGATCCGCACCCGCATCAGCCGACCGCTTCCATGAGCTCCTTCGCGGCTTGGAGCGGGTCGGGTTGTCGCCAGAGCCCGCCGATCACGGCGACCCCGTGGGCGCCGGCGGTACGCACCGCCCCGGCGGACGCCGGCGAGATCCCGCCGATCGCGATCAGCGGGAGCACGCCGGCGGCATCCGCAACGGCGGCGACCCCCAGAGGAGAGGGAAGCCCGGCCTTCGACGTCGTCGCGAAGACGGGACCGAACCCGGCGTAGTCCGCGCCCGCGACGGCGGCCGCCTCGACCGAGGCACGGTCCCGGCAGGTCGCGCCGATGACCAGCCCCGGAGCGACCGCGTCGGCGATCCGCCGGGCCTCGGTCACCGGAAGGTCGGAGGCGCCCAGATGGACGCCGTGCGCACCGGCCGCGAGCGCCACGTCGAGCCGGTCGTCGACGACCACGCACGCGTCGTACGTCCCGACCTGCTCGATCACGGTCGCCGTCAGCGCGAGCAGCTCACGGGTGGTCGCGGTCTTGTCGCGCACCTGGAAGCCGGTGACGCCGACCTCGGCGAATGCGGGCAGCAGCGCGAGATCATCGCGCGAGGAGATAAGAACGAAAATACGTGGAAGAAGCACAACCAATCACTTCCTTCGCCGGCATGATCCGGATCAGGTGTAACGGTCGGAGCGGCTCCAGCTCCCTCTCAGCCCGCTGCCGCGGACTCCCGTGTGGACGTCCACGACCATAGCGCGCAACACACGAGCTCGCAGCCCGAGGGCCCGCACAACGGGATACCCCTAGTAGGTCGAGATCCGCAGCGCCCGCATCTTGGCGTACAGCGTCGTGCGGGAGATCCCGAGCTCGCGCGCGACCGCGGCCTTGTTGCCGTCGTGCTTGATCAGTCCGTGCAGGATGACGTCGCGCTCGGCCTGGTCGAGCGGCCGTACGACCACCCGCGGCCCCGGCACCGACCCCAGCTTCGGCGGCAGATCGGCGGCGACGATCGCGCCGAACCGGCGCCGCGCGGCCGCATGGACGAGCACCGCCCGCAGCTCGCGTACGTTGCCCGGCCAGCGGTGCTCGACCAGCATCCGCTCGACGCCCGGCGTCAGGAAGACATCCGGGTTGATCGCGGAGAGCAGGTCGCGGGCCAGCCCGGGGATCTCGTCGCGCCGCGCCGCGAGCGGCAGCTTCTCCTCGACTCGGGAGGCCAGCGCGGCCACCGCCGCGGTGTGCTCGGACAGCTCGGCCAACGGGGCCGAGACCATCACCACGTGGGCCCGGTCCGGCCGCTCCAGCGCCTCCGCGACGACGCCGAGCAGCGCGTCGGACAGCAGCTCGAGGCCGTCGATGACGACCGTGCCCACCCCGGCGGCCATCCGCCGGCGGAACTGCTTGGCCCAGTTGCCGTCGCCCTCCAGAACCGTCGTGGCACCGGTGAGCAGGGTGATCGGCGCCGACGGCGCGAGCTCCCGGGCAAGCGACGTACGTCCCGATCCCGGTGGTCCCGCCACCAGGATCGTTCCCGGCTCCCGCGCGGCTTCGGACAGCGCGCTGACCGAGAGCCCGCGTCGTGGCTCGCGGGGCTCGATGCGTACCAGCGCGGCCAGACGGCGGGTGTCGAGCACCTCGGCGTGCACGTGCACGGACTCCCCCGACTCCAGGCTCATGTCCATCACCGTCTCCCCCGGCAGATGTACGTCCTGGAGCAGGATCCGCAGCACGGCGATGTCCGCCGCGGTCAGGGTGTCCTGGGCCGTCTGGTTGGCCACGGTCAGGTTCTCCCCGACCGCGAGCAGCGTACCCCGGCAAGCCACCACGGACTCGTGGAAGGCCAGGAGCAGCTGCTTGTCGGTGGTGCGGCTGCCGTCCTGGAGACGCCGCTGGATGTCGGTCACCGCACGCTGCACCACCGGCCGCAGGAGCGGGTTGGCGTCGTTGGCCAGGGAGGAGATGTCGAGAACGCCCTCGATCCGGTGGGTCACCGGATGCCGGATCGGCATCGCGAAGCAGCTGAAGTCACGCAGCATCTCGGCGAAGTGCTCCGCACCGTGCACCTGCACCGGGAGCCTCGTCTCGAGCGCCGTGCCCGGCGCGTTGGTGCCCAGACGCTCCTCGAGCAGGCTGGCGCCCAGGTCCACCCCGAGCCCGTCGAACGCCCTCGCCACCTGCACCCGGCCGCACCAGCGATGCACGATCCGGCAGTCCCGGTCGACCAGCAGCGTGGCGTAGGTCGTGCCGTCGAGATTCTCGGCCAGCTCCGTCAGGACCGGGCCGGCCGCCTCGTACAGGGATCCGTGCGGGTCGATGTCGACCGGCGAGAGCGAGCCATGGGCGCGCACCGGGTCCACCCCGGCGAGCCGGGAGCGGTGCCAGGACGCGGCGATCCGCTCGGGCGCTGACGGTTCAGGTGATGTCGGTTCAGGTGATGCTGGTTCAGGTGATGACGTCGAGGTCGGCACAACATCCCCCCATTGAATGTGGCTCACGTCACATTAGTCCGGCGGTGTGGCCACCGAAAGGGAACTGTTCAGGTTCTGAACACCCGACGACTCGCTGCGCTGCGACCGTGGCAGGGATCCCCCGCTCCCATCCCCGCGACATCAAGGAGTCAGCATGAAGACCAAGGCCGCAGTCGTCTACGAGACCGGCAAGCCGATCGTCATCGAGGAGCTCGACCTCGACAAGCCCCAGGCGGGCGAGGTGCTGATCCGCTACACGCACGCCGGGCTGTGCCACTCCGACGTCCACATCGCCCACGGCGACCTCGAGGCTCGGCTCCCGATGGTCCTCGGCCATGAGGGCGCCGGCATCATCGAGGAGGTCGGCCCCGGCGTCACCCGGGTCAAGGCCGGCGACCGCGTGGTGTGCTCCTTCATCCCGAACTGCGGCACCTGTCGCTACTGCGCCAACGGCCAGCAGTCGATCTGCGACATGGGTGCGACCATCCTGGAGGGCTACCTGCCCGGCGAGCGGTTCCCGATCACCGGCCCCGCGGGCCAGTACGGCGCGATGTGCATGCTCGGCACCTTCAGCCAGTACGGCGTCATCCACCAGAACTCGGCGGTCAAGGTCGACGACGACCTCTCCCTCGAGTCGGCGGTGCTGGTCGGCTGCGGCGTACCCACCGGCTTCGGGTCCGCGGTCAACACCGCCGCGGTCAAGGCGGGCGACACCGTCGTCGTCTACGGCATCGGCGGGATCGGCATCAACGCCGTCCAGGGCGCGCGGCTCGCCGGCGCCAAGTACGTCGTCGCCGTCGACCCGCTGGAGAACAAGCGCGAGGCCGCGCTCCAGTTCGGCGCGACGCACGCCTTCGCCGACGCCGGCTCCGCGCTGGCCGAGGTCACCAACCTGACCCGGGGCCAGCTCGCCGACTCCGCCATCCTCACCCAGGGACTCGTCACGGCCGAGAACGTCACCGACGGCTTCGACGTGATCGGCAAGGGCGGCGTCCTGGTCCTGACCGGTCTCAACAAGCTCACCGAGCCGACGATCCAGCTCTCCGGCGCGGTGACGACGCTGTTCCGCAAGACGATCAAGGGCAGCCTGTTCGGCGACTGCAACCCGACGTACGACATCCCGAAGATCCTCGGGCTCTACCAGAAGGGCGACATCAAGCTCGACGAGCTGATCACCCGCACCTACACGCTCGAGCAGGTCAACGAGGGCTATGACGACCTGCTCAACGGCGCCAATATCCGCGGCGTGGTCGTCCACGACCACTCCTGAGGATGCCGTGACCCCTGGTCCCGGTCCCGGTCTCGGCGCTGGAGCCGACGCGGGGACCGGGGCCGTGGCGGCGTACGATTCTCTTCCGTGGCTGACGTTGAGTTCCGGTACTCCGACCTCCTCCCGACCGGCAAGGACGACACTCCTTACCGCTTGATCACGTCAGAGGGGGTGGAAGAGATCGAGGTCGACGGGCGCAAGTTCCTCAAGGTCGACCCCGAGGCGATCCGCCGGCTGACCGCCGAGGCGATGAAGGACATCAACCAGTACCTCCGCCCGGCCCACCTCAAGCAGCTCCGGAAGATCATCGACGACCCCGAGGCCTCCGGCAACGACCGCTTCGTCGCGCTCGACCTGCTCAAGAACGTCAACATCTCCGCCGGCGGGATCCTGCCGATGTGCCAGGACACCGGCACCGCGATCGTGATGGGCAAGAAGTCCGAGGGCGTGCTGACCGGCTCCGACGACGCCGAGACGGTCTCGCGGGGTGTCTTCGACGCCTACACCAAGCTCAACCTCCGCTACTCCCAGCTGGCCCCGCTGACGACGTACGAGGAGAAGAACACCGGCTCCAACCTGCCCGCACAGGTCGAGATCTACTCGACCACCGAGGGCGAGAACGGCCCGGAGTACAAGTTCCTCTTCATGGCCAAGGGCGGCGGCAGCGCCAACAAGTCGTTCCTGTTCCAGGAGACCAAGGCGATCCTCAACCCCGACCGGATCCTGACCTTCCTCGACGAGAAGATCCGCTCGCTCGGCACCGCCGCCTGCCCGCCGTACCACCTCGCCGTCGTCATCGGCGGGACCTCGGCGGAGTTCGCGCTCAAGACCGCGAAGTACGCGAGCGCCCACTACCTCGACAACCTCCCGACCGAGGGCTCGATGAGCGCCCACGGCTTCCGCGACACGGAGCTGGAGGAGAAGGTCTTCGAGCTGACCCAGTCCTTCGGGATCGGCGCGCAGTTCGGCGGCAAGTACTTCTGCCACGACGTACGCGTCGTCCGGCTGCCCCGCCACGGCGCGAGCTGTCCGGTGGCGATCGCGGTCTCCTGCTCCGCCGACCGTCAGGCGCTGGGCAAGATCACCCGCGACGGCGTGTTCCTCGAGCAGCTCGAGACCGACCCGGCGCAGTACATGCCCGACGCCGGGATGGCCGAGGAGATCTCCGCCGGCGAGGTCGTCGACATCGACCTCAACCAGCCGATGTCGGAGATCCTGGCGACGCTCTCGCAGCACCCGGTCAAGACCCGCCTCTCGCTGACCGGCCCGATGGTCGTGGCCCGCGACATCGCGCACGCCAAGATCAAGGAGCGCCTCGACGCCGGCGAGGAGATGCCCGACTACCTGAAGAACCACCCGGTCTACTACGCCGGCCCCGCCAAGACGCCCGAGGGCATGGCGTCGGGCTCCTTCGGCCCCACGACCGCCGGCCGGATGGACTCCTACGTCGAGCAGTTCCAGGCCGCCGGCGGCTCCATGGTCATGCTCGCCAAGGGCAACCGCTCCAAGGTCGTGGCCGAGGCCTGCGGCACCTACGGCGGCTTCTACCTCGGCTCCATCGGCGGCCCCGCCGCCCGGCTCGCCCAGGACTGCATCAAGTCCGTCGAGGTGCTCGAGTATCCCGAGCTGGGCATGGAGGCGGTCTGGAAGATCGAGGTCGAGAACTTCCCCGCCTTCATCGTCGTCGACGGCGAGGGCAACGACTTCTTCACCGACCCCTCCGGCACCACCACCGTCCCCCTCACCGGGATCAGGGTGCGGTCGAAGGAGCGCTGAGCGGGCGCCACTCGCGCCGCAGCAGCCCGAACACCCACGAGTCCGAGACGTCGCCGTTCACGACGCAGTCCTCGCGCAGCGTCCCCTCGAGCCTGAACCCGAGCTTCTCCAGCACGCGGGCCGAGGGGGCGTTGCGGGTGTCGGCCTCGGCCTGCACCCGGTTCAGGTCCAACGCGTCGAACGCCCAGCCCAACAGCGCACCCGCGGCCTCGGTCGCGAAACCCTGTCCCCAAGCAGGCCTGCCGAGGCAGTAGCCCAGCGATGCGCTGCGAAATTCAGGGTTCCACGAGTTCAGCGTGCACCAGCCGAGAAACCCTCCATGATCGGCCCGCTCGATCACGACCCGGGCTCCGCTGCCCTCCTCCGCCATCTCGCGACACCTGGCGATGAACTGGTCCGCGCGGGTGCGCTCGGTCCACGGCGGGGAGTCCCAGTAGCGCAGCACTTCAGCGTCGCTCTGCAACGCGAAGAGCTCGTCGGCATCGGAGTCGGCGAACGGACGCAACCTCAGCCGCGTCGTGACGAGCGTCGGGGTGGGCAGTCGCATGCGCACCATCGTGTCAGTCCGCTGTTGCCCGAGGCATCACGTTTTCGGCGCACCGAAGACTGTCGGTGGTCCCGCTCATACTGGCCGGCATGGACGCAGTCGAGGCTCTGGAGCAGCTGGGCGGGATCGCCGGCGCTGCAGACATCGTCACGCTCTCCAGTCGCCGTCGCCTCCGCACCGCAGTGTCGAACAAGGCGATCGTCCACGTCGACCGCGATCGCTACGCCCTCCCCGTGACCGACCTCGGCCGTCGGCTCGCGGTGGAGCACAACCTCCACCTCACCCATCTCAGCGCCGCGCTCCATCACGGCTGGGAAGTCCGTACGTCTCCCAGCCTCCCGCACCTCCTTCTGCCGAGCGGACAGGAGCGACCCACAAGCAAGGCCAGGTTCTGGACGTACGACGCCCGGCGCGAGGAACTGGACGGCTGGGCGACCGGGCCGTTGCTGACCGTGATGCTGTGCGCCCGCGACCTGCCGTTCGCCGCTGCACTGACCGTCGCCGACTCCGCGCTACGTCACGAGGCGATGGCGCATGAGGACCTCGTCGCGGCCAGCGATGCCTGGTGTGGCGGCAACAAGGACCAGGTCGAGAAGGTAGCGGTCCATGCCAACGGCCTGGCTGCCAACGCGTTCGAGTCCGGCCTGCGCGCGATCACCGCGGCTGCCGGCGTCGAGTTCATCCCGCAGTACGAGGTGCGGGTCGGTGCACTGACGGTGCACCCCGATCTCGTCGACCCGATCAACGGCATCATCATCGAGGCCGACTCCTGGGGCTTCCACGCCGACAAGGAAGCCCACGACCGCGACTGTCAGCGCTACACGATGCTCACCTCCGACGGCTGGATCGTGCTGCGTTTCACCTACGACCAGGTCATGTTCCAGCCCGAGTATGTGCTGAGGTGCATCGAGATGGCGCTGGCACAGCGGGCTGCGGCCTGAGGGGCGGCCACAACTGCCCCGGAAAGGTCCACGACACGCCGACACTCGGCGTGTCGCACCCCTGTTGAGCCCTAGTAATGGCCGCCGCGCGCCGGCCTCAGCCGACGATGCGGTCCGCGCGGGCGGACTCCTCCTTGGCCTCCTCGACGGCCTTGACCGCCTCCTCGTGGGCCTCACGCTGGGCCTGCTCGATGGCGTTGCGCGGACCGGGCAGCGGCGGCGTACGTCGTTCCTCGCCGTTGCCGTTCACGTCCGACTTCGAGGCGCTGTCGGCGAAGGCGCCCGTGACCGTACGCATCGCCTCGGTGAGCTCGCCGGGGATGACCCAGAACGAGTTGCCGTGCGCGGCCAGCGAGGGGAGCATCTCGAGGTACTTGTAGGCCAGGACCTTGGGGTCGGCGTCGTTGGCGTGGACCGCCTGGAAGACGCGCTCGAGGGCCTTGGCCTCACCGTCGGCCTCGAGCACCCGGGCCTGCTGGTGGCCCTCCGCCTCCAGGATGGACTTCTGCCGGGTGCCCTCGGCCTCGAGGATCAGCGAGGCCCGCTTGCCCTCGGCATGCAGGATCGCGGCGCGCTTGTCGCGCTCGGCGCGCATCTGCTTCTCCATCGCCTCCTTGATCGAGGCGGGCGGGTCGATCGCCTTGATCTCGACCCGGTTGACCCGGATCCCCCACTTCCCGGTGGCGTCGTCGAGCACCTCGCGCAGCCGGGTGTTGATGGTCTCGCGGGAGGTCAGGGTCGTCTCCAGGTCCATCGACCCGATCAGGTTTCGCAGCGTCGTCACGGTGAGCTGGTCGATCGCCTGCAGGTAGTTGGCCACCTCGTAGGCGGCCGCCCGCGGGTCGGTGATCTGGTAGTAGAGCACGGTGTCGATGGCGACCACGAGGTTGTCCTCGGTGATCACCGGACGTGGGTTGGAGGAGTAGACCGTCTCGCGTACGTCCAGCTTGTTGTTGACCCGGTCCACCAGCGGGATCACGAAGTTGAGCCCCGGCTGCAGCGTGATCCGGTAACGCCCGAACCGCTCGATGTTGTAGCGCCGGGCCTGCGGGACGATCCGGACCGTCGAGGCGACTCCCCCGACCACCAGACCGACCAGCACCAGCACGATCAGCAGAAGTTCCATGTCGTACGTCCTCCTCTAGGGCGACAGCGACAGCGGGTCACGCGGATGCACGAGCGCCGTCGCGCCTTCGATCTCGAGCACATCGACCCGGCACCCGACCGGGATGACCAGGTCCTCGTCATAGGGCCGGGCGGTCCAGTCCTCCCCCGCGAGCCGCACCAGCCCGTGCGCGAAGCTCACCTCCGCGAGGACGACCGCCTGACGGCCGATCAGGGCGTCGGTGCCATCACGCACCGGCGGCGGCAGCGCCATGTGACGGCGTGCGACCGGCCGCACCAGCAGCACGCTGCCACCACCGGCGAGCGCGAAGACGAGCAGCTGCACCAGCACGGGAGCGCCGAGGGCGGCGCTCCCCGCGGCAAGCAGCGCCCCGCCGGCGACGAAAGCGAACGCCAGCGTCATCGTGAACGCCTCGGCGACTCCGAGGAGCACCGCTACCAGGATCCAGAAGATCGACCACATAAGCCCACCCGACTCGGTTCTCCCCTAGCGTACTCCGGGTGTGGTGGTCATCACACGGGGTCAGTGGGAGTTGTTTCGCCCGTTCAGCAGCGGCAGGCCGGCCCACAGCGAGAGGAACAGGACCACGACGCCCAGCGCGGCGACGACTCCGGCCCCGAACGAGAGGACGATGTCGAAGACGAGCAGCACCACCAGCGCCGAGACGATCCCGAAGCCCACCAGACCAGCCCGCGCGCAGATGTGCGAGGCCGTGACCAGCCACCTCCGCTGGCGGCGCCGGAAGAGCATCCGGTGGAAGGAGACCGGGGCGATGATGAGGCAGGTGGTGACGACCGCGCCGACGAGCACGACGAGGTAGATCGCCTGCTGGTGGTCGGCCAGGTCGGGGAAGCGCGGCGAGAACGGCACCGTCAGCAGGAACCCGGTCAGGATCTGGACGCCGGTCTGCAGCACGCGCAGCTCCTGGAGCAGCTCGTTCCAGTTGCGGGTGATGCGTTCGTCCGGCGTCTCGTCCGGCCCTCCGCCGAAGTTGCTCTCGCCCATCAGAACACCGGCCGTCCTCCGGTCACCCCGAGGACGGTTCCGGACACGTAGGACGCCTCGGCCGGCGAGGCCAGGAAGACGAACGCCGGCGCGACCTCGGCCGGCTGGCCCGCGCGCCCCAAGGGCGTGTTGGCCCCGAACCGCTCCACCTTCTCCGGCGCCTGCGTGGCGGGCTGCAGCGGAGTCCAGATCGGCCCGGGCGCCACCGCGTTCACCCGGATCCCGTCGGGGCCGAGCTCGGCGGCGAGGTTGACCGTGAAGTTGTTGATGGCGGCCTTGGTCGCGGCATAGTCGAGCAGGCTGGTCGAGGGTTCGTACGCCTGGATGGAGGCGTTGTTGATGACGCAGCCGTAGCTCTTCCGCAGGTGCGGGACGGCTGCCCGGGTCAGCCAGAGCAGGGCATACAGGTTGGTCTTGAAGGTCCGGTCGATCCGTTCGTCGTCCATGTCCGTCAGACCCTTGTCACGGGCGAACTGGTAGCCGGCGTTGTTGACCAGGATGTCGAGGCCGCCGAGCTCCTGCACGGTGCGCTCCACGACCTCGTCGCACGCCTCGCGCTCACGCAGGTCGATCGGGATGGCCAGCGACGTACGTCCGGCCTCCTCGATCAGCTTCGAGGTCGCCTGCGCGTCCGGCTCCTCCTCCGGAAGATAGGTGAAGGCCACGTCGGCCCCCTCGCGGGCGTACGCGATGGCGACCGCGCGGCCGATGCCGGAGTCGGCACCGGTGATGAGCGCGACCTTGCCCTCGAGGCGGCCGTGGCCCTGGTAGCTGGACTCGCCGTGGTCGGGCAGGGGGTCCATCTCGCCGGTGAGCCCGGGAGGTTCCTGCTGCTGGGCTGGGAACTGGGTCTTGTCGTTACTCATGAGAGGCCCGGTACCCACATCGGACACAATGGAAGCGTGAGTGGGACGGAATCGGTGATCGTCGACGGGGGCCTGGTCCTGAAGCACCGGGCGGACGGACACCTGGAGCTGCGGGCCAACGGGATCTTCGTGATGGACACCCGGGAGACCTCGACCGAGAAGGCGCTCGCGACGCGGGCGCTCGAGCTGCACCCGGAGCCGGGACATGTGCTGATCGGCGGCCTCGGGCTCGGGTTCACCCTCGAGGCCGTGCTGACCGATCCGCGGGTCGAGGCGGTCACGGTCGTCGAGATCGAGCCGCGCCTGGTCGAGTGGATGCGCGCCGGCCGGATCCCCCACGGCCCGGGGCTCCTGAAGGACGAGCGCATCCACATCGAGGTCGCCGACGTGGCCGTGGTCCTGCGGGAGAGCCCGAGCGAGGCGTACGACGTCGTGCTGCTGGACGTGGACAACGGGCCCGGCTATCTCGTGCACGACGCCAACGGGGCGCTCTACGAGGCGCCGGCGCTGGCCGACGCGCGGCGGGCCACGGCCCCGGGCGGCACGGTGGTGGTGTGGTCGGCGGCGGAGGCTCCGGCGCTGCTGGACGTGATGGCGCAGGTCTTCGACGACGCCGAGGCGCTCTCCTACCCCGTCGACCTGCAGGGACACTCGGAGACGTACTGGCTCTATGTGGGGACGGTCTCCCCGGGGAATGGCACCAACTAGTCAAAGGTTGAACCAGACATGGACGACATGAGCTTTCGCATCGAGCACGACTCCATGGGAGAGGTCCGGGTCCCGAAGGACGCCCTGTGGCGCGCCCAGACCCAGCGGGCCGTGGAGAACTTCCCCATCTCGGGCACGCCGATCGAGCCGGCGCTGATCCATGCGATCGGCCATGTGAAGGCTGCCGCCGCCAAGGCCAACCTCGACCTCGGCGTACTCCCCGCTGACAAGGCCGAGGCGATCATCGCGGCCGCGGGCGCGGTCTCCGAAGGGCGTCACGACGACGCGTTCCCGATCGACGTCTTCCAGACCGGGTCCGGCACGTCCTCCAACATGAACGCCAACGAGGTGATCGCGTCGCTGGTGGCACTCGCTGGGGGCGACGTACATCCCAACGACCACGTCAACGCCTCCCAGTCCTCCAACGACACCTTCCCGACGGCCATCCACGTCGCCGCCGCGGTCGCCGTCAGCGAGCAGCTGCTGCCCGCGATCGACGTGCTGGCCACCTCGCTGGAGACGAAGGCCGAGGAGTTCGCCGGGCTGGTGAAGTCGGGGCGTACCCACCTGATGGACGCGACCCCGGTCACCCTCGGCCAGGAGTTCGGAGGGTACGCAGCCACGATCCGCTACGCGGCCGAGCGACTCGAGGCGGTGCTCCCGAGAGTGCGCGAGCTGGCACTGGGCGGCACCGCGGTCGGCACCGGCATCAACACACCCGCCGGGTTCCCGCAGGCCGTGATCGCCGAGCTCTCTGCCCGCACCGGCCAGCCGTTCACCGAGGCCCGCAACCACTTCGAGGCCCAGGGCACCCGCGACTCGCTGGTCGAGCTCTCCGGCGTCCTGAAGACGATCGCGGTCGGCCTGATCAAGATCAACAACGACCTGCGCTGGATGTCGTCGGGCCCGACCACCGGCCTGGCCGAGATCCACCTGCCCGACCTCCAGCCGGGCTCCTCGATCATGCCCGGCAAGGTCAACCCGGTCGTACCGGAGGCCACCTTGATGGTCGCGTTCCAGGTGATCGGCAACGACGCCGCGGTGACCGCCGCCGGAGCCTCGGGTGCCTTCGAGCTCAACGTCGCGATGCCGGTGATGGCCCGCAACATCCTGGAGTCGATCCGTCTGCTCTCGACCTCGATGACCGTCCTCGCCGAGCGCACCGTCGACGGGATCCTGCCCGTCCCCGAGCGGCTGCGCGCCTACGCCGAGTCATCCCCCTCGATCGTCACGCCGCTCAACAAGTACATCGGCTACGAGGCCGCCGCCAAGGTCGCCAAGCAGGCCCTCGCCGAGGGAGCCACGATCAGGGACACCGTCATCAAGCTCGGCTACGTCGCCGACGGCACGATCACCGAGGAAGACCTCGACAAGGCCCTCGACGTCGAGTCGATGACACACCCCTGACAACGTCGAGTCGGCTCAGTACCAGCCGGCGGACTGGGAGTGGCTCCAGGCGCCGCAGGGGGAACCGTAGCGGTCGTTGATGTAGCCGAGGCCCCACTCGATCTGGGTGGCGGGGTTGGTCTCCCAGTCGTCGCCGGCGGAGGCCATCTTGGAGCCGGGGAGGGCCTGCGGGATGCCGTAGGCGCTGGAGGAGGGGTTGGCGGCGCTGACGTTCCAGCCCGACTCCTTCTCCCACAGCGGCTCGAGGCAGGAGAACTGGTCGAGGCTCCAGCCGAAGTCGGCGAGCATCGACCGGGCGATGTCCTTGGGGTCGCGCAGGTCGAGCTCGATCTCCTCGACACCGGCGATCGCCCGGACGTCGCCGGAGTCCGACAGCGCGGCCAGCTTGCCGGGGTCGGCGACCTCACGGCGGTCACCGGACGAACGCGACAGCGAGGTCTCGCTGCCGCGGGCGGCGGACTCGGCCTCGATCGCGGCGCGCTGGGCGTCGCTGAGCTCGGGGAGGTCGGCGGCTGCCGACTCACCGGCGCTGAGCGTGGCGTCGTCTGGGGCCGGCCCGGTGTATGCCACCCCGCCGGCAACTGCGGCACCGGTCCCGCCGAGGGCGAGGACGGAGAGGAGGAGGGTTGTCTTGGCGGTCGTACGCGCAGCCTTGTGCGGAACGTCGACAAGCGGATTCGCTGGCGCACCACGATGTCGCGGGGCACGATGAACAGGCTTGGTCACGGGCTCTCATTCGGGGGCTGAGGCATTGCAGACCCGCAAACAATGCATGAGCACCGACCCCGTATCAAACCGGACGCACCGTTTGTAGGTCAGAAATGACCGTCCTGAGCATCACTTCCGTAACATGAGTCACAAGAATCACAACGGCCCCAGACCTCACGGGTCTGGGGCCGTTGACGTGACAATGATTACGGCGTCACGGGACCACGTTCTCCAGCATCTCGGTCACCAGCGCCGCGATCGGCGAACGCTCGGAGCGGGTCAGGGTGACGTGCGAGAAGAGCGGGTGACCCTTCAGCTTCTCGATCACCGCGACCACACCGTCGTGGCGCCCGACCCGGAGGTTGTCGCGCTGGGCGACGTCGTGGGTGAGCACGACCTTCGAGTTGGACCCGATGCGGGAGAGGACCGTCAGGAGCACGTTGCGCTCCAGCGACTGCGCCTCGTCGACGATCACGAACGAGTCGTGCAGGGACCGGCCGCGGATGTGGGTCAGCGGCAGCACCTCCAGCATGCCGCGGTCGATGATCTCGTCGATCACGTCCTGCGTGGTCACGGCGGAGAGGGTGTCGAAGACCGCCTGGCCCCACGGCGACATCTTCTCGTTCTCGGTGCCGGGGAGATAACCGAGCTCCTGGCCGCCGACGGCGAAGAGCGGGCGGAAGATGACGACCTTCTTGTGCTGGTTGCGCTCCATGACCGCCTCCAGCCCCGCGCACAGCGCCAGCGCCGACTTCCCGGTGCCGGCCCGGCCACCGAGGGAGACGATGCCGACCTCGGGGTCGAGCAGCATCTCGAGCGCGATCCGCTGCTCCGCCGAGCGGCCGTGGATCCCGAAGACCTCCCGGTCGCCGCGGACGAGGTGGACCTGCTTGTCCGAGCCGACCCGGCCCAGCGCGGTGCCCCGGTCCGACATCAGCACCAGGCCGGTGTGGCAGGGCAGGTCGCGGGCCGCGTCGAGGTCGAGGACGCCGTCGTCGTAGAGCTCGTCGAGCTCGGTAGAGGTGACATCCAGCTCGGCCATCCCGGAGTAGCCCGGGTCGGAATCGTTGATCCGCTCGCCGCGGTAGTCCTCGGCCTCGAGCCCGACCGCGGACGCCTTGATCCGCATCGGCAGGTCCTTGGAGACCAGGGTGACGTCGAGCCCGTCGCCCTTCAGGTTGCGCGCGACCGCGAGGATCCGCGTGTCGTTGTCCCCGAGCCGGAAGCCGCTCGGCAGCGAGGACGGGTCGGTGTGGTTGAGCTCGACACGGATGGTGCCGCCCTCCTCACCGACCGGGACCGCCGTGTCGAGGCGGCCGTGGGTGACCCGCAGCTCGTCGAGCTGCCGGAGCGCGGAGCGGGCGAAGTAGCCCAGCTCCGGGTGGTGCCGCTTCCCCTCCAGCTCGGTGATCACCACCACCGGGAGCACGACCTGGTGCTCGGCGAAGCGCGTCATGGCCTTCGGATCCGAGAGCAGGACGCTGGTGTCGAGAACGAACGTACGCACAGAAGGCGACTCGCTCTCCGGGGAGGACTCCGACGCCGGTGTCGGAGCGGCCGACGTGTCGGCCTCGGTGACATGCTCGTTCGTGGTTCGGTTGGCCACGCGGATCACCTCTCGCGACCGGCTCATACACCCATGAGTCCGGTCATTTCATCGTTAATCAGATGGACCGGACGGTGGACCGTCAGTCGGGGTGCCGACCGCCTCACACCCGTCAGGATCGATGGGATCCTGACGCAGGTTCGGTTCGTGACTACTCACGTAACGGGCCTCCAGGTGCGACGGGATTTTGTTCCCCGCCGTTGGTACAACGCTACGACGCCGGACCAACGGTCGGTGGCAACACGCAGGATTTTTCTCGGTTAACACCTGGTGACGCCAGCCAATCGTTCCGGCCAGCGGTCACCTTCCGAGACGACGCTCGCGCTGGGCGTAGGCCCGCAGGGCACGCAGGAAGTCCGTACGCCGGAAGTCGGGCCAGTAGGCCTCGCAGAAGTAGAACTCCGACTTCGCGCTCTGCCACAGCAGGAATCCGCCCAGGCGCTGCTCCCCCGACGTACGGATCACCAGGTCGGGGTCGGGCTGGCCCTTGGTGTAGAGGTGGTCGGCGATGTGCTCGACGTCGATGATCTGGGCGAGCTCCTCCAGCGAGGTGCCGCGGCTGGCGTGCTCGTTGAGCAGGGCGCGCACCGCGTCGGCGATCTCGCGACGGCCGCCGTAGCCGACGGCGACGTTGACCAGCATCCCGTCGACGTCGCGGGTGGCCTCCTCGGCGGCCTTGAGCCGCTGGGCCAGCCACGGCGGGAGCAGGTCGAGCGCGCCGACCGGGTGCAGCCGCCAGCGGCGTACGTCTGCCAGGGAGTCGACCGCGTCGGCGATGATCTCGAGGAGGGGTGCCAGCTCCTCGGCGGGACGGTTGAGGTTGTCGGTGGAGAGCAGCCACAGGGTGACCACCTCGATGCCGATCTCGTCGCACCAGGTGAGCAGCGGCTCGATGTTGGCCGCGCCGGCGCGGTGGCCATGGGCGGTCGACTGGCCGACCGCCTTGGCCCAGCGGCGGTTGCCGTCGAGCATCACTCCGACATGCTTGGGCAGCTTGGAGACGTCGAGCTTGCGAAGCATCCGCGCCTCGTAGGCGGGATACAGAATTCGACGTACGCCGTCCTTCCAGTCTGCCACGAGGAGAAGGGTATCGGCGGCGCGGCGACATCACCCAGCGGGACGGGATTCACTTGATCTTCAGGGTGGGGCGATACTCTTGCCTGTCATGAGCGAGATGACGGACGCGATGCGCGTCAAGGTCGGCAACATCACCGACTCGGTCTCCTCGACCGTTCACGAGGCCCTCCCCAAGATGCGCGGCTGGATCCACCTGGCCAGCGCCCCGCTCACCCTGGCCGCCGGCATCGTCCTGATCGTGCTCGCCCCCTCGGGCGCGCCACGCCTCGGCGCGGCGGTGTTCACGATGGCCGCGCTGCTGCTCTTCACGGTCTCCGCGGTCTACCACCGCGGCAACGCGATGGGTAAGTGGAGCGCTCGCTCCCACACCATCCTGAAGCGCTGGGACCACGCCAACATCATGCTGATGATCGCGGGCTCCTACACCCCCTTCTCGCTGCTGCTCCTCGACGGCGTCACCCAGGTGGTGCTGCTCTCGGTGGTCTGGACCGGCGCGATCCTGGGCGTCTTCTTCCGGGTGTTCTGGCCCGAGGCCCCGCGTTGGCTGTACGTCCCGAACTACATCGCGCTCGGCTGGGCGGCGATCTTCTTCATCCCGTCCTTCTTCGACGGCGCCGTCGCGCTGGGCGTCGGCATCGGGATCGCCACGTTCACGCTGATCTGCGTCGGCGGCGCGCTCTACACCGCCGGCGGTGTCATCTACGGCTTCAAGCGGCCCAACCCGTGGCCGAAGTGGTTCGGCTTCCACGAGGTCTTCCACACCTTCACGATCCTCGCGTTCATCGTGCACTACACCGGCGTCTCGCTGGCGACGTACGCGCTGCGCTGAGCCTGAGCCTCGTCCCGGGCGCGCGCCGCGGCGGCGTGCCGGGCGAGCACGGCGGTGAGGATCCCGGTGACCGCGAAGAGCGCGCCCAGCGCCATCCAGCCGCCGGTGCCGTGGTCGATCGCCGTGGCGGTCACGACCAGCGGCGCGAGCATGTGGGCGAGCGCGTAGCCCATCTGGCTGACCCCCTGATAGGCGCCGGCCCGCTCCTGGTCGGCCAGCTCGAAGGCCAGCCCCCAGCTGCCCGCCTCGCCACGCGTCTCCGCGGCCGAGGAGGCGAGCGCGGCGAGCAGCAGAAGCGCGGTGGCGAAAGCGGGACCGGCGTAGGCCGCCGCGGCGAAGAGGACGCAGGCCGCCAGCAGCAGGAAGCCGGCGCCACGCACGGCCCGTCCCGCCGTGGCGATGTCGTGGGTCCCGCGCGAGGCCCGCACCTGGAAGAGCGCGACGTAGACGGTGTTCACGACGAGCATCACCGAGACCAGGACCGTCGGGGCATCGGTGTGGTCGGCCACCCACAGCGGCACCCCGATCGAGGTCAGCCCGAAGTGGATCGCCATCACCCCGCTGAGCACGGTCGCGGTCACGTAGGTGCGATCGCGCAGCGGTGAGGGACCCGCGGCCGCCGTCGGCCCGAAGCCGGCGTCCATCGTCTCGCCCAGCCCCGCGACCCGCCGCCGCAACCCGACGAGCGGCACCGCCGCGAGCGTGGTGAGCACACCGACGAGCACCATCGTGGTGCGGTAGGCCGTCCCGGTGTCCACCGCCAGGGCCACGGCCGCGAGCAGCGTCCCGACGCCGATCATCACGTTCATCACCACCCGCAACCGGGCGCGCACCGCCACCCGGTCGGGGCCGTCGAACCAGCGCGCGACCAGCGTCGACTGGGCGCTCGACTGGAAGCCACGGGACGCCGAGACCCAGGTCGCGACCAGCACGAATGCGACCACGTCCCGGGCCAGGGCGTAGGCGAGCAGGGCGACGCCGTAGCTGGCCATCGCCCACAGCTGTACCCGGTCGGCGCCCCACCGGTCGCTGAGCCGCCCACCTGCGTACGTCGCCACGACGCCGACTCCCCCGGCGACGGTCAGGCCGATGCCGACGGTGACCGCCGAGAGGCCGACCGTGCGGGTGAAGTAGAGCGCGCTGACCGCGAAGAACATGCCACGGGCGAGCGAGAGGGCGGCGACGGCACCGACGAGGGGGCGCTCGACCGGGTCGCTGGGAAGGCGGATCATGGGCCCAGTTGTCGCACCCCGCGCCCGCGCGCGCTAACGATGTAGCGTATTGCTTCATGATCAGGTACGAGCTGGCCGGCCCCGACCTGAGCGAGGTCCGGTTCGCCATCTCGCCGCTCAACGAGCTCACCCTCTCGCTGCGTGCGCTGCGCGACCCGGGCCGGTTCCCGCTCCACCTGCCCTGGCTGCGTACCGTCGGCGCCGCGGAGCTGGACCGCGAGACCCTGCTGGCGCTGACCAACGACCGGCTCTGGACGCCGGACTTCCTCAACCCCCGCCCACGGAACCCGCTCGCCCGGCTCGACGACGAGCTCGAGGTGATCGCGGCCACCCCTGCGCACCGCGTCCATGCCGACCTGGACGCGGTCCACTTCGAGGGCGGCCCTCCGGCGGTCCTGAGCGGGTCTCCGCGGCTGGTGCTGCGCCGCGTCCTCACCGCCCTCCGCGACTACTGGGAGGCGTGCTTCGAGCCCCACTGGCAGCGGATGCGAGCGGTGCTGGAGGCCGACATCGTCCACCGCGGCCGCACGATCGTGCACTCGGGCATGGCGGCGATGTTCGGCGACATCTCGCCGCGGGTCACCTTCGCCGACGACGTCCTCGCGATCCGGCTCACCACCTCGAAGGTCGACTACCGGCGTACGACCGCGGGGGTCGGGCTCACCCTGGTGCCGACCCTGTTCACCCGCAACCCGTCGACCCCCATCTCGCCCGAGGAGCCGCCGGTCATGTTCTACCCGGCGCGCGGCCTCGGGACCCTGTGGACCACCGACCGGCCCCAGGCGCCACACGCCTTGCGCGATCTCATCGGCGAGACCCGCTCCGGGCTGCTCGCCCTGCTGGCGGCTCCCGCCTCCTCGACCGAGCTGGCCGTACGTCTCGGGGTGACGCCCACGGCCGTCAACCAGCACCTGCGGGCGATGCGCGCGGCCGGCCTGCTGACCTCGGCCCGCCACGGCCGATCGGTCCTCTACCTCCGCTCCGACCTGGGCGATCGCCTCCTGGACGCGGTGCGGTGAACTGAGAAGGGGCGCGCGGCCACCGGCCGCGCGCCCCTTGCTGGTTGTCGGAGTGTCACATGTGCAGCGGCTCGACGACCTTGTCGTCGCCACTCTTGCCGACCCGCGAGTTGCGGTAGCCGTAGACGAAGTAGATCGCGAAGCCGATCGCCATCCAGATCAGGAACCGCAGCCAGGTCTCGACGCTCAGGTTGAGCGTCAGGTAGATGCAGATCAGCGCGGCCACGATCGGCAGCACCGGGTTGAGCGGCACCGTGAAGGAGCGCGGCAGGTCCGGGCGACGCTTGCGCAGGATCGGCACGGCGATCGAGACCAGCGCGAACGCGGTCAGGGTGCCGATGTTGACCATCTCCTCGAGCTTGCCGATCGGGGTGAAGGTCGCCACGATCGCGACGAAGACACCGACGGTGAGGGTGATCCGGATCGGGGTGCCGGTCTTCGGGTTGACGTGGGCGAACCTCACCGGGAACAGGCCGTCGCGGCTCATCGCGAAGATGACCCGGATGGCGCCGATCATCAGCGTCATCACGACGGTGGTCAGACCGGCGACGGCGCCCGCCGAGATCAGGGTGGCGAAGCCGCCGCGGCCGACGTCGCGGAACGCGGTGGCGAGTGCGGCGCTCTGGTCGATCTGGTCGTACTTCACCATGCCGGTGATGACCAGCGCGACGGCGACGTAGAGGATCGTGCAGATCACCAGCGAGCCGATGATGCCGCGGGGCAGGTCGCGCTGGGGGTTCTTGGCCTCCTCGGCGGTCGTGGCGACCACGTCGAAGCCGATGTAGGCGAAGAAGACGACCGAGGCGGCCGAGATGATGCCGAGGACACCGAAGGTCTGCGGCTCGAGACCGAAGGCCCACTGGATCAGCGGCTGGTGGATGCCCTCGCCGCTGACGGAGCCGGCGCGCTCGGGGACGAACGGGTCGTAGTTGGAGCCGGAGATGTAGAACATGCCGGCGACGATGACGAACAGGACGATGAACAGCTTGACGGCGACGAGCGCGAGGTTGACCCGCAGCGACTCCTTGATGCCGATCGCGATCAGGCCGACCAGGACGACCACGAGCAGCAGAGCTGCCAGGTTGGGCTGACCGAAGTCGGCGTTGGCGTCCGGCCCGTAGCCCTTGGGCCAGCCGAGGCCGATCTCCTCGAGGAACGTCACCAGATAGCTGCTCCAGCCCTGCGCGACCACGGACGCACCGAGCACCATCTCCAGGATCAGGTCCCAGCCGATGATCCAGGCGAGCATCTCGCCGAGAGTCGCGTAGGAGAACGTGTACGCCGACCCCGACACCGGCACGGTCGAGGCGAACTCGGCGTAGCACAGTGCCGCCAGGCCACAGCAGATCGCGGCGATGACGAAGGAGAAGACGACGCCGGGTCCTGCGTACTGGGCCGCGGCCCGGCCCGTCAGGGTGAAGATTCCCGCGCCGATGATGACGCCGATCCCGAAGACCGTCAGGTCAACCGCGGTGAGCCGCCTTTTGAGCTGGAACTCCGGGGTTTCGGCATCGGCAAGAGATTGCTCGATGGACTTGGTGCGCCAAACAGACATGAGGGATAGGAAACCATCCCGACCGTTGGACTGGAAAGCTCGGGGGTGTCGGCCGTCACATCTCGCACCTGAAGCTGCTCGCCTCCGAGGCGGGCCCGCCGACGTACGCCGGCCAGGTCGGCCACGCGCACAGCGGCCGCGTGCGGTCGGCGCCTGCGTTGCCGTCGGCGACCACCTGGTTCTCGTCCGGCGCGACGCCGCGCTCGGCCCACTTCTCCAGCGCCGTGAGGGAGTCGTACGAGGCGGAGTACGCGACCGGGGCGAAGTTGGCGTGGTTGGCGCCGGGCACCAGGTAGAACCGCGAGAACTCTGCCGTCGCCCGCTGGCCCATCACCCGCTGGACCCGCTGGTAGTAGTCGATCGTGGAGCGGTGGCTGACCAGCTCGTCGGCGGCACCGTGGACCAGGATCAGCCGGCCGCCGGAGCGGGCGAA
This sequence comes from Nocardioides sp. NPDC051685, assembly GCF_044453405.1. NCBI lineage: Bacteria > Bacillati > Actinomycetota > Actinomycetes > Propionibacteriales > Nocardioidaceae > Nocardioides > Nocardioides sp. NPDC051685. The sequence continues at coordinate 253,155 of NZ_JBITCR010000003.1, read as the reverse complement.
GGGGCGCAGGTCAGCGTCGTTGACGTCCTGGAGCGCGGTGAGCTCGCTGATCCGGCGCTGCCACTCCCCCGGGTCGGCCGGGTCGATCGCGAACGGGCTGATCTGCGGATCACGGGCGACGAAGTACTTCGCCCACTGGTTCCAGAACTGCATGCCGTAGCCGGCGGTCACCTGCATCGGGTCGGCCGGCGCGGTGGTGCCGAAGCCGAGGACCGGCGTCGACATCCGCGCGCCCGACAGCAGCGGGAAGCCGGGGTAGCCCCACTCCCCGCTCGCCACCCGATAGGGCAGCCGCCAGCTGCTGTCGGCGGCGACGACCGCGTCGACCTGCTCGCGCGCGAGGCAGGTGGCACCCGGTGTCTCGCCCTCGCCGCACAGCAGCGTCTCCGGGTCGAAGTCGCAGCCCGCCTCGTCGGAGATCACCCCGTCCTCGAGACCGTCGTCGCCGTCGCAGGCGGCCAGGACCCGCTGGGCGACGAGGTCCTGCTGGACCTTCGACGGGAACGCGCCGGGCTTGGCGAACTCGTGGGTGATCCGGCCGAAGAAGAGGTCGAGAGTCGCCGCGTTCCAGGCGGGGTAGGCGGAGATCACCCCGTCGAAGTCGCGCGGCCAGCGCTGCGCGACCGCGAGCGCCTCACGGCCACCGGTCGACCCGCCGGCGAAGTAGGTGGTTCCCGGGGCACGACCGAAGGCCTTCGTGATCACGTACGTCGCGGTGTCGTGCACCTTCTTGAGCGCGTCGCCGGAGAAGTTGCGCAGCGCCTCGTCGGATCGGCCGAACCAGCCGTCCAGGCTGGCGATCGGGTGGCGGCTGGTGTCGGCCTGGTGACCTGAGTCGCTGGCATAGGTCGCGTAGCCGCGGCCGAGCGGCGTGCGCTGGTCGACCGGCCCGAAGGGAACGTTCTGGGCGAGGTTGGGGACGGTGCCGTTGTAGCCACCGCCGCCGAACATCATCGTCCTTCCGTTCCACCCCTCCGGCAGCGCCAGGCCCATCCGGATGTCAGGGGCGGCGGGATCGACCGGGTGGATCGCGATGTCGGCCCGGCAGTATGCCGGGATCGCGGTCGGGCCGGCCCCGGAGGCCGGCATCGACGTCGTCGCGGTGACCTCGGCGCCGGTGGTGGGCAGGCCGATCCGGTGCGCGGGGATCCTCAGCCCGACCAGCGAGGAGCAGTCGGCGGTGCCCGTCGACGGCGTGGCGCTCGCGGGCACCTGGCCGATGACCAGAGCCGCGGCGGCGAGGGCGAGCGAGGAACCGACGGTCAGGAATCTGCGTACGTGGTGGGGGGCCATTGCTCAAGGATCGCGACGCGGTGTGACCTGCGCCATGTGGCTGCCGCACACAACTCCGGGGCTCGAGATGTGGTCGGCCGCGAGCCGCACTGCGGGAGGCAGAAGTGGCTCTCACCTACACAGTGGATGGGCTCAGTGTGTTGTGAACCGCTATGGCGTACGTCTCACCACTTCCCTAGCGTCACCCATGTGACGAGCACCACATCGACCCCGAGGTGCGCACTCCGGACCGAGGGTCTCACCAAGGACTTCCGTGGCTTCCGCGCGGTCAGCTCCGTCGACCTCGAGGTCGCCGAGGGCACCGTCCACGCGCTCGTCGGCCCGAACGGAGCCGGCAAGACGACCCTGTTCAACCTGCTGACCGGGTTCCTGAGACCCAGCAGCGGACGGATCACGGTCTTCGGTGACGACGTCACCGGGATGGCGCCGGAGCGGATCACCCGACACGGGGTGGCCCGCTCCTTCCAGATCACCAGCCTCTTCGAGAACCTCACCCCGCGCGAGCACGTCGAGATCGCGCTCCAGGGGCTGACCAATCAGGGCTTGAAGTTCTGGCGGTCGGAGAAACTGCTGGGCCGGCGCGGCGAGGAGGTCGACCGGCTGCTGGCCGAGGTCGGCCTGACCGAGCTGGCCGACAAGCCGACCGGGCTGATGGCCTACGGCCAGAAGCGGGCGCTCGAGCTCGCCCTCGTCCTCGCCGTCGAGCCCCGGCTGCTGCTGCTCGACGAGCCGACGGCGGGGATGGGCATCGAGGACGTCGATCGCACCATCGAGCTCGTCCGGCGCATCGCCGAGGGCCGCACGGTCGTCTTCGTCGACCACAACATGCACGTCGTCGCCCACCTCGCCGACCGGGTCACCGTCCTGCAGCAGGGCTCGGTGCTCGCCGAGGGACCCTACGACGAGGTGCGTGCCGACCCGCGCGTCATCACCGCCTACCTCGGAGAGGCTCACAGTGCTTGACATAGAGAACCTGAGCGCGTGGTACGGCGAGGCGCAGGCCCTGCGCGAGGCCACCCTGAGCGTCGGCGAGGGCGAGGTCGTCACCCTCGTCGGCCGCAACGGCGCCGGCAAGACCACGCTCGTACGCTGCCTGATGGGCCTCCACAAGCACCTGACCGGATCGGTCCGGCTCGACGGTCGCGACCTCACCTCGCTGCCTGCGCACAAGCGGGCCCGCGCCGGGCTCGGTTGGGTGCAGGACGACCGCGGCATCTTCGCCAACCTGAGCGTGGAGGAGAACCTGCTGCTGCCTCCGCAGGTCTCCGAGTCGGCGTGGACGTTGGAGCAGGTCTACGACGCCTTTCCGGCTCTCGGCAGCCGCCGGCGAGCGGGTGGGACGACGCTCTCGGGCGGTGAGCAGCAGATGCTCGCCGTCGCCCGGGTGCTCCACACCGGCGCGCGCGTGCTCCTGCTCGACGAGCCCTCCGAAGGGCTCGCCCCCGTCATCGTCGCCCAGATCGGCGACATCGTGCGGACCGCGAAGCAGTCCGGGATCGGCGTGCTCCTGATCGAGCAGAACGTACGTTTCGCCGCCACCGTCGCCGATCGCCACTACCTGCTCGCCCAGGGTCGCCTGGTCGAGAGCCTCGACAACGCCGAGTTCGTCGAACGTCAGGACGAGCTCCTCGAACACCTCGGGATCTGACCCCAAGCAGATATCGCAGTCCCCCAACCCCGCGAGGAGAGACACGATGAACAAGCAACGCTTTGTTGCCAGCGCGTCCGTACTGATGTCCGGTGTCCTGGTCACCGCAGGCTGCGGCGCCGGCGGTCCGAGTGCGGGCGGGGGCGACTTCACCGACGACAAGGTGGTCCTCGCCCTGCTCAACGACGCCTCCGGTGTCTACAAGGACGTCTCCGGTCCCAACTCGAAGATCGCGATCCAGATGGCGATCGACGACTACCAGGAGAAGTACGGCGACGAGGCCGTCGTCGACGACATCGAGGTGACCTCGGCCGATCACCAGAACGAGCCGGACATCGCCAACACCAAGGCCCAGGAGCTCTACGACCGCGAGGGCGCCGACGTGATCCTGGACGTGCCGACCTCCTCGGCGGCGCTCGCCGTCGCGACGCAGGCGAAGAACAAGAAGAAGCTCTACATGAACGTCGGCGCGGCCACGACCGAGCTGACCGGCGCCCAGTGCAACAAGTACACCTTCCACTACGCCTACGACACCTGGATGCTGGCCAACGGCACCGGCACCGTCGTGACCGAGGAGGGTGGCAAGAACTGGCAGCTGATCTACCCCGACTACGCCTTCGGCCAGGACATGGTGAAGTCGTTCACCGGCGCCATCGAGGCCGGCGACGGCAAGGTCGCGGGCACGATCGCGACGCCGTTCCCGAACGACAACTTCGCGACGTACATCACCAAGGCGGGATCCGCGAAACCGCAGGTCATCGGCACCATGCACGCCGGTGGCGACCTGATCAACCTGGTCAAGCAGTACAACGAGTCCGGGCTCAAGGATCAGGGCATCGACCTGGCCGTCGGGCTGATGTTCATCTCCGACATCCACTCGCTCGGCGTCGAGGCGTTCGAGGGCACGATCTTCACCGACGCCTGGTACTGGAACCTCGACGAGAAGTCCCGCGAGTGGGCCGACCGCTTCATGGAGGAGACCGGCGACCGGCCGACGTACGCCCACGCGGGCAACTACTCCGCGGCGCAGCAGTATCTCGAGGCGGTCCAGGCGGCCGGCACCGACGACGCCGACAAGGTCGTCGAGGAGCTCGAGGGCAAGAAGATCGAGGACATGTTCCTGCGCAACGGTGAGATCCGCGCCGAGGACCACCGGGTCATCCACGACGTCTACCTGGCTCGGGTCAAGGGGCCGGCCGACGTCAAGGAGGACTGGGACTACGAGGAGATCATCAAGACGATCCCGGCCGAGGAGGCGTTCCGCCCGGCGGCTGAGTCCGGCTGCTCGATGTAGGCGCGAGGTCTAGAGGGATTGGTATGAACGCGGTTCTGCAGTACACCGTCCAAGGGCTCGCGGCCGGCAGCTTCTACGCGCTGGCAGCGCTCGGCCTGGCGGTCATCTTCGGGGTGCTGGGCGTGGTCAACTTCGCACACGGCGCCTTCTACATGCTGGGAGCGGTCGCCGCTGCGGTGCTCCTGGACACCGCCGGGATGAGCCTGTGGCTGGCGCTGATCGTGGTGCCGTTGCTGATGCTGGTCTTCGGGATGCTGGTCGAGCGGCTGCTGGTTCAATGGCTGCTGCCGCTCGACCCGCTCTACAACCTGCTGCTCACCTTCGGGCTGACCCTGCTGCTGGTCGACCTCGTCAAGCGCCGCTACGGCGTGAGCGGCCTGCCCTACGAGCGCCCCGACGTGCTGTCCGGCCGGGTGCAGGTGGGTGGCGTCGGGCTGCCGGTCTACCAGCTCTTCGTGATCGGTGTCGCGCTGCTCGTCTGCCTCGGCGTCTGGCTGCTGATGACACGTACGCGGGTGGGCATGATCGTCCGGGCCGCGACCGAGCGGCCCGAGCTCGCCGGTGCGCTCGGGATCAACGTCGGGCGCTGGGTGACGCCGGTGTTCGGCTTCGGGGTCGCGCTCGCCGGTCTGGCCGGGGTGCTGGCGGCACCGTTCCGGGCGATCACCGCCGAGATGGGCAGCGACTTCATCATCATCCTGTTCGCGGTCGTGGTGATCGGTGGGCTCGGCTCGATCGTGGGCGCCGTCGTCGGTGGGTTCCTGGTCGGGCTCGTGGAGGCGTTCGGGCAGGCGTACGCACCGACGTTCGCGCAGGTGCTCATCTTCGTGCTGATGGCCGTGGTGGTCCTGGCCCGGCCGGCCGGGCTCTTCGGACGAGAGGAGGCGACGGCATGACGTCCATCGCGACGGCCGGTGCGAGCGTCACCGAGCAGCATGCGGCGATCGCGGGGGCACGCCCGTGGCAGCGACTGGTCCTGCTGGCCGTGGGACTGGTGGTGGCGCTGGGGCTGCCGTGGTTCGTCTACCCGCCGGTGGCGATGGACATCGCCGCGTGGGCGCTCTTCGCGGTGGCCCTCGACCTGCTGCTGGGCTACTGCGGGCTGCTCTCGTTCGGCCACGCCGCGTTCTGGGGCGGATCCGCCTATGCCACGGGACTGATCGCGATCCACCTCGGCGTCCCGTTCCCGGTTGCGGTCCTCGGCGGGGCGCTGTTCGCGATGGTCCTGGCGGTGCCGATCGGCTACCTGTCGGTGAAGCGGTCGGGGATCTACTTCGCGATGGTCACCCTCGCCTTCGCGCAGATGCTCTTCTTCATCGCCAACCAGGCCTCATCGCTCACCGGCGGTGAGAACGGGCTCCAGGGCGTGCCTCGCTCCTTCTTCGGGATCGACGTCGTCGAGACCGACTCGTTCTTCTTCTACTACGCCGCGCTGCCGATCATCCTGCTCGGGATGTGGGTCGCCTGGCGGATCGTCCACTCCCCCTTCGGGCGGGTGCTGGTCGCGATCCGGGACAACTCGCCGCGGGCTCGGGCGCTGGGCTACGACGTCGAGCGCTACAAGCTGATCGTCTTCGTGCTCTCGGCCGGGCTCTCCGGGCTCGCCGGCGGCGTCTTCGCCGTCTCGCACGGGTTCGTCGCGCTGCCCGAGCTGCACTGGGCCACCTCGGGCGAGGTCGTCCTGATGACCGTGCTCGGCGGGATCGGCACGCTGTGGGGCGGCGTGATCGGCGCCGGCCTGATCGTGATGCTCGCCGACTACCTGGCCTCGTCCGGGTTCGACGGGATCGGGATCGTCACCGGCGCCGTGTTCGTGACCGTGGTGCTGCTCTTCCGGCGCGGGATCTGGGGCACCGCCCGTCATCTCTGGCTGAGCCGGCGGCGTTCCTAGCCCGTTCTAGGCGACCAGCTGATGGAGCCGGAGCGCCAGCTGCACCTCGAGCTGGCGCTCCGGCTCCTGCCAGCCCTTGCCCAGCAGCCGGGTCACCCGCTCCAGCCGCTGGGTGACGGTGTTGACGTGCACGTGCAGCCCGGCCGCGGTACGGGTGAGGTTGCGGTCGGCGGCGAAGTAGGCCTGCAGGGTCTCCACCAGCTTCGATCCCTTCGCGGCGTCATAGTCGATCACCGGACCCAGCCGGGAGGTGACGTACGCCGCCGGGTTCCCGTCCGAGCCGAGGAGCAGCCCCACGAAACCCAGGTCGTCAGCGGTGACCACCTGGCCCTCGCGCCCCAGGGTCATCGCGGCCGCCAGGCAGCGACGGGCCTCGTCGTAGCCCCTCACCACGGCGTCGGGACTGCTCAGCGGTCCCGGCACCGGGCCGGCGGCGCCGACCGTCACCGGCGCGCCCGCGGACAGCCGCAGCCCCTCGACGACCAGCTCGCCGGCGGCACGCGCGTCGCAGTCGGGGAAGATCAGCACGACCTGTCCCTGGCGCACCGCCGCGAACCCGTCGTGGGTGGCGGCGACGAACGTCGCCGCCTGACCGACCCGGGCGCGGTCGCCGGGAACGTCTGCCACCACGACGGCGTACGCCCTGGACAGGTCGGCCTGCAGCAGTCGGCCGCGCTCGCGCAGCGTCTCCGGGTCGGGGGTGGTGCCGGAGAGGAGCTCGTCGAGGAGCTCGCCGCGTACGCGTCCCTCGGCCTCGGCGACGCTGCGGCGGAAGAGCAGCAGCAGCGCCGTCACCAGGGCCGCGCGCTCCAGGATCCGCTGGTCGCCATCGTCCAGGTCGCCGTCCTCGCGGTCGGCCGAACGAGGGCCCAGGAGCATCGAGCCGAGCTGCTCGGCCCCGGCGAGCACCGGGGTGGCGTAGATGTCGCCGCTGCCGGCGGTGCGGCTCAGGTCGAGGCTCCGCCTGGTCACGGCCGCCTCGTAGTCGGAGACTGGCTGGTCCGGGGCGCTGCTGGCGATGGTCTCGCCGCTCAGGTCGAGCACCACGACCCGGGCGCCGAGGACCTCGGCGACGCTGCGTACGACATCGTCGACGCCACCACCCTCGACGACGATCCGGGTGAGCCGGTCGTGGGCGTCGGCGGCGCGCTCGACCACCTCGTTGCGCGCCTGCAGCTTGCGGGTGGTGACCTCGAGCTCGGCGACCGCGGCGCGGGTCTCCTCCAGCAGCCGGGCCTTGTCCACGGCGATCGCGGCGTGGGCGGCCAGCGAGACCAGCAGCGCGCTCGCCTCGGCGCCGAAGGGACGTACGGTGCGGTTGGCGGCGAAGAGGACGCCGATGACCTGGGTGCCGAGCAGGAGAGGTACGCCGATGATGGCGCGGATGCCCTCGCCGCTGACCGCGGCATCGATGTCGGGGGCGTGCCGGAACCGCTCGTCGGGGATGTAGTCGGCGGTCGAGTAGGGCTTGGTGGTCTGGGCGACGAGGCCACCGAGCCCGATGCCGTAGGGGATCCGGGTCGAGCGGAAGGCCGCAGTCAGGATCCCCTCGGTCACCCGCATGTACTCGCCGCGACGCTCGTCGTTGAGCGTCAGGTAGGCGACATCGCTGTTCAGCAGCTGTTTGGCCCGGGTCACGATCGCCTGCAGAACCGCTTCCAGGTTGGTCAGCATCGCCAGGTCGTTGGCCGACTCGAACAGCGCCCCCAGCTCACCCTCACGCCGGCGGCGCGCCTCCAGGGTCGCCCGGACCTCGAGCGCGAGCCTCTTGGCGTAGTCGATCCGCTCCTGCTCTTCGACAGTCGCCCCCGCCGCTCGCGCGGCCTGCGACGGCCCCTCGAAGTCGGCCTCCGCGGCATCCCCGGCCAGCAGCTCCAGGAACGCGACCACATCGACCGTCATGTGACCGAAGTTACACTTCTACGCGCTCGCCGACATATGGGATGACCACATAGTTCGCCCGGATCAGGTAGGCGTCGTCGCCAGTTCCTCCGGCAACGTCACCGGGCGCTCACAGACGAAACCCCGGCAGACGTACGCCGCCGCCTCACCGTCCACCGGCGTCCGGCTGCTCAGCAGCGGGATGTCGTCGCGGGCCTCGTCGGCGACAACCACCACCGCGCCCGGTTTGCGCCGGGCGGCGGCCTCGAGGGCGTCGCGGTCGGGCCCCGGCGGTCCGACGACCGCGATCTCGAGCGGGCCGTCCGCCATCGTGGCGGCGGCCGCCAGGGACCAGCCCGCGAACCTCGGTGCCTTCGTCATCAGGGTGCTCGTGGCGGCCAGGGCCTCCTCCGCGGCCGTGCGGTAGCGGCCCTCTCCGGTGAGCGCGTGCGCGGTGACCAGCGCGTGGACCATCGCGCTGGTGCCGCTGGGGCTGGCGTTGTCGGAGGAGTCCCGGGGCCGGGTGACCAGTGCCTCCGCATCGTCAGCGGTGTCGTAGAAACCGCGGTCCTCGGCACGGAAGTGGGTCAGCGCGGTGTCGAGCAGCGCCGTCGCCCGGTCGAGCCACATGGCGTCGCCGGTCGCCTGGGTCAGCGCGAGGAAGCCAGCCGCGACGCAGCCGTAGTCCTCCAGCACTCCTGCATGCGGGCCGGCCACGCCGTCGCGGCTCACGCGGAGGAGGCGGGCGGAACGGTTCGTCGAGGTATGCAGCCGAACGCTCACATCCCCTGCGGAGCTCCGCACGGGATGTGCTCCTTCGCCTGCATACCTTGACGAAGGAACATGCACGCGCCACAGCAGCTCCGCCGCCGCGACCGCGGCGTCGACGTACCGCCGCTCCCCCAGCAGCAGCCCCGCATCGACCAGCCCGCTGATCGCCAGCCCGTTCCATGCCGCGACGACCTTGTCGTCGCGTGCCGGACGGACCCGCTCCGCACGCGCGGCCAGGAGCCGCGCCTTGACCGACTCGAGCCGCTCGAGATCGTCGGGCCGGTGGCGCAGCTGCAGGGTCGAGGCGCCCTCCTCGAACGTGCCCGCCTGCGTCACCTCGAAGACCTCCGCGGCCCAGGCGCCGTCCTCGGCGCCGAGGACCTCGACGAGCTCGGCCGGGGTCCAGACGTAGAACTTCCCCTCGACCCCCTCGCTGTCGGCGTCGAGCGCGGAGGCGAAGCCGCCCTCGGCGGTGCCGAGCTCGCGGATCATCCAGTCGGCGCTCTCCCGGGCGACCCGGTCGCCGAGCTCGGTGCCGAGCCGGGCGTAGAGCCCGATCAGCTGGGCGTTGTCGTAGAGCATCTTCTCGAAGTGCGGAACGACCCAGCCGCGGTCGACGGCATAGCGGGCGAAACCGCCTCCCACCTGGTCATACATCCCTCCGCCGGCCATCGCGGCCACGGTCCGCGCGAGCATCTGGGGGACCCGCGAATCCACGCCCGAGACCCGCCGCAGGAACTCCAGCACCATCGACGGCGGGAACTTCGGCGCACCCCCGAACCCGCCCGCCATCGGGTCGAACTCCCCCGCCAGCGTCTCGACCGCGGCGTCGACATCGACCTGCCAGTCGCCCGCGGACCCAGCGGCCCCGGAGATGTTGGCCAGGTGCTGACGTACGTTCTCCGCCACCGCCCCGATCTCCGAGCGCCGCTGCGTCCACGCCTCCGAGAGCGCCTGCAGCACCTGCGTGAACGCCGGCTGCCCATGGCGCGGCATGTCCGGGAAGTAGGTGCCCGCGAAGAACGGGTTGCCGTCGTGGTCGAGCACCACCGTCATCGGCCACCCGCCCGACCCGGTCATCGCCGTCGTCGCCGCCATGTAGACCGCGTCCACATCCGGCCGCTCCTCCCGGTCGACCTTGATGTTGACGAAGTGCTCGTTCATGTACGCCGCCGTCGTCTCGTCCTCGAACGACTCGTGGGCCATTACGTGGCACCAGTGGCAGGCGGCATAGCCGACGGACAGCAGGACAGGAATTTCCCGACGCCTCGCCTCCTCGAACGCCTCGGGCCCCCACTCCCACCAGTCCACGGGGTTTTCAGCGTGCTGGAGGAGGTAGGGCGATGTCGCGAGGGCGAGTCGATTGGCCACGACCCCAGCCTTGCACGCACGTGAACAAGTGATGCAAACCTGTCCCAGGACAGGAATTTGGGACAGAAATTGCACCCGGCGCCGCGGAGCGGCCATCCCGGCACCAGATCCGGGCCGCTCTCACGCAACGCGCAGGGCACCGCCGTCGCTACCCATGGGAACACGAGACATGGACTCGACGCCGCCCGCCAGGACCAACTGTTCCCAGCCGGCCCGGACCTTCTGGGCCGCCATGTTAACCGCTTCCAGCCCGGACGAGCAGAAGCGATTGATCTGCACCCCCGCGACCTGGTCCGGCAGCCCGGCAGCGATAGCGGCGGTCTTCGCCAGGTCTGCTCCCTGCTCTGAGACGGGGGACACCACGCCGAGGACCAGATCGTCAATGAGCTCCGGGTCGAGCTGCGGATTGCGCTCGAGCATCGTTTTGATCACATCGGCGATCAGGGCAATCGGTTTCACCGAGTGGAGCGCCCCTGAGGCGCGTCCGCGTCCACGGGGCGTCCTAATTGCGTCGTAGATGTATGCCTCTTCGGTCACGGCAGAACCACGTCTCTCATGGGCGGTCAGGATGGGGACGACGCTACGAGCGGTTGCTCTCGTGTTCGAGAATCTGTTCCAGAGTGCGACAACTCGCTCCTGCGGGTCGCGCCCTCCGGGTCACCACCGTCGAACACCTACCTAGCCAAGAATTTCGCGTCGAACGGCAGAGTGGCCAATCCAAGAGTTCACGTCTGCTGAGTCGAAGCGGACGAAGTCGGGCTGCCGAATTGGAGAGCCGCTGCGACCGCCTGGCCGGTGTCGATCTCGAGCGCGGCGAACAGGGTGGTGGCTGTCGCATGCCGTGACGGATACGCCGAGGTCAGTCAGCCGCGCCGGGACCACGAAACGCTTTACCCGTTAGAGCCACGGCCCAATAGCGGGCGCTCGCTCGAGTAAGTGGGGGCGTCCGGCGAGCCATGCGGTCACCTGGTCCAGGGGTGCGTCGGCGAGTTCGGCGGGAGGATCCGCCATACCCCGTTTGGTACGGATGTCCTCATACAGCGCGGCGTTGAAGCCGGACGGCAAGTCCGCGAAGGTGACGTCCAGACCCAAGTCGACGGTGTGCACGCACACTTCGCGTGCCCGCAACCATGGGATCTCTGTGCTCGGTACGGTCCGTCCCTGGGCGGTCACCACCTCGTGCTCCCACTGGACCGGGCTGAGCTGCGTCATCGCCTGCTCGAGGCTCTCTGCCGAGCGTTGCAGCCACTCACGCAGCGCCGCAGCGGTGAGCCCCGGCCCGCGGGCGATGCCCGCTGCACGCTCCTTGCTGGTGGCATACATCGGAGTGTGGATGCCGGTTGCAGCCCAGTGCACCAGGTTGCCGAGAGCGTCTGCGTTGGCAGCGACGTGCGCCACCAGATGCTTGCGCGTCCACCCGGGAAGCCCCGTGCTCTCGCCGAAGGCGCCCTCATCGAGGCCGACGACGGCGTCGAGGAAGACCTTGGTGCCCTCGACCATCCATCGACGGCCGTCGGCGAAGTCTCGGAGCATCCTCAGTCGACCTTGACGATGCGGTTGGTGCACACTCCCACTCCCCCGATCTCGGTGACCACGGTCTCGCCGCCGAGGAGGTAAACCTTCGGGTCGCGTGCGTGGCCGACCCCGGCCGGAGTTCCAGTGGCGATGAGGTCGCCAGGACGCAGGGTGATGATGGTCGAGACGTACTGCACCAGGAACACCGGGTCGAAGAGGAGGGTGCCGGTGTCATCGGACTGCATGACCTCGCCGTCGACGACGGTCTTGACCTGCAGGGCCGGACGCACTCCGCCCACTTCATCCGGCGTGACGACGTAGGGGCCGACCGGAGTCGAAGAGTCCCAGATCTTGCCTTGAGTCCACTCCACGGTGCGGAACTGCCAGTCCCGCACCGAGACGTCGTTCATCACGGTGAAGCCAGCGATCGAGTCGGCGGCCTGCTCCTCGGTAGCGCGACGGACCTCCCTGCCGATGACGACCACGAGCTCGACCTCCCAGTCGAGGGCGTCGGTCTCGGCCGGCTTGACGATGTCATCGTTGGCACCCACCAGCGTGTCGGCGAACTTGGGGAACAGGGTCGGGTAGGTCGGCAGCTCGCGACCCATCTCCTTGATGTGGTTCGTGTAGTTGTGACCGACGCACACGATCTTCGACGGGTTGGGCACCACGGGCGCAAAGTCCGCCGTCTCGACCGCGTACCGGGGACCGTTTGCCTCGCCGGCCGCGGTCTGCCAGTCGGGGCCAGACAGAAACGTGCCGAGGTCGGCGACGCCGAGGTCGACCAGTTCGCTGCCGTCGAGGCGCACAGCGCGGGTTGCGTCACCGACGCGGATGGTGGCGAGTTTCACGGTTAGGCATCCTTGCTGGTTCGGTTGAGGTGCAGGGCCTCGAAGATGGGGGCGTCGCTGAATCGGAACAGGTCGAGCGCGCCGGAGTCGGAGTCGGTCGCTCCGGCTTCGGACTTCGCCGAGAACGGCTCCCATGAGGGCACGACGAACAAGTCGCCCCGGGCGACGGACCATGACTTCTCGCCGACGGTCACGGTGCCAGAACCGTCGAAGACCTGGAACACCGATGACCCGGTCTCGCGTACAGGTGCAGTCTCGGCGCCTCGGGCCAATCTGTGGAACTCAGCGCGGATCGTGGGGAGCACGTCGCTGCCGTCGTGGGGGTTGGAGAACCGGACCGCCGCATGGCCGGGCTCGACGGTGCCGGCATATCCGGCAGCCTCGAGCTGCAGCTGATCGGTGAGCGCCGCGTCGGTGTGTTCCCACCTGTATGCGAGTAGCGGCGAGCCCTTCGAGGTGTGGCTGACCGCAAGTGGTCGAAGCCCGGGGTGACCCCAAAGCCGTTCAGCGCGGGAGTGCTCGGGCGTGATGCGTTCAGCGTCGCTGATCTCGTTGCGGCCGAACTGGAAGAACTGCGCCTCGGTCACGTACTGGAACGGGATGTCCAAGCCGTCGATCCAGGCCATCGGCGTCGCGGAGGCATTGTGGTGGGCATGCCAGTTCCACCCGGCCTGGGGCAGGAAGTCACCGCGACGCATGGGGATCGCGTCGCCATCAGGCGTGTCACCGCTGCCGCCGACGACGGTCCACACGCCGGAGCCCTCCACGACGAAGCGGAAGGCGTGCTGGGTGTGACGGTGTTCCGGGGCGTCTTCGCCGGGCATCAGGTACTGGATCGCGGCCCACAGGGTCGGGGTCGCGAACGGGCGGCCACCCAGGCTGGGGTTGGCCAGCGCGATGGCGCGGCGTTCCCCGCCACGACCAACCGGGACGATGTGCCCCGCTTCGTCGGCGAGGGCGACCAGCTTGTCCCACTTCCACACGTGAGGGACTGCCCGCGACCGCGGGTGCGCAGGCATGAGGTCGCCGATCTCGGTCCACAAGGGCACGAGCAGTTCCTGTTCGAAGCCGCGGTAGAGCTGTTCGAGAGCCGGTGTCACGTCCGGCTGGTCAGGAGCGTCTACGGCCTTCAGCCGGACGGGGGTATCGATGTTGCTCATGCCACCACAGTCTCTTGATAACCGGCTGTCGCATGCGACAGCGGAGCACATTCCGCGATGGAGAACAGACATGCAGTCATTGGGCGCCCAGCGTCGTGGATTCCGGGGCGCCCCGGTAGCCGGATAGCCGACAGGGGACTACTGCTCCAAAAACAGAATCTCGTCACGGCTGTAGCTGCGACCATGCTTTTCTTCCAAGTGAGCCGTCGTCCCCTCTTGCGTGTTGCCTTTGCGTGGTCTGATCCCGCTCAAGCGAAAAACTCGCGCACGAGTTCGTTGTATTCGTCAGCGCGCTCGATGTTCAGGAGGTGACCTGCCCCCTCAAGAACGAGCACCTTGGAATCCGGGATGCGGTACAGCACTTGGTGATAGCCGGGCTCTCGGAGCTGGTCGGCACCGCCTGCTATTGCGAGTGTCGGGAACGGAATGTTCTCGTACCGAATGGTGTCGGGCTGCCCGAACTGCGACCTTGCCGGGACGGCAGGCGACTTGAACCGAGCAGCGGCCACCGCCTCCCAGGCTCCCGGCTCCAAGCTCGCCGCCACGCGACGCGATACGTACTCATCGTCCTCGTACCACTTGGGATCGGCGAAGTTCGAGCTCAGGATCGCCCTCATCATCTCGGGCGTGCCGTCGTAGTTGAGGCTCTTGCGACGCTCCTCGTTGTCGGGCACGAAGCCTCCACCACTGGCGACAGCCATACGCCGGATCGGAAAGCGGCATCGGCCTGAGGCAGCCTCGCGCAGCAAGGTGGTGGCGCCCATCGACACGCCGGCGAAGTCGGCCTCATCGATCGCCAACGTCTCCAGGAATGCCGCCATGTGACGCACCATGCGGTCCGAGCCAGAGACGAAGTCGCGGATCTTGTCTGTCTTTCCAAAGCCCAGCCAGTCCGGGGCGATGACCCGGTGGTCCACTGCGAGCGCAGCGATGTTGAACTCCCAGGTGAACTCGGCTCGGCCCCCGAACTCTCCAGAGTGCAGCAGGACGACGGCAGGACCGTCCCCGGCGTCGAGGTAATGCGTCCTGATCCCGCCGACGTTCACGAAGCGGCTGTAGATGGGGATTGCGGGTGTGGTCACGGCTCATTCCTCTGCGGTCTTATGGAAGGGTCAGGACGGCCTTGCCGACGAGCTCGCCGGCGGCCATTGCTTCGAAGGCTTCACGGGCGGCAGACAGCGGTACCTCTCGATCGACGCGGGGACGAAGGCCGGTCGAGTCAAGCAATGTCAGCAGCGCGCCGAGTTCGGCCCGCGTCCCCATCGTCGAACCGATCACCTTCAGCTGGAGGAAGAAGATCCGGTTCAGGACAGCGGGAGGGTTGGGGCCCGTCGTGGCACCGGAGATGACGACGGTGCCGCCGGGTTTGAGCGAGCGCACCGAGTGCGCCCAGGTCGCCTCGCCGACCGTCTCGATCACGACGTCGACCGGCTCCGGCAGGCGTTCCCCGGTCAGGAAGGCCGCGTCAGCGCCGATGTCGAGCGCCGCCTTCAACTTGGATTCCGTCCGCGCCGTCACCCATACCCGGCACCCTGAGGAGCGTGCGAGTGCGATGGCCGCAGAGGCGACGCCGCCGGTAGCTCCTTGCACGAGCACCGTCTGACCGGGACGAACTTCACCCCGTGTGAACAGCATCCGGTAGGCGGTCAACCATGCCGTCGGCAGACACGCCGCTTCGACAAATGACAAGCTCTCGGGCTTGCGGACCAGATTGCGCCGCGGTGCCGCCACGTACTGCGCGAACGTGCCCTGGTGCCTTTCTGAGAAGATGGTCCGCTCCGGATCGAGAGTTTCATCCCCTGTCCAACCGGCGCTGCCGACCACGGAGTGGACGATCACAGGGTCGCCGGTCTCGACGTCGATACCCGCCGCATCGCAACCCAGCGTCATCGGCAACTGCTCAGACTTCAGCCCGACGCCTCGCAAGCTCCACAGGTCGTGGTGGTTGAGACCGGCTGCCTTCACTTCGACCACCGCCCAGCCTGCCGAAGGGACGGGCTCGGGTCGCTCGCCAACAACGAGCCCGTCGAGAGGATCATCGGGGTCGATGGACTTGGCGTAGACGGCTTGCACGAACAACCTCCTCTAGGCGCATGAGTACACCGACTGTAGGGGCGCCGCACGTCGCCTCGAGGGTGCCTCACACCGGTTCCACCTAGAGAAACCGACCTCCCGCATCAGCGCTTGCCGGGCCCGCCTCCCTACCGTGAGCGCCACGCCACCAGGACAAGGAGTGCTTATCCATGCCGAACCCGAGCGAGCAGCGAATCAAGGTCGCCTTCGAGGAGACTGAGGCTGGCCCCCAGATCGCCCTCGTCACCTTCGACCGACCCCCGGTCAACGCGATCGACGGCCCCACGAAGGATCAGATCATCAGCGTCGCTGGGGAGTTGGCCGACCGCCACGACCTCGGCGCGGTCGTGCTCCACGGGCCGAGGCATTTCGCCGCAGGCGACGACATCAAGGAGATGGCGACCTTCGACCGAGGCTTCGCAGTCCAGGGCCATGAGCGAATCTCCGAGGCCGTCTCCGCGATCGCCGCCATCCCTGTACCCGTAGTCGCCGCGGTGACCGGGTTCGCGCTCGGTGGTGGATGTGAACTCGCGCTCGCCGCCGATTTCCGCATCACTGCAATCGACGCCACCTGGGGACTGCCTGAGATCCACCTCGGCCTGATTCCCGGCGGCGGCGGCACACAGCGCCTGCCTCGGCTGGTCGGGACGGCGCGGGCGAAGAAGCTGATCTACCTCGGCGACACGATCACTGGGGCAGAAGCAGTCGAGTGGGGCCTCGCCGACGACGGCGTGCCAGCCGACGAGGTACTCGCGGCAGCGACCGCTCTCGCGACCGAACTGGCCAGCCGAGCGCCACTCGCCATGCGTGCCGCCAAGCAGGCCATCGACATTGGCGTCGAACGCGACCTGGCCGCCGGCCTCGTGCTCGAGGCCACACTCTTCGGATCGATCTTCTCGACTCAGGACGCCGGGGCCGGTCTCTCATCCTTCGTGGTAGATGGTCCACGAAAGGCCCGCTTCCATGGACGCTGACCGGTTCCGGGCTGCGGAATCGAGGCATGCCACCCGGACCATCGGGCGAGGCGTATGTAGCGTCAGATCAATAGTCTTCGAGTACAACGGAGGATCCGATGACGCCCCTTGAGCCACGCTCATTCCCTGATGTCGATGCACCGCGGTTCGCGATGTGCTCGTACTCGACACCGCACAACTCGATCTACGACGACGTCGAGCAGTCGGCGGAGGCCGGCGCTGCAGCCGTGGGCCTCTGGGAGGGCAAGTTCGTCGAGGGCGAGGACGAAAAGCTGCTGGAGCTCATGGAGGCCAAGGGCCTGGCAACCAGCACCGCAGTCCCGGAACGGCACTCGATCCTGGGGATCCCATTTGACCTCCCCGGGACGCCCAAGGACCCAGCCGACCGGACCGACCTGATCTGTCGCAGCGTGGAACGGCTTGCGAAGTTCAAGCCAGCCGTCATCGCGGTCGCCCCCGGCACCTCGGGAAGCGCGGAGACCCCCGCCGGTCCGGTCGAGGCGCTGGTTCCCAACCTCCGCAAGATCGCAGACGTCGCCGAGGCGAACGACGTGTTGATCGGATTCGAACTCCTCGCCCAGCGACGAGGCAACCCGGTCTACGAGTTACCCATGATCGTCGAGGTGATCGACCAGGTCGGCAGCCCCAATGTGGGCGTCATGTTTGACGTGTTCCACAGCTGGCCAGAGCCCGACCTCCTCGAGCGCATCCACACCTATGCGCCCTACATCAACAGCGTCCAGGTCTGCGACGCGAAGGTCGACGAGCGCAGCGGCTTCGACCGGGAGCTGCCGGGTCGAGGACGTGCGACTGCCGGACCAATCATCAAAGCGCTCCTCGACGCCGGGTACCGCAGCTACTGGGAGATGGAGGTCTTCTCCGACGACGGAAGCTACGGAAACGACTACCCCGACTCGTACTGGAAGATGCCTCACCTGGACTTCATCAAGGAGACCAAGCAGGAATTCGAGAAGCTGTACTTCACGGCCCTCGCAGAACTCCGCGCCGAAGGAAAGCTGAGCTGATGACGACCGACAGCGGCCTCTCCATGGCTCTCACCCCGGAGGACGGCCCCCCGGACACCAGTGGTTTCGATCCGAGCATCGAGTCGGCACTGCGACGCATCGCCGACCCCTGCAGCATCGCGACCGGCGTCCCGATCGACCTCGTCGACATGGGCCTGGTCCTCGAAGCAAGCCGATCCGGCAGCACCGCCAACGTCAAACTCCAGCTGACCAGCAACGTCTGCATCCAGATCGGGATCATCGAGGCAAAGATCTATGACGAGGTGGGTGCCGTCGATGGGATCGAGACGGTCGTGGTGGACATCGATCACCAGGCCGAATGGCTCCCATCGATGATGGCCGACCGGTCGCGTACGGCGCTGCGTGAGCGCCGCCCGTTCCCGCTGACCGTGCTCAACGGGTAGCGCCTGCGACCACCGAAGGCGTCCGTAGCGGCTGCCCAGCGTTCCGCTGGTCAGCCGCTTTCGCATTGCTGCTCATGCACGCGCAATGCCGAATGCTTGGCGTAATCCGGCACCGCCAGGGCACTTCGAATGATGAACACCGCGTCTAGGTCGTGGGCACTTGGGTGACCTTCCGGCGGCGCAGCATTGCCGCCGCCCAGGCGGGGACCGGCTTCTTCAGGGCCATGCGGGACGAATGATCCTGCTGCGGGACGATGTGCGGGGCCGGAGGAAGTGGGTTGGGTTGCCGGTCGTCATTGCGCAGTGGCCCTCCGCGACATCGCCCACTGGCACTGCCGTCTAACGGGTGTCGTTCCGACAGACGGAATCCGCGTCGTGATGCGCGTCACACAGAGAGCCGTGGCGAAAAATGGGACCCGAACGCCGATCGAGAGCCGCGCCTGGACGCCGAACGTATGCCCGACGCTCTCCGCGCAACAAGCCGAGGAGGTCATGCGATAGTCATGTGGGACGTTAACCGTACCCCGTGCAGCGCACAGTTGCTCGTGGGGCTGGCCGCGGATCACGGTGTGTCCATCGAGACATGCCTGTCTGGCATCAGGCTGACCGAAGAAGTGTTGCACGAGCCAAGCTCGGTCGTCTCTGCGAGGGACGAGCTGGCAGTAATCGACAACGTGGTGCGCGAGCTCGGTGATCCGCCGGGCCTCGGGCTCGAGGCCGGAGTCCGCTATCACCTGACCACCTTCGGGATATGGGGCTACGCCTTGATGAGCAGCCCTTCCTTGTGGGAGGCACTGCGGTTCAGCCTGCGATTCGTCGATCTGTCGTTCACGTTCTGCCAGTTCCAGATGCGCGAGCGCGACGGTGTCGCCAGCATCGTGCTCGACACCCAGGGCCTCCCGCTCGGCGTGCGACGCTTCGTCATCGAGCGGGAGACGGCCGCCCTCCACAGGATTCAGCGTGAGCTGCTTGGCACCGGCTCGGCCATCAACCGCATCCGTTTCAACTTCGGGTCAGAGGGTGCCCGCGAGCGATACACGGAGGTCTTCGGCGTCACTCCGGAGTTCGACGCAGACGAGAACGCGGTCTACTTCGATCACGAGATGCTGCATCGGCCGCTCCCGCAGGCGAACGAACACACGGCGGCGATCACTGAGGACCAATGCCGTCGGCTGCTCGCGATCCGCAACGCCTACTCCAGCATGGCCGGCCGGGTGCGTAGCCTACTTTTGGCGCAGCCCTCGCAGCCGCCCAGTCTGGAGCAGGTCGCGGCCGTCCTGAACGTGAGTGATCGGACCTTGCGCAGGCGACTCGCCGACGAGAGCACCACCTTCCGCTGCCTGCTGGACGAGTGTCGGGAGCAGCTCGCGGAAGAGCTGCTCGTCACCGCCGGGCTTACGGTGAGCGAGGTGGCCGCCCGGTTGGGCTATCTCGAGGTCTCTAGCTTCTCCCAGGCGTTCAGGCGGTGGAAGGGCATCGGGCCACGGGCATACCGCTCCCTCCACGCGATCCCGATGGTCGCTGCGGACCGGACACCCGCCGGCGCCCGATCCGCAGCGAGAGTTGTCGTCGGCCAGGCCGTGAGTTGAACCGACCGTAAGCCGGATCGCGCGCCGCCGACCCGGAACGGCCCGTCGCCAGGCCTCTAGGTGGCCAGACCCAGGACGTGTGCAGCATTGTCCTTGAGGATGAGGGGACGGACCTCGTCTCTGAGTTCCAGCTCTGCGAAGTCGGCGAGCCAGCGGTCCGGAGTGATCGCGGGAAAGTCCGACCCGAACAGGAACTTGTCCCGCAGCATTGTGTTTGCTGCCTGCACGATCTGCGGGGGGAAGTACTTCGGCCGCCAACCGGACAGGTCGATATACACGTTCGACTTGTGGGTGGCGATCGAGATCGCCTCGTCCTGCCACGGCACCGACGGGTGCGCCATCACAATGGTCAGGTCAGGGAAGTCCGCCGCCACGTCGTCGATGAGCATGGGTGCGGAGTAGCGCAGCTTGATGCCGTGTCCACCCGGCAGGCCCGCCCCGATCCCGGTCTGTCCGGTGTGGAACAGCACAGGCACGCCGGCTTCGGCGATGGCGTCGTAGAGCGGGTAGTGCCGTGGGTCATTCGGCTCGAAGGCCTGCATCGACGGGTGGAACTTGAAGCCCTTTGCCCCGCGGCGTGCGAGCTCGCGGATCCGGGCCACCGCGGCCTTTCCGGAGTGGGGATCTACTGATCCGAACGGGATGAGCACATCGTCGAACTCGGCTGTGGCGTCCAGGATCTCCTCGCTGGACAGAGCTGGATGACCCATGCCCGAGGTGGCGTCCACCGTGAACACCACGGCGGCGATGTTCCGCTCGCGGTAGTGCTCGGCGATGGTCGCAACCGTGGGAGCGGGATCCTGGTCGGCACGGAAGTACTGTGCGGAGGCATCCAGCAGCTCCTGATCGAGCGCGAAGCAGCCGTCACTGTCCTGGCCGACGTGCGTGTGCATGTCGATAGCGATGAGGGCGTCGAGATTCATGTGAGGTCCTTCTGTGCAGCAGATGGTCAGGGCAGTAACGGGCCGCGACGGGCCGTGCGTCAGTGGATGGAGGTCGCGTGACGGCTAGGTCGTCGCTCCAGGTCGCGCAAGGCCAGTGCAGCGGCGTTCGCGCCAGCTGCGCCATGGGCTCCCGGGCCGGGCGGCGTGGCCGCCGAGCACAGGAACATCCCTGGCACTCCGACCCGGTAGGGGGAGAGGGTGATACGAGGGCCGAACACCAGTTGGCGGATGTCCTTCGCACCGGTGACGATGTCTCCGCCCACGTAGTTCGCGTTGTAGGACTCCATCTGCGTGGTCGACCGGACGGCCGTACCGATGATGCGGTCCCGGAACCCTGGTGCGAACCGCTCGATCTGCGCGATGATCGCCTCGCTGGCGTCGCCGGTGTAGCCGTGCGGCACGTGGGCGTAGCTCCACACCGGGTGCACGTCGCCGACCGAACGCCCGGGGTCGGCCAGGTACTGCTGGCCCACCAGGACAAACGGCCGCTCGGGCATCCGGCCGGCGTGGATCTCCCGCTCGGCCGCCGCGACCTCCGCATACGTGCCACCGAGGTGCACCGTGCCGGCACGTGCGGCGGCGGGGTTGGTCCAGGGGACTCCGCCCTGCACCGCGAAGTCGACCTTGAACGCACCGGGCCCGTGTCGGTAGCGACGATAGGCCCGGGCGACGTGTCGGGGCAGCCGATCTCCAAGGATATCGGCCACGGCGCCGGGGGCGAGGTCGAAGATCGTGATGTCGGTCGTCGGGAGGTCGCTGGCGGCGCGTACGGGCACCCCGGTCTCGATCTTTCCACCAAGGTCGACCAGTAGTGCGGCCAACGCAGTGGTGATGGCGCCGGAGCCTCCGGCTGCCACCGGCCAGCCGTGCCGGTGGCCCGCCGTGAGAATGCCCAGACCGATGGCCGAGGTCATTGGAAGGTGCAGCGGCCGGAAGGCGTGCGCCGCCACGCCTCCGAAGAGGCTCCTGGCCTCCTCGGTGCGGAACAGCCTGGCGAGTACGGACGCCGGCAGCAACGTGGGCACACCGAAGCGGGCCAGGGTCAGTGGGTGGTCAGGAATCCGCAGCAGCGGGCCCATGATGTCCTCGGCGAGCGCGTCGAACCGCGTTGAGGTGCGCTCGAACAACCGGCGCCACGTCAGCCCGTCCGGGCCAAGACCGGCCGCCGTCCGGCCCACCGACCGGTGCAGCACCCCGGCCCCACCGCCGTCGAGCGGATGCACGCAATCGATCTCCGGCCAGGCCCACGACAGTCCGTAGCGGTCGAGCCCCAGCTCGCCCAGGAAGGCGGATCCGACCGCCATCGGGTGGAAGGCCGAGCAGTGGTCGTGCAGGAGGCCGGGCACGATCGCCTCGCTCGAGCGAGCTCCACCTCCGACCTCATCTGCCGCCTCCAGTACGGTGGTCTCTACCCCCGCCCGGGCCAGGGCCACAGCGGCGGCGAGCCCGTTGGGCCCGCCGCCAACCACGGTTGCGGTGGTCACGGCGCTGTCGCCCCTGACTCCCGGCCGACGTCGACAGGCTCGCGGGTCCAGGTCACCTGGGTGGGGATGGGGCCGTTCGGTAGCCAAGGCTGCTCGGCGGCCGCGTCCGCGACCCGGTAGGTGCCACGCTCGACCACCCCGAGAGCGGGGTCGATCAGCTTGTACTCCTGAACGCTACGGTGCGCTGGCTGCGACTCGACCCAAGCGATCAGCACCTCGCCGGGCTTGAAGCCGACCTGGCTCTGCATCGCGGCGATGAGATTGTCGGCGTGCAGGTGGCCGTCACCGAAGTTGAAGCCTACCAACGAGTTGCAGACGAACTCACCCTCGCGCAGCGACCGCCGATCGATGTCCGGCAGATGACGTCGCAGGATCGACACCAGTCCGCGCCCCTGGGTGTGCATGCACCGGAAGGCGATACCTTGCTGAAGGGAGACCTCGGCCCACTCCGGCTCGACCCCGATCGCCTGGTACTGGTCGATCTGGTTGCCCACAGGACGTTGGACCGCGTACAGCTTCTCCTCCGCGCCGGGGGCAAAGGCCCACATCCCGGCTGCCCAGTTGCCGCTGTACTGGCGCATCGCGGGCAGGAACGACACCAGATCAGGGCGGAAGTTGCCGAGCACCGGGAAGAACAGAAGCGCGGCGGCGATGAGCACCGCCAGCCAGGGCGGAGACATATCCGTGACCCCGTAGCCGTCGCTGGCCGGGAACCCGCCGAACAGGAAGATCGTGGCAAAGGCGAACAGTACGTTCCACTCCAGCGGAACCGCCAGCGGGAACAGGGACGTGATGAACAGGTGGAAGATCACCATCACTGCGATCGCAGCCAAGGTCACCCAATGGTTGGTCGAGAACAGCAGCACCAAGGGAGTGATGATCTCGACGGCGGTGCCGCCGCCGTGCGCCAGCAGGCTGCCGACACGGGACGGCCCGAGGTCACGCGGGTAGTCACGGTAATGCGCCCGCTTGAGCCTCTTGGACCCCACGAACGGACCATTGCTGACCATTGGCGGGACCACGTGGGCGAAGTGCTTTCCAAACTTGGAGAAGCCCGCACCCAACCAGACCGTGATGATGAGAAGCTTCAGCGCGATAATCATGTCGACGAACGGGAGCAGACCGAAGAACAGCATCGCCGGAAGGTACTGCTCACCTCGAGCGCCGAGGAAGATGATCTTGTCGCGCAGACCGATCAGCGCCAGCAACACAGCCGGGACCAGCACCACCTCGGGGCGGACGAGGCCGGCATTCGCGCCGGGCAGTGCATTGGCCAGCTCGGAGTTGACCACGCCTGGAAGCGCGAGGGCGGTCACGAGGCTCAGCAGGAGGGCGGCGTACATCCCCACGTCGAACCACGTGCGCCGGTCTCCGGCGGTGAAGGGCAACCGCCAAGGCCGCAACCGGATCGTCCCTGGTCGAAGCCAGAAGCGGATGCCACCGGTCATCGGCTTGGCCTTACCGGCCAACGGTCCCCAGGATCCCGCGACATTGATGGACTCGAGCAGGACCGTCCAGAGCACGGCCTTCTGATAGACGATCGGCTCGTTCCACCATGTGGAGACCGCCCACGGCGTGAGACCGGAAGTCAGTGTGGCCACCAGCACGCCGCCGACAGCGTAGAAGAACAGCAGCTTTGTCAGATACATGGCGTACACGATCTTGGGGGCGCCGAAGCCGTTCTCGACCCAGAAGACGGTGAGGAGCTTCATGCGCTCCATCAGAGGCTGGGCCAGGAACTGCTTGGGGTTGATTGGCGGGTAGTTGGGCGTGGTGAATCCCATGAGACTCTCCTGGGCTAGGTGCATCTGATCTGGAACGGGACGGTGGCAGCGGTGCCGCCACCGGTGGTCGGGCGGCTCAACGGGTTGGCTCGGAGAGCCCCTGCCTCAGAGCTGGCTTGTCGATCTTGCCGATCGGGTTCTTAGGAAGCGCCTGCACGAGGTGCAGAGCCGTGGGCACCTTGATCTTGGTGAGCTCCACCCGGCAAAGCGCGATCAGCTCGTCCACGGTCACCGTGGCGTCCGGGTAGGTCACGACGTAGGCAACGGGGACCTCGCCGAGGAACGGTTCCGGTGCTCCTACGACGGCTGCCTCGAGAACCTCGGGGTGCCTTGTGAGCACCGACTCGATCTCCTTCGGGTACAGGTTCTCGCCGCCGCGGATGATCATGTCCTTGATTCGGTCGACGATGGTGAGGTAGCCGTCATCGTCGATCACACC
Source organism: Nocardioides sp. NPDC051685 (assembly GCF_044453405.1). Taxonomy (NCBI): domain Bacteria; kingdom Bacillati; phylum Actinomycetota; class Actinomycetes; order Propionibacteriales; family Nocardioidaceae; genus Nocardioides; species Nocardioides sp. NPDC051685. The sequence continues at coordinate 228,764 of NZ_JBITCR010000003.1, read as the reverse complement.
CACATCGCCGGTGTGCAACCAGCCGTGCACGATCGTCTCCTCGGTCGCCTCGGGCCGCCCGAGGTAGCCACGCATCACGTTGGCCCCGCGGATGACGACCTCGCCGCGCACACCTGTTCCGAGGAGTTCGCCCTCGGGTGACATCACTCCGACCTCCTGCCCGGGCAGTGCCCGGCCCACGGTGCGGGGCTTGCCCGATCCGTCCGCCGGGTTGAAGGTCGAGGCGCAGGTGCCCTCGGTCAGGCCGTATCCCTCGACGATGGGAAAGCCAAAGCGTTGGTGGATCCGCTTCAGGAGCTCCGGGGCGACGGGGGAGGATCCGCAGGCTGCGAAGCGCACCGACGTGGTGTCCACGGGCAGGTCCTCGGGCTGCTCGGCGAGCCGGGCGTAGATGGTGGGCACGGCTGAGAAATAGGTCGGTCGGTGCCGGGTGATGGCGTCGAGGAAGGTGGTCGGAGCGAACCGCTCCAGCACCGTGACACGCCCACCGACGAAGAGAGGCATCAGACAGCTGACGACCAGCGCATTGACGTGAAACAGGGGAAGCACGAGCAGAGAGTGGTCTTCGCGTCCGACTCCCATCGCGTCGACGAGCGAGGTGATCATCGCGACCAGGTTGGCGTGGTCGAGCATCACTCCCTTGGGGCGCCCGGTCGAGCCGCTCGTGTAGATCAGGAGCGCCAAAGCGTCAGGTGCCACCGATGGGTCAGATGGCGTCGCGTGGGTGTGACTCAACTCGTCTGCGGTGATCACGGGGATCCCGTACTCGGCGTCAGCCGCGACGGTGAGCAGCAACGTCGCCCCCGAGTCCTTGATCTGGTACCCAGCCTCGTTCGGGGTGAAGACCGGGTTGATCGGCGTGGCTGTGGCGCCGAGACGCCACGCGGCGAACAGACCGATCAGCAGTTCCAGGCGGTTGGGCAGCATGATGGCCACGACGTCGCCGCGGCCGATCCCGGCCTCCGCGAACTGTTCTGCGACAGCAGCAGATCGACGGCTGACCTCGGCGTAGGTCAACTCTCGTTCCTCATCTCGGAGGCAGATCCGCTCCTCATCGGCGGCCGACTTCGTCCAGGGCAGATAGTCGATGTCCATCGGTGCACCTCTCGTGCTCGTAGTACCGTCACCTGCAGCGGTGACGTGGGGTGGTCCCGCAGCCGTCGAGCCAGGTCAAGACGGAGACGAAGCCGCGTACGACCGTGAGACGAACGTAATGAGGCGGCACTTTGAACTACAGGTGCTGGAAGGCCGAGGAGTTACTTGTTCCGGCCACTTGAGGTGAGGCACGCCACATGACGCGCGAAGTAGCGGCGCGGCAAGTCCCCCCGGGGTGGTGTACGACGGTGATCCGTCGTTGATGTTGATGTTTCAGGCGCTGAACTGTGCAGCATCACCTTTACTCCGTCCCAGGCATGGATGGGACAGATCGACATCAGGTTCGCGGTGAAGGGGCCGGCACCGCTGCCATGACGCACCGGGCAGCGCGGCCCCGATCGTGTCGACCAGTCCGGCGTGGGCGTCAGAGGTCACCGTCGCGACCCCGGACAGGCCGCGGACCACAGGTCCTTGAAGATGGTATTCCATCCGCCACCGAGCTCCGCGGTGCTGGGTGGCGACGCCGAGGACCTCGCGGGACCGTCAGTGTTGACGCTGGTGGCGACCATGGCCGCGATCTGATGAGCCGCCCGCCTTCGCGGACCTTCATCGTCAGTGCCTCGGCGGCCACGAACGTGTGCGGACCTTGATCAAGGCCTTGATCGAGGGCCGGTTCGCGAAAGTCGCGGACCAGCTCGTCGAGATCCCCGGCCACAGACCGAGTCGGCACGCGCAGACAACAACGTGTTGATGAAGCCTGCATCAGCTCACGCAGCAGGTCCGGGCTGGCCCGGGCCAGGTGCACGTGCAGGAACTCGGGTTGGGTCGATACGGGGACCAGCTGTCATCAGTGTTGCCTCTCTTCGAGTGGGTTGTAGGCGATTCCTCGAAGAATCACGCGGTGACCGCGCCCACGTCTTCGAACAGGGCATCGACACCACGACGTACACCACGCTGCTGGACACAACTGCCGGCCGCGCACCCGAGCCCGTCTTCGCGACACCTGGGACACGCGCTCACACCATCAGAGTCTTCCCAACGACAAAGTCGGTATGAAGGCAGGCCACAAAAGCCGCGAGAGGCGGTCCACCAGGATTGCTGGTGAACCACCTCTGTCGTTTTTCGGCTGAGTTTCCACAGTCTCCGCGGCGACGCGGGGACCTTCACGCAGCCGTGATCCGCACCGGGATCGAAGTCCACCCACGGAGACTGTTGTTCACGTACGGGGTCGACGGACCCACGCGCTCGATCGACTTGACGCGACGGGCCAAGGTACTGAGCAAGGCATCCGCCTCGAGCCGTGCGATCGGGGCGCCCACGCATGCGTGGATGCCGCGACCCAGAGAAAGGTGACCGCTCGCGTCGCGAGTGATGTCGAAGTCAGCGGCCGTCGGTCCCCAACGCTCGGGGTCGTGGTTCGCCGCGCCCATCACGAGCATGATCTTCTGCTCCTCGCGGACCGGCACGCCTTCGATCTCGAGGTCTCGAGAAGGGGTCCGCCAGATCTGGCGGACCGGCGACCCCCATCGCAGGCCCTCCTCGAAGGCGAACTTGCCGAGGGAGGGGTCAGCATGGAGCTTGGCGTACTGGTCGGGGTTGTCGACCAACAGGTTGACCGCCATACCCAGCGCGTAGATCGTCGTGTCGACGCCAGCCCCGACGAGCGAACGCGTCATCAGGCCGGCCTCGTCCGCGGTCAGCAGTCCCTGGTCGACAGCCTCCCACAGCATCGCACCGAAACTGCCCGGGGAGACGTTCTCACGCTTCGTACTCTCGGTGACCCAGGCGAGCGCGCCTTGGATGTTCTCGACGCTCTCGAGCACCTGCTTGGCCCGAGGCGTCTTCGGACCCATCGACTCGAACAGCCAGACGCTGTACCGGAGGAGGTTTTCACGACCGTACGGCCGCGCACCCATGATCGCATCCGGAATCACGCGTAGCGGGTAGGCCTCAGCGAGGTCCGTGTGAGCGTCGAACTCCTGCAGGTCGAGGAGCTTGTCGACGAGCTCGTCTGCCTGCTTCTGGAACTCCTGGCGGAGCACCCGGAGGTGCCGGGGCGAGATGACGTCGGTCATCACCTTGCGGACACGGTCGTGGTAGGGCGGGTCGGTCTCCTGGAGAACTCCCGGAGTACGGAAGGGCTCATCCCGGGCAAGGTCGAGGATGCCGCCTCCCCGGCTGTTGAGGAAGTCGGCAGAGTTCTCGAAGATGGCTCGCATCACCGCATCGCGCCCGACTCCGACGATGTCGTGGCCCTCGCTCTGCTGGAGCTTGACGACCGGCCCGGTCTCTCGGAGCCGGGTGAAGAAATCCTGGGGATCGGCGAGTACGTCCTCAGCGAAGGGATCGATGTCCAGTTCGGGGATGGTCGACATGACCGGGTTCCTTTCGACATGGTGGTGTTCGCCACTATCACTCGGGACGAGGTAGTCCCGGCCCTCAGACCGCGTGACATTCCTCTGCGTGGAACGGCCGAAGTCGAGGAGTCGCGCGCTTTGGCATGGTCCTCGCCCGGCATGGGTGCATTTAGTTGTCAGGAGTCGAGTTTCGCGAGGAACGTGAGAAGTAGGTCGTTGACGTCGTCGGGCCGTTCCTGCGCGATCCAGTGACCGACGCCTTCGAGGACTCGCACGTCCCATAGGTTCGGTACGCGGTGGACCTGAGAGTCGATGACTCCATTGTCTTTGAACAGTGCCCACGCGACGTCGACGGTCCCGATGATGAAGGCGGCCGGCACCTGCACGTGACCAGGCGCCCACGGAGCCGCGGTGTGCCAGTTGTTGTCGATATTGCGATACCAGTTGAGAGCGCCCCGGAATCCTGTGCGCTTGAAGGTCTCGACGTAGGTGTCGATCTCTTCTTGGCCCATCCACGCGGGCGCAGCCTTGGGAGGCTGGAACAGGTCGCTGAAGTGCTGACCTTCCGGGACTATCAGCGCGGGTGGTGCACCTAGCTCGGAGCTGCCGCTGAGCCGGTCGAAGATGCCCGGGATGAAGGTGTCGACCTTGCTGGCGAGGTCGGCTTCTTCGACGCCCAGTTCCTGGAAGAGTCTCTGATAGAAGCGAGGCGGGGACGACGCCACGGGAGGCTGTGCACCTCGAGGCTTGTGGGGGATGCTGAGGACGACGACGCCTCGGACCCTCTCGGGAACGAAGGTTGCCATCGCCCAGTCGACGTTGGCGCCCATGTCATGACCGACCAGAACTGCGGTCTCCTCGCCCAGGTGGTCCATGAGTCCTGTGATGTCGCCGGCGATGTGGAACTGCGAGTAGAGCGCCGGATCGTCTGGCGCATCAGTGTCACCGTAACCGCGCATGTCCGGGGCGACCGCTCGGTAGCCCGCCTCAGCCACTGCCTTCATCTGGTGTCGCCACGAGATCGCCAAGTCAGGAAAACCGTGCATGAAGATGACGAGTGGCCCCTCCCCCTGGGACAGGAAACTCAGATTGATCCCGTTGACGTGGGCGCTCAGCCGTTCCGCCGGCGCGCTGATGCTCTGCCCCATCAGTACACGACCTCCGCAATGCTCGTCTGCGAGTAGGGAGCGGCGACGTCACCCAGCGCCGTTCGCCGCTGGTCGATATCGTCACCCTTGATGCCGTCCAGGCGGGCCTCGAGGTCGAACCCGTGCATCGCCGCGTAGTTCTCGGCCAAGATCTTCTTCTTGGCTTCACGGTCAAGCTGGGGCACGCCCCAGCCGGTCATACGCTCCTCACTGAACTCGAAGCGCGCGAACTTCTCCAGGTGCGGGCGCGGGTGCGTGACCATGCACCCCGTGCCCCACAGGATCCGGTCGTAGGACTTCCGAGTCCGGGCCGCGAAGGTGGCCAGTGCCTGCTCAAAGGACCGTGGCTTGGTGGTGAGCATGGTGGCGGTGCTCTCGAGGTTGAGCCAGACGTTGTTGAAGCGGGCAAGCTGCCAAGCGGACTCGTCGAGGAACCCCATGCCGCCGTGAACGACCTCGAACTGGAGATCTGGGAACGCCATCGCTGCCCGGTCGATGTCGTCCACGGCGTAGTAGGACAGTTCGACGGGACCGAGGGGCAGCGCCTTGTGGATCGCAACGACCTTGATCCCGAGGTTCTGTGCCTTCTCGAACAGCGGGAACGCAACCTCCGGGTCGTCCATCTTCCATCCGAGCATCTCGTTGCCGACCCAGCTGTTGGGATACAGCTTCAGCCCGCTGGGCCTTTCAAGGCGCTCGTACTGCTCCTCGAGCTCATCCAGGGCCTTCTGGCCCTGCATCGGGTCTACGCCGGCGTAGACGAAGAACCGCTGCGGCCAGCGCTTCAGAACCTCGAGCGCCTTGTCGACGCCGCAGATGCCGTCGTGGAATGCTCCGATCGGCAGGACATGGTAGGCCGCCAGGTCGGCGTGGCTCTCCAGGAACGACATGGCGACGACGTCTTCCATCGGCCAGTCACGCTCGTACTTGTCGACGGGCATGCTGTAGCCCGGACCAAGCGCTTCATGGTTTGCTCGCGAGAGCATTCGGGTGATGAAGGGCGCGTGCGAAGTCTTCTCGTTCTCCGGCGACAGGTTGTACGGGTGGACGATCGCGTCCACAACAGGCATGCCATCAATCATGCGTTCAAAACTATGCGCCGGAGATGAGGCCGCCGAGGCGAGAGCAATGGATTCCTCACACCGAAATCGTGCGCTGTGTCAACTACCCGCTGATCTCGAGCAAGCGCGTCGTGACCTGACCCGCGTCGGACAAGAACGGCGAGTGATCGGTATCCATCGTGCGTACGATGGCGAACCGGATCGAGGCTGTTGAAGCCGCCGGAGCTCGATCGGCAGCGCATGGTCCTGAAGGGTCTCGATGTGGACGCGCCACACTCCCCCACCGCCTGGTAGCGGGAGGCGGCGAGAGACGTCTCGAACTCCGCGACGGGGCGATGCCGAGAACATTCTTCCCATTCGGCGGCACGAATGCGGCGACATAGACCAGCGACTCGATGAGGTACGTCTGCCTTGGGGCGGCGACGCCGCCGGCAGGCCATCGAACGCGATTTCCTCAGGAGGCAACACATAGTGTCCGCTCGGCCTCGCGGAAGACGTCAGACGAAGGCTGCTCCGCCGTTAACCATGAGGGTCTGCCCAGTGATGAACGCCGACAGCGGGTCGGCGAAGAATGCGACAGCCCCTGCGATGTCATCGGGAACACCGGAGCGTTTCACGCCTTGCTTGGCGATCGTGGCCTCGAGGAACTGCGGGGTCAGGCTGGCGGTCGACATCGGGGTGGTGATGACACCAGGGCTGACAGCGTTCACGGTGATGCCATCGCTCCCTAGTTCCGAGGACAGAGCCCGCGTCATACCGATGACGCCCATCTTGGACGCCCGGTAGGCAACAAAGCCGGTCATCGTGTTGACCACCGAGCCGGAGGCGATGTTGATGATGCGCCCGAACCCGTTGCGGCGCATCAGCGGAAGAAAGCCCTTGATCAGGAGGAACGGGGCTTCGAGATTGACCCGGAGAACATGCTGCCATCGGTCGAGCTCGAGCTCGTCGAAGCTGATCGCGTCGTCGACGCCAGCGTTGTTGACCAGGATGTCCAAACGGCCGTGCGCATCGGTTACCTCTGCGACCAGCTCAGCGACCCGGCGCTCGTCTGTGATGTCGATGGTGTGTGCCGACAAGTCCTTGCCGACGGAACCTACCCGTGATTCTGTTTCGTCTTGGGAAGATCGGTCAACGCCGATCACGGTGGCGCCAACTGCTGCGAGTCGCACCGCGATGCCCTGCCCAAGCCCCTGGGCACTTCCCGTGACGAGCGCAACGCGGCCCGAAAGGGGTAGCGAGGATCGGGCTTCCTGCGGCATTCGGTCTCCTTCGTTGGACTCTGTTCGAGCAACGGTAGAAGTGGAGTCATCGAGAGAACTGCGCGGAGCGGTGAATTTCGTCGAGAAGAATCGGCGTCACCGGTAGTAGTGCGTTGGCGGTAGATGCTCATCGCCGGCTTGCGTCTCCGCTGCGACGGCGAGCGCTACCATTCGCACGCTCGCCGTGCCTCGCAGCCACTCCCCCGGGTCGCGTCCGGGTCGGACCTCGCGTTCCGCAACCCGGAATTCTGCGGGAGGCGGCTCCGCTTCGCGCGAGTCGGGGCGAGGCTAGTCGGAACGTTTCTTGTTCAAAGGAGTGACACGATGTCGGAGGTCGCCGTCATGTTGACCGACACCACCAGCCTGGCCGAGGACACCCTCGTCCTCGAAGTCGCGGACCGGGAAGCCCTCGCACCCGACATCGTGTCGCTCACTCTGCGCTCGCCGCAGGGAGAGGAACTGCCGGCGTGGACCCCGGGTTCGCACATTGACCTGATTCTCGGCAACGGGTTGACCCGGCAGTACAGCCTGTGCGGCGGTCTCGACGACCGCAAGACGTGGAAGGTCGGCATCCTCCGCGATGCCGACAGCCGTGGCGGCTCTAGCTACGTCCACGACGAACTGCAGGTCGGCGACATGATCGGTGTCGCGGGTCCGCGCAATCACTTCCCTCTCGAGCCTTCGTCGCGCTACGTGTTCGTGGCTGGCGGGATCGGTGTCACACCTCTGATCCCGATGTTGGAAGCGGCACAGCGCGCGGCTGCGGATTGGACTCTCATCTACTGTGCCCGTAGTCGCGAAGCGATGGGCTATCTGCCTGAACTGCAGAAGCGCTTCGGAGACCATCTCATCGTGAATGCTGACGACGAGTCGGGGCTCTTCGACCTGCCGGGGTACTTCGCGGAGGTTCAGCCCGACACGATGGTCTACGCGTGCGGGCCGACGCCCTTCCTCGACGCGACGACCGCTGCTACCGCGGGGTGGCCCGCTGGGACGGTTCACTTCGAGCGGTTTTCCCCGCTCGAATTCGATGATGCGGTCAATGTCGACTTCGAGGTGGAGTTGGCCCACTCTGGCAAGATCCTCCCGGTCCCTGCTGACCGCTCCATTCTCTCGGTTCTGCGCGAGGAAGGGGTTCGGGTCCTGTCGTCGTGTACAGAGGGAACGTGCGGCACATGCGAGGTTGCTGTTCTCGGCGGACAGATCGATCACCGTGATGCGGTGCTGAGCCCCGAAGAGCAGGAGACCGGCGAGATGATGATGGTGTGTGTCTCCCGCTGTCTAGGCGGACGCCTGACTCTCGACCTGTAGATCCAGCCCGATGACACCCGCCTGGAGGGCAACCCAACGATGAACGAGGACACGGCGGACGAGAGTCCGGAGCCCGTCAGCAGCTTCAACGACTTCCTCGGACTCGAGATCACGACGTCCCGCTCCGATCTCGTCATCGCGACCTGGGATGTCGGTCCACAGCATCGACAACCGTACGGAATCGTGCACGGCGGGATTCATTGCAGCGTGGTGGAGACGCTCGCAAGTATCGGCGCGGCCGCACATGCCGGTCCGGAGCACCGGGTAGTCGGGGTACACAACAGCACGGACTTCACGCGTGCTGTGAAAGAGGGACGACTCACGAGCGCCGCAACACCGATCCATCAGGGTCGTTCCAGCCAGTTGTGGCTAGTCGAGACCCATGATGCTGACGGACGTCTGGTCGCTCGTGGCCAGGTGCGGTTGCAGACGTTGCGCTGACCGATCGGCAGCGACCTTCGAAGCCCCTAGCCAGGCAAGGCCCGTCAGAGGTCTCTTTGCACTCCGGCGAGGAGCTGGCGGGCCATGACGATCCGCTGGACCTGGTTGGTGCCCTCATAGATCTGGGTGATCTTGGCATCACGCATCATCCGCTCGACCGGATAGTCACGAGTGAACCCGTACCCACCCAGCAGCTGCACCGCGTCGGTGGTGACCTGCATCGCCACATCCGAGGCGAACGCCTTGGCCGCGGCACCGAAGAACGTCAGATCCTTGTCACCCCGCTCCGAACGCCCAGCTGCCGCATAGGTCAGCTGACGCGCGGCCTCGATCTTCATCCCCATGTCCGCAACCATGAACTCCACACCCTGGAACTCCGCGATCGCCTTGCCGAACTGCTTACGCTCCTTGATGTAGCCCAGCGCATAGTCCAACGCACCCTGAGCCACACCGACGGCCTGGGCCGCGATGGTGATCCGGGTGTGGTCGAGGGTCTGCATCGCATAGGTGAAACCCTTGCCCTCCTCACCGATCAACCGGTCGGCGGGGATGCGTACGTTGTCGAAGTAGACCTCGCGCGTCGGAGAGCCCTTGATGCCCAGCTTCTTCTCCGGGGCACCGAAGGACACGCCCTCATCCGACTGCTCCACCACGAACGCGGAGATCCCCTTGGAGCGCATCGAAGGGTGGGTCACCGCGAGCACGGTGTAGTACTCCGAGACACCCCAGCAGGAGCTGGCCCAACCAGCAGTTAGAAGAAAGATCGAGAACGGTGAGAGTCAACCCACGTTTGCCCTCTCCGAGGAGCACCAGGAGATCCGCAAGGCCATCCGCGAGATCTGTGATCCGAAGATCGCGCCGGCCGCGGCTGCGGTCGATGAGGAGGCTCGCTATCCGCAGGAGGCGCACGACGCGTTGGTCGAGACCGAGTTCTTCGCGCCGCATGTGCCGGAGGCGTACGGCGGTGTCGGTGCCGACGCGCTCGCGACGGTGCTGGTGATCGAGGAGATCGCTCGTGCGGACGCGTCGGCCTCGTTGATTCCTGCGGTGAACAAGCTGGGTTCGGTGCCGGTGCAGATCGGTGGCTCGGAGGAGCTGAAGAAGAAGTACCTCGGCAAGCTGGCCGCCGGTGAGGGCAACTTCTCCTACTGCCTCTCCGAGCCCGACGCCGGCTCGGACGCGGCCAACCAGAAGACCCGGGCCGTACGTGACGGTGACTTCTGGGTGCTCAACGGGGTGAAGCGCTGGATCACCAACGCGTGCAGCGGGTTCTCGTTCATGGCCAGCCCCCACTCGCGATTGATGATCAGCTGGATGGCCAGTGCCCGTCGCACCGACTCCGTCGACGGCGTCGTCACGGCCTCGTCGTATGCGTTGGTGTGCAGGCTGTTGGCGTTGTCGTAGATCGCGATGAGGGCCTGCAGGGTGGTGCGGATGTCGTTGAAGTCCATCTCCTGCGCGTGCAAGGAGCGACCCGAGGTCTGCACGTGGTACTTCAACTTCTGCGACCGCTCGCGGGCGCCGTACTTCTCCTTCATTGCGACCGCCCAGATCCGCCGCGCCACGCGCCCGATCACGGAGTACTCCGGGTCCATCCCGTTGGAGAAGAAGAAGGACAGGTTGGGCGCGAAGTCGTCGATCGACATCCCCCGGGCGAGGTAGGACTCGACGTAGGTAAAGCCGTTGGCGAGGGTGAAGGCGAGCTGGCTGATGGGGTTCGCCCCAGCCTCGGCGATGTGGTAGCCCCTGCACGGAGCCGCGCACGGTGGAGACCGCGTACGCCGCGAGCTCCGCGCGCTCGGACTCGTCGGACTCGCGGCCCTGCTTGTCGCGGAACTTGTCGAACTCTTGGTCGATGACCGTGTTGAGGAAGAACGCCAGCACGGTCGACGCGGGGCCGTTGATGGTCATCGAGACGCTGGTCGAGGTTGCGGTCAGGTCGAAACCGTCGTAGAGCGCCTTCATACCCTCCAGCGTCGCGACGCTCACCCCGGACGTGCCGACCTTGCCGTAGATGTCGGGGCGCTCGTCGGGGTCGCGGCCGTAGAGCGTGACGGAGTCGAAGGCGGTGGAGAGCCGAGTGGCGGGCTGGCCCTCGGAGAGCAGCTTGAAGCGGCGGTTGGTGCGGAAGGGGTCGCCCTCGCCGGCGAACATCCGCGCCGGGTCCTCGTTGTCACGCTTGAAGCCGAAGACGCCCGATATGAACGGGTAGGAGCGAGTCGCCGGAGGTCAGTGGTGAACTCGATCCGCTCGAGTGCCTCCGCGGCGTTCTGCTCGGTGATCTTCCCGCGACCCTGCGCCTTCTCCATGCTGCCCCGAACCCGGTCCCGCGCGGCCTCGGCCGCGGCGTCATTGACCTCCACGACAACCGTATCCAGTCCTGCCCGTGCGCTCACCGCAGATGCCCGACCCCATGAGGCCGCCACCGATCACACCCACCTTTCCACCCGAACTCCTCCGTCGTGAGGTGCCATCGCCCTCGCACCTTGAATTCCTTGGACCTTGCATGCCTCCATTGCTCAGGGTCGCTGCGCTGAAGTGGCCTGCACTGCCGCGAGCGATGCACCGGTGACCGTCCGGTAGTTGTCCAATAGCGCGCGCATCTCGTCGGCGGGGATGACGTCGGAGATGTCCTCGAATGGGCGGTCGCCGGTCCGCTCGTAGACCTCTCGAAGCAACGCGTCGGGAGGGTTGACTCGGTTGGTGCGGACGACTTCTGCGGTCCGCGGCAGCCGCTCGCGCTCGTACCTCGAAAGCGCGGTGACAGAATCCGCCTCCTCCACCAACGCGTCGGCGAGTGCCCGAGTATCCAGAATCGCCTGACCGGCGCCGTTGGAGCCGCGGGGGACCATCGGGTGCGCGGCATCCCCCAGCAGGGTCACCCGGCTTCGCGTCCAGAACGACAGCGGATCCTGGTCCACCATCGGGTACTCATAGACGTGAGGCGAAGCGGTCAGCATGTCCGGCACGTTGAGCCAGTCGAAGGTCCAGTCCTTGAACGGGAGAAGGAACTCGGCGTCGTCAGCCTCCCGATTCCAGTCCCTGTTCGAGCGCTGTGGAACCTGGATCTCCGCCACCCAATTGATCAGCTGGGTGCCGTCGTCGTAGTTCAGGATCGGGTAGATGACCAGCTTGCCTGTCTCGAGCCAGCCCGCGCGGATCATGCTCGCTCCATCCAGGAACGGCTTCATGCGGGTCGTGCCTCTCCACATGGTGTAGCCCGAGTAGAGGAGTCCGCCCTCGTGAGGATGGAGCGCCTTGCGTACGATCGAGTGAACTCCGTCGCATCCGATGACAACCGATCCCGTCCACGTCTGCTCCTGACCAGCCGTGTCGGCCGTCGTGACACTGACGTGATCGCCGTGATCAGCGAAGCTGGTAGCGCGAGCGTCAAGGACGAGTCGGTCCTCGCCGAGTCGCTGGCGAACGGCATTGGCGAGCACCATTTGAAGCTCGCCGCGGTGGACCGAGTACTGGGGGTAGGGGAACCCCGCGGCGGTGCCAGCTGGGTCGCTATGGATCAGCTGCCCGAAACGGTTGTAGAACACCGCGGTAGAGGTCTGTACCGAGATGCGCGCCAATTCATCTTGGAGTCCGAGCCCCCACAGCTCCTTGCTCGCATGAGGCAGGAGGTTGATCCCAACGCCGAGTGGCTTCAGGGTCGGTACCGCTTCGAGCACCCGCACCGGGATGCCGACCCGCTCCAGTTGGAGAGCCAGCGTGAGCCCTCCGATACCGCCTCCAACGACGAGCACGTCCTTCGTCGCAGTCATCGACCTGCCTTCCGTTTGCCTGGCCTGTGTGACCCGAGCCGTCCAGCCGGGCAGACCGACCATCGCCCACCATCACTTGGACATGCGGCAGGAAGGACGAGAATTCCGCCCTGCGTGACACGAACACGTGATCGCACACCCTTATCCCGGGCAATTGGGCGAATGCCGTGTAACGACCGTCACTTAGAGCGGCTATAGTTCCACTATGGGGAACGACCAGTTCGGACCACTCTCGTCCGTTGACAATGCGTTGCGCGTGCTGGAACTACTGAGCACACGTCCGAGCATTCGAGTCATCGAGGTGGCAGAGCAGCTAGGAGTTGCTCGATCGACCGCCCACAGGATCCTTGCCGCCCTCCTGGCGCGAGGTTTCGTCGTCCAAGATGCCCACAAGGTGTACCGCGTGGGACCCGCGATCGAGCGATTCGGACGACCCCAGATCGCTGGGCCACGCGTGACGAAGGACTTCCTCCACCCCTATCTCGAACGCCTCGCCGCCGATGTCGGCGAGACCTGCCACGTTGCTGTTCTCGAGGGGAACGGGACGCGCTTCGTCGACAGCGTCGAGTCGTCTCACGCGCTGCGAGTGGGAACGCGGATCGGGATGTTGCTACCGGCGCACAAGACGGCCATCGGCGTTGCCCTCCTTGCCGAGCTTCCGACCAGCGCTCTACGCTCGATCTACCCACGTGGGCTCACCGGTGACGCGACAGAAGCTCGCCAGACGTTGCAGACGCTCGAACGGAAGATCAGAGCGGTACGGCGCAACGGATTCGCGACGAACATCGGTGAGAGCGACTCCGGCATCGCGGCCGTCGGGATGTGCCTCCGTGACCCCTACGGTCGAGCGTTCGCAGGTATCGCAGTTGCCATTCCGACGCCTCGTTTCGATCAACAGGCGATCCCGGACCTGACGAAGGCCTTGACCGCCATCGTAGGAGCAGTGCGCACGCAACTCGAGCACCAAGAGTTGATCGGAGCCGTCGGGTTGTCGACGGAAGCTGCTAGTGCGACGGAGCCCGAAAGCCCGACCGCGACATAGCCAGTCGCGGCCGGCCCGAGGGCCTTTCCCTTTCCGCCCTCGCGAATTCATGCTTCGGAGCAAAGAGGGGCGCATTGGAGGTCAGTAACGTCGGCACACCCAGGTCAGCTCAGCGACAAGGAACCCTCCGTGAATGCAGAAATCCGTCCGAGCGATGTTCCCGACTACCGCGCACAGGTGTCCCTATCCGGTGGACGCATGATCGTTCTCGGAGGCGGCGCCGGTATCGGACGCCAGGCTGTGCACGCGCTGACCCAACTCGGAGCGAGGGTCGCATGCGTCGATCGCGACATGGCGCTGGCCGAAGACGTTGCAACCGAGACGGGAGCGACTGCCTTCGCATGCGATGCCATAGACATCGGTAGTCTCTCGAACTGCTTCAGTGCAGCGGCTGAAGCCCTCGGTGGGCCCGTGACCGGAGTCGTCGACATCATCGGCACGGCGTGGATGGGTCCGCTCGCCGACATGCAAGCCTCCGACTGGGAGTTCCAGCTCGACGTCAACCTCCGGCACGCCATCAACGTTGGCCAGATTGTCGGTCGGCTCCCCACACCCCCCACATCCATCGCCTTCGTCGGTTCCATCTCCGGCATCCGGCACGTTCCGCGGCAAGGCGCGTATGGCGTGGTGAAGGCCGCTCTCCACCAACTGGTGCGTGCCATGGCCGACGAGATGGGACCGGCAGGGACCCGTGTCAACGCAATCGCGCCCGGTTGGACGAAAACACCGCGGTTGGCCGAAAGGCTCGGCGAGGAAAGGTGGCGCATCGTCGATGAGGCGATTCCGCGTGGGCACGCTGGTGATCCGGCCGAGATCGCGGGCCCTCTGGCCTTCCTGATGTCAGCCCTGTCCACCTATGTGACGGGACAGATCTTGGTTGTCGACGGCGGCTTGACCAACGCGCAAGTAACGCCCCAGATCTTCTGAGCCGCACAAACTAGGCTCGGAACCGTGGCCAGGATGTTCGCCCTTCGGTGGTTCAGGTCGTTTATGTCGCCAGCGATCGCGGAAGCGACCGGCGCGCTCCAGGACTACACCGAACCGATCAACAGCGTCAGACGAGCCTCGACGTTTGGCACGGCCACTATGAGACTTAACGCGTGCGAAGGGACAGGAATTCAGGACAGGAATTTCGGTGACCGGACCGGTTCTGGGCGGCACGAAACGTCACGGAGCGGTATGGATCTGAGCGTGAACCCGCGCTCTCAGGCGATCCTGAGCGGGGCAAGCATCACGTGGCACCAGTGGCAGGCGGCGTAGCCGACGGAGAGAAGGAGAGGGACCTCCCGCCTCCGCGCCTCCGCGAACGCGTCGGGTCCCCACTCCCACCAGTCGACGGGGTTGTCGGCGTGCTGGAGCAGGTACGGAGAGGTCGCGCGAGCGAGTCGGTTGGCCATGACACCAGCCTTGCACGCACGCGAGCCAGTGGTGCACACCTGCTCCCGTATGGAGACTCAGACCAGGCACTCATCAACGAGATGGCCATGGGGCTCGTCCTTCAGGGCGTCGACGGGCCGCGCAAAGGATTCTTGTCGATGAGTCTACCAACATTGACATGACCCTTCGCCTCTTCGAAGGTCGGACGGGCTGGACCGACCCGAGCCGGCCCCACCCGGCCAAAGCGCTCCATTGCCTGGAGGGGCCCTACGTGATCTGGAGGAGAGAGATGGCTGAAACCGATGCCACAGATGCTCAGAAGTGGCGTGTAGACGTATCGCGGGCTTGCATCTCGTCAGGGATGTGCCTGGCGGTCGCACCCGACAACTTCGAGTTCGTCGGCGTCCGGGCAAGGCCAACGACCGAGCTGATCCACAGCGCCGCGGTCGCAGACCTCGTCAAGGAAGCTGAGGACGACTGCCCGGTCGGCGCGATCTCGGTGGTCGAGGAACCTCGTCGGTGACTCGGCGAGGGTCCGGCGGTCCGCGACGTCACGGCTCTCCGGCGATGTAGACCTCGATGAGATCGAGGTCTACATCGCCCGAAACGCGGATGTTGAAGTCGGTGTGCCGAGGCCGAAGATCGCGGCCGCTGCCGAGGCGGCGGCGAGAGCGATCGATGGGGTCATTCAGGTTCAGCAGCGCTGCTCGATGGCCAGTGGACTCCTACGCTCTGCATACCTGCCATCACATCCATGTCGGGATGTGCTTTCAAGACATCCTTGAACGAAGGGCTTCCGACGACGACCGGCTTGAACGAGCGGAGGAACTCGTCGATCTCGCGCGCTTCCCGCTCCGGGAGGTTGAACTCCTCATAGGCCGGGGTAACGATGTCATCGAAGAGCGCCGTCCAGTACTCCTCGGTGATGCCCATACCTCGATGCGCGGTGGCCATGTCGGGGCCGGTGTAGGTGTGGGGACCACCCCAGTGCTCACCGAGGAACTCCACGAAGCCGCTGATCTCCTCCTGGACCTCGGCCTGGGTCTTGTGGTTCCAGATGTGGCCGATCGTCGGGTTGAGCATGGCCCGCTGCACCAAGGTCCGTGCCAGGAACTTGACGGTGTCGAGACCGCCAAGACGGTAGTAGAGGGCGGGCTCCTCATCGGGAACGGTCTGGTTCTGTGTCTCAGTCATAGGCCGACTCTCGGAGCCCCGAACCAACACGTCAATAATTTTAGACATATCGACAAGATTGGTGACCAAGTGGTAACCACAGCGGGACATCGAGGTGGTTGACTCTTCGTCATGGACGTGGACACCCGCACCGTCCCCGCGCGCGAGCGGCTCGACTACTGGCACGACAGCGTGTGTGATCGGTTCGTGCCGCTCCTCGCGACGCCGGCGAGT
Source organism: Nocardioides sp. NPDC051685 (assembly GCF_044453405.1). NCBI lineage: Bacteria > Bacillati > Actinomycetota > Actinomycetes > Propionibacteriales > Nocardioidaceae > Nocardioides > Nocardioides sp. NPDC051685. Next base: position 212,490 of record NZ_JBITCR010000003.1, on the reverse strand, counting down.
CGCGAGATGCATGGGCGGATCCGCAGCACGGAGATCGCCCAGACCAAGGCTCGGCGCATCGCCGGGACCGAGCACAAGTTCGAGCGCCGCGTGCGCGATATCCGCCGCGGCGGGGACCCTGAAGCACTCAACCTCGTGTTCGTCAACCGGGGCACGACGATGGTCGAGCAGGACCGCCGCACCGCGACGCTCGGCCCCGGCGACTACCTGTTCTACGACAGCGCGCGGCCCTTCGAGTTCATCAGTCGAGGTGCCTTCGACTACATGATCCTGATGATGCCCAAGCACGAGCTCGGCCTGCCCGACGACGTCTATCACCGCGGCACTGCGCGCCCGCAGTCCGCTCGCGAAGGGATCGGCGCGGTCGCGCGGCGGCTGGTCGGCTCCCTGGTCTCCTACTCGACAACCGATTCCGACGGCGAACGTGATCGCGCTCTCCAGGAGTCGTTGCTCGCGGCTCTGGCATCACTCGTACCGACCGCTCCCGCTCCTCCACCAACGACCACACTCGTCGCTCTCGCCAAGACGCACGTGGAACGACACTTCACGGACCCACGACTCTCTCCGGCCGCCGTGGCCGAGGCCTGTGGCATCTCGGTCAGCTACCTGCACCTGCTGTTCGCCGGCGAGGACCAGACCGTCGGAGCATTCATTCGAGAAGAGCGCCTGCAGGCGGCTCTTCGGCGACTTACGTCGCCCGGTCAGCGCCACGAGTCGATCGCGCAGATCGGCCGCGCGTGCGGGTTCGAGGATCCTGCCCATTTCAGCCGCGTCGTACGCAACCGCTTCGGCGCATCACCTCGTGACCTCCGGCGCGGAACATCTCGACCAGTCTGCACCTGAGCTCGGCCCGGTCAGACGGGCGCACTGTTTCTGCATCGTGAAATCTCCTGTCAGAGCCCTTACGCCCGTTGACAGCAGGATCGGAGCGGCGCACCGTGGTCGGTCATACGCACAGCACGGAGATCGGAGGGGAAAGCCATGCCAACGCAGCAGCAGGTGACGATCGATACCCATCTGGTCCCCACCGGCGAGCAGGCCGACTACTGGCGCGACAACGTCTGCGACAGTTTCGTCCCACTGCGCGTGCGGCCCGCCTGTGACGACATCAGCGGCCGGATCTCCGGCTTCTCCCTGGCCGAGACGCACATGCGGCGCATCCGGGCCGTCGGCCATGAGTTCGAGCGCCGCCCCGCCGACATCCGCCGCAACGACCCCGAGGTTCTCCACCTCATCGTCCTCAACCGGGGCATGACCCAGGTCGAGCAGGACGGCCGGACCGCGATGCTGCGTCCCGGCGACCTGCTCTTCTACGACAGCTCGCGCCCGTTCCGGTTCACGACCCCGGACCCCTTGGACTACACGATCGCACTGCTGCCCAAGCGGCTGCTGCCGATCCCGGACCAGGGCCTGCGGGCCGGGACCGCGCGTGCCCTCGACGGCAACGAGGGAGTGGCCGCGGTCGCGCGCGACTTGGTCCGCGCCATCGCCCGGCACAGCATCAGCGACGCTGCCGAGAACCAACTCACGCTCCAGCACACCCTGGTCGGGTTCCTCGCCGCGCTGCTCCCGTCCGGGACAGCGACCACTCCCTCTGGGGCCGTCCACCGTGAGCTGGCACGATCGTTCATCGAGCACCACCTCAGTGACCCTGAGCTCTCCCCCGCCGACATCGCGGCCGCCTGCAGCATCTCGGTGAGCTACCTGCACCGACTGTTCGCCGACGACGGCTGGACCGTAGCCGGCTACCTGCGCGAGCGGCGTCTGCAGGTTGCATACGAGCAGCTGGCCGCCGGCGGCAGCCCGAGCGAGCCCGTCGCCGCCGTGGGCCGGCGGTGCGGCCTGGTTGATGCATCACACTTCAGCCGGATCTTCAAAGCGCGCTTCGACATGCCCCCTGGTGAGCTGCGCCGGACGTCGATGGGATCGACCGGGTCGGCTGTGCAGGCATCGTCAACGGCTGGGTAGCCACGTCCTACGCAGGCAGACGCACTCCTTCCTAGCGTCGATCACGGGTCATGACGACCCGCCCGACACCGCCAGGAGGAAGCACATGGAGTCCGCGATCGACCAGCACCTGACCTGCCCGAGAACCTTGTCGCGCCGGGTCCCGGACGACTACCAGCCGCCGTTCCCGATGTGGGTGGGTCGTGCCGACCCCACGGTGGAGCAGGTCGTGATGGCTTACCTCGGCGTCCAGTTCCGAGACGAGGAGCAGCGCCCGGCGGCTCTCGCAGCGCTACGGCACCTCGTCGGCAGTCTCGAGGGACCCGACGGCGCCGCACATCACGATCTCACCCACCACGTCGACAACCAGGGCCACCACAACCTGATGGTCGTCGGCTACTGGAACGACCCTGCGTCGTACTGCCGCTGGCTGCTCTCCGACCGCATCGCCGGATGGTGGAGCTCCGATGACCGCCTCTCCGAGGGGCTGGGCTACTTCCGCGAGGTGGTGGCACCCCGGGTGGACCAGTTCGAGACGCTCTATGCCTTCCAGGAGCAGCTGCCCGGCGTCGGCGCAGTCATGGACCGGACCAGTGGCGAGATCAACGAGCACGGCTACTGGGGCTCGATGCGAGAGCGCTTCCCGATTTCCCAGACCGACTGGATGCAGGCCCGCGGCGCACTGACGGTCATCTCCGGCGACCCTGCCTCCGGCGGCCGCGTAGTGGTGCAGGGCCACGACAACATCGCCCTCATCCGTTCGGGCCAGGACTGGATCGAAGCGGGTGAGGAGGAGCGCGCACTCTACCTCGACGAGATCTTGCCGACGCTGCAGGCAGGCATGGACTTCCTACGGGACAACGGCACCGACGTCGGCTGCTACAGCAACCGGTTCGTGCAGAGCATCGACCTGGAGGGCAACCTTCTCGACGAGAGCTACAACATCGGCCACTGGGCTTCGCTGGACCGGCTCGAGCGCTGGGCGGAGTCACACCCCACTCACCTGCGGATCTTCACGACGTTCTTCAAGGTCGCCACCCGTCTGGACAAGCTCCGGCTCTACCACGAGGTGTCGGTCTCCGACGGCCAGCAGCAGCTCTTCGAGTACATCAACTGCCACCCGACGACGGGGATGATGCGGGACGCCGAGATCCCGGCCGACGCCTGAGTGAGGCCTCGCCGGGCTCCGCGGGCACGTGCATTTCGGCGGCGTGACTTTTCATCCCAATGTGTCGACATCCATTGACATATCGTTCTGTTCGGGCCACAGTCTCCGAACAACCGGGTGTTCCCAGCACCCGACGCATCACCCTTTGGAGGAATCCCATGCCGATCGACCAGCCAGATGCCCAGGGCTTCGAAGCCTTAGCGACGGCCAACCGGCTCGCCATCGACCCCACCGATCTCTCGACGTATCTCGGTGCCGCGACCGGCCTGCTGCAGTCTTGGAATGTTGTGGAGGAGCTCTACACCGAGGTCGCTCCCGTGATCCCCGAGCGGACAAGCAGGCGCCCCTCCGAGGAGGAGAACCCGCTCGGCGCCTGGTACGTCACCACCGAGATCACGGGCGCAGCCGAGGGTCCGCTCGCCGGCCGCCGGGTCGCCATCAAGGACAACACCGCCGTCGCGGGCATACCCATGATGAACGGATCGAGGACGGTCGAGGGCTACGTCCCGGCGACCGACTCCACCGTGGTCACCAGACTCCTCGCGGCCGGCGCCACGATCACCGGCAAGTCGGTGTGTGAGGACCTCTGCTTCTCCGGCGGTTCTCACACGTCCAAGTCCGGTCCGGTCCGCAACCCGTGGGACACCACCCGCTCCGCCGGCGGCTCCTCCAGCGGGAGCGGCGCCCTGGTCGCCAGCGGCGAGGTGGACCTCGCCATCGGCGGTGACCAGGGCGGCTCGATCCGCATCCCGTCGGCGTTCTGCGGCACGGTAGGGCACAAGCCGACCTTCGGGCTCGTGCCGTACACCGGCGCATTTCCCATCGAACAGTCCATCGACCACCTGGGGCCGATCGCCCGCACGGTCGCTGACGCGGCGCTCGCGCTCAACGTGCTCGCCGGGCCCGACGGGCTCGATCCTCGACAGCCCGACGCGGTCGTTCCGGTCGACTACCTGGCGGCCCTGGAAGAACCGGCCACAGGCCTGCGCATCGGTGTCCTCACCGAGGGCTTCGGGCTGGCCAACTCCGAGCCGGAGGTGGACGCGACCGTGCGCGACGCCATCGCCACCCTCGAGGGTGCCGGTCTGGTGGCCGAGGAGGTCTCGATCCCCTGGCACCGGCACGGCGCCGCGATCTGGGACGTGATCTCCGTCGAGGGCGCCACCTCCCAGATGGTCGAGGGCAACGGCTACGGGATGAACTGGAAGGGCTACTACGACCCCGACCTGATCGCTCACTACGGGCGCCAGTGGCGCGAAGACCCCAACGCATTCTCGGAGACCGTCAAGCTCGTCATGCTCGCGGGCAAGCACTCCCTCGGCACAGCGTACGGTCGCCATTACGCGATGGCACGCGCTCTGGAGACCTCGCTCCGCGAGGCGTACGACGAGGCGCTCGCCACCTATGACGTGCTCGTCCTTCCGACCGTGCCGATCCGCGCCAGCGTCATCCCTGGCCCCAACGCCCCCGTCGAGGAAGTCCTCGGCCGCGCGCTGGAGATGGTCGCCAACACCTGCCCGTTCGACGTCACCGGCCACCCCGCGTGCTCGGTGCCGGCCGGGCTCTCCGACGGCCTGCCCGTCGGCCTGATGATCGTCGGCAAGTTGTTCGACGACGCCACCGTCCTGCGTGTCGCGCAGGCCCTGGAAACCGCAGTCGGGGGCTTCCCGCTGCCGACCACTGTAAGGAGCAACGCATGAACGGAGTGTTCGATCTCGGCGGCACCGATGGGATCGGTCCGATCGATCCGCCCGCGGAGGAGCCGATCTTCCGCGCAGAGTGGGAGAAGCCGATCTTCACCATGTTCGCGGCACTCTTCCGCGCCGGCTGGTTCGGCGTGGACGCGTTCCGCCACGGCATCGAGAACATGGACCCAGCCGTGTACCTCAAAGCCCCTTACTACGAGCACTGGCTGGCGAGCTTCGAGTACCACGGCGCCCGAACCGGCAACCTCGACATGGCCGAGCTGGACCGCCGGACCGCCTACTACCTGGCCAACCCGGATGCCCCGCTTCCCGAGCACGAGCAGAGCCAGGAGCTGCTCGACTTCGCCAACGCCGTGGTGCCCGCGGGCGCCAGCGCCATCCGTCCCACCGACAAGGAGCCCCGCTTCACGGTGGGCGACCGCGTACGGATGAGCACCGACGTCCCGTTCGGCCATACCCGCATCGCGGGCTACACCCGCGGCAAGGTCGGCACCGTCATCGCCCACCACGGCTCGTTCATCTACCCCGACACCGCCGGCAACAACCTCGGCGAGGACCCCCAGCACGTCTACACCGTCAAGTTCGACGCCACCGAGCTGTGGGGAGCCCACGGCGATGCCAACGGCACGGTCTGCTTCGACGCCTGGGACCCCTACCTCACCCTCGTCACCACCACCGAAGGAGCAGCAGCATGAGCAGTCTCGTCCCCAGCCAGGAGGAGATCTCCGCCCGCGTCAAGGCCCTGGAGTCGATGCTCATCGAGCAGGGCGTCATCACCACCTCGATGGTCGACCGGATGGTCGAGATCTACGAGAACGAGGTCGGCCCCCAGCTCGGCGCCAAGGTCGTCGCCAAGGCCTGGAGCGACCCGGAGTTCAAGGCACGCCTGCTCGCGGACGCCACCGAAGCCTGCAAGGAGCTCGGCATCAGCGGACTCCAGGGTGAGGACATGGTCGTCCTGGAGGACTCCGACGACGTCCACCACGCCATCGTGTGCACCCTGTGTTCGTGCTACCCATGGCCGGTGCTCGGCCTGCCGCCGAACTGGTACAAGGAGCCGGCCTACCGCGCCCGGATCGTGCGCGAGCCACGCAAGGTCCTCGCCGACGAGTTCGGGTACGTCGTCCCTGACTCCACCGAGATCCAGATCTGGGACTCGAGCTCGGAGATGCGCTACTGGGTCCTGCCCCAGCGTCCGGACGGGACCGACGGCTGGTCCGAGGAACAGCTCGCCGAGCTCGTCACCCGCGACTCCATGATCGGCGTCGGTCCCGTGAAGGTCGCGTCATGACTGCCACCATGACCGACCTCCACACACTCCCCATCGACGCACGCCGTCAGGTCGTCGAGCAACTCGTCTGCGGCCTCCCGGGTGGCCGGCCGGGCGAGCTGTCCTTCGAGCAGCCATGGGAGATCCGGGCGTTCGCACTGGCGGTCGCGGCCCACAAGGCAGGCGAGTACGGATGGCCGGCCTTCCAGGGAGCACTCATCGACTCGATCAAGGAATGGGAGACCCAGAACCCGGGCCTCACGGACCCGTCATGGTCCTACTACGAGCACTGGGTCACCGCTCTCGAGACGGTCCTCGGCGAGGCCGGGGTCATCGAGTCCTCGACGGTCGAGGTGCGTACCCAAGAGGTTCTGGCCACACCCGCCAACCGCAACCACCACGAGGCTCACCTCGAGCCGATCGCCATCGACCCAGCTCGCAGCTGAGCCATCCCCGAAGGAGAATCCCATGAGCAACTCGTCCACATCGCTCGCCTCGGCACAGTCCGCCAGTGTCCCCCTCTGGGCCTGGGCGGTGGCAGCGTTCGCCCTGTTCGCCGTGTACTTCCTGGTCCAGGAGAACGGGGCCATCCTCTCGGCTGACGCCGCCACCTGGCTCCACGAGGTCACCCACGACGGACGGCACGCGCTCGGCGTGCCCTGCCACTGATGTCCGCGGCGAAGGCGGGCTGGGGAGCCCGCATGCTCACCGGTCTGGGCGCCGGCGCCGCTGCCGGCATCTCGTCCGCAGCAGTCCTTCTGCTGGCGGTGGAACCCCGCATCGACGCGGCCATCGCCATCGAGGAAGGCAGCTCGGGTGGGCACACTCACTCGCATGAGGCGGCCGCAGGTGCGCATGACAAGGGCGAACTGGTGACCCGGCTGCAACAGCAGGTCGGCGGCGCAGTCACGGTCATCATCGTCGCGGCGCTGCTCGGGCTCGCCTTCGCCGTGGTCTACACCCGGGTGCGACACCGCCTGCCCGGGTCGACAGAGGTCGGCCGCTCGGTCGCGCTCGGCGTACTCGGCTTCACGGCGTTCGCTCTCGCACCGGCGCTGATACTGCCGGCCAACCCGCCTGCGGTGGGCGACCCGGACACGGTCAATCAGCGCACGGCCGGCTATCTTCTGATCATCCTGCTGGCGGTCGTGCTCACGATCGCAGTGTTCGCGCTGACTCGCTCGCTGGCCGGGCGCGGCTTCAGCTCGGAGACCCGCTGGGTAGCGGGCTGCCTACTCGGCATCGCGGGCGCCATCGCCCTGCTCACGTTGTTCCCACGTGTGGACACCGAGATCCCGCACGAGGTCCCCGCGGCGCTCATCTGGGAGTTCCGTGTCACCTCGCTCGGGCAGCTCGCGGCCATGTGGGGCGTCCTCGGACTGGCACACGGCATGCTCACCACCCGGCTGCTCACCGCCCGAAGCCGACGCGGAGCCGCCACGCCCAGCCCTGTGGCTGTCTGAGCGGCCGACCGGCATGCACACCAGGGCCGCGGCAGGCGGTGACAGCTGCACCGTCACCGTCTGCCGCGGTTGCTGCTGCGGCAGTACCGACGTCCATCCGGACGTGGACCACGCGGGGCTTGTCGCCGACCTCGGCGACCACCTCGGCAGCCGAGCCTCGCTCCGTGTGACGGGCTGCCTGTGGGTCTGCGGCGCTGCCAACGTCGTCGTCGTATCACCGGGCGCCGACGCACGGCGCTCCGGTGCCCGGCCGGTCTGGTTCGCACGTATCCTCGACCCCGAAGCCAACGCGGCGATCGCCTCATGGGTTCACGCAGGAGGACCGGGGCTCGCCCCGCTGCCCGAGCTGCTCCAACAGCACCTCACTCTCCCCTTCCGACGCCGCCGGAAGCAGGTGCGGCTCACCTCGCCAGATGCGTGAGCTGCTCATTCACGCGGAGCGCCCCGCCGTGAGAGGTGGCGAGATAGATCGGCTGCCGCAGACCCCGCCACGACGCGCTGACCCTCCCCCGCGGGCCGTCGTACGTCACTCCCTGCCGAAGCTGTTCGCCCACCACGGCCGGATCCCAGGCAGCACCGTGCGCGGCCGCCCGGGCGACCAGATGCACCGCCTCGTAGAGCCCCTCGGTCATGCTCGACACAGGCGCCGCCTCTGACCCGAACCGCCGGCGGTACGCGGCTTTGAACGCGTCGTTGGCCGCGGACTCGAGGCTCTCGAAGTATGAGAACGCCGTCCACAGCCCCTCGCTGGCGTCCGGGCCGATGAACTCGTGCGTCGACTCGTCCAGGACGAGTGCGAGCGTCGCCACCTCCTGACGCAGACCAGCTGCGTGCATCTGTTGTTCGAACGCGACCTCGTCGGCACCGACGAGCGAAGAGACGACAAGATCGGCACCGCTACGACGGATGGAGGCGATGAGCGAGGCGAAGTCGGTCGTCCCCAGCTCGGTGTACGCCTCCGCGGCCACCGATCCACCGGACCGCTCCACTACCTTACGAACCGCCCGGTTAGCGCCGCGGGACCAGCAGTAGTCGTTGCCCGCCAGGTAGAAGTGCGACCCACCCGTGGCGCGCATCAGGGCAGGGATGGCGGCTGCCGCCTGATCGGCAGGGCGCTCGCCGAGGCGAAGCAGCTCCGGCCCGCCTGCACCTCCCTCGTTCAGCGGCGTGTGGATGATCAAGACGCCGTACTTCCGCGCCACCGGGCGCAGCGCCTGGAAGACCGCGGACGTGACATTGGCCAACACCACCCGGCACCCTGCGTGGGCCAGCCGGACCAGCTCAGCCGCGCCGAGGCCAGGATGGGTGCCGTCGTCGCCCGTCACCAGCTCGAGCGGACGACCCAACACTCCACTGTCCGCGTTGATCTGCTCGACCGCCAGCCGCGCGGTGCTCCGTGCCGCCACCGAGAACACACTCGCAGGGCCCGTTCCGCTCGAGATCAGGCCGAGTCGCCACACGTCACCGGCGGCCGGAGCGGGCGCGGCCACCAGACGCCGCGCCCAGCCCAAGATCTCTTCATCAAGCTGAACCGCGACCCGCACCGTGGAGCGTCCTGGTCCGTCGGGACGCACACTCACCGTCACGCTTCCGGTCCAGGGGAGGTCGTGGTGGAGGACGAAGCGCCGGGGGCGGTCGACGCTGACGACTCGACCGAGGACCTCGATGCTCTGACCGCCGAGCGCGGCAGGGAGCGTCAACGGGATCGCCACAGGCACGCCGACCCGCAGCCCCTGATGGCGCGGCAGCCGCCAACCGGGCAAGCCACCCTCCGCGATCGCCTCGAAGGCCTGCTCCGGCGGACACGCGAGCCGCTCCCTGTCCGCGAGGATGATCTCGCCCATGGCGACCCCTGTCAGCCGGTGTTGGTGGAGCGCCCTTCCGCACTCCGCGGAGCCACCCCGGCGTCGGTCCTCAGCTCGTCGAGCGAGTCTCGGTATACCTGGGCGACGAACCCCACCAGCTGCGATGCGGGTGTCGGGTCGATGCTGTAAAAACGGAAGCGTCCCTCACGACGCTCGGTCACCAGGCCCGCCATGCGGAGCACCCGAAGGTGGCTGGACACCGTCGTCCGGCCGACGCCTTGGATCCGGTCGGCGATGTCGCCCACCGCCAGCTCGCCGTCCGACAACGCGAGCAGGATCTCGCGTCGGGTCGGGTCGGCGAAGGCATCGAAGACGAGCCCTCCCCGTGGCTCCACAGCGACCTCCGGATCCGTCGAGGGATATTGACATGTCGACGATATCCCATGGACCAGCCGCAAGGGAAGAATTGCCGAGTTGGCGGGCACGGACAACCGCCCCATGGTGCGACGAGGGGCCGAGTCGCCGGTTGAGATCTCGAGTGGCAGGCGCCATGGCCGACGGAGAGCAGCACCGGCACGATGCGGTCGCGCGCTTCGGCGAACGCCTCGGACGACCACTCCCACCAGTCGACGGGACTGTCCTTGTGCTGCTGGAGATACGGGCTCGTCGCGGCGCCAAGTCGGCTCAGGGTCCATGATCCCCCACGCCCAAGCGGGGACTCAGTCTTCGAGCGGCCCCAGGGACGGCCCGGCGACGAACCGGGCCGTCGGATCGGCGAGCACGTCCAGCTCCAGCACGACGAGCTCGTTCCGGCCGGACCGCAGCAGCGGACCCGGCACGAAGAGGGTGCGCTGCGGCCCGCGCCGCCAATAGCGCCCCAGGCAGAACCCGTTGACCCAGGCGATGCCCTTGCCCCAGGCGGTGGTGTCGAGGAAGAGGTCGACGTCGGGCTCGGCCGAGAAGAGGGCGCGCCACGCGGTGGGCCCGACCCCGGAGCCACGGCTGTCGGGCTGGCCGGTCTCCCACAGGCGCGGCACCCGGTCGAGGTCGATGGCCAGGACGTCCCAGCCCGTGAGCGGCATCCCGTCGAGCAGAGCCGGCCCGACCAAGCCCTTGTGCTCACCGATGCGGGCGCCGTAGTTGACCCGGCCCTGGTCCTCGACGACCAGCTCCAGTACGCCGCGACCGCGCGGCAGCGCGATGGCCCGCTCACCGTGCTCACGCTCGAGGATGCCGGCCGGAGCGCCGTCGAGGAAGACCGCGGCCCGGTCACGGACCTCGCCGAGGGTGAGGACGCCGGGGCGGTCGCCCGCCAGCTCGGTCCGGTAGACGGCCAGACGAGTGTCTGTCTCCAGGGCGTCCAGCACCGGGAGCGATGCCCACCTGCTCCAGGAGCCCCAGGGCGCCAGGTCGTCGAGCAGCCGGACCGGCTCGCCCAACGCCACCGTCTGTTCGGGGGCGGGAGCCGCGACGCCGGGAGTCTCGGCCGGCACCGGGGCGTAGCGGGCGATGACGTCGCGGAACGCGAAGTACTTCGCGGTCGGGTTCCCGGCCTCGTCCAAGGGAGCGTCGTAGTCGTAGGAGGTCACCGTCGGCCGGTAGATCCCCTTGTCGTTGGCGCCGCTGGTCAGGCCGAAGTTCGTGCCACCGTGAAACATGTACACGTTGACCGAGGCTCCTGCGGCGAGGAGGGCATCGAGCTCCCCGGCGGCCTGCTCGACGGAGGTGGTGTGGTGCCGGCCTCCCCAGTGGTCGAACCAGCCGTCCCAGAACTCCATGCACATCAGCGGCCCGGTCGGCTGGTGGTCGCGGAGGGTGCGCAAGCGGTTCGCGCTGTCCGACCCGAAGGAGCTGGTACGCAGCACCCCGTCGATTCCGCCGGCGGCGAGCATCGCATCGACGGGCTGGTCCACGGTGACCAGCGGCACGCCGATGCCGGCTCCACGGATCGTCTCCACGAGTGCCCGCAGGTAGTCCCGGTCGTCACCGTACGCGCCGTACTCGTTCTCCACCTGGACCAGCAGCACGGGTCCGCCCAGGTCGACCTGGTGCGGACGTACGAGCGCCAGGACCTGGTGGAGGTACTTCTCGACCTCGTCGAGGAAGCGCGGCTCGTGGCGGCGGATCCCGACGCCCGGCTCCCGGAACAGCCAGGGCGGCAGCCCGCCGTTGTCCCACTCCGCACAGATGAACGGCCCCGGGCGCACGATCGCGTACATGCCGGCCTCGCCCACCAGGCGCAGGAACCGCGGCAGGTCGAGGATGCCGTCGGTGTCGAAGACACCCGGGCGGGGGCTGTGGGCGTTCCACGGCACGTACGTCTCGATGGTGTTCAGGCCCATCAGCCTGGCCTTCTCGATCCGGTCCTCCCAGTGGTCGGGGTGGACCCGGAAGTAGTGGAGCGCGCCGGAGAGGATCCGGAGCGGCTCACCGTCGAGGAGGAAGTCGGTCTCGCCGATCGTGAACTCGGGCATGCCTACCTCTCGCGAGAGAACGGACAGCCGCCGCTCCGCGAGCGCGGCGGCTGTCGGTCGGTCAGTCGTGGGTCAGTTGACGCTGAAGCCCTGCTCGTCGCCGTACTTCACGAGCGCTTCCTGCCAGGCCGTCAGGCCGCCCTCGAGGGCGGAGTGGGTCTGGTAGGACTTGCCGACGGTGTCGCCGTAGATCGTGTCGGCATAGAGCTGGTAGGGCAGGTACTGCCAGCCCTCGACCACCTGCGTGGCCGCGTCGGTGAGCACCTGGTTGACCTGCTGGCCACCGAAGTAGTCGACCTTCTTGTCGACGAACGCCGGGTCCTGCAGGTCCGCGACCGTGGCCGGGAAGCCACCGCTCTCCAGGAACGGCTTGACGCCCTCGTCGTGGTTGAGCCAGCGTACGAACGCCGCCGCCAGTGCGGGGTTCTTGCTCTGCTCCAGCACCGACTGGGTGCTGCCGCCGTTCTCGGCGGTCGCCGGCTGCCCGTCGTAGGTCGGCATCGGTGCGACCCGCCACTTGCCCGCACCGTCGGGCACGGACTGCTCGAACACACCGGGCGCCCAGGCACCGAGACCGATGGACGCGATGGTCCCGTCACCCAGTGCCTTGAACCACTCCTCGGTCCAGCCGGGGATGGTGCAGACCAGCTCGTCCTCGACGAGCTGGTCCCACACGCCCGTCCACTTCTTCGTGCCCTCGTCCTGCAGGTCGATCGTGACCTTCTCGCCGTCGGCCTGGAACGGCGTGCCACCGGCCTGCCAGATCATGCTGGTGGTGAAACCGGAGTCACCGCTGTCGTTGGTGATGCACTGCGACGGGTTCTCCTTCTTGATGGTCCGGGCGGCCGCGACGTACTCGTCCCAGGTCTTCGGCACCCCGAGCTTGTGCTCGTCGAAGACCTGCTGGTTGTAGAAGAGCGCCATCGGGCCGGAGTCCTGCGGCAGCCCGTAGAGCCCGTCGCCGGCGTGCACCGAGGCCCACGTCGACGGCGTGTAGTCCGACTCGAACTCGTCGAAGCCGTACTGGCTGAGGTCGACCAGGTCGCCGGGCAGTGCGAACTGCGGCAGGGCCTTGTACTCGACCTGGGCCACGTCGGGGCCGCCGGAGCCGGCCTTGATCGCGTTCTGCAGCTTCGTGTAGTGGTCGTTGCCGGTGCCGGCGTTGACCAGCTTCACCTTGACCTTCGGGTACTGCTTCTCGAAGGCCGCCACCTGGGCCTCGGCGGACGGGGTCCACGTCCAGTAGGTGATCGTGCCCCCCTTCTCGAGGGCGGCGTCGAGGTCTGCGGCCGAGCCTTCGCTTCCGCTGCCTCCCCCGTCGCCCGAGCCGCAGCCGGCGAGCACGGAGGCGGCCGTGAGGGCTGCCGCGACCAGGGCGATCCGGCGGCGGGCTCTGTGCCCACTGATGATCAACATGACGTTCCTTTCATTTCACTGTTTGACGCTTCCCGCGCTCAGGCCGGACTGCCAGAACCGCTGGAGGAGGATGAAGGCGATGACGAGCGGGGCGATGGTCAGCAGGGAACCCGTGACCACCAGGTTGTAGACGGGCTGCGCGTTCGCGCCCGTCGCCTGACCGCTCCACTGGGTGAGGCCCACGGTGAGCGGGTAGAGCTTCGGCTCGCTCAGCATGATGAGCGGCAGGAAGTAGTTGTTCCACGTCGAGACCACGGCGAACAGCAGCACCGTGACGATGCCGGGAGCGAGCAGGCGCAGAACGACCGTGAAGAAGATCCGGACCTCGCCGGCGCCGTCGATGCGCGCCGCCTCGAGCAGCTCGTCCGGTACGGCGTCCGCGGCGTAGACCCACATCAGGTACAGGCCGAACGGGCTGATCAGCGAGGGGATGATGATCGCCCACACCGTGTTGGTGAGCCCCATGTTCGAGAACATCAGGAACGTCGGCACGGCGAGCGCGGTGCCGGGCACGGCGACCGCGCCGAGGATGACGGCGAAGACCGCCCGCCGCCCGGGGAAGCGGTACTTGGCCAGGCCGTAGCCGGCCGCGGTGGCCAGCAGGGTCGCCCCGCCGGCACCCACCACGACGTAGAGAAGGGTGTTCGCCAGCCAGCGCAGGAAGATGCCGTCGCGGTAGGTCAGCGTGTCGCGGACGTTGCTGAAGAACGCGAAGTGGTCGCCGATCCACAGCCCCGGGCTCGAGAACAGGTCCGCCTGTGTCTTGGTGGCGCTCAGGATCAGCCACACCAGCGGCACCAGCGTGTAGATCAGGAACAGCGCCATCAGCACGGTCAGCAGCGGCGATCGTCGCGGCGCCAGCGGCGACGTACTCACCCGGCGCGTCATTTCATCGCCTCTCGCGTACCGCGGAGCTGGACGGCGTACGCGATCACCGCGGTCAGCAGGCCCATCACGATCGCGACCGTCGCCGAGTAGTTGTACTGCTGCCCGCCGAAGGACAGGTTGTAGGCGTAGAGGTTCGGTGTGTAGTAGGTCGAGATGACGTTGGGTTCCAGCGTGCGCAGGATGTTCGGCTCGTTGAAGAGCTGGAAGGTCCCGATGATGGAGAAGATGGTGGCGATCAGGATGGCCCCACGCAGGGCCGGGATCTTGATCGAGAGCACGGTCCGCAGAGCCCCGGCGCCGTCGAGCGCGGCCGCCTCGTAGAGGTCGTCGGGCACGGTGCGCAGCGCGGAGTAGAAGATCAGCATGTTGTAGCCCACGAACTCCCAGGTCACGATGTTGGCGATCGAGGCGAGCATCCAGTTCTTGCTGAGCGGCGCGATCGAGGTGCCGAACAGGTCGTTGAGGTCGGCGGCCAGCCCGAAGTTGGTGCCGTACATGAAGCCCCACATCAGGACGGCCACGACGCCGGGCACGGCGTACGGCAGGAAGATCACGAGCCGGAAGAAGCTCGAGGCGTAGAGCCGGGCACTGTCGATGGCCAGCGCGGCCACGAGCGCGAGACCGAGCATGATCGGCACCTGTACGACCAGGAACAGCAGGACGCGCAACGAGCCGTCCCAGAACTTGTCGTCGGTGAACACGTCGACGTAGTTGTCCAGGCCGACGAACTCCGTGGTGCCGAAGAACGCCTGCGTGCGGAAGAGGCTGAGGTAGGCCGCATAGCCGATCGGCGCCAGGAAGGTCAGCGCGAAGACCGCCAGGAACGGGCCGACGAAGATCCACCCCTTCGTGTCGCTGCGCGACCACCGACGACCGGGCGCGGGTGGTAGCGCACCACCACGGGTCTCCCCGCGGCTCTCCATCTGGGTCACGCCCTGGGACACGGTCCCGCCTCCTTTCACCGCCATTCGGTGGCGGCCTGTTAACGTCAACAGGTACAGTGACGTACGACACATGTTGACGTCAACAGGTTGGCGGAAGGATTATTCGGCCCATGGGTAAAGACAGCACGGCCGGCCGGCCGGCGCCACGGCGAGGAGCCTCCCAGGCCGACGTCGCCCGCATCGCCGGAGTTTCGGGACAGACGGTCTCGCGGGTCGCGAACGGCGCCCGCTATGTCGACCCGGCCACCCGGGAGCGGGTGCTGTCCGCGATGCGCGAGGTCGGCTACCGGCCCAACCGGGCGGCCCGGGCACTGCGCAGCGGTCGGTTCCAGAGCATCGGCGTGATCGCGTTCGAGCTCTCCAGCGTCGGCACCACCCACACCCTTGACGCGATCGCGGCCGCCGCCACCGAGACCGGGTACGCCATCAACCTGCTGCCCGTGCTGGACGCCACCCAGGACGCCGTGCGAGCGGCCTTCGACCAGCTCGGCGAGCAGGCGGTCGACGGCATCATCATCCTGGTCGAGACCCACCGGCTCGACGGCGTCGTCGTCCCGGAGGGACTTCCGGTGGTCGTGGTCGACTCCAGCGCGCAGTACGACTACCCGATCGTCGACAACGACCAGGCCCACGGAGCACGGTTGGCCACCGAGCACCTGCTCGACCTCGGGCACGAGACCGTCTGGCACGTCGCCGGGCCCGAGCTGTCCTACTCCGCACGGCGCCGCCGGACGTCGTGGCAGGGGACGCTCGAGGCCCACGGCCGAACGGTGCCACCGGTGCTGCCGGGCGACTGGTCGACCGCAGCCGGCTACGAGGCCGGCCTCCGGCTCGCCGACAACGAGGAGGTGACCGCGGTGTTCACCGCGAACGACCAGATGGCCCTGGGACTTCTGCGAGCCCTGCACGAGCGAGGTCGCCGGGTCCCCGAGGACGTCAGCGTCGTCGGCTTCGACGACATGGAGGAGGCGGCGTACTTCTGGCCGCCGCTGACCACCGTCCACCAGTCGTTCGACGAGGTCGGCCGGGGCGCGGTCGATGCCCTGATCCGGCAGATCCAGTCCGGCGAGCACGAGCACCAGGAGGTCCTGGTGCCGCCCCGGCTGGTGGTCCGGGCCAGCACCGCCTCGCCCCGCGGGACGACCGCATGAGCCGCCACCGGTGGGTGCGGTGGCCTGAGTCGCTCACGACCGAGAACGCTCGCGGACCGCTCGGCTTCGGGGCCGACTACAACCCCGACCAGTGGGACCGGGACGTGTGGGACGAGGACGTACGGCTGATGCGTCAGGCCGGGGTGAACATCGTCTCCCTCGGGATCTTCTCCTGGGCCCGCCTGCAGCCGACCGCGGACACCTGGGACTTCGCGTGGCTCGACGAGGTGATGGACCTCCTGCACACCCACGGCATCGCCGTCGACCTCGCCACCGCGACCGCCTCGCCGCCGCCCTGGTTGGGCGCCGGACACCCGGAGATCCTTCCCGTCACGCGCACGGGCGAGACCATGTGGCCGGGTGCCCGACAGCACTGGCGGCCGACGTCACCGGTGTTCCGACAGCACGCCCTGGCGGTCGTCGAGACGATGGCGAGCCGGTACGCCCAGCACCCGGCGCTCGCCGCCTGGCACGTCTCCAACGAGCTCGGTTGCCACAACCTCTACGACTACTCCGACGACGCCGCGGCGGCGTTCCGCACCTGGCTGGCGCAGAGGTACGCCGACCTCGACGGCCTCAACCACGCCTGGGGCACCGCGTTCTGGTCGCAGCGCTACAGCGACTGGGGCCAGGTGCTGCCGCCGCGGCTGGCGCCCACCATTCCCAACCCGACGCACCAGCTCGACTTCAAGAGGTTCTCCTCCGACGCCCTCAAGGACTACCTGCGCGCCGAGCGGGAGATCCTCGACCGGCTGACCCCCGACGTGCCGGTGACCACGAACTTCATGGTGATGGACCACTTCAACGGCATCGACTACGCCGACTGGGCGGCCGAGGTCGACTTCGTCTCCAACGACCACTACACGCTCGTCGACGACCGCGCCCGCGACGAGCTGTCGTTCTCGGCCAACCTGACCGGGGGCATCGCCGGGGGTGAGCCGTGGTTCCTGATGGAGCACTCGACCAGCGCGGTCAACTGGCGCGCGATCAACCCGCCCAAGGCGGAGGGCGCGCTGGTGCGGGACTCGCTCACCCACGTGGCACACGGCGCGGACGCCGTCTGCTTCTTCCAGTGGCGGCAGTCCGTGGCCGGCGCGGAGAAGTACCACTCGGCGATGGTGCCCCATGCCGGCGAGGACAGCGAGGTCTATCGGACGGTGGTCCGTCTGGGCGGGCACCTCGAGCGGCTCGCCCCCGTCGTCGGGTCGCGGCGCCGGCAGGCCCGGGCCGCGATCCTCTTCGACATCGAGTCGTCGTGGACCCTCGACCTGGAGGCCAACCCGAGCTCCTCGGTGAGCCATCGGGCGGAGGCGCTCGACTGGTACGTCGCGTTCCTCGCGCTCGGTGTCCGTGCCGACGTCCTGCCCGTCGGCACGCCGCTCGACGGGTACGACGTGGTCGTGGCGCCGGTATTGCACGTGATGCCGGCTGCGACGGCCGATCGGCTGCGGGAGTTCGTCGACCGCGGCGGTCACCTGATCACGACGTACTTCTCCGGGGTCGTGGACGAGAACAACCACGTGTCGGCGGGCGGCTACCCGGGTGCGCTGCGCGACCTGCTCGGTATCCGCATCGAGGAGTTCGGTCCGCTCCTGGACGGGGACGAGGTCGTTCTCGACGACGGCAGTGTGGGGACGCGGTGGACCGACCGGATCACCGCGACGGCTCCCGACACGGAGGTCCTCGCGACGTACAAGACCGGTCTGCAGGCCGGCCGCCCGGCGGTGACCCGACGGGCGCTGGCTCACGGCTCGGCCACGTACGTCTCCACCCGGTTGGGTGCGGAGGGTCTCGAGCCGCTGCTCGCCCGGCTGCTGGAGGCGGCCGGGGTCGAGAGCGAGCTGCCCGAGGGGCTTCGAGGCCGGGTGGAGCTCGCCATCCGCACGGATGACGAGAGGGAGTACTGGTTCCTGGTCAACCGGACCGACGACGTGGTCGACCTCGGCGAGCTGGGCGAGCTGGGCGAGCCGGTGTTCTCCTCGGGTGCCGAGCGCGGCGACGCCGAGCTCGCGGGCTCCGGGGTGGCCGTGTTCACCCGCGCCGCCCGATGACCGGCACGAGCCGCCCCGCCCGCGGCGCGCACCTCCGCCGCGGCGACACCAGCCTGGTGGTCCGCCTGGACTCCACCGAGCTCCCGTGCATCCTGCACTGGGGACCGGATCTCGGCGAGACCGCGGTCGAGCACCTTCCCGACCTGCTCCGCTCGCTGGAGATGCCGAGCCTCGACGGGGCGATCTACCAGCACTCGTGGGCATCCGTGCTGCCGCAGCAGACCAGTGGCTGGGTCGGTCGTCCGGGCCTGCTGGGCAGCCGCGCCGGCCAGGCCTGGGCGCTCACCTTCGACTCGGTGGACCACACGGTCACCGAGTCGACCGACTGCACCCGGCTCACCAGCGTGGGGCTGGACGGGCCGGCCGGCGTGGAGGTGACCACCGAGATCGAGCTGTTCGGGAACGGTCTGCTGCGCCTGCGTGCCTGCGTGCGGAACCTGGCGGAGACGCCGTACGAGGTGACCCTGCTCGAGCCGGCCCTGCCGGTGCCGGCCGAGGCCGACGAGCTCCTGGACATGGCGGGGCGGCACGCCCACGAGCGCACCCCGCAGCGCCACGCGTTCACCCAGGGACAGCACGTCCGCGAGGCCTGGGGCGGTCGTCCCGGCCACGACTCGGCGACCGTGCTGTGTGCCGGCGGGTCCGGGTTCGGTTTCCGTGCCGGTCGGGTGTGGGGTGTCCACCTCGGCTGGAGCGGCAACCAGGTGCTCTGCGCCGAGAGCTCCTTCACCGGCTGGAAGCTGCTGCGCGGAGGCGAGCTGCTCATGCCCGGCGAGATGGTGCTGGGCCACGACGAGACCTATGCCTCGCCCTGGCTGTACGCCTCCTGGGGCGACGGGCTCGACGCCTTCTCCGGCCGCTTCCACGAGCACCTGAGGGCGCGGGACGTGCACCCGCGGCGCGAGCGGCCCGTGCTTCTCAACACCTGGGAGGCGGTCTACTTCGACATGGACACGGACAAGCTCGTCGAGCTCGCCGAGCGTGCTGCCGAGCTGGGCGTCGAGCGGTACGTCCTCGACGACGGCTGGTTCAGCGGGCGGCGCGACGCCACGAGCTCCCTGGGTGACTGGGTCGTGGACGAGGACGTTTTCCCGGACGGTCTCACCCCGCTGGTGAAGACCGTGCAGGGCCTGGGCATGGAGTTCGGGCTGTGGTTCGAACCCGAGATGGTCAGCCTCGACTCCCACGTGGCCCGGGCACATCCCGAGTGGGTCCTCGGCACCCACGCCGGTCCCGGCATCAGCTCGCGCGACCAGCACGTCCTCGACCTCTCCAACCCGGACGCCTGGGACCACGTGTTCGGCCAGATCTCGGCGCTGGTGGACCGCTACGACATCGCCTACATCAAGTGGGACCACAACCGTGCCCTGACCGGCGCGGGTCGCGGCCCGGATCGCAGCCCCGGCGTCCACCTGCAGACCCTGGCGTCCTACCGCATGATGGATGCACTCCGGGCCAAGCATCCCGGGCTCGAGATCGAGTCCTGCTGTGGCGGTGGCGGGCGCCTCGACCTGGGAGTCCTCGCGCGGGCCGACCGGGCCTGGGTCTCCGACTGCATCGACGCACACGAAGGGCACCGTCTGGTCCGGTGGACCGGGCTGATCCTCCCGCCCGAGCTGATGGGCACCCACGTGGGATCGAGCACCGACCACACCACCGGACGCCGGCACACCCTGCGCTTCCGCGCCGGCACCGCCATCTGGGGACACCTCGGCATCGAGTGGGACCTCACAGCCATGCCGGAGGACGAACGCGAGGAGCTCCGGGCCTGGATCGCGCTGCACAAGCGGTTCCGTGGGCTGCTCCACTCCGGCCGCGTCGTCCGGGCGGACACCGTGCCCGACGGCCTGCAGCTGGACGGCGTGGTCGCCCCCGGCGGGCGGGAGGCGCTGTTCCGTCTCTCCGCGCTCGACCTCACCCTGGGCCAGCCGGCCGGCCGCGTCCGGTTCCCCGGCCTCACCCCGGACACGGCGTACCGGGTGACGCCGGTGCCTCTTGCGGTATCTCCCAAGGACACCCCGCGACCCGCGTGGTACGACGGCGGTGTGGTGATGAGCGGCCGACTGCTCGACGAGGTCGGCGTGATCGCACCCCTGCTGGAGGCCGACGACCTGGTCATCGTGCACTTGGTCGCAGAGGTGGCGTGAGCCCAGGGCCGGCTGGTGCGGCACCCGGGATTCATCCCGCGTTCGCTCCGTGTTGGTCGAGCCACGCTCCGCGTGACGTACGGGTCCGGTTGTCTGGCTGACGGTGCCAACGTCCCCAGCAACAGGATCCCCCCACATGAATCAGATCAAGTTGGTCGTCGCCGGCGCAGTGGTCCTCCTCGGTGTCATCGCCTTCGGCGCACACTTCTCGGACCCCACACCAACCGCCACTGACAAGGCGAGCGCCGCGGTCGGCAGCAGCACCCTTCGGATCGGTGTCGAGAGCACCGAACCCGTCTACTACCAGAGCGAGGGCACGACCAAGGGCTTCGACTACGAGATGGCCCGCAGCGTCGCCGACGGCATGGGCGTCGAGCCTGAGTTCGTGCCGATGGACTTCAACGAGCTCTTCCCCGCCCTGCGAGCCGGCAAGATCGACATGATCGGCGCCCAGGTCACGAGGACCTCAGACCTCGAGCGGGACTTCGACTTCAGCGCGCCGTACTTCTCGACGTACGTCGCCTTCCTCACCCCCGAGGGATCGACCATCCGGACACGCCGTGACGTCGACGGGAAGCGGATCGCGGTCGTCGACGGCGCCATCCAGGAGTCCTACCTGCGGGACAAGTATCACGAGGTCGAGATCGTCAAGGCCCCGACCGTGAACGCTGCCGTCGAGCTGATCGAGCGAGGCGAAGCGGACGCGCTGTTCCATGGAGCTCCGTACGCCCAGTCGATCATCAAGAGCGCACCCATCGTCCTGGAAGAGCCGATCGTCTACCCGGTCGACGACGCCCCGATCGGATTCGTGATCCGCTCCGGCGACGCGCGTAAGGAGCAGATCGACGGGGTCCTGAAGGACATGGTCCTCAGCGGCGAGTGGCTGAAGATCAAGACCGCCTACTTCGAGGCCGACCCGCTCTCCGACGTGTTCGGCGACAAGGGAGCCTGATCCCCTGGCCCGACGGCGTCATGGCGTGCGGCGACGGTGTTGCGCCACGTATGTATGTCAGACCGACTCGGCCACCAGGCGACTCGTGTACCCGGCCGCGACTAGGCGCTCGTACGCGGCCAAGGTCCTGTCGTCGATTTCCTGCGGCGTCGCGAACCCCTTCTCCGCGTACACCCATAGGCGCTGGGTGTCGCCGACGAGCATGTCCAGCACTCGCTTCTCGCTGCCGATCGACGCGATGTACGCACCCAGCTCCTGGCTGCGAGCCGAGCACACGACATCCAGCTCTGGCCACAGCTTCTGAGCCGTCGCGTACGCCCGCCGCTGCTGATACGGCCGGCTGATCAAGGTCGCGCTCGCCACGCTGATCTCGTGCTCGGCGAGGAGGTCGCGGCTGTACGTCAGGTTCTCGCCGGTGTTGGTCGCACGGGGTTCCACGAGGATCGCGCTGCGGGGCACTCCCAGCTCCTCGGCACGCTCGGCGAAGTGGACGGCCTCGCCGCGTGGGAAGTCCTTCACCGTCGTCGGCGCGTTCGCCCCGGTAAAGACGATCAGCGGGAATCGATCGGCATGGAAGAAGTCCGCGGTGTGCTCAGCCACCCCGATGTCATGGCTACCCAGCGCGATTGCCACATCTGTTGGGCGAGGCTCATCGGGAAGCTGATGGAAGTCCCACAGAACACGGGCATCGTCAAGCGCGGTCGAGGGCATCGGCTCAGTCTGACATGCGAACCCGTCAGCAATTCCTGGTCACTCTCGAACTCCGACTCCCGAGCCTGCAACGAACCCGACAAGTGGCCTCGTCACTCGGGAGCACCACAAGTCCATCCCAGTGCGACACTCCGCCAGATTGCCATGACGTGGCCGTCTGAATGCCCTCCTGCAGTTCGACCTGCCTGATCGAGGGTGGAGATGGACTCGAGAGGAGGTGATCTCTGATGGATGTTGATGTGTTCTTCGCCGGCCCGGTCGTTGCCGGCACCCCTGAACTGCGTGATCAGGCGCTTCGCAAGATGCCTGGTCATGGCGACGCTGACCAGCGCGGTGACTACTGCAATAACTAGCCACAGGTAGCCGCCGCAGTCCTCGTGGGGCCGGGCCGAGTGGTTCGGCCCCACGGCTTCATCTGAGCTGGGGAGACTCTGATGTTGAAGTTCGAGATTCATGCAGATGACATCGGTCACCGAGACTGGCACCGAGAAGGGGCCGGCTGGGTCTGTGGAAAGAGTTGGATCCGCCCGTTGGTCAGTCCCGTGCTGGAGTCCGCACTCGACATCAGCACGTCCGGTACGTGCCTGGTCACGGTTCGCGAGCGGGATGCTGAAGGCCCACGGATGGCGCTGACCGTGGCCAACATGCGGAAGTGGCCAGGCGATCATGTCACCCTCGAACTCGCTCAGGACCGAGTCGTGGTTCACGCAGGCGTGATGGGGACGGCTCCGCTTCACATCGCTGCCCGCAACGGCGTCTTCGTGGGGTCGTGGAACCTTGCTGATCTCCGCCCATGGTTCGACTCCTCGAGCTTGAACGGCCCTTCGGTTGTCCGGGCGCTCCTCCGCAACCCCGTGTACGCGTCCACCACGATGTTCGACGGCGTTCACCGCGTCACCGAGCGAGCCACCGCAACCATCACCTCTGCGGGAATACAGGTGGCCTATCCGGATCCCGCGGAGCATGTCCTGGCCGCGCGTGATCTCGCCGATGATGTTGATGCGGTCGGGGCGTTCGAGAAGGTGCTCACGTACGTCGTCCAGAGGCTGCCCGATCCTGGCGGGGCAGTAGCCGTTGAGCTGTCAGGCGGCGCCGATTCGGCGAACGTCTTGTTGACCGCAGCTGAGCGCCATCAAGAGCTGCGTACGGTCGGGATCGAGGTTTCAGGCCGTGCCGGCCAAGAGCAGCGCCATCGCCGCCGTGCGCTGGCCGCGCATGTCGGTGCCGCGGACATGGCCGTGCATGCGGGCGATCACCTACCGTTCGACCCGGCTATTCGCAAGCAGCCGCACAGCCCTGCGACGGCCTACTACCGCGAAGCCTTCGACGCGATGCGTGACCTGGTCCATGCTGTCTCCGCAGGCGTCGTCTATCTCGGTCTCGGGGGCGACGAGGTCAACGCCCTGCATCCGGGTGAGCGGATCGCCGCCTCCCCTGCGGGCACGTACGGGCACCTGCCACCTCCATCGTGGCTCGGCCCGAGGGCGTGGGGGACGCTTGGTGACCTCGAAGCCGATGCGGCACCGGTTTCGGTCGTCCCGCTCCCCACGCTCGACGCTTTTGCGCTCCACAACCCGACATATCTGGATGCGGGCATCTGGCCGATCGCACCTCTGGCCCATCCGCTGGTCGGCCGATTCGCTGAACAGCTACCCGCAGCACATCGGCGTGGGAAGAGGATGTTCCGCGAGCGGCTTGCCCGCGCTGGCATGACAAGGCGCGTGACCCACCCGGGTGAGCCGGAGAGCTTCGTCGACCTCATGGAGCGAGGGATGCGGACGAACGGACTCCTTGCCCTGAAGCAGATCCGTTCCGAGTCGCTGCTGGCAGAAGAGGGCTGGATCAACCACGCTGGACTCGTGGATGCCATCGACCGATACGAGAGCACGGGCCAGGCGGATCCGCGCCTCGCTGACCTCGTCACCGTTGAGCTCGGGCTCCGGAGCCTTCAATGAATCCCAGCGCAGCCGTCGCCTCAGAACAGGCTCGAGCCCTAGCGGAGGGCAACCTCATGTACCGGGATCCGGTCCTTCACGACCACTTCGCCGGCGACGTCGGCACCCTTGCCGCACTGTTGGACCTTCTGCTCGGCGACTTCAAACCCAGCGGCGCTCACACCATCCTCGACCTGGGATGCGGCACCGGCGTCCACGCCTCTGCTCTGACGAGCTATGAGTACGTCGGCATCGACCTCCAGCCATGGCTGATCGCGTATGCCCAGGCCGCGTATCCCCACGGGCGCTTCGCGGTTGGCGACATCACGCGCTATCGATCCGAGTCCGCCTTCGACGTCCTTCTCTCGCTCGGCAACACTCTCGCCTACCTGCATACAGAAGAGGACCTCAACGCCGCCTGCGCCACCTTCGCGGCCAACGCTGCGCCCGGCGCGCTCGTCGTGGTGCACACCCTCGTCTCGCCTCCCGCCCCCAGCCACGGTCAGCAAGTCGTCTCGGTGCCGGGTGGACAGGCGACCGTCACCATCGACAGCGCCTGGGACAAAAAGCGACGGATGGCAATCACGAACCGGGCCTGGGCAATGCCCGACGGCAAGGAGTTCACTGACACGTTTGAGCGCCGCGTCCACGGCGTCGGCGACCTGCAAACCGCACTCACCGTCGCCGGACTCGAAGTGCGAGATGCCTTCGACCACTACGACCGACGGGGCGAGCCGGTGCAGGGTCCGACCGCCTATGTCATTGCCCAAGCGCCAGGTGTCGGCGACCATCGTTAGTGCACACAACCATTCCGGGAGGTTGAGCATTGGCTAATGAGCTGCTTCGTCGGCGGCGGCAATCGATGCCCTCCCCTTCTGGCTCGGGCGAGCCGATGACACGGCTCGAACTGGCCGAGGCGGTCAACAGGCACATCTGGTCCGTCACCGGCACCAGGTCCACGATCGACGTCGAGACGATCGGCCGGTACGAGCGCGGACAGATCCAATGGCCGGGTGAGACCTATCGACTCGGCCTCCGAGCAGTCCTAGGTGCCGGGACAGACGCCGAACTCGGCTTCAGACCCACCCGCCGAGGTCGCGCCGCCCCATCCCCCGCAGCCCAAACCCCGGAGACCTCATCCAGCCGCCCACACGACAATTGGCTGGACGCCCTCGGACCCACGACACCTGCCAACGTCGGTTGGCCTGAGGTCGAGTTCATCCGAGAGACCACCCGCGTGATCGCCACGTCGGAGAACCGCTTCGGCGGAGCAGTCGCGGCCGAGATGGCCACAGCGCAACTACGCATGGCCGTCGGGCTGCTGCAGGCTCGCGCACCCATCGACGTGCGTCGAGCCCTGTTCCAAGCGGTCGGCAATCTCGCCGGCGTCGTCGGATTCTCCGCCTATGACATGAACAACTACGCGGTCGCCGACCGATGCTACGAACTCGCGCTGTGGTGCGCCGACGAGGCCCGCTCGACCTCACTTCGAGCAAGCGTCATGGCGGACATGGCACGCAAGACGATCGACCTCGGCCGTCCTCAGGACGGTCTTGCCATCGTGGACGCCGCCAAGGAACTCTCCGGCGACCTCACCGCCACAGGACAGGCGATGCTCTCCGCCTGGCGCGCACGACTGCTCACGAAGACAGGGCAGTTCACCGAAGCCCGCACCGAGGTCGCGATCTCTGACGAGTGGTTCTCCAAACGAGACGCGGACCAGGACCCGCCGTGGCTCGGCTACTACGACGAAGCCGAACACCAAGGTTCCATCGGGAGAACACGACTCCCTCTCGCACAAGCCGGAATTGACGTCGACGACACCATGAACCGTCTCGAGGCTGCAGTCTCCCTACGCGAAGCCACCTATGTCCGGTCCCTGACGTTCTGCCGAATCCGACTCTCGACCCTGCTCGTATCCGTTGGCGAGACCGACCGGGCCACCATCGTTGCGCAGGCCGCTCTCGCCGAGTCGCCTAGTGTGCGCTCATCACGAATGCGCGAAGAATGGGCCGTACTCGCATCCGCGGCAGGCTCCACCAGATCGACCACAGCGCGAGAACTCCACCACGCAGCAGCCAACGCCGCCCGCACCAGATAACCCGCAGGAAGGGCCTCGATGACAGCCGCACGCACAACCAGCGACGACCTCGAGGTACTGAAGCGCGCCGCGTCGCAGGCAGGGGTGGACGCAGGAGACGCCGGTTTGTTGAGGGACGGCTCCAATGCGATCTATCTACTGCCGAATGCTGACGTCGTAGCCCGGGTCGGCCGCTTCGGAACAGCCGAGAGCGCCGCTCGCCAGGTCCAGGTCGCTTCTTGGCTCGCCGCCAACGGGATCGAGGCAAACCTCCCGATCGACGGGCTGGATCTCGTCACCGTCGCCGGGCGACCCGTGACCTGGTGGACACCGATCCCAACACACCGTCACGCAACACCCGCGGAACTGGGCGCCGTACTCCGCAAGCTCCACGACCTCCCTGTGCCGACCACCATCGACATGCCGAACATCGACATGGTCAAGCACGTCGCCGAGCGCATCACATCAGCGCGCGCGCTCCCAATCTCCGACCGTGACTGGCTCCAGGACCGACTCAAAGTGTTGGACGCGGACCTGGCAACCACCGATGTCCTCCAATCCCGACATGTCGTGCACGGCGACGCCTGGCAGGGCAACCTGGTCGTGCCCGATGGTGGCTCACCGATCCTTCTCGACTTCGACAACGTCTCAATCGGGCACCCAGCCTGGGACCTGATCCCCCTCGCCGTCGACCACGAAGACTTCGCCCGGATCAGCAACGACGACTACACCGCCTTCGTCACCGCATACGGCGGCCACGACGTACGCGAAGCACGCTGGTTCCGCACCCTCGCAGACCTGCAAGAACTGCGCTGGACCGCGTTCGTCGCCGACAAAGCAGCAACCGACCCCGGCGCGGCAGCCGAAGTGTCCCACCGACTCGCCTGCCTACGAGGAGAGATCCCCCGACCCTGGAAGTGGTCTGCCTTCTGAGAAGCGCAGATTGCCCTGACCCGGCCAACTGAGTGCCCTGCCGGGCCACCTGTCACCGCGCGATGGTGGTTGCAGGTCCTGGCCGTGTGGCCTCTCCGAACGCGCCACACGGCTGGGACCACCAACGACACCCGTCAGATGAGAGGCCCGTCCATGTCCTTCGCCATCCCTGTCTCCGGCTCTGCAGGACGACGCGGCGCAGGACGACCGCGGCACACCACCATCGCCTCGACTCTGAGCCCACGCGACCAGATCCTCGACGCCGCCGGACAACTCTTCGTCACCCGCGGCTTCGCCGCCACCTCGACCCGCGAGATCGCTGAGAAGGTCGGCATCCGCCAGGCGTCTCTCTACTACCACTTTGCAGGCAAGGACGAGATCCTCGGCGCCTTGTTGGACCGCACCCTGCGGCCCACGCTCGACCAAGTCGACCAGATCCTCACCCTGACCGCCGACGACCCACGACCGACCGCCCTCTACCTGCTGGCACTTGTCGATATCAACACCCTCGCAACAGCACCCCACAACATCGGCCTACTTGCCCGCGTCCCGGACGTCATGGCTTCACCCGTCGCGACAGAGTACGTGGCAGGTCGGCGGGATCTGCTCGGCGCTTACCGCGATCTGGCAACCGCCGTCCTTGATTCGTCGAGGTCAGAAGCCCTGGATCCCGACAGCCTTGGCGAACTAGTGCTGCAGCTAGTCGAGACTGTGATAAGCGTCCGAGCCAGTGGCCGCGCCATCACCAACACAGTTACTCGTGCGATCGCCGCTTCCTGCCTCAGTCTCTGTGGTGCAGATACCAACGCTGTTCTCTCCGCTCAGTCGGTCGTTAGAGACCGACTCGACGCTTTCGCGAACCAACGTCGAGTCTGATGTCTCGACTTCCGAAGGCAGGCGAGCGCGTCTGTCCGCCCAGATCGACGCACATGAGATCCGAGATCCGAGAGCCAAGAGCCAAGAGCCAAGAGGGAGCGTTGAACCCGACCATCCTGAGGAACCACACGCGAGTGCAACTAGCGAAAGACGTCGGAGAATGTGAATGCCAGCTCTAGAGCTGACTCATTGCCGGCAGATGCGAACGCGGAAAGAAGCGCTCGGAACGCGGCGACGCCTTCGTCGTCGAACAGGACGAGCTGGCGATGCTCGGCTAGGAGCCGCTTCAGATATGGGATGACCACGTCGCTGGAAAGAGGGTCGTAAGCGTAGCTTCCGTCGGATGCGACTGCCTCCATGGTCGAGAGAAGAGTGCGCTTTTCGTCCAGCGGCGCAAGAAAGATGAGCGTTTCCACGACCTGGTGGACGATGCCTGAGACTTTGCTGCGGGCGCAGGTGATGAGGACTGGGGTTGCCAGGTCTGCGAACCGCTCCTGCGCCGCGCGAGAAGCCGTCGCATCTTCACCGCCATTCATTCGGTCGAACGCGCCGCTGGCGAAGTACAGCTGGTTCGCGATGCTGTCCAGGACCATCACACTGTGCTTGAGCTCGTCCTGTTCGGATTCCGACGGTTCGGCGCCTGAGACCTCTTCCAACTTGGTGATCCAGTGCCCGAGGGAAGAGTCGGCAGCTTTAGTCACCATGTCGAAGGCGCGGCCTTGAACTGCGGGGTCCGAGTTCGGCCCTAAGTAGCCACGGACGCAGTGCGTGGCCCGTAGGGCCTCGTCTGACCACGGCGCATTGGTGGCCCAGGCGCGCACCGTTTCGGTTGCGAACGGCGTCTGGTGGCGCATCGCGAGCAATGTCAGTACCTCGACTGGGAGGTCGAGGGCGTCGTCGTCCGTCGGGTCCGGTTCGGTCGGTGACTCGGGTTCGTTCGCGAGTCCGCGCAGAACGTTGTCGACCTCCTGAGGCGACTCATGTGCCTCGGACTCAAGCAGACGCATGTACTCGTTCCGGACATTTCGGTTGGATTCGCCCTGGAGGAGTTCGCCGAGAAGGCTGACGCGCGCAGGTGGGGGTTTGTCGAAGTAGACAGCACGGAACGCGCGCGCGGCCGACATGCGCACGACGGGGTTCTCGTCCGCCATCGCGTCCATTACCAGGTCGACAATGAGGGCGCCATGTTGCGACGAGCGCCAGTTTTCTCGGAACGCAAGACGTCCCAGTCCGTCGATGGCTTTGTCACGCATTCCGGGGCTCCAAGCGCTCACGAGAGGAAGGTCCCTGCGTCGTTGCTTCCTGCGGCCTCAGCAAGGACCTTGATCACCAGTGGGCCGTGAATATGTTCAGGAGTGATGTCCTTCGCGTGAGCCAACCGGCTCGCCGCGTCAACCAGCAAGTATTGGAGTTCGCTGAGAGTTGTCTCCGCTGCCGCGAACACGTCATAGGCGAGAGCGAACATGTCGGCGAGCTGGGCAATGGTGTCGGGGTCCGATGCCATGTTGTCGCTAAGTTTGTTGAGGGCCGTGTGCAGGTCGCGCGCGACTGTCGCGACCTGCGGCCCGAGGGCAACACCGCTCTCAAGAAGGTGGTCGATTGGAGAGTACGGTATTTCCTGGGCGATCATCGACGGCGGTGCGGGGATGTCGGGGGCTTCCTCGCCTAGGCTTGCGCGATGCGTGGCAATGGATGCGTCTGTGATCGCGTCAACATCGAGGCAGCCTACGAGCACGTCTTTCACGTACTCGCTGCGGCCGTTCCGGTCGACCAACTCGAGCGCCTCACCCACGACCGCTTCGAGATCCTGGTGGGGGACGGTGCCCTCCGTTGCGGCGGCCTTCAGCAGAGTTGCTGCCTGGGAGAACGTGTCGGGATGGGTCAGCAAACTACCGGACTCGAACGCGGGGAACAGAGCGCGGCACAATGCCGCGGGCTGCCTCGGACTCTCCATCAACGCGGCCCATACGCCGGTGTTGTGGACCTTGTCGACTAGCAGGGTGACGACCGGTTGCGCAGCTTCGACTTTCTGTTCCACGAGGGCGTCGGCCAAGGCAGACAACATCTTCTGCTCGTTGTCCTGGCTGTGGGAGCCCATCCCGAAGCCGTACCCGTGTTCGAGCCAACCCGTCACTCCGTACGCGGTCATGGGCCACATCTCAGGGTCGTCCGCAGAGTCCGCTGTTCCCAGGACCTCGCAGATGATGTCGGTCGCGGTGACGATGTCACCAGCGCAGATCTTCGGGAACTCTTCCCCGAGTCGCCACGCAGCGTGATGCGACTGCTGCTTCCGTGACTCACGCATACGAAGGACGGAGCTCCCGCCAAATGCGACGTCTTCGTCGCGCGTCTCCTCGAAGGTCATCGAGATGACCGCAAGCCTCCGGGCGAGGTCAGGGTCGTGTGCCATAGCCGGAGCGACTGCCTCGGGGAACCAAGTCAGCACGGTCCCGCCCCACTGAGCGAGTGCAGCATCGGAATCGAGAAGTCTGTGCATCGCGGCGCGCACCTCAGAGCTGATACCGACGACAGGCACAGCCTGGCGTACGAGCAGCCCGGCCATCCGCTCCCTGCGCGCCGGGTCCGAGAGCGCCGCGTCTAGCAGCATCGCAATCGCTGCGGCACGTTCAGCAATGCCTGCCGCATCCGGTTCCTTGGCAGAAACCGGCGCCCGGAAATTCAACGCAAGCAGTAGGTCGGTCGCCAACGCTGCATCCTCGAAGGATGCCTCCGTGTTCTCGGCGAGCTGCTTCGCGAGAGTGGCGAGCGGAAACATCGCGGTCGTTAGGTCCGGGACCACCGCGCGGGCACGGACCGCGCCGATGACCTGGTGGGTGAACCGCCGCCGAGGCAAGCTGTCACTAGAGCCCGAGCTGCCATGCGTGTTGGAAGCGAGCTCGAGGAGGTCGTCTGGGTCATGAGCCAGGTTCACGACGCGCGAAGCGACCGCGAGCGACGCGAGCACGTGCTCGCTGCCTGCCACCGAGAACGCAACCGGCCAGAAGCCGCCGGCCGACCGGGCTTGCCAAAGCAAGTCGACCAGGAGATCAAAGCTCGGGCGAGCAACCAGCGGGAGAATCGGGTCGGCATCGAGACTCTTCACCAAACCTGTTGCGTCGAGAGGGTGATAGAGGACGTAAATTGCGGTGGCGTAGTCGAAAAGGATGTTGTGCGAGAAAGCCAAGATACGCCCGACGCCAGGAATCGGGCCGTCCAAAGCGCTAAGCACGCTCTGGCTGAGGAGGCTCTCGAGCGCCACACTGTCGGTCTCGCGAACCGTCGGCTCTTCCTCGGTGGTTTGCAATCGGCGGTTCGTCAGCATGCTGGACGCCAGGCGTTTCAATAGTGCGTCGCGTGCGGTCCTGTCTTGGTTGCGGATGCGCCACGTCCAGTAATGGCCTAGCAGTTCAACTCGACTCCGCACGCTGAGGAATTCGGCGTGCTGGCCGGCGGTCATCTGGCCGGCGAGGGTTGCCGCCAGCCGTAGGTTAAACGGATTGCGCAAGAGCTTTCGCAGGTCAGGGGCAGCCTCAGCGAGGACCTCGGCGACCGGCATCGGTGCCACGGTCACCTGGTCCAGATCGGCGTCGCTCAAGTCGGCCACCCGCAGGTGCCGAACAGCAGAAAGCTGCAGGTCGACCATGGTTCTTTCCGTTGAAACCGGTTCGCCAGCGAACGCACGTTGGAGTGGCTGGCTGTTTCGCGTGTCGAAGGAGCGAGCACTCGCGACGACCTGCCATCGGGTACCGGCCAGACCGGCCACGGTGCTGCTTAGGTACTCACGGTCCTCGGAGCCACGCAAGGCGTCCACGCCGTCAATCACGAACAAGCCGGGCGGTCCTGCCCACGCTCGCAGGACCTCTTGTAGCGGTGCATTCGTTACGAGTCGGTTCGTGCCGGCGACATCAGACGCACGAAGGACGATGACCTCCTCATCGCCCAGCCTTGCTGACGCCAGGTCCTGGATAACAGCCGACTTGCCAGCCCCCGCATCGCCAACAATGAGCACGGGCTCACGCCCCGCCGTTTCGCGCAGTGTCTTGGCGACGGTGCGCGAAATGTACAGCCCGCCGGCGACCGGTAACACCGCTTCTTCCTGCAGGGCGTGCAGGTTCACTGCCGATCGCTCACGAAGCACCTCTATGTCCGATGCGTGCTTCGTCGGCAAGGTTGTTGAGATGCCGTGTTGAGCCAAAGCCAGTGTGAGCGCTGATCGGTCGCGCCACTGGCGCGTCACAGAGGCCGCTTGGCCCTCGTCAACGAGGACCTTCCAGGCCAGCGATGCCGAGGTCGGCTGGGCAAGGCCACGATGGAGGGTGCTGAGTGCAGCCTGCTGGTCTTGACGACCGTCTTCCAGGTCCAAGACCAGCACATGGAGAGCCCTGAACAAGGTACGCAGTTCCTCATCGGTCGGCTCCACGCTGGCACGCGCAGCGCTCCAGGCCGGCCGAATGTGGCCCAGCGCAACCGTTAATGCAGCATTCTGCGGACCAGTCAGTTCCTTCCCGAGAACCGTCCCGGGCGGCTGTGAAGCAACTCGCCGAAGAGCCTGTCGAAGGTCACTGCGCACGGTCGCGGGAGCGCTGTGGTCAGTACACAGGACGATGGCATCGCGTGAAGCATCGACAGGCCGCCCCCCGGTACCAACCTCGGGAACGGTCTCCTCGAGGTACAGCTTCACCGCCTGCCTAAGCGCCTTCGCAAGAGGAGAGTCGTGGGTAGTGCCAAGCGCCATTCCGACCTTGGCCTGAACAAACATGCCTCTCCCCAGGTCGGTGAGGACAGCGACGTCATCAACCTCGAGCCCGGTCTGCGCGCCAACCTGGACCACCTTCCCAGCAATGAGCGAAATCTGCAGCGGCTCCTCAGCAACAAGGCAGCTCGCGGCCCAAGCGAAGACCTGGTTCTGAAAGCCGACTCCGGACGCTCCAGCTGACCCACCTGCGGACGCAGCGGAGGTGTCAGACGCCATTACGTTTCCTCCACGTGCGAACCATGGCCGCTAAGCCCTCACTACACGAAGAAACATACCGGCGGCCCTGGGCAGTCATCATGGGATCCTGAGGAATTCAAGCCGACACGGTCAGGCTCGTCGTGCGAGCTCTCGAGTCGAGGGCTCAATGTCCACTCGGAAGGAACGGCGTCCACACCCATAGGTGTGCTCGTTGGGGCGGCTGATCGGAGCGCTTGACGCATGAGCGTCTACGGCGATGCGAGCGCGTCATTCCGCCGCCTGTCGGCGCGCCCTCGAGGTCCGGATCGCCGAGACCTGGGGCCGAGAGTGCACTGTTAATGTCGGACCATGACGCCCCCAGAGGCACGCGACGGCGATGAGGCTGACGACGAGGCAGTTGTCACTGTTGAGACAGGCCGCCGGGACCAGCGCCTGATCTGCGAAGGGTGGTTCGCCAGCCACGGCGACGGTGGAACCCCCGGTCCCCACCTGCACCTTCGCACCTCAGACAGAGAGGCAATAGTGCTGCGTACAGACCAGGTGCCAAGTGTCGTCTCTGCCTTGACGACGGTTGCTGAGCGCATCGAACGACGTTGGGCCAGAGATGGGGACCAGTACGCCGCAGAAGTGGTGTTGAGGGCTCCTGACCCTCAGGACCCACGCGTGTTCGCCAAACGCCGCCGAAGCCGGTTGCAGTTCACGCAGGCGGTCTTGGACAACCTCCCGGACGTCATGCGCTCGCTGACCGAGGCAACGAGCACCGACGAGGCACTCGACACGATCGCGTCGTTGCTCCATATGGATGAGGTGGACGTCATGATTGGTCTGGCCAGATTCGACCTTCTGACGCTCACGCGTCCGGCGACTGAACGGCGCCGTCAACAACTTGACGAGTCGCTGGACTGACCACCGGATCTCCCGCGATTAGCCTCGCCGACGTCCGCGCGTCAATCCGCCGCGAAACGGCAGCGTCACAGGGTCAGCCCTCGACATGCGGCCCGCGGTGAGCTGGATTACCGCGTGTCAGCCTCGGCCAGTAGAGCGGCGGCTTGGCGCACCATGCTCTTCGCCTTGTCGACCGTGATGAGGTTCGGGGAATAGTGCGCCGCGTCCTTATCCGCAAGCAGGCGCCTGAGTTTGGTTGGCAATGTGTTGTCACGCAACGCGACTTCGCTGAGCAGATCTGCTGCCTGACTGTGGTCTTGGCCGCGGCTCCATTTGCCGAGGCTGAGCCCGCAGATGGCATCGGTGGCAGCGATGCCAGCCAGGACGGCCAGCGCGGCTGCGACGTGAGCCTCGCGGCGGTCTTCGGTCAGGACGAGTTCGGCGACCTCAAGGAACGCTCGCGCTTGATCTCGGCGCGAGCGACACTCCGCAGCCGTGCAGGTGACGATGCGACCAGAGTGGCGGGGGCTCATCGCAGCCTCCGGAGCAACTCAAGAAGGGGCTCGCCGTGAACCTGAATGTCCTCGGCGCGCCAGGAGTCGACCAGAGGATCAGCCTCGCGAGCCATCAGGCCCAAGTTGGCAGGGGTGAGATCCACGATCTGCGCGGCATTGCCGGTCCACGCTCGGATACGGCGGTCAAGGCGGTCGAGCTGCTCGAGCCATGCGTCCTCGTCGGAGCCGGCCAGCGAATCCGGGCGCACGAGCAACACGTCGATGTCGCTGTCGCTGCCAGCGTCCCCCCTCGCGAAAGACCCGAACAGGCCGGCATGACTCGGCTCGACCTCCC
The DNA here is from genome assembly GCF_044453405.1 of Nocardioides sp. NPDC051685. NCBI lineage: Bacteria > Bacillati > Actinomycetota > Actinomycetes > Propionibacteriales > Nocardioidaceae > Nocardioides > Nocardioides sp. NPDC051685. The sequence goes on along the minus strand of NZ_JBITCR010000003.1, from coordinate 177,886 downwards.
AGCTGGCCACCTCTGAGCGAATACTGCCCACGATCTCGTCCCTGACCCGGGTCAGCGCCTCGATGTGGGGCGCCACTACGTGATCACGGTTCAGTCGGTAAATCCGGTCACGGGCCGGCCTGTCCACCAGCACCACTCCCTGCGCCACCAGGCGGGCCAGCACCTTGCGAACCCCCTCGTCACTGCCGTGGCCGAGGCGCCGGTGGACCTCAGCACCTGAACATCCTGCGGTCGTGGCCGCCAGCACGTGCAGCACCCCCGCATCGAGGGTAGGTGTGATGGTCGCGAGCGGGAATGACAAGTCCACAACGCCATATTCCAACTATTGTTGGGTTGAGTCAACTATAGTTGGGATTCAACTTCGTGCGCCACGGAGCGAGCCATGTTCTTGACCCTCCAAGAAGGCCAAGAACATGGCGCTGATCAGGTTTTTGATTGCCGCGAGGGGCGCGAAACCCCGGACCCTCTAGGTCACTCCTTGCCCCACGTCCGCTCGATGACGTCGATGACCTTGGGCCGCAGGTCGCTGGCCGCGATGACCTCGTCGACCGAGCCGACCTCGACGGCGCGGTGGATGTTGTGGACGCCGTCGAACTCGGCAGCGACCTCGGCGATCTTGTCCGCGCGCAGCTGGGCGCGGAGTTCGGCGAGCTCGACGACGAGGGCGCCGCGCTCCCCGTCCTCGGCGTGATCGATGCGCTCCTCGAGCGCGGCGACCCGTGGGTCGGCCGCAGCGCGCTTGGAGACCTCCGCGGCGAACACGACGGCGGCCGCGGGCGCACCGCCGAGCACCGAGGCGTACGAGCCCTCGATGGCGAGGACCGTCATCGACGGGTTCAGGTGCTTGGAGAAGACCACGAACGCGCCGCCGTGGTAGCGGGAGATGACGCAGAAGACGATCGGGCCCTGGAAGTTGACGATCGCGCGGCCGATCTCGGCGCCGTACTCGAGCTGCAGGTTGCGCATCGACTCCGGCGAACCGTCGAAGCCGGACAGGTTGGCGAGCACTACCAGCGGCCGGTTGCCCGAGGCCGCGTTGATCGCGCGCGCGACCTTCTTCGACGACCGCGGGAACAGGGTGCCCGCGGTGTAGGTGTCCGGACCGTCGGTCGGAGGGAAGCCGGCGCGCGGCACCGGCTTGGACTCGATGCCGACCAGGCTGACCGGGTAGCCGCCGATCCGGGTGTCGACGACCACGGCGGTGTCGGCGTCGGCCATGCCGGCCCAGCGCTCGAGCATCTCGTGGTCGGCGTCGGCCAGCGCCCGCATCACGGTGCGGATGTCGAAGGGGCGCTTGCGGTCGGGGTTGTGCTCGGCCGAGAAGATCTCGCCGACCGTCGCGAAGTCACCCGGGTGCGGGAAGGACGACACATCGCGGTCGCTCGGGTCGGACGTCGGCGCACGGCGCGGCCCGGCCTCGCCGGGAACCACGTAGGTGTGCTCGTAGTGCGACATGAGCACCCGGAACGCACCGGCCAGGTCGGGCACCCAGTACTGCGCCTGCCCGTTCGGGCCCATCACCCGGTCGTAGCCGCCGATGCCGTGGTTGTCCTCGGCCGATACGCCGCCGGAGAAGTCGAGCGACTGCTTGCCGGTGAGCACCATCGCGCTGTCCGGGGTCATCACCAGGATGCCCTTGGTGTGCATCAGCATCGTCGCTTCGGCGTTCCAGTAGGGCTGGGCGCCGACGTTGATCCCGGCGACGACGATGTTGATCTCGCCGCCGTCCTGGGTGAACTGGACGATCCGGCGCAGCGCGGCGGCGACCCAGTCCATGTTCTCGGTGCCACTCTCCATCGAGATCCGGGCACCGGCCGAGACCGCGAACCACTCGACCGGGACCCCCATCCGCTCGGCGAGATCGATGGCCGCGATCACCCGGGCGCACTCGGGCTCCGAGAGCGCACCGAGCGACTTGAGCGGGTCGCCACAGAGTACGACGCGGGTGATGCCGTCGGGGTAGAGGGCGCTCGGGGTGGTCACGACGGCGACGATGATGCCCGCGGTGTTGAGCCCGGGAGCACGGTCGACGGGTACGAGCACCCCAGAGGCGTCGAGGTCGTGCTCGACGACCGTGCCGCTCCCGGCCAGGGCGCGCTGGAGCTCATAGGGGTAGACGAGACCGCGGCGCCGGGCGCGCAGCACCTTGGCGGCGTACTCGTCCAGCGGGGCGAGCGGCTCGGTGGGCGGCTCGATGACGTCGGCCACGACCCCCGCACCTGGCTTGGCGTGGAAGCGGATCGCCAGCGGGGTCGGGGCGTCGCCCTCCCGCCCGGCCACGCGGCCCTGCGCGAGCACCTCCTCGATCCCGGCGCCCTCGCTGAGCGGGGTGATCTTGCTCTGGAGCGCGGTGATCTGGTCGAGATCCGCCTCGACGACCGGCCACACCGTGACCCAGACGTGGTTGACGTCGAGCTTGGTGCCCTCGCGGCCGCGGGCGGTGCGTACGCGGCGGATCGCCTCGAGGCAGTTCTCCACCGCACGCTCCACGTGCGGCAGCGCGATCACGCGGCCCTCGTCGTCGCGGACCACGGCGAGCTGGCGGGCCTGGGCGGCCGCGACGAGCCGGCGGTCGGCCGGGTTGGCCCGGGCGACGCACTCGTAGAGGAGGACGTCGTCGGGGGCGGCGAGCCTGGTGACCTCGAACTCGCTGAGGCGCCACAGGTTGAGCCGGCGACCGACCATCGGGTGCATGCCCCGGACCAGCGTGTCCTCGACCAGCTCGGTGGTCGGGATGTGAGGGGCGCCGTCTGCGTGGTGGCGGTAGGTGAAGTAGTCGATCGGCTGTGGCGCGGCGTGACAGACCGCGATCGAGACCCGGCGCGCACGGCGGGCGAACTCCTGCCCCGCGAGCATCGTGGCGATCTCGGCCGACGCGCGATCGGGATCGGTGGGCGCATCCGCCCAGCGCAGGTAGATCTCGACGACGTCATCGTGGTCGGAGGCCAGCGCCGCGGTGATGGCGGCACCGAGCGTGCCGTCGGGATCGGCGAGCTCGGTCACGTCGCCGATGGTGGACACCACCCGGGTCGCGCCCTTCTCGTCCGTGGCGTACTCCGCGTGCGCCACCGGGCGTCCGCTGTCACTGGTGACGGTCAGGTCGTGGAGGTGGTAGTCGCGGTAGTGCCGACGGATCAACACCTCCAGCAGCGGCTCCTGATCGGGAAGCCCGTCGACCAGCCGGTCGCGGAGGAAGCCGACCAGCGGCTCTGGTACGGCCGCGAGCGCGTCGATGCGGGCGGCCCGGTCGGGGGCGTCGGGCTCGGTGAGGGCGGCGACCTCGGCCGGCACCCCCTCCAGCACGGCTCGACGCTCGTCATCGACCGCCGGCTGGTCGAACCAGCCGAACCGGACCGAGCGGGCCAGGTCGCCGACCACGGCGAACCGGCGCTGCGTGGCGCGCACGATCCGCTCGAGCAGCGCGCGGACCGCAGCGGCGTCCTCCGTGGCCGGCGGCGGGTCGGCGAGCCAACGCTGCAGCACCCCGATCGCGACGTCGACGTCGGAAGGATGCTGCTGGGCGAGGAAGATGCGGAACACCGCGCGCTCGAGCTCCGGCGTACGTTCGAGGTCGAGGACCCCGTAGTGCGCGAGGACCCGCTGCAGCTTGTCGCGGAAGTGGTCCGGCAGTGCGCCCCGGTCGGGGTCGAGGCTGCGCAGGTAGGTGTGGAAGTACTCCCGCGAGCTGTGCACGCGCAGCTCGGTGGCCGGCTCGTCACCGGCCGGGCGGTTGCGGCTGAGCTCGGCGAAGTCGGTGAACAGCGACAGCAGAGCCATCTCGGTGCGGAGGGTGTCCGCGGGCGCGCCGTTGGAGCGGGAGGCCAGATGGGCGGCGAGCAGCGCCGGACGCTGATCCTCCTCGACGTCGTAGCCGAGGAGCAGGCTGCTCAGGTCGGCCACCGCGCCGTTGCTGCGGCCGGGCTCGGTGGTCGGCTCCGGCAGGTCGAGGTCGGCCAGGGTGGCGGTGGTCGCCTCGCCCTCGGCCTCGCCGGTCGGCTCCAGGCGCAGCAGCGGCGCCGCGGTCTCGACCTGGCTCCCGACCCGGACCAGGAGCTCCTTGACCCGGCCGGTGAACGGCGCGGTCAGCGCGGTCTCCATCTTCATCGACTCGAGCACCAGCACCGGATGACCGGCTTCCACCTCGTCACCGACGGCGAGCGGGGTCGAGACGACGAGCGCCGGCGCGGGCGAGCGCAGCATGCCGCCCTCGTCACGGCTGACCCGGTGCATCACGTCGTCGACCTCGACCAGATGGACGGGGCCGTGGGTGGCGGTCACCAGCCGGTAGCGGTGGCCGTCGACGGTGAGCCGACCGTGCACCTCGTCGATCCGGTCGAGGGTGGCGGTGAGGGTGCGGCGCTCGCCGCCGGCGGTGATGGTGACCTGGTAGCGGGCGGGTCCGGACTGCCGCACGGTCAGGGCGTACGTCGCCCCGCGCAGCTTGAGCTCGATGGTGCGGGCGGGGTCGTGCTGGATCTGCGGTCGGCCGCCCTGGGCGGTCTGCAGCATGCGCGCGATCTCGGCTCGTTCGGCCTCGTCGTACCCCTCGATCGCGGCAGCCACGAGCGCGATGCCGGCGTGCCGGGCGGCCTGCAGCCGCCCCTCGCCGCGCACCCGGTCGATCCACCCGGTGTCGGCCCAGGCCGGACTGCCGGTGACGACCTCGGGCTGGTCGAGGAGGTCGAGGATGAAGCTCTTGTTGGTCGCCCCGCCGTCGATGATGACGGTGGTCTCGCCCATCGCTCGGCGCAGCCGTGCCAGGGCCTGCTCGCGGTCCGCGCCCCAGGCGATCACCTTGGCGATCATCGAGTCGAAGTCGGCCGGGATGGTGTCGCCCTCGGCCACGCCGGTGTCGACGCGGATGCCGGGCCCGGCGGGGAACTCGAGGCGGCTGATCCGGCCCGGAGCGGGCGCGAAGTCGCGGTCCGGGTCCTCGGCGTTGAGCCGGGCCTCGACCGCGTGGCCGCGCTCGGCCGGCCGGTCGCCGGTGAGCGGGATGCCGGAGGCCACCTGGATCTGCAGCGCGACCAGGTCGGTGCCGGTCACGACCTCGGTGATCGGGTGCTCGACCTGGAGGCGGGTGTTGACCTCGAGGAAGGCGAACGTCTTCTCGCCGGGGTGGTAGAGGAACTCGACGGTGCCGGCTCCGGCGTAGCCCACCGCCGTGGCGAGCCGCTCCGCGGACGCCTTGAGGTCGGCGGCCTGGTCATCGGTCAGCAGCGGGGAGGACGACTCCTCGATGACCTTCTGGTTGCGCCGCTGCACCGAGCAGTCGCGTACGCCGATCGCCCAAGCGGTGCCCTGGCCGTCGGCGATCACCTGGACCTCGACGTGACGGGCGTCGGTGACCAGCTTCTCGAGGAACACGACACCGCTGCCGAACGCCCGCTCCGCCTCGTCGCGGGTGCGCTGGTAGGCCTCGGCGAGCTCGGCGCCGGAGGTGACCTTCCGGATGCCGCGGCCGCCACCGCCGGCGGTGGCCTTGAGCATGAGCGGGTAGCCGATCTCCTCGGCGCTGGCGAGCGCCTCCTCGAGCGTGTCGACTCCGCCGCGGCTCCACGGAGCCACCGGGACGCCAACCTCCTCGGCGATCAGCTTCGAGCCGATCTTGTCGCCCAGCTTCCGCATCGCCTCGGCGCTGGGGCCGATGAAGGTGATGCCCAGCCGGTCGCACAGCTCGGCGAAGGCGGGGTCCTCGGCGACGAAGCCCCAGCCGACCCAGGCGGCGTCGGCCTCGGAGGCGATCAGCGCCTGCTCGAGGACGGCGAGATCGAGGTAGGGACGGTCCGCCGCGGCTCCCAGCAGATAGGCCTCGTCGGCCTCGCGTACGAACGCCGCTCCGGCGTCGACGTCGGTGTGCAGCGCGATGGTGCGGATCGTCCCTTCGGACGCGTGACGCGCGTTGAGGTCGCGGACGGCATGGATCAGACGCATCGCGGCTTCGCCGCGGTTGACGATGGCAATTCGAGAGACCTGTGGCACGGTGCAGACTTTTTCATCACACGCCGCTCCTGTGACCGCTCGACATCAACAGGCTTCTCGAGGATTCCTTGTGGGCACCGGCCAGCGACATGGCCGAATCGGCGTTCCTCCGGGCGTCACCGGCGCCGCGACGTCATAGGTGCCGCAGTGTCATCCTGCTCACACCTGCTTGGCGTACGCGTCCCATCAGGCCTGCGCGCAGAACCCGACGGCGACGCCGTCGACCAGCGGACGCGCTCAGGGGGTAGTGGCTTCGACACGAGCGAGTGCTGGTTCCCGTCGATCTCAAACTGAGACGCCCCGCGCTCGCGGATGGCGTGTGATGGGTTGGGGTACCTGAAAGACCAGGAGAGGAGGCAAGGCCATGTGGGACGTCGTCCGGATCAGGTCGCACCATCTGTCGCACGACCTGCCGTGCCCGCGATGCGGCCACCCGGCACACATCTACCTGGCGTGCGGTGACGGATGCGACTGCGAGCCGACCTTGATGCCCGGCTCCACGCTGCCCGCCGATCACCTCACGCCACGAGAAGAGGCTGCCTGATGAGGGCCGTTCTCCGGGCGTGAACGGCTGAGGTTTGGTTCACCCGGTCGTCGCCGCCACCGCCTGCGCGAAGCGGGTCGCTCCTGCGACCAGCACACCCGCCAGCCAGTCGAAGACGACGTATCCCGAGGCGACGCCGCTGGGCGGGTTTCCCGCGGGCAGACCCAGCCCGGGCACGACGGGCGACCACGTCCAGGTTCCGACGGCGGTGCCGTAGAGCTCGAGGTAGGCGACGAACCACCAGACGCCGGCGAACAGGCCGGCTTGACGGCCTCGGACCAGCATGACCACGACGAGCGCAGAGCCGAAGACCCCGGAGAGGTCATGTGTCCCGAGCAGGCCGGAGGCGCCCAGCACCGCCCAGACCGACGCCACCACCGCGGTCACCCGGACGAAGCCACTTCGGTACCGGACAAGGAGCGGCACCTGGCTGAGGCGCAGCCCGGTGAGGAACACCAGCCCATGCCCGGCAGGGACGAAGAGCGGCAGGTTGCCGAGCCGGTAGTCATAGAGCCCCCAGAGCTGAGCACCGACCACTTCGAAGAACGTCGCGACCGCCACCACGCCGAGCGCCTGACGCCGTTCGTGGACATCGACCCGGCAGGCCACCGCGACGAACAGCGCCGTGCATCCCAGGCCGAGCCATGCCTGGGCGCGGACATCGACGACCCGTTCGATGGTCAGGCCGGCCGTGGTGACCACCGCGATCGCCACCACGAAAGCAGCCTCACGCCGTGACGGCGAGCTCACCCAGCTCCGACCAATCCGACTGAGGAATCTCGACGTGGACGATGTCGGGGGTACGCGAGAGGTACTGCGGCAGCGTGCGCTGGGCCTCGCGGAAGTGGTCCGAGCCGACGTGTACGCCACCGGCGGCCTCGTCGGCGAACGCCTCGACCAGGACGTAGAGGTTCGGGTCGTCGACGGAGCGGCTCCAGTCGTACCAGAGACAGCCCTCCTCGGCGCGGGTCGCCTCGGAGAACGCGCGGGAGATCTCGATCCAGTCGTCGGCGTGCTCGGGCTTCACGGCGAACCGTGCGGTGATGAAGATCATCGCTGTTCCTCTCGGGTGTCGTCGCCGGTCTCCCGGCCTGGTCGCAACGTAGGAGGCTTCGGGCCGTGCTCGACAGACGTGACCGCTCGAACCGGACCGAACTTCCACGCCATGCGGGAAACCGAGACCACGACGCCGGCGGCGGCGCGACGGCCGGCCGCGAGGTCCTACCGTCGGCGCATGCGACCTGACGGCGATGACACGACCATCGACACTCTGCGCAGGCTGCTCCCGGCGGACATCCTGGTGACGGATCCGAACATCATGGCCGGCTACCGCACCGATCGGGCTCCGTGGGCCGCGGCCGGCCGTCCCGCCGCGGTGGTGCGACCGCGACACGTCAGCCATGTCCAGACCACGGTGCGGGCCTGCCATGACCTGCGGGTGCCCGTGGTGACCCGAGGCGCTGGCACCGGGCTCACCGGCGCCGCGAACGCGGTCGACGGGGGCATCGTGCTGAGCACCGAGCACCTGGACGACATCGTCGAGATCAACGCCACCGAGCGCTACGCCGTGGTCGGCCCCGGGCTCACCAGCGACGCCTTACGCGACGAGGTGGCGCGACACCGGCTGTGGTACCCGCCGGATCCGGCGAGCGCCGAGTGGTCGACGATCGGTGGCAACATCGCCACCAACGCAGGCGGACTCTGTTGCGCGAAGTACGGCGTCACCCGTGACTACGTCCTGGCCCTCGAGTTCGTCGACGGGCAGGGTCGGCTCCACCGAGCCGGACGTCGCACGGCGAAGGGAGTGGTCGGGCTCGACGTCGCCGGGCTCCTGGTCGGCTCCGAAGGCACGCTCGGTGTCATCACAGAAGCCACCTTGAGGTTGCGTCCGCTCTCGACGCAGGCCCGCACCGTGGTCGCCGGCTTTCCCTCCCTGCGCACCGCCGGAAGCGCCGTCGCAGCGGTACGAGCGGCCGGGCTGACCCCGGCCGCACTGGAGCTCCTGGATCATGCCACCTTGCGCGCGATCGACACCTGGCACAGAACGGGAGACCTGGATGCCGCCGTGCTGATCGCCAGGGTCGATACGTCCGCCACGGCCGGCGAGGCCGAGGCGGCGGCGGTGCTCGACCGGTTCGACGCCGCAGGCGCGACCTGGTCGACGCAGTCGAGCGATCCGCGCGAGGCCGATGAGCTGTTCGGGATCCGCCGTCTCGCCTACCCGTCCGTCGAACGGCTGGGCGACGTGCTGACGGAGGACATCTGCGTCCCTGTCTCCGAGCTGGCTGAGGTCCTGGAGACCGCTCGCCTCATCGCCGAACGACGTGAGGTCACGATCGCGACGATCGCTCACGCCGGCGACGGCAACCTCCACCCGCTGATCGTGACGGAGCGCGGCGATCACGCGGCCGCGGACCGGGCTCGGGCCGCCTTCGACGACTTGATCGACCTCGCGCTCGCGCATGGCGGAACGATCTCCGGCGAGCACGGCGTCGGCCGCCTCAAGCGTGACGGCATGCGCCGCGAGCTCACCCCCGAAGCGGTCGCCCTCCAGGAGCAGATCAAGTCGGTGTTCGACCCACGCTCCATCATGAATCCCGGTGCGATGCTCTGACGTCCCCCGGCGCCACGCTCGGGGATCAGCCGAAGGCGGTCCGCTCGAACACCGCGTGCAACGGCTGCTCGGCGACGAGGACATCGACCACGAGACGGAAGCGTCCCGGCGACGACGGCGTGCCACTGAACGTCCCGTCCGGCTCCGCCTCGAACCGGGCGAAGGCTCCGCTGGCGATGCTGATGGCGGCGATCTCCGCCTCGGCGTACTCGACCTGCGTGCCGGCTGAGGACACCGTCAGGGTCAGCGTCGACGGCTGGGCGAGCAGCAGGTCGCCCGACAGCGTGACGTCGTACGCGCCGACCTTCTGCACGTCCCCATCGGAGACAGGAGCTTCGGACGACCGGTGCTTCGCTCGCGGCGTGACGAGATCGGAGCCGAGGACGAGGTCTCCGATCTCCTCGTCGCCGCTGTCGAAGGCCACCACGAGGTGGCCCGGGCCTCCTGGGATATCAGGAAACGACGCTTCCCAGGCGCCGTCACGCGTCGGCTGCGCCACAGCTCGCTCGACGTAGCGGAGGTCCGCCGACCAGTACCACGACGTCAGCTCGGCGATGTCTGTTCGTCCGGATTCGAGCTCGAAGCGGATCCGGCCGGCACGCCCACCCTCGGCCCGGATGTCAGCGAGCCGATACCCAGCCTGGTGGTCGACGAGACCATCGCCCCATCCGGCCACCCCGACCTTCGTCTCACCGGTGTCCGACGAGGTTCCTGACCCACCGCAGGAGGTCGCTGCCCACAGGGACAGCGTCCCCAGCGCGGCAGCCAACGCCCGGTACGTCATGCCCAGGCCCGCTCGCACACCATGGCCGTGAGCGGGTCGAGGTCGACGTACATCCGGGTCGCGTCCCGTGCCGCCCGCCTGACCGCCAGCTCCAGCTGCTCACGCTCGTCCAGGAAACGGCGGGACGAGACGGAGACGCCCAGACCCGCGATCACCCGTCCGGCGCTGTCCCGCACCGGGGCCGCCATGCACGAGACGCCCAGCTCGTATTCGTCCACGTCGGTTGCGAACCCCGCCGCCCGCATTCGAAGCACCTCGCGGCGTAGCCGATCCGGGGTGTCGAGGGTGTGATCGGTGAATCTCCGCAGGCGCGGCTGCCGCAGGTAGTCGGGCCAGCGATCGGAGCCGATCGAGGCGAGCATGACCTTGCCGAGGGCGAGTGCATGAGCGCCGCCGCGGTAGCCCGCGGAGATGTCGCGCAGCTCTGCCGCGCCCCGGCGTCCTCGAGTGTCCGCGATCTCCAGATCGCCCTGCTTCCACCAACCCAGATAGGCCCGCGCGCGGGTCTCGTCGCGCAGATCCTGCAGCACCGCCGCGAGTCGCTCCGGCTGCGTCCGGTTGGCGACGTAGCCCCGGTACAAGGCGGCGATCTGCGGACCGAGGGTGTAGAGCCCCGACGTGGTCGGCGAGTGCTCGATCATCCCTACGTCCGTCAACGTCTGCAGCGCGTAGTAGGTGGTCGACAAGCTCTGCTCGAGGCGGCGTGCCAGCACCTTGGCCGACACGCCCGCCGGGTTCTCGGCGATGATCGCCAGCGTATTGGCGATGTGGATCGCCGAGTTGAGGACTCTCTTCTGTGCAGGGATGCCTTCGACTGCGTCCAGACTGGTCGTTTCCGTCATGGTTTCCTCCGGTGTAGAAGTAACCCGCCGATTACCTGCAACTGATCAAAGCAAACCGGACTAGTGTGATGGGTCTCACATTGAGACAGGCTCAGGCAGAAACGAGAACGCCCATGCCCAGCGCCATGCCGAACTGGTCCGACGTGCTGACGCACTCCCTCGAACGGCTCAAGGAACGAGCTTCGACCGATCCCGATGCCGGGGTCCGCGACGGCATCCTCGCGTCCTGGCGTCGCTCCTACGACAGCCAGGCACTCGGCGACCGCCTCGACCTGCCCTACGACGACAACCTCAATCTGTCGACCAGGCTGGTCCGCGCCGCCCGCCCTGTCATCGAGAAGGTACAGAGCGACATCGACGGCAGCCCGCTGACCCTCATCCTCGGCGACAGCACCGGGAAGGTGCTGCTGCGCCATTCGGGCGAGCCGAGCCTCGAAGGACAGCTCGACCGCGCCCTGCTCGCTCCGGGATTCAGCTACGCCGAGAAGTACGCCGGGACCAACGGCATCGGCACCGCCCTGGAGGATCGATCGACCGCCCTCGTACGCGGCGCCGAGCACTTCAACGAGCAGCTCCAGGTGTTCGCCTGCGTCGGTGTCCCCGTGCGCGACCCCATCACCCGCCGCCAGCTCGGCGTCCTGGACATCACCACCTGGGCCGACCGTGCACATCCCGCGCTCACGGCACTGGTCCGGCAGGCCGGTGCCTCCATCGAGGACAGCCTCCTCACGATGTCGAGCCGAGGAGCGCGGTCACTGCTGGAGCAGTATCTCCGCAGCAGCCGGGCTGCCGAGGACCGCGTCATCGCCGTCAGCGACGAGGCTTTCATCGGGTCGGCCACCGCGGCCGACCGCATCGGCGGCCTGGGGCGAACCGAGCTGTGGACACTGACAGTGGACGCCCTCGGCAACGCCGACCGCGCCGAGATCTCCCTCATGTCCGGCACCGAGTACGCCACCACCTGACCGTGCGCGCCATCCGCTCGCCTTACGGCCGACTCGACGGCGCGATCGTCGAGGTGCCCGCCTCCGCTCCCGCACCACCCATGCAGCAGTCGAGCCCGCCCCGTCCACGCGGAGCCCATCAGCTCAGTCCGCTGGTTCTCGGCCCGATGGCCATGGTCGGCCGGATGGCGACCGCACGACTGCCCGTCTGCCTCGTCGGCGAGCCGGGCACCGGCAAACGCACCCTCATCCATGACATCGCGATGCATGAGTTCCCGGGGCGTACGGTCGTCGTCATCGACTGCGGCGACGTCGACATCGAGGCCAAGCTCAAGTCGGTCGGCGAGCGGCTCGCCAATGGTCATCCTGTCATCGTCCGCGACGCCGACGGACTGGCGGCCGGCCGCCTCGCCGAGCTGGTCAACGGCATGGACCTGCCCTCGGCCAGCGGCTGGCTCACCTTCACCACGCGCACCCACCACAAGGGTGGCAAGGGCTCCGAGGAGGCCGAGAGCGACCTGGCCGCCGCCGGCATCCCGATGATCGCGCTTCCCCCGCTGAGGGCACGCGTCCAGGACCTACGCGTGCTGCTGCCCGACATGGTGCGCCGACTGAGCCGGGGACGTGTCACGTCGGTCTCCCCCGAGCTGCTCACCCGCCTGATTCGCGAGCCGTGGCCGGGAAATCTCGCCGAGGTCGTCGAGCTGGTCACCAGGATGATCCCTGCGGCGACCGACTCCGTCCTGCGCGAGCAGCACCTCCCCGCGGACTTCGGCAGCGGCCTGCGGTATCGGCTCACCCCGCTGGAGTGGATGACCCGGGACGCCATCGTGGAGTCGCTGCGAGCCTGCGACTGGGACAAGGCGCGCGCAGCTGAGGCGCTCGGCATGTCGCGGGCCTCGATCTACCGCAAGATCAAGGCCTACAACATCGAGCCCGGCGCCTGAACCCTCAGTCGGGTGACCCGTCCGTCTCGGTGCGCTCTTCGCGCTCGACGGGAGACGGCGCCTTCAGCCACGCGTAGAGACCGGCGACGAGCGCGATGGCCACCATCGGGAACACCCACAGATAGTCGACGATGTGCAACGGAGTGATCATCACTTCTCACAGTCCAATCAGCAGAACGAGACCTGTCGAGGTCAGACCGACCATCAACAGGAGGTACGGCAGCTGCCCCACCGCAACCGATCGCGGACGTAGCTCCTCGAGTGAGCGGTCATGGGCCGCCACGACACCGACGACGTGTCCGCAGACCACCGCGGCGAGCTGTACGACGGCGATCGTCCTGGGCGAGACGACCAGGTAGTCGATCGACGCCTGTGCCGAGCCGAAGAGGTCCCATCCCCGCCCGAACGGGTCGGACGCCAGGATCGCGCCGACCTGACCCTGGAAGATCGCGAACGAGAAGTAGTGGGCCACGGTGTAGCCGACGATGATCGGCACCATCGTGTGCGCGAAGGCCCGCGAGGTGCCGTCGGCATACCTTGAGAAGGCATCCGTGGCCCGCATCGACAGCTGGTAGGCGCCGGCGACCACCAGGATGGCGGCGACCAGGCCGAGGGTCCCGGTGATCAGATAGCCGGGACCGACGAGGTCGCGGGTCAGGTCGCCCCAGATCGAGGTCCGGGTCACCCCGTCGAAGGCCGTCGACCCGAGCAGCGTGCACAGCACGGCGAGCTGCCCCGGCGGGACCGGCATGGCGGCGAGCCCGGCCAGCGGGTGGCGGAGAACCGCCTCGCCCTCCCCCGAACGACCCCACGGCGAGAGCCGCGCGATGGTCGCCGAATAGACCTCCAGGCCGTCGGCGGCGTCGAACCACCGCGGACCGGCGATCGCACCGCCGATCCCGTGCACGAGGACGTACGCGGTCACGAACCCGGCCACCACCCGCGGCTCGTCGGAGTGGTCGAAGACGAGCTCCAGCCACAGGAACACGCCCAGCGAGGCGACGGCCGGCCACCGGCCCACACGCGCCGGAAGCCCTGACCGCCGGAGACGGGACGGCACAGCTCTGCGGAGCAGCCGTGCCAGTGCCCGCACCGGGTTGAGGAACCGCCACACCGGCCCCAGGAGCAGCGAGCACGGCACCAGGCCGACCCACACCCACACGTAGAGCCAGGTGGGAGACGGGTTCGTCGCCACACTCGTCGGACCGAACCACGCGACCGCGAGGAAGGCCAGGGTCCCGACCAGCGCGACTGCCTGCGCGATCCGTGAGGCCCGCTCCCCCACCATGACCTGTATCCACCGCGGGAGCGCTACCCCGTCCTCGGTCCCGAACCGGCTCGAGCGCCACAGCAGCCCGAGCGCGAGGAAGGAGAACAGCAGGACCCCCACCGCGACGTACAGGGCGATCCATACCGGGATGGGGAGGTCCGAGCGACCACCCAGCCCGTGGGTCAGGATCATCACTTCACCTCGATCTCGACGAGCAGCGCGCCTGCCCCCTCCAGCTCCGCCTCGAAACGGCCAGGGATGTCGGCGGTGAAGGTGAGCACGCCTTCCTGGCCGGCCACGAGGTCGACGTGTGCGTCGTAGCCGTGCAGATGCACCTCGTCCGCGACGTCACTGGTGACGGCGAGCGTCACCGACTCACCGAGACCGACGCGCTCGAGATGTGCGGGCGGGGACAGCTCCCCGCCCATGACCTCGATGCGGATGACGTTGCCCGTCGGCCGCGTGTCCGCCGGCGAGGGCGTGGCGCTCGCGGAGGGCACCGCTGTCTCCGTCGAGCTGTGCCCGGCGTGATCCGCCTCCGCCGCGGTGGTCTCCGCTCCGCACGCGCTGAGAGCTGAGGCGGCGAGGAGGGCCACGACGGAAAGCGTGAGACGTGTGCTGATCATGAAGGTTGGTTCCTTCCGAGACGACGTTCGTTGGTCACGAGACGGCTGCTGATGACGAGCGCGAGGACGAGACCGTGCACGACGTGGATCCCGACCATCCACGGCCAGCCGATCAGGTTGCTCAGGCTCGAGGCCTCCGGTTGCGCGCCCACCACGGTCCCGATGACCTGGAGGCAGACCAGGTAGAAGAAGCACATCAGGATGACTCCGTGCAGGGCGGCGACGACGTACAGAGCACGTCCGGTGACACGATGGTTCAGCGTGCCGAGCGAGAAGATCGCTCCGCTCACGCCACCGAGGACCACACAGATCCCCAGTCCGCCGACGAACTCCTGCTGGAAGAAGGGTGCCGCGTCGCCGGCCGCCGTCGCGGCTTGAGACACCTCGAGAGCACCCGGCGACAGGATCGAGACGATCGCGTAGAAGGGCGTCGCCGCACCGACCCCCTGAACCGCGCCGGCCAGAGCGAGCAGCGCGATGATGACCAGGGCCGACAGGCTCCCGGCGACCGCTCCTCTCTCGATCGCGACGTCGAACGCTCGCCAGCCCGTCGGCGACTCGTCCACCTGTGCGTGGCTTCTCATGCTGGTCACTTCCCGTCCGCCTGCTGCTCTGCCGGCACGGTCTCCCGGGTCCGGGTGGGCTCCTGGGCATCGCGTCTGAGGAGCTCTTCGAGCTCGAAGTACTTGCCGCTGAAGAGCAGCCGTGCCCCCGTCGGACGCTCATCGCGGTAACCCGACTGGTAGCGCCGCTTCGATGTGCCGGACATGTCGATCGAGAGCATCAGCACGAAGATGCCGATCAGCAGTCCTCCGAGGATGACCGGACCGAGCCCGATCAGCATGTCCATGGAGCTCGTGCCGCCCCCATGCATGGGAAGGATCGTCGGGATGGTCATGATGCGCACTCCTGGTTCAAGGGTGGAAACCCGGTGGTGCCGAGAGAGAGCGGCACCACCGGGCGAACGGGTTCCGTCAGGCCATGGCCGACGGGGTGACGAAGCTCTGGATGGTCACGAAGTTCTCGTGGCCGTCCTCGTCCTTGAGCCGCAGCACACCAGTGAGCTGCATGCGCGACTCGCCGACCGGCATGAGCCGCTCCTTGGCCCACACCTCGTCCGTCATGCTCATCGTCAGCTCCCGTGTCTCGCCGGGAGCGATGGGCGTAGCCGGAGAGATCTGGACCGACCGCTCCTCACTCCCCGCCGCAGCCACCGGGAAGGTGAGCGTGCTCGTCGTGAACGACTCCACCGAAGCGGGCGAGCTTCCCGTGTTCTGCACGGTGACCTTCGCCGTCACGGTGTCCGTCGCCGGGTCGAACGCGGCGTCGGAGGCGTCTGCCGTGACGAACTTGGCATCGACCACCGCGGCCTCCGGGGCGAAGTGGAGCACCTGCTGCGGCATCTTGTCCGGGTAGGCCTGCGCCTGCCACACCATGCCGCCCACCACCAGAGCGATGGTCGCGCCCATCATGATGTTCATGACGCGGTGGTCCTTCTTCGTGATCAGCCCGTACGCACCGCCGTCGGTGTTGAGCGGGATCTGGCTCGTCACGGGCAGACGCGTCACGGTCGGCTTCGGGACGATCCAGTAGAGCAACCAGGCGAAGCCGATCACCAGCCAGACGATGTTCCAGAAGGTGACACCGCCCATGCCGATGTTCTCGAGGTCGGCCGTCTTCCCGCTCAGCAGCTTGACGTCGTTGGTGAAGCCGCCGGCGGACTCCGTCACGTCGACATACTGTCCCGGACCGATGAGCGAACCCGCCCCATGGATACCGAAGATGGGATGGATGTGCCAGTGTCCGACCCGGCGCCCCTGGAGCACCATCTTGAACTGGTAGACGCCGCCCTTCTCGATCTCGATCGCCATCGGGGCCGGCTGGCCGTTGATGGTGCGCTCCTTGATGACGACGGTCGGCCCAGGAGCGATCACGCCGATGAAGCCGAGCTTCGGCTCCGCGAGCTGCTCAGGGTAGGTCTCGAGGATCTTCGCCGTCCCCGTGATGGTGAGCTCTTCACCCTGGGCGACCTTCTCCTCGGAGTACTTCACGTCCCAGAAGGCGACCGTGCCCATCCGGAGGAAGGCCTCCTGGGCTGTCTCCCCATGAGCCGACGCCGGTGCCGGCGGCAGAGCGAGCACCACAGCGACGGCAGCGGCCATCACCGCGCCGATGTACTTCAGTTTGCTACGCATGTCGTACTCCTCTCAGAACCGCTTGATGAAGCGGCCGATGGGCCAGATGGCAAGTCCGCGACCGATGGCCTGGCCGACCCAGTAGCCGGCGACGGCGAGGGTGGCCCCGAACGCCAGCGAGACGTACTGGGTCTCGCCGAGGAAGGTGCGGAGCGACCCGTGCTCGATCATGCGGAGGTACTCCGGTGTCTGACCCCGGACGTACTCGATGCCCTGGACGTCGGCGACGGTGACGTGCAGGCCCATCCAGTCGATCGGCTGCAGGTACGGCGCGAGCACCGTGTAGTTGGTGAACCAGAGGATCAGCGCGAAGCCGAACGCTCCGACCAGCGAGGTCAACACGAAGCTCTTCGTCTTCAACAGGACCCAGTCCAGCCAGATGGCGGCCGCCAGGATCATCACCGGCCAGACGAAGGCCAGCGGGAAGCCGCCGAACATGTCCCAGTTGAAGATGCGGCCGATCCAGGACGCGATCGTCATGCTGATGGCGGTATAGACCGCTCCCGTCGGCATACGCCAGGCGAGCCACTGGATGTACTGCAGTGCCGAGGGGATGATGATGACGGCGAACGGGGTCACCATCGGCCACCACTGACGGTCCTTCCAGTCCGTCCAGAAGTCCCAGTCTCCTGCGAACAGGAGCTTGGTGATGTCGGCTGCGGCGGCGACCACGAAGGCGGCCGTGACCCAGAAGACGATGTCCCACTTACGGTCGATGAAGGTGTAACGGCGGTTGAGCAGCTTCCGCAGGGCTTGCGTACGCTCCTCTGACTCCGGCGCCAAAGCTGTGGCACTCATGAGGGCTCCTTGGTTTGGGGATGTGAACGGTCCACTGGTCAGGCGATCGCGGGATCCGAGGTCGCGACGGCTTGTCGTTCCTCTTCGATCTCGTCCTCGATCTGGAGCAGCCGGCCCAGGGACTCGGCCCAGAGGGCGAAGATCCCGGATGCCAGCCAGCCGTACGTCACGAACGGCCAGTGGAACGGAGCGGCGAAGATCTCCTCGGTGATCCAGAGGCTGTGGCCCCACTCGTTCATCGCGACCTGCATCATCTCGGTGACCGAGGCGGCGATGAGGAGGAAGAAGGACCAGGGGAAGCCCTTGTCGGGCGAGTAGACCTTCGGGAGGCGGGTACGTCCATAGAGATACGTGCCCACCGTCATCGTGATGCCGAGTGGGAACGCCCAGAAGAACATCACGATGTGGCTGGGGGTGAGCGCGGTGTCGCGAACAGCCGTCTGGTGCCAGACGCCGTCCTGGTTCGGGAAGAAGCTCGCCATGAAGTAGAGCGTCAGCGACGTGGCACCGATCAGGCCCCAGAAGACGGCGATGCGACGTACTTCCTCGGCCTTGCTGATCGGCTTGGCCTCTGCCTTGGCAGCGAGGTTCTGGCCCGACTTGATCAGCCATCCCCACCAGACGAGCGTCACGATCGTGACGACGACCAGCTCGCCGAGGAAGAGGTTGAACCAGTACGTCCGGAAGCCATCGCTTGCGGCGTCCAGGCCGTACTCCTTGTACCAGGCGAACTTCTGCTGGTAGATCCGCAGCCCGATGAATGATCCGGCGAGCAGGAAGCTCCCGATGAACATCCAGCGCCAGCCGCCGTTCCAGTCGATCGGGCCGCGGCCCTTCGGGAACTCGCCGGACGAGTCCCCGCGAGTGTCCTCCCGGGATTCCGGGGTGATGGTTGTGGACATGGTTTTTCCTTCCGTTTGTCGTGCGGAGGTCCGGTCAGGGGATGAGGACGGCCCGACCGCGCACCCGTCCGTGGTGCAGGTCGTCGAGCGCGACGTTGGCGTCGTCGAGGGAGTAGATCTGGGAGTGGAGGGTGACCTTCTTGGCTGCCGCCAGCTCCATCAGCTCGGAGAGCTCGGTGTAGTTGCCGACCAGGCTGCCGACGACGCTGATCTCGCTGAAGATGACCTGCAGGGCCGGCACGTTGACGTTGCCGCCGTATCCGACGACGTAATAGGTCCCGCCCTGGCGCAGCATGTTCGGGCCCTGGTCGGTGGTGCCGTGCTCGGCGACGAAGTCGATGACGGCCTCGACGCCGTCTCCGCCGGCGAGGTCCTTGACCGCCTCGACGACGTCCCCCTCGCCGGCGTTGACCGTGATGTCCGCACCGATCTGCTTGGCGAGCTCGAGGGCATCCGGGTTCGTGTCGACGACCACGATCTCGGTGGGGCTGAGCGCCTTGAGCGACTGGATCGCGATGTGCCCCAGACCGCCGGCGCCGATCACCACCGTCTTCGTCCCGGCCTGGAGCCGGGGTACGGCCTTCTTGACCGCCCGGTACGCCGTGATGCCGGCATCCGCGAGCGGCGCGACGTCGACCGGCTGGAGGCTCGGATCGAGCTTGATGCAGGCGCGCTCGTTCGTGAGCATGTACTCGGCGTACCCACCGTCCATCGCGAGCCCCGGGAACCCGGCCGTCTCGCAGTACATGTCCTCCCCGCGACGGCACCCTGCGCAGACGCCGCAGGTGATGTGCGGGTGGAGGATCACCGTGTCACCCGGAGCCACCGTGGTGACCGCGGAGCCGACCTCGTCGACCCAGCCGGCGTTCTCGTGGCCGAGGATGAACGGCAGGAGGGTGCCCTCGGTGTCGAGCGTGTCCTTCCAGACCTTCTCGATGACATGGAGGTCCGTACGGCACACGCCTGCGGCGCCAACCTTGATCACCACGTCATGCGGCCCGGTGACCCGGGGCTTGGGCACGTCCTCGATGACCAGCTTCGAGTCATAGGTGTAGAGCCGGGCGGCCTTCATGCCACTTCTCCTTCGTCGACGGTGGTGAGTTCTGAGGGGTAGCGCTCCGCGAGCAGCGCCTTGCAGAGATGACCGTTGCCCTCGAAGGACACGGCCATCACGCGGGCAGACCGCCGATGGGCCCGGACCTGCTCCGGACCCACCGGACGGCCATCGGCGGCGATGAGGAAGGGGTCGTCGTGGCGGCAGCCGACCCCGAGCTCCTCTCGCGTGGTCAGGTACTTCCCGAGACCGGGAAGCGCGAGGCGGGTGACGTCTCCCAGCACGAGGTCGACCAGGCTCTCGGCGTCGACGCCGGCCTCCTCCAGCTGGCGACAGACCTGCTCCTGACGGATGAGCAGGGTCTTGCGCCGGAAGTGGTCGCGCAGGTCCTCGAGGTCACCCTCGGCCTCGCTGGGGAACGCGGTCATGAACCCGCTCCTGCTGCGTACGCCGGACTGGATCCGCTCCGACTCGAAGTGGTCCTCGACGGAGACGGTGACCGCCCCCTGCCCCACGACGCGCTCCGCCGCCTGACGTACGTCGTCCACCATCAGCCAGGTGAAGTTCGGCGCGCAGAAGTACGTCGGCAGCTGCATGACAATGCGCACTCCACCGCCGTTCTCGGTGACGGAGCGGATGAATCCCATGTCGGTCACCGAGCGGTCGACCTCGGGGTCGTGCACCTCATCCAGCGCCGCGAGGACGTCGGACGCGGTCGACATCAGGCCACGACCTCGGCGAGGGCGTCCACCTCTGCGACTCCGACGACGTCTTCGGGAACCTCGAGGTCATACAGGCGCGCAGCGTTGAGGCCGAGGACCTTGGCCTTCTGGACGTCGGTGATGGCCTCGTACTCGCTGCCCTCGGAGAACTGGAAGTCGAGGAACTTCTCGACCAGCCAGCGGGGGGTCCAGATCGCGTAGTCGCTGCCGAAGCAGATCTTGTCCTCGCCGAGCCAGTAGAGGAGCTCGCCCATGATCTGCTCGAAGTAGCGGGGCTTGGCGTGGACGAACGGCATCGCGACTGCCATGCCGGCGTAGACGTTGCGCTCCTGGGTGGCGATCCAGCAGAAGTCCTCGAGCCTGGGCAGGCCGATGTGCTCGACGATGAAGTTGAGGTCCTGGAAGTCGGTGGCCACGTGGTCGACGTCGTGGACGTCGAAGGCGTCCCGGTCGAGCGGCCAGACCGTTGGGCCCTTGTGGATGTGGATGTTCTTGATGCCGAGCTCCTGGGACTTCTCCAGGTAGCGGTAGGCCATGGGGTCGGTGAGCGAGTAGCCGCGGGAGTCGCCCTGCCACTCCGCGGTGTAGAGCTTGACGCCCTGGATGTTTCGCTCGGAAGCCTCCTTCTCGAGCAGCTCGAGGCCTTCCTCACCGAAGCGCGGGTCCCAGGAGGTGTTGAGGATGAACCTGCCCGGGTTCTCCTCCACCAGCTCGAGCGCCTCCTTCTCGCGGCGGAAGCCGGTCTTGTAGAACGCACCCAGGACCGTCGGGTTGAAGATGGCGACGTCGACACCGCCGTTGTCGAGTACGTCCTTGACGACGTCCGCCTTCTCGATCTTCGCGAAGCGCTCCTTCGGCCACTTCTCCTCCTCCGGGGAGAGCCCGTTGTGGTAGTCGAAGAAGCACTGGGTCCAGCCCTTGCCGTAGTCGTTCAGGCAGTTCTCGTCCGACCCATCCCAGATGTGGATGTGGCCGTCGACGATGAAGTAGTTCTTGCCGTCCCTGGTGATCATGCGGTGTCCTCCTGATGCGAGTTCGGCGTGATGTCGATGCCGACCGTGTCGGCAGCGGTCTGCCGACGCGGGATCGCTTCAGTGAAGGGCCCACCCACACCTGTGTCGAGCGTCACACCGACATCGATCGCCGCTGTTCCACACCCGTCGGAATCCCCGCGGAATACCGGCCAAGAGCAGAGTCGGCGCGACTTCGGGGCGGCGTTGCGGCGCGAGCTCTGCAGGTATCAGCCGCTCGATCCGCGAAATCCTTGACGCTTTCCGCAGGGGGTGATGGCGACCTGGGTTTCCCTCGCCGAACGCTGTCCAGGCGGTGTGACGGGAGTCACCATTCCGGGACAACGTGCGGCACAAGCCGCGTGTTCGTCGGAAGAATCGAGGTCGCATCATGACGTTCGAGACCTTGCTGGTCATGGCGGTCGGGATCGCGGCGCTGACCGGTCTGCGGATCGTTCTGGCCCTCATCGGAAAGGGGCATGCCGCCGACCACTCCGCGGTTCCGCGGCCCCGAGAGGGCGCTGCGGCCGAATCGAGATGCCGCGCGGTGCGCGGAACCGGACGGAACCGCAATCTCCTGTACTTCGTGCCGGCCCAGGAAACGCCGGCCTCAGTGACGGAGGTTCGGCACACCCGACAGGCTCGGCAGCCCGTGGATGTGCGTCCTAGTGGAGCGACTCATCTCGCCCCATGACGAGAGCGCTACAGCGTCCGGCGAGCGCCTTTGACCTTCTCGCGGAGCCAGGCGGGGACCCGCTCCTCGTCGCGGGGGAAGGTCTCGAGGTCGATGGCGTACAGGCCCGGATGGGCGGGCCAGCGCCAGACCGGCTCGTCGTCGTAGTTGAACGCGACGTTCGTCGTGGGCGTCTCGCCGCCCTCGCACGCGATGGTCCAGCGGGCGGAGAACCAGGCGCCCTTGCCGGGTTCGTACATCACCCGCCTGAGCTCATCGGTCAGCGCGAGGATGCTGTCGGGCGGCTTGGCGTAGGCGAAGCTGCCGTCGGGTCGGTGCACGTCGATGCGACCGGTGAAGAACATCGACAGGTTGCGATGGTTGAAGACCAACGTGGACCAGTCGCCCTCTACCTCGTCGGCGAGGTGGAGGGCGATCTCATCGATGAGCTGTTCCTGTCTGACCACAGGAGGAACGGTCATGCCTTTCAACCTACTACCGCTGTCGACCCCATTCCGGGACCATCGTCCCGGGGTCCGGCACAGTGAGGTGTTTCCCACAGATGACGGACCCGTGAGTTCCTCATGGCACCGTGAACGCCGGACCCCGTTCGAGGCTAGGTTGAGCAGATGACTCGGAACCCGCGACAGTCCCTCGACCGCTCGGTGCTGCGGCTGGGCGCCCGCGTGCGGGAGCTGCGCAAGGCGCAGGGGATGACGCTGGTCCAGCTCGCCGAGGCGACCGACCTGTCCCACCCCTTCCTGAGCCAGGTCGAGCGCGGGATGGCGCGCCCCTCGATGTCGTCGCTGTTCCGGATCGCACAGACCCTGGGGACCACCCAGCAGGGCCTGCTGGCGGACAGCGTCGAGAGCGTCTCCACCGGCTCGGCAGCGGTCGTACGCCGCTCCGACTCCGGCACCGCGGAGGCCTCCAGCGGCACCGTGAAGGCGCTGGTCGCCGGGGCCGATCATGCGTTCATCCCGATGGAGTTCGCCGGCGACGGGACGGCCTGGGACCGCTACTGGCAGCACCCGGAGGACGAGTTCGTCTACGTGGTGGGCGGCACCCTGCGGATCGACCTGGACGGCGAGGAGCAGACCATGGAGACCGCCGACTCGGTCTACATCCCCGGCGGCGTACGTCACCGGTGGGCCAGCGCCGACGGCGGGCTGTTCCGGCTGCTGGTGGTCAAGGAGCAGCGCAGGCGCTGAACCGCCTCAGGCCGGCCGCGATCTCCTGCTCGTCAGCGGTGACGAGCACGCCGTCACGTACGACGACCCGGCCGCCCACGACCACGTGCCGAGGTCGCCGACCGGGCGAGGCCCACAGCAGTCCGGCGACAGGGTCGTGGACCCCGGCGTCGGCGACGCCGGAGACGTCCCACACGCACAGGTCCGTCCCCGACCCCAGCCCGGGGCGACCGAGGCCGGCCGCGGAGCCGGTGGTCGCCATCTCGAGCACGTCGGCGGCGGCCAGCGGCGGACCGACCAGCGGCGCCACCTGCATGGCGAGCCGGGCGTCGGCGAGCAGGTGGCCGGCGTCGTTGCTGCCGCCGCCGCTGGTGCCGAGCCCGACCTCGACGCCGGCCTCCCGGAGCGCGGCGACCGGCGCGATCCCCCAGCCCATCGGCAGGTCGCAGCCTGGCGCATGGGTGGCGCTCACCCCGGCCGCGGCGAGCCGCCGGATCTCCTCCGGCGTCACGTCGCACAGATGGGCCAGGGTCACGTCGGGCGCGAGCCAGCCCCACTCCTCCAACAGGTCGATCGGGCGCCGGCCGTAGCGCTCGGCCGCGATCGCGACGTCGACCTGCTCGTTGGCCTGGGTACGCCGCCGCAGCCCGCGCCGGGCCGCCACCTCCCCCAGCAGCCGGAAGGTCGGCTCCGGGTCGGAGTGCACCCCGGCCGGACCGACCGCGACCTGCAGCATCCCGTCGGCGCTCACCCCGCCGGGCGCCTCCCCCACCAGCGCCTCGGCGATCAGGTCGGCACTGTGCGCCGCGGTCTCGGGGTCGTCCCGGGCGGCACCACGGACGAAGACGAGGCGGGCGCCGAGCTCCGCCGCCGCCCGTGCGGTCCCCTGCGCCAGCGGCACCGTCTCCTCGGGAGCCAGGGCGGCCGGCCAGGTCAGGTGGTGGTCGGCGACCGTCGTGACCCCGCAGAGCAGCGACTCGGCGAGCCCGGCCCGCGCGGCGGCGTACGTCAGCCCGGCGTCGATCCCGACGTGGTCGTAGGCCGCGGCCATCGTGGGCAGCCAGGTCGCCATCGGTACGCCACGAGTGCCCGGGAGGGTGCGGAACGCGGTCTGCAGGAGGTGGTGATGGGCGTTGACCAGGCCGGGCGTGACCAGGCAGCCCGAGGCATCGAGCACGTCGGCGGGCCCCTCGACCGAGAGATCCCCCGAGAGCGCGCCCATGATCCGCAGCGTCATGCCGACGGCGTGAAGCGGGCGGCCTCCACGATGACCTCCGCCAGCGTGGCGACGCCCGCCTCGAAGCGGGCCTTGCCGTCCTCGGCGGTGGCGGTGGTCGGGTCGCCGAGATATCCGTCGGTGCCGAAGTCGTCGGAGAGCCAGCCGAAGGAGACCGGCTTGCCGAAGCCGATGTGCGTATAGCCCGCGAGGTGGTCGGGCACCTTCCGCTCCCCGCGCTCCTGGTGCACCAGCTCGGGCCGCAGGTGGAGCATCATCGAGGTCTCCCCGTGGCCGCCGTGGATGCCGAGGCCGAGCTCGTCCTCGCGCGAGGAGCGGCCGCCCTGATCGGGTGGCACGGAGAGGTGCGCGAAGAAGGTGGCCAGCCCGAACTGCTTGCGCAGCTCCCGGCTGGCGACCTGTCCCAGCGCGGAGTTGCCGCCGTGCCCGTTGACGAAGAGCAGCCGGGTGATCCCGGAGGTGCTCAGCGAGCGGCCGATGTCGACGAGCACCCGCATCAGGGTGTCCCAGGAGAGCCAGATCGTCCCCGGCGACCAGGAGTGCTCGTCGGACTTCGTGTAGGCCAGCGGCTCGAGCAGCACGACGGAGGCGCTGCCCGCCGCGGCGACCGTCTCCACAGCCGCCGAGGCCGCCTCGGCGGCGATCACGTAGTCGGTCGAGACCGGCAGGTGGGGACCGTGCTGCTCGATCGCGCCGAGGCCGAGGACGGCGACCGTGTCCGGTGGCAGGGCGGCGATCTCGGGGGCGGTGAGGTCGGCGAAACGGGGCATCAGCGGACTCCGATGTTGACGCGGGTGTCGACCAGCGCGTGGTCGGTGAGCTTGCCCTGGTTGAGCAGGCCCTTGGGGTCGCGTTCGCGCGCGACCTCGGTGACGAGCTCGAGGTTGCGGTCGACGTACCACTGGTGGGGCGAGTGCACGCCCACGCCGATCTCGTCGAAGCGCGGGATGCCGGCGAGGACCTGCTCCTCGGAGACGTACTCCGCGACGACCATCGCCAGCGGCCCCCTCCCCATCAGCTCGAGGTGCAGCCAGACCGGCCCGTCGTAGACCTGCCGCACCCGGTCGGCGTCGGTCCAGTAGAGCTCGCCCCCGGTCTCCATGTGGAACCAGGTCCGGTCGCGGTGGGCTCGCTGCAGGAAGTAGACCGGATGGTTGTAGGACATCCCGGAGAGCAGATCGGATGCCGCGTAGTCCTCCAGACACGCCCGTACGCTGCCCCCGGCCGCCACGACGAGCGACTCGATCTCGGCGACCGTGGAGGCCTCGGCGATCACCCGCAGGCTGTGCTGGGCCGGGTCGAGCGAGACGTTGGTGGTCAGGGTCGGGACCAGCGCGGGCTCGTCGCCCGAGGCCAGCCTCGGCAGCACCGGCAGGTCGAGCAGGCGGCGGTGCACGGACACCATCGCGTCCCAGCTGTCGAAGGCGGCGTAGACCGCCACCCAGTCCCGCGCGGGGTCGGTGCGGACCACCACCGAGGTCACGACGCCGGTCACGCCGTAGGCGTGGATGTAGGGCAGCGTCTCCTCGCCGTGCACGGTGAAGAGACGACCGCTCCCGTCCATCGGGGCCACGGTCAGCTCCGTGACGAACCCGTCGGCGGTGGTGCCGTGCTCGATCGTCCCGGTGCCGGCGCTGCCGCCGCCGATGAAGCCGCCGATCGTCGACCCCTTGGTCGACGGGAAGATCCACAGGTCGCGCCCGGCGTCGCGGACCACCTTGTCGATCCGGGTCATCCGGGCACCGGCCCCGGCACGTACGTTGCCGTCGGCCAGCACCTCGATCGCGTCCAGGCCGCGGAGGTCGAGGATGATCCCGCCGGTGAACGGGGTCGCCTGGCCGTAGTTGCCGGTGCCGGCGCCACGCGGGACGACCGGCACGTCGTGCTCGTAGGCCATGGCCAGCACGTCGGCGACCTCCTGCTCGGTCCGCGGCCGGACGATGGCGTCGGCGACATACCTGCCGCTCGGCACCTTCTCCTGGAGGACGGGCGACATCCGCGACCAGTCCGAGGAGAGCTTGACCAGCGCGGCCGGGTCGGTCTCGACCCGGTCCGCGCCGAGGCGGTCGGCGACCTGGGCGGTCACCAGGGACGTACGCTGCGTGATCGTCATCTGCATCACTTCATCGAGATCGAGTCGTCGATGAACCGGTTGTCGTAGAGCGACTCCGGGTCGATGTCGTCGGAGGTGATCGTGCCGGCCTGCTTCATGATCGGCGCGAACGTCTCGACGATCTGCTTCATCCGCTCCCCGTCGATCTGGCCGAACACCCCCGACTTCGGGTCGTCGTGGACCAGGTCGAGGTCGGTCATCGTCTTGGCAGCGTACGCAGCGACACCCTCGCTGTAGGTCCAGCCGGTCTGGTAGCGGTCGACGATGTCGACGATGATCCCGTTGGCCCAGTCCGGGTCCGCCAGGTAGTCGATCTCGGCCTGCTGCATCACCGGGACGAGCTTCGCCAGACAGTCGGCCTCCTTCTTGACGTCCTCGGCGCGTACGGCGATCGGCTCGGGGTAGATGCTGTAGCCGACCTCGGAGAGGAGCTGGTAGCCGATCGGCTTGCCCCAGCTGCTGATCTCCTTCTCGTAGATGTAGGGCTCCGCGGTGGCGAACCCCTGCTGCAGGATCGTGGGCTCGGTGACGAAGCGCTGCGGGGTGCCCTCGTAGGAGAGGTCCGACTGCTTCTTCTCGATCATCCCCTGCGACTCGAGCAGCGCCGGGATCACGTCGCCGGCAGTCACGACCGGGTCGCCGTCCTTCGCGGCATCGGCGATGGTCTTCGCGTCGTCCTGGCTCTTCGGGTCCCACATCAGGATCTGCGGCGAGACGGTCAGCTGCGAGGTCAGCGCCACGGTGGGCTGCTTCGCCGCGGCGGCGATCGCGGCGTCGGTGTTGACCGCCCCGATGAGGATGTCCTTGTCGAGGTACATGGTCGCCGGGACGGGCTGGAAGCCGGTCGCCGGACCACCCGAACGGACCTCGATCTTCACGCCGGTGTCGACGCCTCCGGAGACGAGCGGCCCGGTGACGGACTTCTTGTCGGTGTCGACGGTGTAGCCCTCACCGACCAGGCTGTACATGCCGCCGTGCTCGGCCTCGGGCTGCCAGTCCTGCTGCATCACCACGGTCGCCGGGCAGACGTCGGAGAGGTCCTTCGCACTGCCCTTCTCCGCCTTCGTCACCTCCCCCGCGCTCGCGGTGTTGGCGGAGCCGGAGTCGCTCCCGCAGCCGGTCAGGGCGAGCGGTACGACGGTGGCCAGCGCGACCAGGGCGGTGGCGCGGCGGGGTCTGGCGAGGTTCAGGGATCGGTTCATGCGGTTTCCGTTTCTCGTGGGTGGAGGAGGGTCAGCGCTCGCCGTACCACTTGCCGATCACGGCACGGTCGAGAGCGGCGAAGGCCGAGAAGACGACGACTCCGAAGAGGGCCGTCAGGATGATCGCCATGAAGAGCGGCTCCATGCTGAGCCGCAGTGTGTAGACCCGGAGCAGGCCGCCGATGCCGGGGCTGCCCTGCTGGAAGTAGAAGTCACCGACGATCACGCCGATGACCGACAGCCCCGCGGCGTTGCGCAGGCCGGTGAAGATCGCGGGCATCGCGGCGGGCAGCTGCAGCTTGAGCAGCCGCTGCAGCCGGGTCGCCCGGTTGAGGGTGAAGAGGTCGTGGGCCGGCGCGGTCGCCGACTGCAGGCCGAAGAGCGTGTTGGCGATCATCGGGAAGACCGCGATGATCACGCAGACCACGATCCGGGCCGAGATGCCGTAGCCCATCCAGATCCCGATCAGCGGCGTCAGCGCCAGGATCGGGACGGTCTGCAGGATCACGGCATAGGGGTAGAGCACCTTCTCCAGCAGCCGGGTCTGCGCCATCACCATCGCCCAGGCCATCCCGATCACCACCGAGATCACCAGACCGGCGAGCGCGACCTGGACCGACTGCCACAACGCCGCGAGCATCGGCTGCATGATCTCCGGCCGGCCGAGGGTCTCCCCGAAGACCTGGTGCGGCGGCGGGAGCAGGAACCGTTTGTCCTCGCTCAGGACGACGTACGTCACCAGGTACCACAGCCCCGCCAGACCGGCGAGCGCCGCGATCATCGGCACCACCTTGGCGACGAGCCGGCGCAGCACCGGGGGCGTACGTCGCCTGGGTGGCTCTGCCGCTGCGGCCTCGGTCGCAGGCTCGATGGCGGGTTCGACAACCAGCTCGGTGCTCATGCCGCCGCCTCCGTAGCGAAGGGCGGAGAATACGGAACCGGCGGCCTGAGGCCTATGGTCGCTCGCTTGCGCTCGCTCATGCGTGCTCCTCCAGTGCCTCGGAGACCTGGCCGACCAGGTGGGCGAAGTCGGACTCGAACCGCAGCTCGGGCGGGCGGGGGAACTCCCAGGGCACCGGGATCTCCGCCACGATCCGGCCCGGCCGGCCGCTCATCACGACGACGCGCGTCGAGAGGTAGACGGCCTCGGCCACGGAGTGGGTGATGAAGAGGCCGGCGAAGCCCTTGAGCCTGAAGAGCCGCTGCAGCTCGGTCTGCATCGCCAGCCGGGTGATCTCGTCAAGGGCTCCGAACGGCTCGTCGAAGAGGGCGAGGTCGGGTTCGGCGACCAGGGCGCGGGCGATCGAGACCCGCATCCGCATGCCTCCGGAGAGCTGGCGCGGGTGCTGCTTCTCGAAGCCGGTGAGACCGACCAGGTCGAGGGCCTCCTGAGCAGCCTGTCGCCGCTGCGACTTCGGCAGCCCACTCAGCTCGCCGATCAGCTCGACGTTCTTCCGGGCGCTGCGCCACTCCAGCAGGGTGGGGTCCTGGAAGACGTAGCTGGTGGTGCCCGCGTCGACGTCGACGCGGCCGACCGTGGCCTCCTCGAGGCCCGAGGCGAGCCGGAGCAGGGTGGACTTGCCGCAGCCGGAGGGGCCGACGACGGAGACGAACTCGCCGGCGTCGACGGTCAGGTCGACCCCGGTCAGCGCGGTCGTGCCGGTCGGGAAGCGTTTGGTCACCCCGGTGAGGGCGAGCGTGGTGGTGGTCGTTTTCATGTCACCTCGGCATGGGATCGAGATCGAGGACGGTGCTGACTCGGGTGTCGGCGAGCACGCGGCCGCCGTGGACGACGACGCGGGCGGGCCGGGCCCCGGCGACGACCTCGTCGAGAGGCACGTCGGGGACGAGCAGGAAGTCCGCCCGGCTGCCCGGTCCCGTGCCCGCGGCCGGGAGCCCGAGCACGGTGCGGGTGGACGTCGTGACGGCGGCGAGCGCCTCCGCCGGCCGGAGGTGTCCGGCGGCGACCAGGAGCGAGGTGGTCTCGAACGGGTCCGCGCGGCCGACCGGGTTGAAGGGGTCGCGCAGGTTGTCGGCGCCGGCCGCGACCGGCACCCCCGCCTCGAGCAGCGTCCGGACGGCGGTCAGACCCCGCGGCACCGCGCCGTCGGCGTCGCGGCCCTGCAGGTAGAGGTTGGTGATCGGGAGGGTCACGATGCCGATCCCCGCCTTCGCCACCAGGTCCACGACGGGGCGGCGCCGGTCGTGGTCGAGCATGCCGAGGCGTACGCAGTGGGAGGCGGTCACCTGCTGCTGCAGCCCGCGGGCGATGACCTGCTCGGCGAGGTCGGCCAGGTCCAGGTGAGTGGTGGTGGTCTGCTCGTCGGTGTGCAGGTCGACCGGGAGGCCGGATCGCTCGGCGTGGTCGAGGATGCGACCGGTCTCCTTGGTGGGCTCCTCGGCGAGGTGGGGGCAGCCGCCGAGGACGTCGATGCCACGGCCGATCGCGTCCTCGATCACGGCGTCCGGGACGTCCTGACCGGCGAGCAGGCAGACCTGGAGGGTGACCGTTCCACGGAGCTCCTCGCGCAGGCCGAGCAGGGCGTCGACCCCACGCAGCGGGTCGCCGGCGAGGAGCGCGTCGGCGTGCGTACGGATCGTGGTGATGCCGTTCGCCACGTAGTGGCGGACCGCCCGCCGGGCGCGGTCGGCGAAGTCGGCGGCGGTGAGGGTGGGGACGAGCGAACGCCACTGCTCGATCGCGGCGACCAGGTCGTTCCCCGCCCGCGGACCGGGCGTGATCAGCTCCGCGCTCAGCGCCTTGTCGAGGTGGGCATGCGGCTCGCCGGCACCGGGAATCAGCCGCCAGCCCGTGGCGTCGGTCCCGGGACCACCCTCGACCGGCCGGACGACGGTGATCTCGCCGGCCGCGAGATCGAGGTCGGCGAGGGTGCCGTCGAGGAGGCGTACGTTGCGCAGGGCGGTCAGCTCCACGCCCGCCAGGGACGCCGGACCGTCCACCGGCCCGACCTGTCCCGCACCTCGTGCCCCGGTCATGGGCTTCCCCTCTCCGCTCCAAAATGTTGATGAGATGAACATTTTCGAGCGTAAGGAGCGGTTATTTCGGCGGCGTAACCGTTTCGGTCCTCCTCGATGAAACCCGTCTAGGACGGGTGGCGCACGGCGTCGGCGAGCGCGCGGAGCACATCGGATCCCGGTGGCGCCAGGTAGGCGACCATGGTCAGCTCGTCGTCGACCGTGCGCATCTTGGTGAGCTCCAGCTCGACCCGCCCGACCTTCGGATGGCGCACGACCCGGGTGTGGGAGCCGATCGCGGCCAGGTCGCGCCGGCCCCACAGCGTACGGAACTCCTCGCTGACCGACTCCAGGTCGGCGACCAGCTTCGCGACCTCAGGGTCGGCCATGTCGACGGCGGTCTGCGAGCGGAAGAAGGCCACCGCCTCGGCAGCCTCGGCCTCCCAGCTCTCGGACATCGCGCGCACCTGCGGCGAGGTGAAGGTCAGCCAGATGACGTTCCGTTCGGCGTCGGCGAGCTGGCCGAGGCCGGGGAAGAGCAGCTCCGCTCCCCGGTTCCAGGCGACGATGAAGAAGTGGCGGTCGACCACGAACGCCGGGTTCGGGTCGAGGTGGTCGAGCAGCCGCTGGTAGCGACCGGCCTCGGAGCGCTCGGAGCGCTCCGCGCGCCGGGGCGGCAGCTCACCCGAGAGCCGGAAGAGGTGCTGGGTCTCGAGGTCGTCGAGGCCGAGGACCTCGGCGAGGCTGGAGAGCACCTGCCGAGAGGCCCGTACGTCCGGTCGCCCCTGCTCCAGCCAGGTGTACCAGGTGACGCTCACCGCGGAGAGGGTCGCCACCTCCTCGCGACGCAGCCCAGGCGTACGTCTGCGCCCGCTCACCCGCAGCCCGACGTCCTCCGGCCGCCGGCGCTCGCGACGGCTGCGGAGGAAGTCGCCGAGCTCGCGGCGCAGGTCGACGGTGGTCACGACCTCCATTGTGCCCAAGCCTGGTGGTCCGGCTACCAGCATGCGCTGCATCTGGTTGGCCCCGGCGTGGTTCGTCACGATCGTCGTATCGCCTGACAGACCCCGAGGAACGAGGAAAGAAATGAGCAACGTATTCATCACCGGAGCGACCGGCGGCATCGGTGTGCCGACGGTGCGGATGCTCGCCGGCCAGGGCCACCGGGTCTTCGCCGGCGTACGCGACCGCGACCTCGCGAAGATCTTCGACGACCTGGCCGGCGTGGTTCCGGTGCAGGTGGACGTGACCGACGAGGCCTCGGTGACCGCCGCGGCGGAGACGGTGACGAAGCATCTCGGCACCGACTCGCTCGACGCGGTCGTCAACAACGCCGGCATCATCGTGCAAGGACCGGTGGAGCTGGTCGAGGGCGCCGAGCTGGAGCGGCAGCTGCGGGTCAACGTGCTCGGTCCCGCGACCGTCATCCGGGCGTTCCTGCCGCTGCTGCGTTCCGGACCTGGCCGGATCGTCAACGTGTCCGCTCCCACCGCTCGGCGGGCGGTCCCGCTGATGGCACCGATCTCGGCGAGCAAGGCAGCCCTGGAGTCGCTCTCGGTCGCGTTGCGCAGCGAGCTGGCACCGTGGGGGATCAAGGTCGTCATCCTCGAGCCGACGGCGGCGGACACCCCGATCTTCGCCCGGGCGCGAGCCGCCGCCGAGGACTCGTTCGAGCGGACCGACCCGCGGGTTCAGCAGCTGTATGCCCCGATGATCGCCGCCGCGGACCAGGCAGGAGCGAAGATGGCCCTAGCCGACCCTGACTCGATCGCGAAGGTGCTGGTCACCGCCATCACCACGGCTCGGCCACGCACCCTCTACACCGCCGGCCGGGGCGCCGGGATGCTGCCGATGATCGGACGCCTTCCCGATCCTCTCGCCGACGCGATCATCGCCCGCGCCGTCGGCATCGCGGGGGTGCAGGCCGGCTGAGGTCCAGGCGGACCGGTCACCCCTGGTCGGCGAACACCTGACGAAGCCGCGCCCGCGACGCTTCGAGGTGGTCCCGCATCGCGTCGTGAGCCGCCGTCGCGTCGCCGGCACAGATGCTGTCGGCGACGCGGGTGTGCTCCTCGAGGGCTGCGGTGCCGACGTACTTCTTGTAGAACAGACGGAAGATGTGCATGTGGCAGTTGGTGCGCTCGAACGCCGCGGGTAGGTATTCGTTGCCTGACAGCCGAGCCACCAGCACATGGAACCGGTGGTCGTGCGCCGCCACGGCCCGGTAGGCCGAGTAGATGTCCGCCGTCGGCACCTCCTCGACGGTATGCAGCTCCTCGACCAGCTCGCGCAGCTGGTCCTCGCTGGCACGCTCGGCGGCATGGGCCGCCGACCACGGCTCGATCAGCAGCCGGTACTCGAAGAGGCTCTCGAACTGGTCTCGGGAGATCAGCGGTGCGATGAAGTAGCCGCGCAGTGACTCCTTGCGGACCAGGCCGTCAGCCTCGAGGCGTGCCAGCGCCTCACGCAGCGGTGTCGGCGACACGTTGAGCTCGCGCGCGATCGCATCCATGTTGACCCGGGACGACGGCTCGAGCTCGTGGTCCATCACGCGGGCCTTGAGCAGCTCATAGACATCGTCGCCCAGCGTCTGCCTCGAGGGCATGCGGGCCGGCGGCGGCACCGCAGCCGAAGCGCTCGTCATCGTCGTCCACCTCCATGGCGTCGCACAGATTCTTGCACGCACCCCTTGACGTGACTGCTGTCACATGCCACTCTCTCAGATCGTAGATCCTACAGGATCTTTGATTTAGACGGACGGCAGCCGATCGCCGCTGGATCCGTGAGGCCTCAGCCACCAGAATCTCGCTACGTCCGGTCGACGCGACCGGGGAGGAACCGTCCTATGTCCACCCAACACACCAGATCCGGCCCAGCGCCCGCTGCGGTCGCTGCACGGCCGCCCGCCGGCGCTACCCGCGTCCGCTGGGGCATCATCGCCCTCGCCTTCGGTGGCCTGACCATCAACTACCTCGATCGAGCCAACCTCGGCGTCGCACTGCCCTTCATCGCCGAGGACATCCATCTGACGATGACCCAGCAGGGACTCATCCTTGCCGCGTTCTTCTGGTCCTACGACTTCTGCCAGCTCATCGCGGGCTGGTACGTCGACAAGGTCGGTCCCCGCCGATCCTTCACCACCGCGTCCGTGTGGTGGTCGCTCTTCACCATGCTGACCGGCGCGGCGACCAGCTTCGCCTCGCTCTTCGGCATCCGCCTGCTCCTCGGCGCCGGCGAGAGCCCGGCTCCCTCGACCAGTGCCAAGGTCGTCTCGCGGTGGTTCCCGCGTCAGGAGCGCGCCTTCGCCACGGCGATCTGGGACTCCGGATCACGTGTCGGCGGCGTGCTCGCCCTGCCGGTGGTGACCGCGCTGGTGGCTGTCTCGTCGTGGCGTACGGCCTTCATCGTGACGGGGGCCGTCGGGCTGCTGTGGACGGTGGCGTGGTGGCGCACCTACCGCGACCCCGACCAGCACAGCCGCGTGAACGCCGAGGAGCTCGGCTACATCCGCGCCGGCGGCGCGCGCTCCGCCGACGCCGACTCGGAGTCGGCGCTGAAGGTCCGCTGGCGCGACCTGTTCGGCTACCGCACCGTCCGAGGAATGATGCTCGGTTTCTTCTGCCTCAACATGTGCATCTACTTCTTCATCACCTTCTTCCCGACCTACCTCGTGGAGGAGCGCGGGTTCTCGCTGCTCAAGCTCGGCGTCTTCGGCGCGCTGCCCGGCCTGTGCGCCGTGGTGGCCGCCTGGGTCGGCGGCTGGTTCGCAGACCGCGCGATCCAGCGGGGCGCGGACGTCACGAAGGTGCGCAAGACGGTCATCATCGGCGGGATGGTGGGCGGCTCCGTCATCGGCCTCGCCGTCGTGGTGCCCTCGGCATGGATGGCCCTGGTCCTGCTGGCGACGGCGTACTCGAGCCTCGCGTTCGCCGCCTCGGGCATCTGGTCCCTGCCCGCTGACGTCGCCCCGAGCGACAACCATGTCGCCTCGGTCGGAGGCATCCAGAACTTCGCCTCCAACCTGGCCGGCATCGGCAGCCCGATCCTGATCGGCATGCTCGCGGACAGGACCGGGTCCTTCGTCGTCCCGCTCCTGGTCGTGTCCTGCTTCGCCCTGATCGGTGCGTTCTCCTACGCCTTCATCGTCAAGAACGCCGAGCCGCTGCCCGCACGCATCCGCGGCTGATCCCACCGCCGTCCTGGGTCCGGCCGACCGGCCGGACCCAGGACCGCACCCACGTACGCGCCTGAGAAAGAAAGATCTGCGATGACCTCCACCAGCCTCCACACGGCCTGCCTGCTCCTCCATCCCGACGACGACGTCGCCATCGCCCGCGACGCGCTGCCCGCGGGCACCGTTCTCGACACGGGCCGAGACCCGCTCGTCCTCCTCGACGATGTTCCCGGTGGCCACAAGGTCGCGGTGCGTGCCCTTCCGGCGGGGGCCGCAGTCCACAAGTACGGCCAGGTGATCGGCTTCGCCGTCGGCACCATCGAGCCGGGTGCCCACGTGCACAGCCACAACCTCGCCTTCGGCCAGTTCGAGCGTGAGCACGAGGTCGCGGCCGGGACCGAGCGCTCACCGGACCCCGTTCCGGCACCCCGCACCTTCGACGGGTACGTCCGGGCCGACGGACGCGTCGGCACCCGCAACTACCTCGGCATCGTCACCTCGGTGAACTGCTCGGCCACCGCCGCCCGCGCCATCGCCCGGCAGGTCGAGGCCTCCGGGATCCTCGACGACTACCCCGGCGTCGACGGCGTCTTCCCCCTCACCCACGGCCTCGGCTGCGGGATGGCCGGCGCCGGCAACGAGGGTTTCGAGGTGCTGCGCCGCACCCTCACCGGCTACGCGCAGCACCCCAACTTCGCCGGCATCCTCATGCTCGGCCTCGGCTGCGAGGTCAACCAGGTGCGCGACCTCGCCGACGGTGCGCGCAGCGAGGTCGGCGTACCCCTGCACTCGCTGTCGATCCAGGACCTCGGCGGGACGCGCAAGACCGTCGCCGCGGGGGTCGAGCGGCTGGCGGCGATGCTGCCCGAGGCCAACGCGATCAGCCGCCGGCCCGTTCCCGCGAGCGAGCTGGTGATGGCGATGGAGTGCGGTGGCTCGGACGCCTGGTCCGGCATCACCGCCAACCCGGCGCTCGGCGCCGCCGCCGACCTCCTGGTCGCCCAGGGCGGCACCGCGGTCTTCGGGGAGACGACGGAGATCTACGGCGCCGAGCACCTGCTCACCCGCCGCGCCGCCGGTCCCGAGGTGGCCGAGAAGCTGCTCGAGCGGATCCGCTGGTGGGAGAAGCACGTGCAGGCCGACGGGAGCTCCATCGACAACAACCCCTCGCCGGGCAACAAGGCAGGTGGTCTCACCACCATCCTCGAGAAGTCGCTCGGCGCGGTCGCGAAGGGCGGCACCACCACCCTGCGCGACGTCGTGAAGTACGCCGAGCGGATCACCTCACGCGGCCTGGTGTTCATGGACACCCCCGGCTACGACCCGGTCAACGCCACCGGCATGGTCGCGGGCGGCGCGACCGTGCTGTGCTTCACCACCGGCCGTGGCTCCGCCTTCGGCTGCAAGCCGACCCCCAGTCTCAAGCTGGCCACCAACACCGCGGTCTACGAGCGGATGCGCGACGACATGGACCTCGACTGCGGCCCGGTCGCGACCGGCGGCGCCTCCGTCGAGGAGATGGGGCAGCTGATCTTCGACCGCGTGCTCGCCGTCGCCTCCGGCCGCCGCACCGCCAGCGAGGAGCTGGGCTACGGCGACGAGGAGTTCGTCCCCTGGCAGCTCGCGACCACCCTCTGACCGCCCCTTCGAAAGGACTCCCATGCACATCGTTCGCTACCTCGACCACGACGACGAGCAGGTCCGGGTGGGAGTGCGGACCGACGCCTGGATCACGCCGGTGAACGTCCCCTCGCTCGGCGCGTTGCTGGCGCTTCCGCTCGACGACGTCCGCGCCGCCGTGGACGCGCCGAGCGCCGATCCGGTCCCGCTCGAGCGGGTCACCCTGCTGCCCCCGGCCGACGGCCGGATGGAGGTCTGGGCATCGGGCGTCACCTACGAGCGCTCCCGAGCCGCCCGTAAGGAGGAGAGCACCCAGGCGTCGGTCTACGACCTGGTCTACGACGCGGAGCGGCCGGAGCTGTTCCTCAAGTCGGTGCCCTGGCGGCTGGTGACCGACGGCGAGCCGATCGCGGTGCGCCGCGACTCCCGGCTCGACGTCCCCGAGCCCGAGCTCGCCGTCGTCGCGAACGCGTTCGGCGAGATCGTCGGCTACACGGTCTGCGACGACGTCAGCTCACGCGACCTGGAGGGAACCAATCCGCTCTACCTGCCACAGGCGAAGATCTACGCCGGCAGCTGCTCCTTGGCCACCGGCATCAGGCCGGCCTGGCACGTCCGCGACGCCCACGACCTGGCCATCGACGTCGAGATCCGTCGCGGCGCCCAGACCGTCTGGTCGGCAGAGACGTCGACCGCGACGATGCGCCGGCGGCTGCCGGAGCTCGTCGAGTGGCTGTTCGCCGAGACGCACTTCCCCGAGGGTGTGGTGCTCTCCACCGGCACCGGCCTGGTGCCGGAGATGACGGTCACCCTGATCGCCGGCGACGTCGTGACCATCCGGGTCGCGGAGGTCGGCACGCTCTCCAACCCCGTCGTCGAGGGCAAGGACGACATGTCCTGGCTGCTCGACACCGACCCCGCGACCCGGGAGAAGGTCCGATGACGATCACCACCCACGCCCCGACCGATACGACCGCCGACACGGTCGACGCCCTCGTCACTGCGGCCGCCGCCGCGGCCGCACCACTCGCCACGCTGCCGCTCGAACGCCGCGCCGCGCTGCTCGACGCGGTCGCCGATGCGATCGACGCCCACGCCGACGAGCTCGTGCCGCTCGCACAGGAGGAGACGCATCTGCCGCTGCCTCGCCTGACGGGCGAGATCGCGCGCACGACCGGTCAGCTGCGCCGGTTCGCCGGGGTCGTCCGGGACGGCGCCTTCCTCGAGGCGGTCGTCGACCATGCCGTCCCCGATGCCACCCCACCGCAGCCCGACCTGCGCCGGATGCTGGTGCCACTCGGCCCCACGCTGGTCTTCAGCGCCAGCAACTTCCCCTTCGCGTTCAGCGTCGCGGGAGGCGACACGGCCTCCGCGCTCGCCGCCGGCTGCCCCGTGGTGGTCAAGGCCCACCCCGGACATCCGAGGCTGTCCGTACGCACCGCCGAGATCGTCCACGACGCACTCACCGCTGCGGGCGCGCCCGAGGGCACGTTCGCGCTGGTGCACGGGCTCGAGGCCGGCGTCCGGGCGCTCGAGCACCCGCTGCTGCGCGCCGCCGCGTTCACCGGCTCCACCTCGGCGGGACGGATGCTGTTCGACATCGCCGCGGCGCGGCCGGAGCCGATTCCGTTCTACGGCGAGCTCGGCAGCACCAACCCGGTGTTCGTGACCAGGGACGCGGTCACAGCGCGAGGAGCCGAGCTCGCCGAGCAGTATGTCGCGTCGTACACCCTCGGGGCCGGCCAGTTCTGCACCAAGCCCGGGCTGCTGTTGCTGCCGGCCGGCCACGGGCTGGACGAGACGCTGGCCACCGCGACCCGTGCCGTCGAGGGCACGGCGATGCTCAACGAGTCGCTGCACGCCGGATTCGTCGACGGGCTCCACCGGCTCAGCGCGCGCAGCGGCCGGGTGCTGCACGCGGGCGCCGACGGACCGGCCCCGAGCAGCAGCCCGACCCTGCTGGCGGCGTCACTGGACCAGGTCCGCGCCGAGCGCGTGCTGCTGGACGAGTGCTTCGGCCCGGTCTCCCTGGTGGTCGAGTACGACGACGAGAGCGAGCTCGTCGACTTCGCCGCCGAGCTCGACGGCCAGCTGACCGCCACGGTGCAGGCAGAGGAGCACGAGGCCGCACGCCTGGCACCGCTGCTCGCCGTGCTCGCCGACAGGGCCGGCCGAGTGCTCTGGAACGGCTGGCCCACCGGCGTCGCGGTCACCTGGGCGATGCAGCACGGCGGCCCGTACCCCGCCACCACCTCGGCGCTGCACACGGCCGTCGGGGCGAGCGCCGTACGCAGGTTCCAGCGGCCGGTCTGCTTCCAGGACCTTCCCGACCAGACACTCCCGGAGGCGCTGCGCGAGGACAACCCGCTTCAGCTGCCGCGACGCGTGGACGGTCGACTGATCCTCTGAGCGTCATGCGGTCAAGCACGGGCGACGGATGATCAACGCGGGATCTCGGATCGCGGCGACGATCGAAGGGTGACCACGACTACGCCGGATTCGACCACCTCCTCGACCACCTCCCAGGGCCGCGCGGCTCCGGTGGTCGCGCTCGCCGCCGGGATCGCGATCCTGGTCTCGAGCGAGTTCCTGCCCGCGGGCGTGCTGCCCACGATGGCCCGCGACCTCGGGATCAGCGAAGGGACCGCCGGGCTCGCGGTGGCCGCGACGGCGATCGCCGGGGCGGCCACCGCGCCGACCATCGCCATGATCCTCCCCCAGATGGACCGGCGTAGGTTGCTGGTCGGCCTGCTCGTCGCCGCCGCGGTCGCCAACCTGGCGGTCGCGGTGGCGCCCGGCTTCGTCGTCCTGCTCCTCGGCAGGCTGGTTCTCGGGGCGGCGATCGCCGGCTACTGGTCGTTCGCCTTCGCCGTCGGGACGTACGCCTCGCCCGGCCGTGACCACGTCATCTCGACCTCGATCGCCATGGGCGTGACGGGCGCGACGATCGTCGGGCTGCCGCTGGGCTCGCTGCTCGCCGACGGGCCGGGGTGGCGCTGGGGGTTCGCGGTGGCGACAGTGCTGAGCCTGATCGCCGCCGCCGCACTGGCGCGGACGCTGCCACCCGTACCGGCCCATCCGGCGGCCGGGCTGACCATGATGCGTCAGGCCCTCCGCAACCCGCGCCTGGTGGCCGGCGTGGTGGTGCTCGTCGTGGCGGTGCTCGGGAACTTCGTGGCGTACCCGTTCATCCGGATCGCGATCGCCGAGATCTCCCCGGGCGCAGGCATGTGGATGCTGGCGCTGTGGGGCTTCGGTGGCCTCTTCGGCAACCTGGCCGCCGGGCGGTTCTCCCACCGGCTGCGTGCGGTCGTCACCGTCGCGCCGCTCCTCCTCGCGGGCGGGCTGGTGCTGACCCTTCTCGCCGAGAGCACGCCGGTGATGGCGCTGGCGATGCTGGTGTGGGGGTTCGGGTTCAACATGGTGCCGGTCGGCACCCAGCTGTGGGTCACCCGCGTCGAGCCCGAGCGCACCGAGTCCGCGCTGGCGCTCCAGGTCACCGCGTTCCAGGTGGCGATCACCCTCGGCGCGGCGCTAGGAGGCGCGGTCCTCGACGAGTACGGCGTCGGACGCGTGCTCCTCATCGGCGCGATCGGCGCGGTCGTCGCCGCGGCGGGCTTCGGCGCGCTCCGCGTCCCGCGCTCCTGAAGGATCCTCGCGCCACGCCTGCGGACCGATCCCGTGGCTGGCGGTGAAGGCCCGGCTGAACGCCGCGCCCGACCCGTAGCCCACGGCGTACGCCACCTGCTCGACCGGACGGTCTCCCCCGGCGAGCAGGTGGCGAGCCGCCCGCATCCGGACGTCCCGCAGCGCCTCGCTCGGGCTCTGCCCCAGGCTGCGCCGGAACCGCTCCCCCAGCGCCGACCTCGACAGATGCACCGACTCGGCCATCGCCTCGACCGACCAGGCCCGCGCCGGATCCGCGATCAAGGCGGACAGCACTTCTGCCACGGTCGGGTCGAGGACGGGCGCGGGACCGTCGGTCCCGCGCCCGGTGTCCTCCAGCCACGAGGCGGTCATCGCGGCGCCGAGCAGCGACGCGTAGCCCGAGGCGAACAGCGCCGACGGCCGGCAGGGCCCGGCCAGCGGGCACCGCCGCACCAGCTCGGCCACCCCACCGTGCCTGCCCACGAAGTCGCGGACGACCAGCGGGTTGGCGAGCGGGTACGCCACCGCGACCGCCCGCAGGTCGGCCCGGGTGAGCATCGCCCCGTCGTGGGTCGCCAGCCGGTGCCTGACCTGTCCCCCGACCAGAGCCGCGTCGCCCGCACGGAGCAGGTGCGACTGCCCGGCAGCGGTCAGCACGACCGTGCCGTCGTCGACGAGCAGCCAGGTGGCGGAGCGTACGTCCTCACCGGCGGAGCCGGCGGCCAGCTCCTCCTGGTAGGCGAGCGTCATCTCCCATGACGGACGGTCCTGGTTCACACCTCACCCAGCGCGCGGGCGCCGTCGGGCTATTCCCAGGGGTCAGTCGGCGAGGAACTCCAGGATGTCGGCGATGAGAGCCTGCTGGTAGTCACCCGCGATGCCGTGCGGAGCACCTTCGTAGACCTTCAGGGTGCCGTCGGAGACCAGCTTGACCGCCTTCTCGGCGGCGGCCGCGATCGGCACGATCTGGTCGTCGCCACCGTGCGCGATCAGGATCGGCACGTCGAGGGCCTTCAGGTCCTCGGTGAAGTCGGTCTCGGAGAAGACCTTGACGCAGTTGTACGCAGCGACCAGACCGGCCAGCATCCCCTGGCGCTGGAAGTCGTCGATGAGACCCTGCGAGACCTTGGCGCCGTCGCGGTTGAAGCCGTAGAACGGCACCGCGAGGTCCTTGTAGAACTGCGAGCGGTCGGCGAGCACCCCGGCGCGGATGTCGTCGAAGGCCTCGATGGGCGTCCCCTCGGGGTTGGTCTCCGACTGGACCATGATCGGCGGCACCGCGCCGGCGGTGACGACCTTGCGGACCCGGCCCTTCCCGTGCTGGGCGGCGTAGCGGACGACCTCGCCACCACCGGTCGAGTGGCCGATCACGACCAGCTCGGTGAGGTCGAGGTGCTCGATGAGCTCGGCCAGGTCGCGGGCGTAGGTGTCCATGTCGTGGCCACGGTCGGTGTTGGTCGAGCGGCCGTGGCCGCGGCGGTCGTGCGCGATCGCCCGGTAGCCCGCGTCGGCGAGCAGCTTGGACTCGACGGCCCAGGCGTCCGAGCTGAGCGGCCACCCGTGGCTGAGCACGACCGGCTTCCCGGTGCCCCAGTCGGTGTAGTAGATGTCGGTCCCGTCAGAGGTGGTGAACGTTGGCATGGTGGAAGTCCTTGCAGTTCTGCGCCGATCCGCAGCCCCCATCGCCGGAGCTGTCGCGATCCCGACGTCACGTCAATCCTCGGTGCTCGGTACCCCCAACCGCCCCGCCGTATCTGCCCGATACCCCACGAATCCGGACACCTTCGACCGCACCTCGACCGCAACGGACGGGCCCATTCAGGTCCAGGGGTTGTCCCAGCGCCCGTCGGCCTGCGCCGCGCGGACCTCGACCAGCCCCGCCGACCGCATCCGGCCCTCGGCGGTGAGGCGCTCGACCTTGGAGATGTTGAGCCGGGACCACTTCGAACCCGGGCGCCGGCGGGTGTAGCGCTGCAGGTAGGTCTCCTCATCGCCTCGGCGGCGTACGGCCGATATCCAGCCGAAGCAGAGGCCGACGTCGACGAGCTCGTCGGAGGTCAGCGAGGCCGGTTCGACGCCCTTGCGGGTCAAGCGCAACCACACGGCACGTGTGTCGGGGGCGGCCGCGTCGAAGTACGCCTCGACCTCGGCCACGGTCGGCCGATCCAGCACCGGCTCGCCGTCGATGGTCTCCATCTCGCCAAGATACTGATCCGTGGGCGAGGATGTCTCCGTGATCGACGAGCGCCCCATCAAGACGTGGCTGACCGACATGGACGGTGTCCTGGTGCGCGAGGAGGAGCCGATCCCGGGAGCGGCCGAGTTCCTGGCGAAGCTCACCGAGACGTCGGTGCCGTTCATGGTGCTGACCAACAACTCGATCTACACCCCGCGCGACCTCCGGGTCCGGCTGCTCAGGTCCGGTCTCGACGTGCCGGAGAAGTCGATCTGGACCTCGGCGCTCGCGACCGCGCAGTTCCTCGCCGACCAGCGGCCGGGTGGGTCCGCGTACGTCGTCGGTGAGGCCGGGCTGACGACCGCACTGCACGCGGTCGGCTACGTGATGACGGAGAACGACCCCGACTACGTCGTGCTCGGGGAGACCCGCACCTACTCGTTCGAGGCGATCACCCGGGCGATCCGGCTGATCGAGGGCGGCGCGCGGTTCATCGCGACCAACCCGGACCCGAGCGGGCCGAGCCCGCAGGGCACGCTCCCCGCGACCGGCTCCGTGGCCGCGCTGATCAGCGCCGCGACCAACCGGGCCCCCTACTACGTCGGCAAGCCGAACCCGCTGATGATGCGCAGCGCCCTCAACCAGCTCGAGGCCCACTCCGAGACCACGGTGATGATCGGCGACCGGATGGACACCGACATCATCAGCGGCCTCGAGGCCGGGATGCGCACCATCCTCGTCGAGACCGGGTCGACCAGGCCCGAGCAGATCGAGACCTTCCCGTTCCGGCCGACGCGTGTGGTCGCCTCCATCGCCGACGTACTGCCCCTGCTCGGTCAGTAGAAGAGGGTCTGTAGGGAGGCGGGGCCGACCCCTCCCAGCAGCACGAAACGACCCGGCACGAGGTCGTCGACCACCCGCGGATCATGGTCTACACCGCCGGGCCCGGCACCGAGGACGCCGAGCGCCTGGCGCTGGTGACGGTCGTCGGCACCCAGGCGCTCTGAGGCGGTTCAGTCCGCCAGCTCGAACTCGGCTCGTCCCTTGCGCCGGCCGCGCTCGGCGAGCAGCGCGGACCGGAACCGGCGCTGATACTGCGAAGGAGAGATGCCGAGCCGCGCGACGAACGTACGCCGCAGCGCCTCCGGGCTGCCGTATCCCGACTGCGCCGCCGCCTCGGTCACGCTCGCACCGACCTCGAGGCGCATCCGGGCGAGGTCGAAGCGCACCGCGGTGACGTACTCGGAAGGTGACTGGCCGAGCTCGTCACGGAAGCGCCGGGCCAGATGGCGCGGGCTGGTCGAGACGAGGCGGGCGAGGTCGGTCACGGTCCAGGCGCGGGTGGGATCGGCATCGACCAGATCGGTCGCGCGGCGGACGATCGACGCCGGTTGTGCCCGGGCCCGCAGCGGGACCGAGTACTGCGACTGACCGCCGGAGCGCTGCAGGTAGACGAGGAGGAGCTGGGCGACCTGCCGCGCGATGTCGGCGCCGTGGTCGTCCTCGACCAGGGCGAGCGCCAGATCGATTCCCGCCGCGACGCCGTCCGAGGTCAGGGTGTTGCCGTCACGTACGAAGATCGCGTCGGGATCGACCCGCACCTTCGGATACCGACGCTGGAGCTCCGGCGCGAACTTCCAGTGCGTCGTCGCACGCCGGCAGTCGAGCATGCCGATCTCGGCGAGCACGAAGGCGCCGCTGCAGATCGAGACCACCCGCCGGGCACGCGAAGCCAGCGAGATCGCCGCCTCGGTCAGCGTGCTGCGTACGAACTCGTGGGGCGGCAGCTCGCTGCCCGGCACGATCACGGTGTCGAAGGCGCCCGCGTCGTGGGCCGCGCCGTGCACGGAGACCCGGCCGCCGAGGGAGGTCACCACGTCCTTCCCATCCGGCGAGAGCAGCACGATGTCGTAGTCATCCACCGCCTGGTTGGCTTCGACGAAGACCTCGGCGGGCCCGACGTAGTCGAGCATCTTCACGCCGTCGAAGAGCAGGAACGCGATCTGCCGGCGGGCGCGGGATGGCTTGGATATGTCGGTCACTCCTCCAGGGTCGAATACCTTGCGCACAAGGAATCTACCCCTCACTTACCTTGCGCGCAAGGGTTGTAGGGTGGGGCCCATGACAGAGCCTCGCCACAGCCTGGAGCTGAGCGAGCAGCTGTGCTTCTCGCTCTACACCGCGCAGCGGCTCGTG
Organism: Nocardioides sp. NPDC051685; assembly: GCF_044453405.1. Classification (NCBI taxonomy): domain Bacteria; kingdom Bacillati; phylum Actinomycetota; class Actinomycetes; order Propionibacteriales; family Nocardioidaceae; genus Nocardioides; species Nocardioides sp. NPDC051685. The sequence goes on along the minus strand of NZ_JBITCR010000003.1, from coordinate 133,447 downwards.
ACCGCCGCCTACCGACCGATCCTGGACGCTCTGGGGCTGACCTACTCCCAGTACGTCGCGATGCTCGTGCTGTGGGAGAGCTCCCCCATCACGACGGGAGAGCTGGGTGAGCGGCTCGGCCTGGACTACGGCACCATCACGCCGCTGGTCAAACGCCTGGAGGCCGCCGGGCTGATCACCCGCGAGAAGCACCCCGACGACCAGCGCAGCGTCCGGCTGTGCCTGACCGACACCGGCACCGACCTGCGCAGCCGGGCCGAAGGCGTGCCCGACACCATCGCCGAGGTCATGGCACTGCAGACCGAGGAGTTCACCATCCTCAAGGACTCGCTCGAGCACCTCAGCGACAACGTCGCCAAGCGCCTGGGCGGCTGAGCGCACTCAGCCGTCCAGGCGCAGGTCCCCCTCGGCCCGGGGCGGCAGGTTGGAGAGGGCGGCCTGGACGAGCGCGACGCGTGCCTTGACCGTGACCGCTCGGCGGAGCCGGCCGACGTCACCGATGTGGCGCTCGACGGACTCGCGGATCTGCTCCTCCGAGAAGGTCGGCCGACCACCGACCGGGACGTCGACGTCGGGCAGGTCGGTGAGGACCGGGAAGATCTGGGTGCCGATGCTGTCCAGGAGCTTGAAGCGCTGGAACCGGTCGGTCTCATCCCAGACCTGGTCGATGTCGGCGCCGCCCTTGCGGAACTTCCGGCCGGAGCCCAGGAAGGCCTTCGCCGTCCCGGTCAGGGCCACGGTGAGCTCATGCTCGGTCAATCGCATGGGCCAAGCATGCCCCGAACCGGGACGGAGACCACCCCTGGGCCGATCACCGATCGATAACACCTGCCCCTGGACGTCCGGACGTCAGGCGGCGTCGAAGGTCGCCGGGTCCGGGCCGGTCCGGCCGTCGCTCTCCAGGGCGTCGATCGCGGCCAGGTCGGCAGCGGTGAGGTCGAAGCCGAGCACGTCGATGTTCTGCGCGATCCGTGCCGGGGTCACCGACTTGGGGATCACGATCCGGCCCTGTTGCAGGTGCCAGCGCAGGATCACCTGGGCGGCGGTGCGGCCGAGGCGGTCGGCGATCGTGGTGATGGCCGGGTCCTCGAGCACCGCGCCCTGAGCCAGCGGGCTCCACGCCTCGGTCACGATGCCGAGCCGGTCGTTCGCGGCGGCCGTGACGCGCTGCTGCAGCGCCGGGTGCAGCTCGATCTGGTTGACCGCCGGCACCGTGCCACCGAGCCCGACGATCCGGTCCAGGTGCTCGGGCAGGAAGTTCGAGACGCCGATCGCGCGGGTCCGGCCCGCGGCGTACAGCTCCTCGAGGCCCTGCCAGGCGCCGACATAAAGGTCACGGGCAGGGGTGGGCCAGTGGATCAGGTAGAGGTCGACCTGGTCGAGGCCGAGGAGCTCGAGGCTCTTCTCGTACGCCTCGACGGGCCGCTCGTGGTCGGCGTTCCAGAGCTTCGTGGTGATGAAGAGCTCCTCGCGGGCGATGCCGGACTTCGCGAGTGCGCGGCCGACGCCGGCCTCGTTGCCGTAGACCGCGGCGGTGTCGATGCTGCGGTAGCCGGCCTCGAGCGCGGCCGTCACGGCCGCCTCGGTCTCGTCGTTCGGCACCTGGAAGACGCCGAAGCCGAGCTGCGGCATCTCGACGCCGTTGTTGAGGGTGGTGGTCGGGATGGTCATGACTTCCTTCTTTCAGGAGTTGGGGTTCAGGCAGGAACAGCGACAGACGCGCGCCGCTCGCCCCCGGGCGCACGAACGGCGACCAACAGCACGAGGAGACCGAGCGCGGTGACCCCGGCGCCCGCCCACAGCGGCGAGGTGTAGCCGAGCCCGGCGGCGAGGGTGACGCCGCCGATCCAGGCGCCGAGCGCGTTGCCGACGTTGAAGGCGGCGATGTTGGCGCCGGAGGCGAGGGTGGGCGCCTGGTCGGCGTACCCCATCACCCGCATCTGCAGGGCCGGCACCGTGCCGAAGCCGACCGCGCCCATCAGGACCAGCGCGACGACGGTCAGCACCTGGCTGGAGGCGACGAGGGCGAAGACGGCGAGCACGACGGTCAGGGCCGCGAGGAGAACACCGAGAGTGCGGACCAGGTCGCGGTCGGCGGCACGGCCACCCACGATGTTGCCGAAGAACAGGCCGACGCCGAAGAGGACGAGCAGCAACGGCACCGCACCGGCGGAGAAGCCGCTGACCTCGGTCAGGGTGAAGGCGATGTAGGTGAAGCCGCCGAACATGCCGCCGTAGCCGAGCACGGTCAGGGCGATCGAGAACCAGACCTGGGGGCTGGTGAAGGCGGCCAGCTCGGTGCGTACGGCCGGGGCGGCCTCCTCGCCGCGGCCGGTGTGGGCGGGGACCAGGAGCGCGATACCGACGAAGGCGATGACGCCGATCGCGGTGATGGCCCAGAAGGTCGAGCGCCAGCCGGCGGCCTGGCCGAGCAAGGTGCCCAGCGGCACACCGAGGACGTTGGCGAGCGTGAGGCCGCCGAACATGAAGGCGATCGCACTGGCCTTGCGCTCCGGGGCGACGAGCTGCGCGGCGACGACGGCGCCGATGCCGAAGAAGGCGCCGTGGCACAGGGCGGCGATGATGCGGCCGACCATCATCGTGGCGTAGTCCGGCGAGACCGCGGAGATCAGGTTGCCGATGATGAACAGCACCATCAGGCCCAGCAGGGCGAACTTACGAGGCACGCGGGTGAGCGCGAGGGTCAAGGCGATGGCGCCGATCGCGACGCTGAGGGCGTAGCCGGAGATGAGGTAGCCGGCGGTGGTCTCGCTGACTGCGAAGTCGGTGGAGACCTCGGGCAGCAGGCCCATGATGACGAACTCGGTGAGGCCGATGCCGAACCCTCCGATCGCGAGGGCTAGCAGTGCGACGGGCATGGATGACTCCTTGGTCGAGACGGGTTGCGTCTGTCGATAGTCGGCGTACGCAGTAGTTGCACACGCTTCGTATTTATAGTTGCACGCGCGCACTATCCGCGCAACTCGGGTATGCTTGGAGGTGTCCACGAAGGAGGACCCATGGGAATCGCTGACGACGCCGTCGAGATCCGCGCTCAGGGCTGGCGCACGCTGGCCGCCGTGCACGGACTGATCGAGGCCGCGCTCGAGAAGGCACTGCAGCGCGAGCACGGCCTGTCGGTCGTCGAGTTCACCGTCCTCGACGCGCTCAGCCGCCAGGACGGCTGGCACATGCGCATGCAGCAGCTGGCCCGCGCCGCGGCCCTCTCCTCCTCGGCCACGACCCGCCTGGTCACCCGCCTGGAGAACCGCAACCTGCTCACCCGGATCCTCTGCGCCGACGACCGGCGCGGGATCTACACCGAGCTCACGCCGGCCGGACGGGCCCTGCTGAAGAAGGCCCGTCCGCTGCACGACGAGGTGCTGCGTACGGCACTCGACGAGGCCGCCCAGATCCCCGAGCTCGCGCCGCTCGTGCACGCGCTCGGAACGTTGTCGCCGGCCTGATGAAGCCGGCCTGATGAAGCCGGCACAGAAGCCCACGGGCTTCGCTCCTTGCCAGCTGGCGCCGCTCCGGGCGAGGTCGTCGCGGAGGTGAATGAAAGTTCGTTCACCGTCGCTGGTCGAACGAACTTTCATTCGCCATCGCCGAGCGAACAAACTTTCACTCGCCCCTCGCGGGTGAAGGAATTTTCGTTCACCCCGCTCTGGGCAGCCCTGCTCCAGGACCGGCGAGACGACGAGACAAGCGATCAGCAGCCTAGGCTGAGGCCATGCGCATCGCCATCGTCGGCGGCCACGGCAAGGTCGCCCTGCACCTCCATCCGATCCTGGCCGCCGCGGGCCACACCCCGCTCGCGCTCGTACGCAGCGAGAGCTACCGAGCCGAGCTCGAGTCGCTCGGGGCCGAGGTCGGCCTGCTCGACATCGAGAACCAGGACGCCGACGGGTTCGCCGCGGCCTTCGCCGGCTGCGATGCGGTGGTCTTCGCCGCCGGCGGCGGCCCCGACGGCAACAAGGAGCGCAAGCGCACCGTCGACCTGGAAGGCTCGACGAAGTCGATCGCGGGCGCGAAGGCGGCCGGCATCAAGCGCTTCGTGCAGGTCTCGGCGATCAGCGTCGACGAACCGGTGCCGGCTGACGCCGGCGAGGTGTGGAAGGCCTACGTCGAGGCCAAGCGCGACGCCGACATCGCCCTGCGCGACAGCGACCTCGAGTGGACGATCCTGCGTCCCGGCGGCCTCACCGACGAGCCCGCGACCGGGCGGGTGAAGCTCGCCCCGAAGCTCGAACGCGATACCATCCCGCGCGCCGACGTGGCCGCGGTCATCGCCGCCGTCATCGACGACGACGCCACCGTCGGCAAGCAGTGGGAGCTGGTCTCGGGCGACGCGTCGGTCGACGAGGCCATCGCCGCCGTGCTCTGAGGCCGGCTCTCAGCGAAGGGCGAGCAGCCCCTTGACGTACGCCGCCTGGCCGATGTGCTGGGCGGCGTCGTCGACGACGCTGACCAGTCGCACCGCGACGGTGACCGGCGGGTCCCAGCGCTCGTCGATGACGCGGGCGAAATCCTCCTCACTCAGCGAGTCGACGAGCTCGAGGGTCGCCGCGTGAACGGCCTGGTAGTAACCGGTCAGCAGCGCCGGGTCCTCCAGCCGGAAGGCCGCGACCTCCTCGGCGGACTGCCCGTATCCCATCGCCCGGGGGCGATACGGCAGCCCGAACCGCTCCACCCAGCCGTCGCGCGACCACACCTCGTCGGTGCCGGCGAGCGGCGCGATCTGGGCGTCCTCCATCCGGGCGATGTGCCACAGGATCCAGGCGATCGAGTTCGCTCCGTCGTACGGCCGCCACAGCAGGTCGTCGACCGAGAGGCCGTCGACGATCGTGGGAAGGGTCTCCGCGATCCGGCCGAAGCCGTCCGCGAGCAGTCGCTGGGGCCAGGTTTCGCTCATGCCTTCCGTTCTACACCGTCGTCCTGCTCCGTGTCGGGAAGCAGACTCCGGGCCTCGCTCCACATCCGGGTCACGATGTCCGCCGCCGGCTCGGTGACGGCACGCCCGGCAGCCTGGCCGGCCCAGTGGTTGACGCGGTCCAGCGGCACCGCGGCCCCGGGATCGGGAGTACCCTTGCGCCACCTGGCGACCAGGCGACGATGGTGCGGGTACAGCGCGGGCGACGGCGCGTCGGGGTCCTCCCAGGAGCGCACGTAGGGAGTCGGGGCGGCGCGACCGAGCCGTCCGGAGTAGGCCCGGGTCGCGACCGTCTCCTCCGGCTCGACGCCGTCGAGCGAGGCGGCCCAGGCGTCGGCGATCCCGATCTCGGGCGACCGCAGCAGCGCACTGCCGACCTGCACCGCGCTCGCGCCGAGCGTCAGCGCCGCGGCGACCCCACGGCCGTCGGCGATCCCGCCGGCGGCGATGACGGGCACGTCCACCCCGTCGACGATGTGCGGCAGGAGTGCGAACAGCCCCACGGCCGTACGCTCCGCCACCTCCGCCTCGAAGACCCCTCGGTGCCCGCCTGCCTCGAGTCCCTGGGCGACGATGGCGTCGGCGCCGCCCTCCTGGGCGGCACGCGCCTCGGCCAGGGTCGTCGCGCACGCGAACCAGGCGATCCCGGCCGCGTGCAGACGGTCGACATAGTCGGGTGAGAAGAGGCCCATGATCGAGGAGACGACGGTCGGCCGGGCGGCGAGCATCGCCTCACACTGCTCCTCGAACGAGGGCGCGGGCGGCTGCCCGGGGCCCGGCGTACCGAACCTGCCCAGGAACTCCTCCGCGGCCGAGACCCCATCGGGGTCGTCCACGGGCGGGTCGGGGATCCAGATGTTCAGCTGGAACGGGCCGGCCGACATCGACCGGAACTCGTCCGCCCATTCCGCGATCCGCGACGGCGAGTCGAGCACCACCCCCGCCGCGCCCATCCCGCCGGCGTCGGCGACCGCGGCCGCTGCCACGGGCGGACAGGCACCCGCCATCGGCGCCTGAAGGATCGGCATCGAGAGGCCGTACGCCTCGCAGAACTCCTGAGCACGTCGTCGGGCCGTCATGACGTTCACGGTAGCGCCCGCAAATCTTCTTGGCGCCATACGCCGCGGAGCGGCAGGATCGCCGCATGCGCACCCTCATCTACTCAGCGTTCGTGTCCCTCGACGGCGTCGTCGACTCCCCCGGCGGCGGCTCGCCGTCCGAGCAGCACCGCAGCGGCGGCTGGACGTTCAAGGACATCGAGTTCCTGCCGGAGGCCTATGCGATCAAGGGCAGCGAGATGGAGGAGGCCGGCGCGATGATGTTCGGCCGCCGCAGCTACGAGGCCTTCGCACCGATCTGGCCCGACATCGAGGACTTCGCGGTGATCAAGGAGATCCCGAAGTACGTCGTCTCGACCTCTCTCGGCGACGACGCCCTCGTCGAGGGCTGGGGTCCGCAGACCGTCCTGCGGTCGCTGGACGAGGTCGAGAAGCTCAAGCAGGGCGACGGCGGCCCGATCCTGGTCGCCGGCAGCGCCGAGCTCGCCCGCAACCTCTCCGACGCCGGCCTGATCGACCGCTATCACCTGCTCGTCTTCCCCGTCGTCCTCGGCGCCGGCAAGTCGATGTGGAGCGAGACCGACAAGGACAAGCAGCGGCTCACGCTGGTCGAGTCCGAGGCCTACGGCAACGGCATCCTCAAGCTCGTCTACGACGTCGTCCGCTGACCCCGGTCAGGGGCAGCGCGCGAAGAGGCGCCGCGACCCGGTCCCGTACGCCATGGGATCGGTGAACGCACAACCGTAGTCGGGTGCGGCGACGGCGGCTCGATCGAGCACGTCGTCGCCGGCCGGGCGGTCGCCGTGCTCGACCCAGTCGACCAGATCGCCCCAGGCGGTCGAGGCCTCGGCGGGGCTGAACTCGCAGTGTCCGGCCGACCGGATCGCCCGCTGGACGACCAGACCGTCGCGGTGGTGGCGGTCCACCTCGCGCCGATAGATCTGCTCCATCGAGAACGGCACGAACATGTCGCCGAGGTTGTGCAGGCTCACCACCGGGGCGCTCGGGCGGCCGGAGATCCGCGACGGCGCGTCGAGCCGGTGGCTGTAGCGCCCGGCGGGGTCCGTGGGGTCGATCCGCTCGATCTCGGCGTCGAGATCGACCGGCGAGCTCGGGGTGTAGGCGGTGTCCCGGTTGGTCGCGACCCGGCCGATGTTGAAGGCCAGCGTGCCGCCGTCGTCGACCGACGGCAGCGTGAACAGGAAGTCCTTCCACTGCCCGAAGGCCGCCTCGGCGCCCGGACGGGGTCCACCGCTGCGCTCGATCGTCATCGCCCGCAGCTGCTGGCCCTCCGGCGTCAGCGTGCCGTTCAGCCCCAGCTGCTCCTTGATGACCGGGACGTCGACGCTCTGGTAGTCCGCGTCGTAGGGGTAGGCGTCGTGTCCCGCGAGCGCCTGGGCGCCGAGGTTGTAGTCGACGAAGAAGTCGAAGAGCTCCACGTCGCCGAGCTGTCCGCACATCGGCATCGCGCCGTCGTAGAAGCCCGGATACTGCTCCAGCGAGCGCCCGATCACGTGCCCGCCCATCGACACCCCCGTCACGTAGGTGCGGGTCGCCGCGTGGGGCAGCAACGTCGAGGCGTACGTCGCCAGGTCCCGTGTCGAGCGCACCCCAGCCCCCACGTCGTAACCGTTGGTCGAGTAGCTCGACGCCGCCCAGGCGTAGCCCTGCTCGAGGAACGTACGCCGCAGCCCGAACCCCGGGGTCTCGGGCGTCAGCGTGTAGCCGAGCCCGCGGTAGCCGTGGGCCCACATCACCAGCTCGCCGTTCCAGTCCGCCGGCACCTCGAGGATGTACGCAGCATGCTCGTGCACGCCCTGGCGCACCGTGGTCGTCCGCCCGTCGACCGCGATCGGCGCCACCGGCGGGTTGCTGATCGTGTAGCCCGGCAGCGGCTGGTCACCGGGTGGCTCGGGGTCAGCGATCGCCGGGCCGGTCGAGGCGACCAGGCCGGAGGCGGTCAGGAGGAGGGCGAGGAGAGCGACTGACGCACGGGGCATGGTCCGAGCGTAGGGCTCGCTGTGACTGACGTCACAAGAACACTGCACGAGGTGTCTCGTGCGGTGCGCACAAACGACTCAGCGGCCGACTGCTTTCCGGATCGCGCCGAACGCCGCCTGGCCGACACCCTTGACCCCGGCGGCGATGAACGTCGTCCAGTCGAAGTAGTCGCGCCAGAGCACGATCTTGCCGTCGCGCACCTCGAAGGTGCCGCAGACCCAGAACTCGGCGGAGACCGAGCCGCGACTGAGCACGTCGATGCGCTCGGTGAGCACCACCGGGCCGTTGGCCGCGATGTTGATCATCCGGACCTCGAAGCCGGTGGCGTACTTCCCCATGACCCGCAGCTGGCGCCCGACCTCGGACAGGCCGCGGGCCGGCGGGAGGGGCACGTTCTGGTAGGTGACGTCGTCCGCGCACAGCAGCATCGCCGCGTCGACGTTGCCGGTCTCGAGGGCGGCCAGGAACTGCTCGACGATCTGGATCTCGGTCATGTCGCCACGTTATCGCTGTTCAGGGCCTCAGGTTTGCGCCACGGACAACGCGGGGCTCAAGACCACACAGTCCTGGCGATGCAGGGTGGGGTCGTCGAGCAGCTCCTCGACGGCGATGCGCTCGCCGGGCACGCGTCGCAGCGCGATCGAGTCCTTCTCCTTCACGAACACGTCGCGGGTCCGGGCCAGCTCGGCGAGGTAACCGCGGTCCATGTGCTCGATCTCGAGCATCAGCGCCCAACGCTCCGTACCGTCGAGCGACGCGGCCGCCCCGTCGACGACCTCCCGCTCGAAGCCCTCGACGTCCACCTTCACGCAGAACGACCGCCCCGAGCCGCCGAGCACCTCGTCGAGCGTGGTGACCTCGACGTCGCGAAGCTGCCACCGAGCCGACCCGTCATGGCGCTCGTCGTAGAGCGAGGACGTCCCCGACCAGGTCCGGTCGACCGCGAACCGCGCCTGTCCGGGCGTGTCCGCCACCGCCTGCGAGCGAAGATCGATCGCGATCCCGCGGGCGTCGAGGGTCTTGCGCAGGACCTTGTGCAGCGACGTGTTCGGCTCGAACCCGATCAGCTCCGCACCCTCCGGGATCTCCACCCCGACGAGCATCTCGCCGTAGTTCACGCCGATGTCGATCACCGTCCGCCAAGGATGCAGCCCGAGCGCCACCCGCCACAGCTCCAGCGAGCCGGGGATGATCCGCCCCTTGTTGGCGATCAGACCGAGCGCCCGCGGATCAGTCGGCTTCACATAGATCCGATGGCCGTCTTCGGTCGTCGCGTACGCCATCTCGAGCACCTTCGCGTTGGAGTCTTTCGGCCCAGCCGCCATTGGCTGTCGCCGAACCCTAAGGTGCCCACCGAAACGGCAGCCGAACCCTGGGCAACGCGGACCGCACCACGAGCGAGAGGTACGTTCCCGACCGCCCCGTCGACCATCAGGCCTGGAAGATCGCCTGCACGACGGTCACCAGTCCAACCACAGCGAAGTAGGCCGTCAGAAGGATCCCGACCGCGCTGAGGAAGAGCTGAGTCTGCCGAGTCATGTGACCGACACTACGCCGCCGGCCGGCGGTCCAGCCACCGCTCGCTCGGGTCAGGAGACCTGCTCGACCAGGTTCGCGGCGTACTCCTCGATGCTGTTGCCGTCCTGGAACTGCTCTCCGTCGAGCAGGATGGTCGGAGTCCCGTGGACGCCGTCAGCGGCGGCCGCCTTGGTGGCAGCGTCGGCCCAGGCCTTGCCGTCGAGGTTCTCGATGCGGTCCTTGACCGCCGATTCCTCGGCACCGGCCTCGACCGCGAGGTCGACGAGATCGGCAGCCTTCGGGAACGGGCCGGACTCACTGGGCTGGTTCTCGTAGAGCAGGTCGTGGAACTTCTTGGCGGCTTCGGCGCCGGCCTCCTCCTGGACGACCGCGAAGGCCGAGGTGGCGAGCATCGAGTAGGGGCCGGCCCGGTCGAGGAGCACGAACGGACGGTAGTCGACCTGCACCTTGCCGTCGGCGGCCAGGTCGGCGAGGTCCTTGCGGGAGGCGGCCTCGAAGTCACCGCAGTAGGGGCACAGGAAGTCCTCGTAGATGACGACCTTGTGGGGCGCGTCGTCGGGACCGATGACCAGGCCGTGCTCGCTGTTGCCGGCCTCGGGCGCGGCGATCTCGCTGTCCTCGGAGCGGTTCAGGCTGAACCAGACGAGACCGCCGACGATCACCGCGATGACGGCGACGACCGCAACGACCGTGAGGATCGACTTGCGGGCCTGCTTCTTGCGCAGAGCCTCCAGCTCCGCGGCGGCCTTGGCAGCGCGGGCCTCACGCTTCTCCTTGCGCGAGTGGCTGCTGGCTGAATCCGTGCTCATGGGGCCAACATAGGTCGATCTCCTGAGCGCAGCCTGAAACCACGCCATGGGAACCGTTATCACATCGTCGCCTAACCCTCCGTAAAGCCGTTGACCAGCGGCGTTAGGGTGCTCCAGTGGCTTCACTGAACGAACGTCTGGTCTGGATCGACTGCGAGATGACCGGGCTGTCCCTCGAGAACGACGCGCTCATCGAGGTGGCGGCCCTCGTCACCGACTTCGATCTCAACGTGCTCGGCGACGGGGTCGACATCATCATCAAACCCCCGGCCGAGGCGCTGGAGCAGATGGACGACTTCGTGCGCGACATGCACACCAAGTCCGGCCTGCTGGTCGAGCTCGAGAACGGTGTGACGATGCGCGAGGCGGAGGAGCAGGTCCTGGCGTACGTCTGGGAGCACTGCGCCAAGGACTCCCGGCCGCCCCTGGGCGGCAACACGGTGGCGACCGACCGTAACTTCCTGGCTCGGGACATGCCCGAGCTGGAGGGCTTCCTGCACTACCGCAACGTCGACGTCTCCTCGATCAAGGAGCTGTCGCGCCGCTGGTTCCCGCGGACCTACTTCTCGGCTCCCCCCAAGCGCGGCAACCACCGCGCGCTGGCCGACATCCAGGAGTCGATCGAGGAGCTTCGCTACTACCGTGAAGCGGTCTTCGTCCCGATGCCGGGGCCGGACTCCGACACCGCCAAGGAGATCGCCGCCCGCCACGGCGCCTCGATCACCGGCCTGGGCGATCCGGCCGAGGCCGCCGATTCCACAGATCCGGCCTGATTCCCCTATGCTTTCTGACGGCTCGGACATGCGCTGTCCGAGTCGATGGTGGGCGTAGCTCAGCTGGTAGAGCATCGCGTTGTGGTCGCGAGGGTCGCGGGTTCAAGCCCCGTCGCTCACCCCATGAAAACGGCCCGTCCGAGAGGACGGGCCGTTTGTCATTTCCAGATATTCTCTTGGACTCGAGGAAGTATCTGACTAAAGTCAGATACATGACAGTGGACACCTCGGTGATGCGCAAGTTCAACATGAGCTACGTCCGTCGCGTGGGAGCGCTCGAGGAGTCGTTCCTCGGCAGCGGCCTTCCCTACGGCACCGCCCGCATCCTCTACGAGATCGGCCTCGGCGCAGGCACGGTGCAGGACCTGCGGAGCCGCCTCGGCGGTCTCGACTCCGGCTACGTCAGCCGGATGCTGCGGACCCTGGAGAGCAAGGGGTACGTCACGATGGACCGCGACCCCTCCGACGGCCGGCGCCGGCTGGTGGTGCTGACCGAGGACGGCGTCAAGCAGTGGGAGGACCTCGAGCGCCGGTCGGAGGAGCGCGCCCATCTCCTGCTCGACCCGCTGACGCAGCGGCAGCGCGACCGTCTCAACGAGGCCCTGGCGACGGCCGACCTGCTGGTGCGGGCCGCCACGATCACGATCGAGCGGGTCGACCCGCGCGACCCGATGGCGCAGGAGGCGATGGGCCACTACTTCGCCGAGATCGGCGACCGCTTCGGGTTCACCGTCGGCGACGAGGGCTTCGGCGACGACCCCTCCCTGCGGGCGCCGCGCGGCGCCTTCTTCGTGGCCGCCAGCGACGGCGCCCCGGTCGCCTCCGGCGGGGTGCGCGAGTTCGACGGCACCGGCGAGATCAAGCGGATGTGGGTCGACCCCGCCTGGCGCGGCGCCGGCCTCGGCTCACGCCTGCTGCGCCACCTCGAGGCCGAGGCGCTGCGACTGGGTCACCGGGTCGTACGCCTCGACACCCGCGACGTCCTCACCGAGGCGATCGGGATGTACGAGCGGGCCGGTTACGAGCGCATCGACCGCTACAACGACAACCCCCACGCCACCCACTTCTTCCGCAAGGAGCTGGCCTAGGGCGTGTCTCCTAAAGACACGGCGGCCGCGAGCGGCGTTTCGGGCCGATCTGGCAAGGCGGCGCTGCGAAGGCATCCTGGAGGCTGTCGAGCGGCGCCAACACAGCCAGATCGGATGCGAAACGTCGCGTAGCGGGCGTGGATTTGGGAGACGCGCCCTAGACGTACGTCTCCAACCGGTCGAGCGGCGGCTGGGCGCTGGGGTGTGCGACGGCGGCCGCGCCGACCGCGCAGGCCGTACGCAGCGCCTGCTCGTCCGGCGCACCCGAGAGGATCGCGAGGGTGAGCGCCGCGGAGAAGGCATCGCCGGCGCCGACGGTGTTCACCACCTCCGAAACCGAGGCGGCGGGCACCTTCGCCACCTCGGCGCCGTCCACGAACATCGCCGCACCCGAGGCGCCGTAGGTCACCGCGACCCGCCTGGCCGCACGCAGCTCGGGGATCGCGGCGTACTCGGTCTCGTTGACGATGAAGAGATCGACCCGCTCGACCAGGTCGGCCGGGAGCGGCTGCGCCGGGGCGGCGTTGAGCACGACGAAGCCCGGCGCCCGGGCGGCCACGGCCCGGACCACGTCCAGGGAGAGCTCGAGCTGCATCAGCACAGCCTCGTGCGCCCCGACCGAGATCCCTTCGGAGCCCACCGACGCATTGGCGCCGGCGCAGACCACGATCTGGTTCTCCCCCGCCTCGTCGACGGCGATCAGGGCCGTACCGGTCGGCGCGTCGACCGTCGTGATGTCTCCGACATCGACGCCGGCGTCCCGAATCGTCTCGACCGCCCAGTCACCGTCCGAGTCGGAGCCGACGGCGCCGACCATCCGCACCCGCGCCCCCAGCCGGCTCGCGGCGACCGCCTGGTTGGCGCCCTTCCCGCCGACGTCACGGCGCAGCCGCCCGCCGCCGACGGTCTCCCCCGCACCGGGCAGCCGCTCGACGAGCGCCGTCAGGTCGACGTTGATGCTCCCGACGACGACCAGGTCCTGTGGCGAGCGCACCGGCATCAGGGACGCAGCAGCCCGATGCAGGAGTAGGGCAGGTCGGAGACGCGCTCCAGCGGCACGCCGCGCGCCTCGGCGAGCTTCTTGACCTGAGCCAGGTCGGCGTCGCGGGCAGGGTTGACGAGGATCTGCGCCGGCTCGCCGTGCAGCAGCAGCCGGACGGTGTCGTTGACACCGGCCGCGACCAGGCTGACGTCACCGTCGCCGAACCTGTCGGCGACGTCCTCGACCGCGTCCCAGCCCACCCAGGTGGGCGTGTGGTCACCGCCGAGGTGAGCCGCGAGGTCGAGCATCACCTTGGTGCGTACGATCGGGAACCGGGCCGCGACCGTGTCGACGAACCTCTTGGACATGTCGGAGGCCGCCCGTTCGGCGTGGAACACGGCGCCGTGGAAGTCGTTGGGGCCGACCCGGTCATCGTCGAGGACGGGGCGGGAGACGAGGCCCGAGACCGTCGAGTCGAGGCACGCCGACGGGATCAGGTAGTCCTCCCGGGTGCCGTAGATCGACACGCTCCGGCCCGGGTCGGCGAGAGCCGCCAGCTCCGGCGAGAACGGCGAGGGCAGGTGGGCGTCGAGCATGGAGTTGGCCTTCTCGACGGACGCCGCCAGCTCGCGGGTGACCGCGCCCGTGCCGGTCCACCCGTCGATGAACATCACCCGGGCGGGGTCGTGGTGGGCCGCCAGATAGGCGAGCGCGGTCTGGTCGATGCCACGCCCGTGGACCAGCGAGATCGCATAGTGGGGCAGGTCGAGCCCGTGCACCCGCTGTGCCCAGCGCCGCATCAGCACCCCGATCGGGGTGCCGGCCGGAGCCAGGGAGACGAGCACCGCGTCCTGGCCGCGCCGGGCCAGCACGTGCTCGGTGACCAGGCCGACGGCGTACGCCACCCGCTGGGCCGACGCGCTCAGCGCCTCGTCGAAGAGGTCGGCGGGTTCCTCCGGACGCGCCTCGGCTGCCGCCTCGGCGTCCTCCGGGGTGAGGTCCGTGAGCAGCCAGGCGACGTCGTCCCGCTCGTAGGAGCCGAAGGCCGGGCCGTACACCGGGGCGGGCAGCTGCCGGGCCGGCTGGTCGTGGCGCGGCTCGGGGGCGAACGCGGGGATGGTGACGACCACGACCCGCGGCGCGATCCGGGCCAGCTGGTCGACCAGGCCGCCCTCCTGATGCAGCGCGGGGGTGTCGGCCGGCTCGTCGACCACCAGCACGATCGCCTCGAAGGCGCCCTCGCGCAGGTTGTAGGCGAAGCGCGGTCCGTCGCCGTCGGCGGGCGCGTCGTGGGACGGGAAGGTGATCGCGGTGCGGATCGCGTAGCCCGGGTCGTCGACGTCGAGCACCGGCGAACGCGTGGTCGTCGAGTAGGTGATCTCATGGCGCCGACCCTCGGCCGCGCGCCGGTCGGCCAGCGCGGAGGCGATCCGCAAGGGTGCGTACATCAGCTCCTCGGTGCCCAGGATGTGCACCGGGCCGTCGGGGATGCGGCCGGCCACGGCCGCGGCGGTCACCGTGACGGCCGACTCGTAGGAGCTGGAGGCGCTGGGTGTGAAGCCGTGGCGCCCACCCTCGGGTACGGCCCGCGGCCAGGTCGCGACGACCTGGACGACCTCGCCGCGCGGGCGCCGGCTCGGCTCGACCCCGGCCAGCTGACGGAGGTTCTCGACGGTGTCGATGAGCCGGTTGCCGTTGTCGGCGAGGTCCTCGGGCAGCTCGATCTCGCCGCTCGCGAGGGAGACGACGTCCAACGTGGCGCGCAACCGCTTGATCGAGCGCTCCATCCGGCCGCGGTCGGCCTCCGAGCGCAGGTCGACGAGAGCGGCCACGACGTAGTGCTTGTGCGGGAACTTCTTGTGCAGCGCCCGGATGGTGTTGACGACGGTCTTGCCGGTGATGACCTCGTCGTCGACGAGCACCAGGGTCTCGGCGCGGGCCAGGAAGGCCGGGTCGGCGGGGAGCAGCCGGTGGGCGGTCGCGTGCGAGTGCTCCTCGTAGAAGTCGGCCACGGACTCGATGCCGTCGACGACCCGGCGGGTGGAGTGCAGGTAGGGCGCCCCGAGCGCGTCGGCGACCAGATGGCCCAGCGCGGTCGCGGTCTCGGCATAGCCGAGCACCACCGCGTCGCCGGTGACCGCGGCACGGGCCTTGGCACCCAGGCGCAGCCCGGCGTCGGTCACCAGCCGCGGATCGGTCGGGACGTGCTTGCCGAGGACGGAGGAGACGAGGAGCTGTGCGCGGCGGGGGTTGCGTCGAACCGCCAGACCGACCAGATCGGTGATCATCATCCCGCTCGGCGCGTCGGTCGTCCGCAGACGCACGCCCAGACGCTCGGCCACCCAGTTTCCCGACCAGCCGCTCGCTTCGTCTCTCACAGGTGACATTCTCCCCCAATGCTCCTCGTCTGACTCAACCGCAGAGAGGCCGCCCTGTCCACTGCAGATCTCGTCCGGACGGCCTCTACGCCCGGCCCGCCGCTCAGAATGAGAACATGTTCTTGTCGTACGTGACGAAGAGCACTAGGTTCCGCACATGTCACCTCGCTCGGGAAGCTTCGCCATCGTTGCCGCCGCGGCGGCTGTGCTCGCGTTCGGGACCTCGCTGCTGAGCCCGGTCGGGCCGGCCGGCGCCGACCCGGCGGAGGAGACGCCCCGGCTGTCCCGCGAGGGTCGCTGGCTGGTCGACCAGCACGGCCGGATCGTGCTGGTCCACGGGCAGAACCTGGTCTGGAAGCACGACCCGTACGTCCCGCCCGACTCGGCCGAGGGCTTCACCGCCGCCGACGCCGAATGGCTGGCCGAGCACGGGTTCAACGGTGCCCGGATCGGCACCCTGTGGGCGGGCGTGACCCCGGACTCCCTGGGGAAGGTCGACGAGGACTACCTCGACGACTGGCAGCGGGTGATCGACCTGCTCGCCGACGAGGGCATCTGGATGCAGTACGACTTCCACCAGGACATGTGGCACGAGACCTACGGCGGCGAGGGCGTGCCCGACTGGGCGGCGAAGCGGCCCTCGCCCTACAACCTGCACCCGCCGATCAAGCTGTCCTTCCCGGCGACGTACATCACCCCCGAGCTGGCCACCGTCTACGACAACTTCTGGGCCAACAAGGACGGCGTCCAGGACGGTTGGGCGGCGGCCTGGGGCGCCGTCGCGCAGCGGTGGGGCGACCAGCCGTACTCGATGGGCTACGACCTCATCAACGAGCCGTGGGCGGGCCGGGAGTGGCTGACCTGCCCGATCACCGGATGCGCGAGCTCCTACCGGGACGAGTTCCAGCCGGCGTACGAGAGGGCGACGGCGGCGATCCGGGAGTCCGATCCCGACGGGATCGTCTGGTACGAGTCGCAACTGCTCGCCAACCAGGTCCCGAACTCGAGCTTCGGGCCGGCGAACGACGACCAGGTCGGCTACTCCTGGCACGCCTACTGTCCCTACGGCTATCTCGACTCCCAGGGCATCCCGATCGGGGTCAGCGGGTGCAAGGACTATGACGAGACCCACAACCTCGAGGCGCTCGAGCAGGCCGAGACGATGGGCGCGACCAACCTGATGTCGGAGTTCGGCGCGACCGACAACACCGAGCTGCTGGCCATCGACACCGCCTCGGCCGACGACCACTTCACCTCCTGGATGCACTGGGCCTACAAGCACTGGGACGACCCGACCACCGCCGACGGCGCGCAGGGCATGTTCGCCGACGACGCCGATCTCTCGACGGTGAAGCCCGAGAAGCTGCGTACGTTGGTCCGCACCTACCCGCAGGCCACGGCCGGCACGCCCGTCGATCTCTCCTTCGACCCCGCCACCGGCGCGTTCCGCTACACCTATCGGCCGGCGCCGGAGATCGACGAGCCGACCGAGATCTTCGTCAGCCCGATCCACTATCCCGACGGGGCCGACATCGCCGTCGAGGGCGGCCGGGTCGTAGGCGAGGCCGAGCACAACCGGATCCTGGTCGAGGCGAGCGGAACGGAACCGGTGACGGTCACGATTGACTAAGGTGGCCGTGTCCCCCTCGCCGGTCCAGCCATCGGAGGAACAGTTGTCCGTCTCGCTCGCCAAGGGACAGTCGGTCTCGCTCACCACAGGCGACGGCAGCAGCATGACGCACGTGCGGATCGCGCTCGGCTGGGACGCGGTCAGACAGGGACTCTTCGGCGGCTTCCGCGGCGCCGACGTCGACCTGGACGCCTCCGCGATCCTCTACGACGCGGCGGGCAGACACATCGACCAGGCCTGGTTCCGGCAGCTGAGGTCGAGGGACGGCGCCGTCGCCCACACCGGCGACAACCGCACCGGAACGGGTGAGGGCGATGACGAGTCGATCATCGTCCACCTCGACCGGGTGCCTCCGGAGGTCGCGCAGATCGTGTTCACGATCAACTCCTTCACCGGGCAGAGCTTCGCCCAGATCCAGAACGCGTTCTGCCGCCTCGTCGACGAGAACACGCGCGCCGAGATCGCCCGCTTCGACCTGAGCGAGTCGGGCCCGCACACCGCCGAGATCATGGCCAAGGTCAGCCGCTCCGAGAGCGGTTGGACGATGACCGCGCTGGGTGAGATCGGCAACGGGCGTACGTTCCAGGACCTGCTGCCCGCGATCGCGCCGACGCTCTGATCTCGGCTTCTGGCTAGCGCTTGAGCTTCTTGATCTCGTCCTTGGCGGCCTGCTGGGCGATCGCCTCCGCCTGGGCCTCCTCACCGAAGACACCCTCGACCTTGGCCTTCTCGACCTTCTTGAACTGACGCAGCATGCTCCACGCGATCACCGCCACGGCGACGCAGAGCGCGATGAAGATGCCGAAGGCGGTCCAGCCCGCGACCACGTCCTCGTCCTTCGGCGGATCGGGCTGAGGAGCGGGCTGGGAGGTGTGGAACGACTGCGTCGTCGCAAGGGTCGTCATCGGAAGGCCGGACATGGGGACATTGTCTCACCTTCGCCTGAGAACGGCGCTGCCTGGGCTCAGGCTGTGACGACCTTGCCGAAGCTGATCTCGCGACCGACCGCGGCCTTGCCCTCGTCGTCGGCGGTGGACACGTCGAGCCCGGCGAACAGGTCGGTCTCCGCGCGCTTCTCGGCCTCGGGCACCGGCACGTAGGAGGTCACCAGCTCGTAGTCCTCGGTCGGCCAGGCCTCCTTCTCGATCTCCCGAGGCACCGCGAACCAGGGGCCGTCGGGGTCGATCTGGGTGGCATGCGCGAGCAGCGCCTGGTCACGTACGCCGAAGTATTCGGCACACTCCACCTTCGTGGTGACCCGCTCGTCCCAGCCCGGGTCCGGCTTCCACTCCTCGAGGCGCTCCTCGTAGGGCGAGCTGAGCCCGTGGCTCTTCATCGCCTCGTGCAGGGCGATCGTGCGCGGGTAGTTGAAGGTGTGGCTGTAGTAGAGCTTCAGCGGCTGCCACGGCTCACCGGCATCGGGGAACCGGTCGGGGTCGCCGGCCGCCCGGAACGCCTCCACCGAGACCCGGTGGCACATGATGTGGTCCGGGTGCGGGTAGCCCCCGTTCTCGTCGTACGTCGTGACCACATGCGGCCGGAAGGTGCGGATGATCTCGACGAGCCGGCGCGTGCTCACCTCGAGCGGCATCCGGCCGAAGCAGCCCTCCGGGAGCAGCGACCAGTCCTTGGCCGCGGTGTCCTTGACCGCCATGAACTCCTCGACCCAGCCGGAGTCGACGAAACCGAGCCAGTCCTGCTTGATGCCGAGGATGTCGCGGGCACGATGCATCTCCTCGCGGCGGATCTCGTGGATGTTCTCCAGGATCCCCGGGCGCTCCATCTTCGGGTTGAGGATGTCGCCCCGCTCGCCACCGGTGCACGTCGCGACATGGACGTCGACGCCCTCGGCGACATACTTCGCGGTGATGCCCGCGCCCTTGCTCGACTCGTCGTCGGGGTGCGCGTGCACGTGCATCAGGCGGAACGCCTGCTGGAGCTGCTCTGGCATGGGTTCAATCCTAACCACGCCTCGTCTCACAGTTCGGTTACCCGCTCCCACTCTGCGGACATCGGCGGTGGTAGGCCCCCAGGACGGATGTGCGGTCTTCTTCGGCGGGATGGGACCATGTTTCCGTGAGCACGCCGTCAGCCGAAGAATCCCGCATCGCGACCCGCTACGGCCGTGGCCCGCGCCGTCGCCCGGGCGTACTCCTGCTCGCGCTGGTCCTCGCCCTGGTCGCGATCATCGGCTGGTTCGGCTGGGCGCTGTGGCTGGCGCTGCACCCCGAGGTCTCCTCCGGGCTGGAGAAGTGGGAGGCGATCAGCGAGAACGAGGTCGAGGTGACCTTCGTCGTACGCCTCCACGACAAGGACGCGAAGCCCGTCTGCACCGTCGAGGCCGAGGACGACCAGGAGGAGAAGGTCGGCCACCTCGAGTTCACCGCCGGCGAGGGCCGCCAGACGATCACCATCCCGACCGAGCGCCGCGCGGCCCGGGTCGAGTGGGGCGACTGCACGGTCGAATGACCGTGCAGCCACCCGCAGATCAGCCGGTGAAGACCTCGGTCTTCAGGATCTCGACCTTGAGCGGCCCGCGAGGACCCTCGTAGGTCACGGTGTCACCGACGCTGGCGCCGATGAGCGCCGCGCCGATCGGGGAGGCGGCCGAGGAGATCTCGACACCGCCTGCGTACTCCTTCATCTCGATCGAGGCGATGAGGCGGGTCTCGGCCTCGTCGTCGTCATCGCCCTCGAACTTGAAGGTGACCAGCTTGCCGACCGAGACGACGCCGTCGTCCTCGGGGACGGTGGTGTCCGCCTTGCGCAGCAGCGCTTCGAGCTGCTGGATCTGACCCTCGAGCTTGCCCTGCTCCTCACGGGCGGCGTGGTAGCCGCCGTTCTCCTTGAGGTCACCTTCGTCGCGGGCGGAGCTGATCTCGGCGAGGATCTCCTGGCGCCGGGGGCCCTTCAGGTATTCCAACTCGGCGGTGAGCTTGTCGAATGCACCCTTGCTGAGCCAGATAGTGGCAGCCGTGGTCTCGGTCGACTGAGTCATAGCGAGTTACTCCTGATGGGTAGTGAATATAGGTAAGGGGCGCCGGTCAACCCCCATTCACCGGCGCCTTCTCTCCCTGCTGTGCGGGCATATTTCACCCAGCTGAACGTTCCGCGGGAGATTGTCAGAAGGTTCAGTTTAACAAGGCAACCACACCCGAAGACAGTTCGCGACCGAAACGTTGCGCAATCCGACCTCGGGACCGTTCCCCGGAACGTCAGGGGCTGATCGCCGGGTATCCCTTGTTGCGCAGCTGTTCGAGCACTCGCTCGGCGTGGTTCTGCCCGCGGGTCTCCAGCTGGAGCTGCACGACGACCTCGGCGAGTCGCAACCCGGGGTTGGTGCGCGAGTGCACGACCTCCATGACGTTGGCCCCCGTGTCCCCGATCACCGACAGCAGGGTGGCCAGCGCACCGGGCTGGTCGGGGATCGTCACCGCGACCGGCAGGTAGCGTCCGGCCAGGGTCATGCCGTGCTGGATCACCTTGCTGAGCAGGAGGGGGTCGATGTTGCCGCCGGAGAGCACCACCACGACCGGGCCCTCGAAGGCCTCGGGCGCGTCCATCAGTGCCGCCACGCCGACCGCGCCGGCGGGCTCGACGACGAGCTTGGCCCGCTCGACGAGAGCCAGCAGCGCGCTCGAGATCGCCTCCTCCGAGACCGTACGGATCTCGTCGACGTAGGCCTGGATCATCGGGAAGTTGGTCTCCCCCGGCAGCCCGACGGCGATGCCGTCGGCCATCGTCGGCATCTTGTCGAGCCGGATCGGTCGGCCCTCCCGCAGCGAGACCGGGTAGGCGGCGGCGGTCTCCGCCTGCACGCCGATCACCTTCACGTCGGGGTGCTTCGCCTTGATCGCGAGCGCCGCACCGGCGAGCAGGCCACCCCCGCCGAGCGGGATGACGACCGTCTTCACGTCCGGCGCCTGCTCGAGGATCTCGAGGCCGATCGTGCCCTGACCGGCGACGACGTCGGGGTGGTCGAAGGGGTGGATCATGACGGCACCGGTGCGCTCGGCGAAGGCCATCGCGGCGTCGAGGCACTGGTCGACGTACTGACCCTCGAAGATCACCTCCGCGCCGTAGGCGCGGGTGGCCTTCTCCTTCGGGATCGGCGCGCCCTCGGGCATGAACACGGTGGACGGGATGCCGAGGGTGGTCGCGGCCAGCGCGACGCCCTGCGCATGGTTGCCCGCACTGGCGGCCACCACCCCGTGCTTGCGCTCCTCCTCGGACAGGCGGGCGATGCGTACGAATGCTCCGCGGGCCTTGAAGGAGCCCGTACGCTGCAGGTTCTCGCACTTGAGGATGACCGTGTCTCCGACCATGTCGGTGAGCCAGCGGGCTCCCTGGACCGGGGTCTCGGTGATGTGGCCGCGCAGCAGCTCGCGCGCCGCGAGGATGTCGTCGTACGTCGGCTGACCATGCAACTCAGGCACTGCCCGCTCCTGGGCTCGGTGGGGGTGGGGACGTGGGACCGGGCGGCACCGGGGGCGGCGTCGACGCCGTCGGTGCCAGGGCCGGGACCGCGGTCAGATGGTTGGCCACCGCGTTGAGGGCGGCCACGAGAGGCACCGCCACGAGCGCACCGGCCACGCCACCGAGCACGATGCCGGTGGCGACCGCGAGGATGACGCCGAGCGGGTGGACGCGGACCCAGCGACCGAGCAGGAAGGGCTGCAGGCCGTGAGCCTCGAGCTGCTGGACCAGGATCACGCCACCGAGCATCAGCAGCGCAGTCAACGGCCCCTGGGAGACGAGCGCGACGAGCACGGCGACCGCGCCGGCGACGGTGGCCCCGATCAGGGGCACGAACGAGCTCAGGAAGACCAGCACGCCGATCGCCGCCACGAACGGCACCTGCAGGATCGCGGCGATGATCATGATGCCGACCGCGTCGACCGCGGCCACGATGACGGTGGCGCGGGTGAACTGGGTCAGCGAGACCCACGCGACCCGGCCGGAGCTGTCCATCCGGCTGCGCGCGGCCCGCGGGGCGAGACGGACGAGCCAGCCCCAGATCCGCTCGCCCTCGGCGCAGAAGAAGTAGGTCGAGAAGAGCACGATGAACAGCCCGGCGAAGACGTCGAGGGCGACCCCGCCGACCTCGCTGACCCGGGAGAACGGGTTGGAGGCGTACGCCGCCGCCCAGTCCTGCACGGTGGTCTGGACCGTCTTGAGCCAGGTGTCGACCTGGGCCTCGCTCGCATGGAACGGCCCGTTGATCAGCCAGTCGCGGATCTCGTCGAGCGCCTTGACGGTCTGCCCGGCGAGGTCGGTGAAGCCGTTGGCGACCTGGGTGCCGGCGAAGCTCAGCATCGCGATGACCGCAACGAGCACGCCGATCACCACGAAGAGTGCCGAGATGCTCCGCCTCAGCCCGACCCGGGCCAGGCCGTTGACGACCGGGGAGACGAGCGCGGCGATCAGCAGCGCGATGACCAACGGGACGACGACGATGCTGAGGAAGCCGAGGGCCCGGACGATCAGATAGCCGGCGGCGACGATCACCAGGAATCGCCAGCCCCACTGGGCGGCGACTTCGACACCGTAGGGGACGTTCGTGCGGCTCACCGACGTCGGGGCGGTCACCGGCTCGGGCGCAGCCAGCTGTTCCTGGCGCCCCTCGCGCAGGCGCTCGAACTGGTTGACGAGGCGTAGCGCGAAGTTCTCGGCCGACTCACGGGCCTCCGCGGCGGCCTCCTTGGCCACCTCTGCTGACTCCCGCGCGTCGGCTTCCTCCTGGGCATGACGCTGCGCCTCACGTGCCTCGCGGTTGCGTCTGAACGCTCCTGTCACCCGCTCGAGGCCATCCTTCGCGGTCGGCTTCTCTCCCCCGGGTGTATCCCCCTGATCCGTCACCTGACAGAGGCTACCGGGAGGGTGTGAGGTGGGTCGCAAGGTGCCGCGCCGTGGCGGGGTGCGATCGCGCGAGCAGGCCCACCGCGGCGAGCACGTAGTCGCTGTCGACCGTCCGCAGCGGCGCCTCCGGGAGCTGCCACCCGCCGCGGACCGACCAGCGCATCACCCTTTCCTCGATGCGCTCACGACCATGCCGGAGTACGCCTCCGGAGCCGATCACCACGCCGACCCGGCGCAGGTCGGTGCCGGTGCGCTCGATGACCTTGCCGCTCGGTGACAGCACGACCCGGGACCGTCCCGCGTGCCGCTGCAGGGCCGTGGAGATCGCGATCCTCGCCAGGAGCTCGTCGATGTCCTTGTCCTGCTCGGTGCGCGGCAGCCAGCCGGGGTGGTTGTGCCGGTGCTCGACCTCGCCGGAGAGATCCGACTCGGCCAGGCTCGGGTCCGAGTGCTCGGCCGCCTCCAGGGTCGTGATCGCCGACCAACGCATGCCCAGATCGCCCTCGACCGTCCTGGTCACCGGGGTGACCGCGACGACCTCCTCGCGGACGTGCTCGGCCTCGGGGTCGGGACGGACCACGCTGTGCACGTCGGTGGTGGCGCCGCCGACATCGACGACGACGACGTCCTCGCCGAGCACCTCGGCCAGCGTCTCGACCCCCTGGAGCACGACATCAGGGGTCGCCCCCCGGACGATCCGCCGGAAGTCGTCCCGGCTGCTCAGGTGCTTGCCGCCGATCACGTGCTCGAGGAACATCTCCCGGACCGCCGCGCGGGCGCTCTCGGGCGCGAGCACGCCGATCTTGGGAACGACGTTGTCGCAGGTCACATGGGGAACGTCGGCCAGGATCTCGTCGATCTCCGGGTTCGCGTCACGGTTGCCCGCCACGACCACCGGCCCGCGCCAGCCGGCCGCGGCCAGCTCGCGCGCGGCGGAGACGATGGCGTCCCGGTTGCCCCCGTCGGTGCCACCGGTCAGCAGCACCAGATCCGGGGTCGTCAAGCTCAGCGTGGCCCCCAGGTCACTCTCGGCTTCACGACCTGCGGTCGCGACCACCGCGACGACCTTGCCACCGCTGGACAGCGCCACCCGCCGCCCGGCCTCGGCGGTCACCAGCTCCTCGTTGCCGACCACGGCGATCCGCAGTCCGCCGCCTGCCGAGGAGCAGGCGAGGATCTCGGCGTCGGCCGCCCGGGAGTCCTTCTCGGTGAGCGTGGCCAGGCAGGCGTCGTACGCCTCCATCACCTCGTGCAGCGACGTCGGCGCGCTCGCGGAGCCGAGGACCTCTCCCGAGGCGAGGTCGACGTGGAGAGCCTTGGTCCAGGTGGAGCCGAAGTCGACGCAGACGGCGGTCTGTGGCTGATCAGCTCTGGTCAAGGGCCTGCTCGAGGTCCGCGACCAGGTCCTCGGCGTACTCGATCCCGACGGAGATCCGCACCAGGTCGGCCGGCACCTCCAGGTCGGTGCCCGCGACGGACGCGTGGGTCATCCTGCCCGGGTGCTCGATCAGGCTCTCGACACCGCCGAGCGACTCGCCCAGCGTGAAGATCTTGGTGCGCTCGCACACCGCGAGCGCCTGGGCCTCGCCGCCGGTCACCCGGAAGGAGACCATGCCGCCGAAGCGCTTCATCTGCTTCTGGGCGACCGTGTGGCCGGGGTGGGTCTCCAGGCCCGGGTAGATGACCTCGCCGACCTTCGGGTGCGAGGTCAGGAAGTCGGCGACGCGCTCGGCGTTGTCGCAGTGGCGGTCCATGCGTACGGCCAGGGTCTTGAGGCCGCGCAGGGTCAGCCAGGCGCCGAACGGGTCGGCGATCGCGCCGGCGGCGTTCTGCAGGTAGCCGATCTTCTCGGCGATCTCCAGGTCGCGGACGACCACGGCACCGCCGACGACGTCGGAGTGGCCACCGACGTACTTGGTCGTGGAGTGCACCACCACGTCGGCGCCGAGGGTGAGCGGCTGCTGCAGGTAGGGGCTGGCGAAGGTGTTGTCGACCACCAGCCGCGCACCGGCCTCGTGGGCGACGGTGGCGAGCGCGGAGATGTCGGCGATGTTGAGCAGCGGGTTGGTCGGCGTCTCGACCCAGACCACCTTGGTCTTGCCGGGCTGGATCGCGGCGGCGACGGCGTCGACGTCGGCGACCTGAGCGGGGGTGTGCGCGATGCCCCACTGGCTCTCGACCTTGTCGATCAACCGGTGGGTGCCGCCGTAGGCGTCGTCGGGGATGACCATGTGGTCACCGGGCCGCATCAGGCTGCGGATCAGGGTGTCCTCGGCGGCCAGACCGGAGGCGAAGGCGAACCCCTTCTCGCCCTCCTCGACCGCCGCCAGCGCACCCTCGAGCGCGGTGCGGGTCGGGTTGGCGGAGCGGCTGTACTCATAGCCGTTGCGCAGGCCGCCGACGCCGTCCTGCTTGTAGGTCGTGGTGGCGTAGATCGGCGGGATCACCGCACCCGTCGTCGGGTCGGGCTCGTAGCCCGCGTGGATCGCCTTGGTCTCGAATCCGGCCTTGCCGAGGTGCTGCTGCTCGCTCACGCTCCGAGCCTACGTCCGATCTCACCTCGCCGCCCATCCGGGAACGTTCGCGCGTCGAACTGTGTTGGAGACTGGTAGCAACCTGACTTTCTGGAGGTCACTCATGTTCGGTCGCCCAACACAGCTCTTCCCCGAGGACCGCACCCTCGCCGGGCGCGACCAGGCCCTCTTCGACCTGCCCGCGAAGCACCGCGTCCTGGGGACTCCGCTGCTCGCCTCGCCCGAGGACGGCACCGCTCCGGAAGGGTCCGAGGTGGCGTACTTCGGTCTCGGCTGTTTCTGGGGTGCCGAGGAGATCTTCTGGCAGACGCCGGGGGTCTACTCGACCGCCGTGGGCTACCAGGGTGGCACCACGGCCAACCCGACCTACGAGGAGGTCTGCAGCGGTCAGACCAACCACACCGAGGCCGTCCGGGTCGTCTTCGACCCCACCGTGGTCTCCTACGCGGACCTCGTCAAGAAGTTCTTCGAGGTGCACGACCCGACGCAGGGGATGCGGCAGGGCAACGACGTCGGGACCCAGTACCGCTCGGCGCTCTACTACGTCTCCGACGCGCAGCGGGAGACCGCTGAGGAGCTGACCAAGATCTACGGCGCCGAGATCACCAAGCGTGGCTACGGCGAGATCACCACCGAGATCCGCGAGGTGCCCACCTTCTACGCCGCCGAGCCCGCGCACCAGCAGTACCTGGACCGCGTGCCCAACGGCTACCGCTGCCACGCGAACACGGGCATCGCCTTCCCCGCGACCGCCTGAGGTCAGGTCAGCGGCAGATACATCACGTGGAGGCCGACCCGGCCGTGCGACGTCGAGTCGAACGCGTCCGGGACGGTCCCGATGATCTGGAAGCCGAGCGACTTCCACAGGCGTACGGCGGTGGTGTTGGTCTCCACGACGGCGTTGAACTGGATGCCGTGGAAGCCACTGTCCTTGTGCCACTGCACGCAGTAGTCGCCGAGGGCCCGGCCGACGCCCTTGCCGCGGGCGGCCGGGGAGACCATGAACGAAGCGGTGCCGATGTGGCTGCCGCGGCCCGGGCGGTTGGGGCCCATCTTGGCGCTGCCCAGGATCTCTTCGCCCTCGACGGCGACCACGACGTGGTCGGACATCCACATCTCGCGGGCCTCCTCTGAGGTGAGGCCTTCGGGGTAGGCGTAGGTCTCCCCCGCCGCCACGATCTCGGACCAGAACGGGTAGATCTGCGGCCAGTCCTCGGCCGTCGCTTCGCGGATCTGCATCAGATGTCTGTCCTTCCGTCGATGGCCTCGCGCATGAGGTCGGCGTGGCCGCAGTGGCGGGCGTACTCCTCGATCATGTGGACCAGGATCCAGCGCAGGCTGACCTGCTGGCCGTCCCGTGTCTTCCCGACCGCGATGCGATCGAAGGAGCCGGCGGCATCGGTGAGCTCGTTGGAGCGAGCGATCGCGTCGCGGAGGAGGGTGCGCAGCGCCTCGGGGTCGTCGGCGGCGGCGCTGTTGAAGTCCCAGTCCTGGTCGTCGTCCCACGGAGCCGTGTCGAACGGCGGGAACGGGCCGTTGCCGGCCAGGCGTACGCCGAACCAGGTGTCCTCTACGTACGCCATGTGCTTGAGGAGTCCCGCCAGCGTCATGGTCGTGGGCGGGAAGGGCCGGTTCAGCTGCTCGTGGTCGAGGCCCTCGACCTGTCTGAGCAGGGTCGCCCGATGGAAGTCGAGGAACGCGCGCAGTGTGGTGGACTCGTCCGCGACATAGGGGGCGCCGGTCGGATGTCGGGTGTCCTCGAAGAGTGCCTCGGTCATGGCGTCAACGTAGCTGCGGAGGGTTTCCTGGGCGAATCACTTCCGCGAAACTGAAACACGTTCTAGATTGGCGCCATGTCCTTCGCCTTCGGGAGTCCCGAGAAGCCACTCAGAGTCGTCGTCTGGTCCACCGGGACGGTGGGACGTCATGCGATCGCGGGGGTGGATGCCCATCCCGACCTGGAGCTGGTCGGGGTCTGGACGTCGACGCCGGCGAAGGCCGGGGTCGACGCCGGGGAGCTGGCGGGGCTGGGGCGGACCCTGGGCGTTGCTGCGACCACGTCGCGCGAGGAGCTGCTCGCGCTCTCCCCGGACTGCGTCGTCCACGCGGCGATGACCGACGACCGGGTGTTCGAGGCGATCTCGGATCTCACCGAGCTGATCCGGGACGGGGTGAACGTGGTCTCGTCCGGGCCGGTGATCCTGGTCCATCCGCAGGGGACGCTGCCGGACGAGATGATCGCCGGGATCGACGAGGCCGGGCGGGAGGGCGGTGCGTCGCTGCACGTCAACGGCATCGACCCGGGCTTCGCCAACGACGTACTGCCGCTCGCGATCACGTCGCTGTCCCAGCGGATCGACCACCTCCGGGTCAGCGAGATCGCCGACTACTCGACGTACTTCCAGCCGGTCGTGATGAAGGACCTCTTCGGCTTCGGAGGATCCTTGGAGGACAAGCCGTTCCTGTGGGAGCCGGGGGTGCTGAGCACCGCCTGGGGCCCCGTCGTCCGGGTGCTCGCCGCCGGTCTCGGGGTGACCCTCGACGAGCCGCTCGTCGAGCACGTCGAGCGCCGCCCGGCGGCCCAGGACACCAAGACCGTGTCGGTGGACATCGCGAAGGGCACCCAGGGTTCCGTACGTTTCACCGTCACCGGCACCGTCGACGGCGTCCCTCGCATCACCCTGGAGCACGTGACCCGCACCGACGCGGCCTCCGACCCCGACTGGCCTGTCCCGGCGACGGGCGACGGCTGCTACCGGATCGAGGTCACCGGCGAACCGTCGATGACCGTCGAGCTCAGCCACCACGGCGAGCACGGCGACCACAACGTCTCCGGCATGATCGTCACCGCCCAGCGGCTGGTCAACGCCGTCCCCGCCGTCGTCGCCGCCTCCCCCGGCCTCGTCTCCCCTCTCGATCTTCCGTTGATCACCGGCCGCGGGCTCGTCACCCGATGAGCGAGACGTCACTACGGTCGGCCGAGGCGTCACCCCCGTCGGCCGAGGCGTCACCCCCGTCGGCCGAGTCGTCACGCACGTCGGCCGACACGTCACGTTGCCATCTCGGCCGACGCAAGCGACGCCTCGACCAACCGGAGCGACGTTTCGGCCGACGCCGCTGACGTCTCGGCCAGCGCAAGCGACGTCTCGGCCGACCGGCCGGACGTCTCGACATGGAGGAAACAGATGAGCATTCTCGAACGGTTCAGACTGACCGACCACGTGGCGATCGTGACGGGGGCGGGGCGCGGGATCGGCGCCGCTACCGCGGTGGCGCTGGCGGAGGCGGGGGCGGACGTGGTGATCGCGTCACGGACCGAGAGCCAGCTCCGGAAGGTCGCCGAGAGGATCGAGGCGGTGGGGCGGCGGGCGCTGGTGGTGCCGGCTGACTTGGCCGATACGGCTGCGACGGCGGGGCTGGCGGAGCAGGCGTACGAGGAGTTCGGGCGCCTCGACATCGTGGTCAACAACGTCGGCGGGACGATCCCGAACACGTTCCTCGACACCGACGAGGCCTATCTCGAGGAGGCCTTCCACTTCAACGTGACCACGGCGCACGCACTGACGCGGGCGGCGGTGCCGTACATGGTGAAGAGCCCGGACGGGCAGCAGTCGGTGGTGTCGATCAGCTCGATGATGGGACGTACGGCGGGGCGCGGCTATCTCGCGTACGGGACCGCGAAGGCGGCGCTGGCGCACTGGACCCGGCTGGCGGCCACCGACCTGGCACCGCGGATCCGGGTCAACGGGATCTTCGTGGGATCGGTGCTGACCAGCGCCCTCGAGTTCGTGGCCGGCGACGAGAACATGCGCGGCGAGATCGAGGCGAAGACCCCGCTCGGACGGATCGGGGAGGCGGAGGACATCGCCGCCGCGGCGGTCTACCTGACCTCACAGGCTGGGCAGTTCGTCACCGGGAAGCTGCTCGAGGTCGACGGCGGCACCGAGGCGCCGACGCTGGATCTGAAGCTCCCCGACGTCGGCGCCTGATCGTCGGGCAGTCAGACGGTGACGTCCTTGTGCCAGGACTCGGTGACGTAGTCGGTCACCCAGCCCATCGACTTGTAGAGCCCGTCGGCCCCGGTCGGGCTGTCTGCGTCGACCTCGAGCGAGACCCGGTCGCGGCCGCGCTCGAGCGCGTCGCCGATGACGGCATGCAGGAGCCCCTTGGCCACCCCGCGGCCGCGTGCGTTGCGGTTGACGCCGATGTATTCGACGTACGTCCCCTCGACCCCGGCCGCGTTGGCGGGCAGCACCGAGGCGACCAGCGAGCCGGCGGGCAGCATGGTGTCGGGATCCTCGAGATCGTCGACGTAGGCGAGCCACCAGTGGTCCCAGCGGTGGCCGGGGTCCTCGCGGAGGCGCTGTACGAACTCCGGGAAGCTCTCCCGGTAGGAGTTGAAGTGGTCCTGGAAGGACTCCTCGAGGGTCTGGTGGACCGTCTGCAGGTCGGCTGCGACGGGCATCCCGTTCTCGTGGGTCTCGACCTGCCGGATCGTCACGCCCTCGCGGAGCGGGGGCACGGTCTCGTCGGGCAGCACCGGACGGCTCATGTGCAGCCAGGTGCGCTTGTTGGTGAACTCCGCCGCCGCCAGCCACTCCCGCTGCACGGTGTCGTCGGCGAACGGGCTGGCGTCGAGATGGGACTCGGTGATGCCACGCAGCTCGGCCATGGACCGGGCCTGGTCCTCGAGCCAGGCGTAGAGCCCGGCCGCGATCTCGGCGGTCCGCTCGATGGTTCGGTCGACGTAGAGGTAGACGAGCGTGCGCCCGGCGGCGCGGTCGTGGGCGATCGCCCAGGCGCGGATGTCGCCCTCCGGGTCGATCGCGACGAGCTGCTGTCGGGTCCAGGAGGCGGGGCCGGCGACCTCGCCGGTGATGGCATCCGCGTCGACCTTTCCGGACCCTTCGAAGGGTGTCTTGTCGGCTGCTCGGAGCCTCAGAAGTGCGGGTAGATCGTCGAGGTCCGGGACCTTCGTCGTCCATCCATCAGGGAGTTCCACGGGCGTCTCGCTATGGTCGCTCACCCGTCCATTGTCCCAAACCTCAGGGAAGGTCGACCCACTGGTCCGTGCCCGGGACCAGCACAGACGCCCCCGCGGTGAGCTCTGCGACGAGCGCTTCGAGGCGTTTCTCCTCGGCCGGTGGAGCGCCGATCCGCAGGGTCACGGCAGCTCCGTAGACGGTGTCGAGGACGGCCACACCGGAGGATCGCAGGTCGGTCTCGAGACGGCCGGCGGCGTCGTACGCAGCCTCGATCGAATACTCCCGGACCAGCTCTCGCCTGAGCGTCCCGACCTCGCCCAGCGCGGTGCGGACGGCGTCGGAGTAGGCCCGGACGAGACCGCCCGCGCCAAGCAGCGTCCCGCCGAACCAGCGAGTCACCACGGCGACCGTGTCCGAGACCCCGGCACCGCGAAGCACCTCGAGCATCGGCGCGCCGGCCGTGCCGGCCGGCTCGCCGTCGTCGTTGGAGCGCTCGACCGGCTGCGGCGGCGGACCGATCCTGAAGGCGGAGCAGGTGTGGCGGGCGTCCCAGTGCTGCTTGCGCAGCCGCTCGACCACCTCCCGGGCGTCGGTCTCATTCTCGACCCGGGCGAGCGTGCACAGGAACCGCGACCGCTTCTCCTCGATCTCGGCGGCGCCGTCGCGCGCGATCGTCAGGTAGCCCGCCATGTCACCAGATCCCCAGCACGCTGCCGCCGATGCGGACGATGAACCCGGCGACCACGACGATGAAGAAGACGCGTACGAACCCGGCGCCCTTCGCCACCGCGGTCCGCGCCCCGAGGTAACCACCGATCAGGTTGCACACGCCCATCACCAGGCCGGTCTTCCACATCACCGCGCCCTGCGGGACGAAGACGACCAGGGCGGCGAGGTTGGTGGCGACATTGGCCATCTTCGCCTTCGCGCTCGCCTCCAGGAAGGAGTAGCCGAGGAGACCGACGAGCCCGATCACCAGGAAGCTGCCGGTCCCCGGACCGAGGGCGCCGTCGTAGAAACCGACCGCGAACCCGACCACCATCGCGCCGATCAGATGCCGGTGACCGTCGTACCTCAGCTCCGTCGCCTCGCCCAGCGACGGCTTGAAGAGCACCCACGCCCCGACGAGGATCAGCGCGACCAGGACGATCGGTTCGAAGACGCTCTCGGGAAGGTACGAAGCCACCCCCGCCCCCAGGGCAGAGCCCGCGAACGCGAGGATCATCAGCGGGATGAAGGTCTTCGGGTCCGGCCCGACCCGCCGGTAGTAGGTCGCGGCGCTGATCGAGGTGCCGAAGACCGAGGCCAGCTTGTTGGTCGCCAGGATCTGCACCGGCGCGGCACCGGGCAGGAACAGCAGCAGCGCCGGCAGCTGGATCAGCCCACCTCCGCCGACCACCGCGTCCACATATCCGGCGGCCAGGGCCGCGAGGGCGAGAAGGGCAAGTACGTTCAGCGTCTCCTCGGGCACGAGCGCAGGCTACGCGGCCGGATGCTCACCGAGTTAACTCGGTGAGCATCCACCCAGGCTCAGCCGGCCCACCAGCCACGACCCCCGAACGCATCGGGATAGCCGCCGTAGGAGTTGGACGTACGCCGCGCCGTCCTGTCGCCCAGATAGGACCCGACCACGGCGGCACCGAGGTCGTCCAGCTCGGGCGCGACGACGCGCCCCTCGACCCGGCGGGCCATGGAGTCGATGAAGCGGGCCAGGCCGGGATCGTCGCCGAGGCGGAAGAAGGTGGTCTGGGCGCCGAGGCGCCGGGAGTTCTCCAGCTCCTCGACGGACCGCGCGATCGTGACCGGGTGCGGCGGGTAGGAGAACCAGACGTCGCCGCCGGGCTCCAGGTGGGCGGTGGGCTCGCCGTCGGTCACGATCAGGAGCACCGGCTGGGCACCCGGGTGCTTGCGGAAGTGCCGGTTGGCCAGCAGCAGCGCGTGGTGCAGGTTGGTGCCCTTGTCCCAGATCGCGTCGAGGGCGGTCAGCTTCTCGATCTCCATCGTCTGGGCGTAGCGCCCGAACGAGATCAGCTGCAGGTCGTCGTTGCGGAACCGGCTCTTGATCAGGGTGTGCAGCGCCAGCGCGGTGCGCTTCATCGGCACCCAGCGGCCGTCCATGGCCATCGAGAAGCTGGTGTCGACCAGGAGGGCGACCGCTGCCTGCGTACGGGCCTCCGTCTCCTGCACCTCGATGTCGTCGACGGTCAGGCGGACCCCGGGGCCGCGGCG
Source organism: Nocardioides sp. NPDC051685 (assembly GCF_044453405.1). NCBI lineage: Bacteria > Bacillati > Actinomycetota > Actinomycetes > Propionibacteriales > Nocardioidaceae > Nocardioides > Nocardioides sp. NPDC051685. Next base: position 100,649 of record NZ_JBITCR010000003.1, on the reverse strand, counting down.
GCCCTCGCCGACCTCGCGGATGACGGCGTTCGTGATCGTGCGGGGTACGTCCCAGGGTTCCGTGTCGCCGAAGGCCCAGGGCCGCGAGGAGCCGGAGAGGTCGCCCGCCGCACCGGCGCGCTGCAGGTCGCGTTCGCCCTGCCGCCCGGAGAGCCGCTGGGCGACGTCGCGGAGCAGGGCCTTCCCGAGCTGGCGCATCGCCTTCGGGGTCAGCCGGAGGTCGCCGTCGGAGCCGCGCTCGAGCTGGCCGGAGTCGCGCAGCGCCTGCTCGAGCTCCTGCAGGGTGCGCGCGTCGACCGCGGCCTGATCACCGAGCTGGCGCGAGAGCGCGTCGAGGTCGATGTCGTCGAGCCGGCTCCCGGCGTAGGACTGCTGGAGCTGCTCGGAGAGCTGGTCGAGCTCGGCGATGTCCTGCAGCACGCCGGTGCCGTCGCCGAGGCCGAGCCCCTCGCCGCCGCCGAACTCCTCGGAGCCGTACCAGTCCTCGCCGGGCCGCGCCGCCTGCAGGTTGGCGTCGAGCTGGGCCATCTGCTCCATCAGGGCGGGCGAACCGAACGCCTGCGCCGAGAGCTCCATCAGTTCGCGTCGCTGCTCGGCCGACATCGAGTTGAGCATCCGCTGGGCGGCCGCCGAGCGCTGCGCCAGGGTGTCGAGCAGCTCGTCGATGTTCTGCGGGTTCTCGGGGAAGTACTGGCCGTGCTTGGCCATGAACTCGTCGAAGTCCGCGTCGGTGTCCTCGCCGCGATTGTGCTTGTCGAGGAGCTGGTTGAGGTCGCGCAGCATCTCCGCGATCGCCTCGCGGTCCTCGTCGGTGGCCCCTTCGAGCGCCTGCTTCATCCCGGCAAACCGCTGGTCGAGGATCTCGCGGCCGAGCAGGTCCTTGATCTCCTCGTAGGCCTCGCGGGCCTCGCGTGAGGTCCAGTCGTAGGAGGACAGCTCGCTGACCGCGGCGGCGGTGTTCGGCGAGAGGTTGTCGATCTGCATCTCCCGGAACGCACGGTCGCCGTCGTCCATCGTGACGTCGCGGGCCAGCTGCTTGCGCTCCTCCAGGACCGCCTTGTCCAGCAGCTCGCGCACCTGCTCGAGCGTGCCATCGAGGTTGTGGCGCTGCAGCAGCTCACGGCGCCTCTCGGCGACCTGCCGGGCGAGGTCGTCGAGGCCCCGCTGGTCCTGTCCCCCGCGCCGCAGGAACTCCCGCATCGCGCGCTCGGGCGAGTAGCCCGACATCACGTCCTCGCCGATCGCGTCCAGCGCCTCGGCGATGTCGACCGGCGGAGCGAGCGGGTCGCCCCCGGCGTACTTCTTGTATCTGCTCACGTGGTGCTCCTCAACGCGTGTAACACGCTGTTCGTAGGTCTATCCGGTCGTTCCAATAGGGCGAGTAGTCCTACGAACGACGTGTTACACCTCGCTCGACACTCGCTGATCAGCCATAGACCGTCTCGCCATCCGCCGTGTCCTTGCCGATCTTTCTGGCCAGGAACAGGCCCTCCAGGGCCAGCTCGACGGCGCTGGCCAGCTGGCCGTCGTTCTGGGGGCCGCCGGTGGCCTCGTAGACGCGGTCGCCGATCTGGTCGTAGAGGTCGGACTCGCCCAGGACCGGGAGGCCCTCCAGGAAGGCGCGGGCGGAGATCTTGGTGCCGGTGGTGACCATTCGGCCGTCCTCGATGGCGTCGATGAGCAGCGCGAAGTCGAGGCCGCGGAAGGACTTGCGGACGACCTCGGCGATGGCCGTACGCAGCAGATGGGTCAGGATCTCGGCCTCGCGGCCCTCCTCGCCGGACTCGAACTCGATCTTGCCGGAGAGCACCTCGACGGCGGTCTCGATGTCGACGAGACGAGCGACGGCGTCGGGCTCCCCTGCCACGGTGGCTCGGTGGAGCGCCGCCGCGGCGACGGTCTCGGCGCCGGCGATCGAGAAGCGCGCCGAGACCCCGGAGCGCTGATCGACGGCGGAGGATGAACGCAGGTGGCGGGTGAAGACCGCGAGGATCTCGAGGAGATGGTCGGGTACGTCGGCGACCAGCGCGGCCTCCTGCCGGATGACCGCCATCTCCGCGGCGAGCTCGCGCGGGTAGTGAGTGCGGATCTCGGCGCCGAAACGGTCCTTGAGCGGGGTGATGATCCGGCCGCGGTTGGTGTAGTCCTCCGGGTTCGCGGAGGCCACCACCAGCAGATCGAGCGGCAGCCGCAGCACGTAGCCGCGGATCTGGATGTCGCGCTCCTCCATCACGTTGAGCATCGCCACCTGGATCCGCTCGGCGAGGTCGGGCAGCTCGTTGATCGCGACGATGCCGCGGTGGGAGCGCGGGATCAGGCCGAAGTGGATCGTCTCCGGGTCGCCCAGCGAGCGTCCCTCGGCGACCTTCATCGGGTCGACGTCGCCGATCAGGTCGGCCACCGACGTGTCGGGGGTGGCCAGCTTCTCCGCGTAGCGCTCGGAGCGGTGCTTCCACGCGACCGGCAGCGCGTCACCTGCCGTCGCCGCCAAGCGCTGGGACCCGACCGAGACCGGCTCGTAGGGGTGCTCACCGAGCTCGGATCCCTCGATGACCGGGGTCCACTCGTCGAGCAACCCCACCAACGTACGCAGCAGCCTGGTCTTCCCCTGGCCACGCTCACCGAGCAGGACGACGTCGTGTCCGGCGATCAGGGCACGCTCGAGCTGCGGGATGACGGTGTCCTCCAGCCCGTGCAGCCCGGGCCAGGGGTCCTCTCCGGCTGCCAGCTTCGCCAGCAGGTTGTCGCGGATCTCCTCACGGAGCGACTTGAACACATGGCCACTCGCGCGAAGCTGGCCGAGGGTGCTGATCGTGGGTGCGGCAGTCACGGACGCAACGCTACGCCGCCGCCCAACCCCTGGGCGGCCGATGCGTCGACGTCCCGACCCTCGGATACGGAGGAGCCGACGCTGGCGAGCAGCTCCTCGACCCGCTCCCGGGTCAGCGCGGTGCGGTCGAGCTCGCCCACCTCGTCGAGGATCGCGACCACCTCGTGGAGCGTGGCCCGGGCCTGGGCGACCCGGTCGGTCTCGCGCTCGATCACGGCGCGGCGTACGAGGATGTTGGCCTCACCCCACCGGTTGCGCTCCTCGAGGTGGTGGGCGAGCTCCAGGCGGAGATGGGTCTCGGCGTCGGTGTAGCGGCCCAGGCCGATCAGGGCGTCGACCAGGGTCAACCGCGGCGAGGCGGAGGAGTCGACGTCGACCGGCCCGTGACCGATCTCCTCCTCGATCAGCCGCACGGCGTCCTCGTAGCGCTCCATCCGGACGTAGACCTCGGCCAGCCCGATCAGGCTGCCGCGGGCACGGTCGTCCATCCCGGCCGCGTCCGCGACGGCGTACGCCTCCTCGAGGACCGCGACGGCCTCGTCGAGGGACCCGATCATGCTCATCGCCTGGCCGCAGTTGGACAGCGCCATCTCCAGGCCGGCGGCGGTCCCGGCCTCACGGAACACCGAGGCAGCGCCACGGAACTCCGAGATCGCGCGGCTCAGGTCGCCGGCCCTCGCCCGGCTGATCCCGACCTGGTTGCGGATGTAGGCAGCGTCGACGTGCTGACCGGCACGGAGGGCGGCGTCGAGACCGAGCTCCTGGAGGGGCACCATCTCGGCGGGTGGGTGCCGCATCGAGAGGGTGAACATCTTGTTGACCAGCTGGTAGGCGGGGCCGAGAAGCTCGGCACGCACCGCGAGGCGCACGGCGCTCCCCATGGTCAGCCACTCCCGGTCTCCCCAGGCGCGCGCCTGCTGCGCGGTGGCGAAGCTCAGCGGGGTGACCCCGTCGACGACGGGGTCGAGGCTCATCAGCCGGAAGGAGCGGCCGCCGGCCTCGGAGGCCGCGACCAGGGAGTGGGTGTACCAGCTCACCAACCGCAGCAGCGCCTCACCTGACTCCTCCGCGGAGCCCATCTCCAGGGCGTAGTCGCGGATCAGGTCATGGAGCACGAAACGGCCCGGGCGGTGCTCGCGGACCAGGTTGGCGTCGACGAGCTTGTCGACCAGCCGCCGGGCGGCGGCGATGTCGACGGCGAAGAGCGCCGCCATCGCAGGCATCCCGATCTCGTGGCCCGGGCGGAGGCCGAGGAGGCGGAAGGCACGCCGCGACTCCTCGTCGAGGGAGTCGTAGGACCAGGAGAAGACCGCGCGCAGATCGGAGATGGGATCGAGCGGCGCCTCGAGCGCGGCCAGCCGGCTGGTCTCGCCGTCGAGCTCGGCCAGCAGGTCGGTCAGCGGAAGATCCGGGTAGCGGCTGCAACGCTCGGCCGCTACGGCGAGCGCGAGCGGCAGGTGTCCGCACCTGTCCGCAAGGGCACGTACGTCCTCATCGTCCGCCGGCCGGTCGATGAGCCGCTGCCGGAGGAACGCCGCCGACTCCGCGGGGGCGAGCGTGTCCAGCGCGAGCCGCCGGGCCCCCTCACGGGTGGCCAGGCCGCGCAGCTGGCTCCGGCTGGTCACCAGCACCAGCGAGTCACCACCCGGCAGCAGCGGCCGCACCTGCGTGGAGTCGCGAGCGTTGTCGAGCACGAGGAGCATGCGCCGCTGCGCGAGAGTCGTACGCAGCAGGGCCGATGCCGCGTCCACCTCGGCCGGCACCGAGGCGACGTCGACGCCGAGCCCGATCAGCAGGGTCGTGAGCGCCTGGGCGTGCGAGAGCGGCTCGCCCGGCCCGAAGCCGCGCAGGTCGATGAAGAGCTGACCGTCGGGGAAGTGCTCGGTCCGGGCGCGCGCCCAGTGCACCGCGAACGCGGTCTTGCCCACCGCACCGATGCCGTGCACGGCGACCACGCTCGGCCAGCCGGCCTCGTGGCCGATGGTGACCGCGTCCAGCAGCCGGAGCTCGGCCTCCCGACCGGAGAAGCTGGGGATGTCGGCCGGGAGCTGCCTGGGGACCAGGTCCTCCTCGGAGACGCGCTGGGCGGGCACGGTCGCCTCCCCCGGCGCGACCTGCACCTCCGGGGCGGCCGGCGAGGAGCCGACCAGCAGCCGGGTGAAGGTCGAGCGCAGCTCCGCACCGGGGTCGGCGCCGAGCTCGTCGGCCAGTCGTGACCGGACCTCCTCATAGGCCTCCAGCGCCTCGGCGGTACGTCCCGCAGCGTCCAGCGCATCCAGCATCACGACCCACAGGGACTCGCGCAGCGGGTGGTCGCCGACCACCCGGCGCACGTCGGCGACCGCCTTCGCGGCCCGGCCGGCGGCGATGTCGAGCTCGGCGCGTTGCTCCAGCGCCGCGAGGTAGCGGTCGACGAGCCACGGCCGGGTGCGTTCGGCCAGCGACTCGTCGGCCGACTCGGCGAACGGCTCGGCCCGCCACAGCTCGATCGCCTCCTCGAGCCGCGCGTAGGCGTCCGTTCCCTGCGCCGCGTCGAGCAGGTCGATGAAGGCGAGCGCGTCCACCGAGGAGCGGGGCAGGTCGAGGATGTAGCCACCGGCAGCGCGGCGTACGACCTCCTTGCCGAGCACGCGACGCAGCCGTCCGATGTAGGTGTGCAGACTGCCGCGCGGGTTGTCGGGCAGCTCCTCGCCCCAGATCCGGTCGGCGAGCACGTCGGCGGAGACGGGTGTGCCCGCCTCCAGGGCCAGCAACGCCAGCAGCGTGCGCGGGCGCCGTCCCGGGATCTCCACCGGCTCACCTGCGCGCGTAACGATCAGGGGACCCAGCAGACAGATGCTCACATCCGTCACCGAAGCACCCCCGCCGTCCCGAGCCGCCTGCGCCTGAGAGCCACCCCCACACCATAGTCGGGGCGCTCCGGGCCCACGACGGGAATGTGCCCTTTCCGGTACACAATGGGCGCATGTCCCCCTTCGGCCGCACCTCCACCGGAACACCGCTGCCCGAGGAGTGCCCGTGCGGGAGCGGAAAGCGCTACGCGGTGTGCTGCCACCGGCTGCACCGTGGCGGTGCCCCGGCCGAGACGCCGGAGGAGCTGATGCGCAGCCGCTATGCGGCGTACGCCCTCGGGGACTGGGACTACATCTTCCGGACCTGGCATCCGCGGACCCGCCCGGACGACCTGGGAGGTGCCGCACCGGACTCGGGACCGACCTGGACGGGACTGGAGATCGAGGGCTCGGGGCTCGATGACGACACCCACGGCTGGGTGGCGTTCCGGGCGTCCTATCGCTCCCCGGCGGGCGACGGCGTGCTCGCCGAGCACAGTCGGTTCGAGGTGCGTGCCGGACGGTGGCTCTACGTCGACGGCAAGATCGCAGACGAATGATCCAAACGCACACATTCGCGTGAGTTTGAGGCAGACAGTAGAGAAACTGTTGCCGTTATGTGGACGCGACCGGGTCCGGCACGACAGACTCTGACAAGTGACCACTGACGCGACCGAAGACCTGACCGGTCTCGAGCCATCGGCGCGCTCGCTCTTGGACGCGGTCATCGCGATGTCGAGCGAGCTCGACCTGAGCGCCATGCTGGAGCGGATCACCCGCTCCGCCTGCGAGCTGACCGGGGCGGGCTACGGCGCTCTCGGCATCCTCGGCCTCGACGGCGAGCTGCAGGACCTGATCACCTACGGCCACCAGCAGGAGCCGACGCTGCAGGTCGTGGGCAAGAGCCGCGGCCGCCGTGCCCGCCTCGATGCCGACGTCGACTCCGATGCCGATGCCGATGCCAACACCTATGAGGGTGTTCACGACGGCGCGGACGACGATGGCGAGCCGGCATCGACGACCCGGCCCAGAGGGATCACCGCTCCCGACCCCCTCCTGCTGGTCGCACCCCGCACGCCCGAGGGTGGCAGCCACGCGCTGCGTACGAGCGACCCGGGCAAGCGCAAGTTCATCGAGGTGCCGCTGCGGATCGGTGAGCGCGACTTCGGCCACCTGCTCCTCTCGGAGAAGGTCGGCGGTGCCGACTTCACCAGCCACGACGAGCAGCTCGTCGTCGCCCTCGCGCGTGCCGCGGGAGCCCAGATCGACAAAGTACGCGAGCTCGAGCTCAGCGAGCAGCGCCGCAAGTGGCTCGAGGCGAGCGCCGAGCTCAGCCGGGCCCTGACCCCGCCGCTGGACCACACGGTCGCCCTCGAGCGGATGTGTGAGACCGCGTTGCCGCTCATGCGCGCGATCGGGGTCGGCGCCGGCACCCGCATCGAGCACGGACTCGTCTCCGGCGTCGCTGCCGCGCCCGGCCAGGAGGAGCGGGTGCGGGCGGTGACCGAGAAGGTCCCGCTCCTGATCGACCGTCGCATCGTCGAGCCGCTGGACCTCGAGGTCGACGGGCTCTACGTCGTGGTCGCCCCGGTGCGCTCCTCGCTCGCCGGCCGCGGCGCGCTGCTGGCGATCTACGACAACGCCGGCGCCGCCCACGACGAGCACGAGCGCGAGCTCTTCTTCGGCTTCGCCGGCCAGGCCGCCCTCGCCCTGGACCGCCTCCGCGCGGTCGAGGACCGGGCCGACCTCGCCGTCATCACCGACCGCGACCGGATCGCCCGCGACCTCCACGACGTCGTCATCCAGCGTCTCTTCGCGATCGGGCTCCAGCTCGAGACCCTGGGCCGCAACCCGCAGCGGGTCGAGGACCTGCCCAAGCGGCTCTCGGAGCAGGTCGACGCGCTGGACCAGACCATCAAGGACGTACGCGGCTCCATCTTCGACCTCAGCAACCACGACGCCTCCTCGCTGCGGGCGCAGGTGCGCGAGGTCGTCCGAGAGTACGCCGGCGTCATGGACTTCACCCCGGAGATCAAGATCACCGGGCCGGTCGACACCGCGGTGCCCGACTCGGTGCGCAACCACCTGCTGCCGGTCCTGCGCGAGGCGGTCTCCAACCTCGCCCGGCACGCCCAGGCCCACAGCGCCCAGATCGAGCTCTCGCTCCAGGACGACGAGATCAAGCTGGTCGTACGCGACGACGGCAGCGGTGTCCCGGAGGAGGCCGAGGAGAGCGGGCTGAAGAACGCCCGCTGCCGCGCGGTCCAGCTCGGCGGCCAGCTCGAGATCGGCCCGCGCTCCCCCAGCGGCACCGAGCTCATCTGGCAGGTGCCGATCACCGCTGGGGCCTGAGCTTCTTACTGACCTCGGCGGGGGTGGAGGAGTTCCTTGGCCATCAGCGCGGCCTGGGTGCGTCGCTGGACACCGAGCTTGGCCAGGATGCTGGAGACGTAGTTCTTGACCGTCTTCTCGGCCAGGAACATCCGGCCGGCGATCTCACGGTTGGTCAGGCCCTCGCCGATGAGCGCGAGCAGGCGCTTCTCCTGAGGGGTGAGCGCCTGCATCTGCGGCGACTCACCGTCGGGGTTGCGCATCTTCTCCATGACCTTCGCGGTCATGAGCGGGTCGAGCAACGAGCCGCCGCCGGAGACGGTGCGGATCGCCTCGACCAGGTCGTTGCCGCGGATGTCCTTGAGGACGTAGCCCTTCGCCCCGGCCATGATCGCCGAGAAGAGCGCCTCGTCGTCGTCATAGGAGGTCAGGATGAGCGCGAGCATGTCCGGGTAGGCCGCCCGGACCTCACGGCAGACCTCGATCCCCGAGCCGTCGGGGAGGCGGGCGTCGAGCACGCACACGTCCGGCTGGAGACGGTCGATGTCCTCGCGCGCCTGGGCGGTGGTGCCACCCTGACCGACGACAGCGATGTCGTCATGGCTGTCCAGCAGCGTCGTCAACCCCTGGCGGACGACCTCGTGGTCGTCGAGCAGGTAGACCCGGATCGTCCTTGTCTCGGTCAACACCGTCTCACTTCCCCCATTCGTTGAAGGGAGACCACGGTATCGGTCAACCCCAGTCCGGTCGATGTGTGAGTCATCCACACTACGGTTTTCGTGCCGCCATGCGGACCAGGCTCCGCGCCGTGTTCTGTGCCGGGCTCTGTGTCAGCTGTCGAGCCATACTCCCGCGCGAGCACCTCACGCGCCAGCGACTCGGCGGTCGAGGTGTCCAGATGAGCCAAAGGTTCGTCCAGAACCAGGACCTTGTGCCCGGCCAGCAGCGACCTCGCCACGGCCAGCCTGGCCCGTTCGCCGCCGGAGACCTGGGCCGCGCCGTCGCCGAGCCTGGTCCGCAATCCTGTCGGGAGGGCGTCGAGCCAGTCACCGAGATGCGCGCGCCGGAGCGCCCGCTCGACCTCCTCGTCGGTGGCGTCGGGCCGCGCCAGGCGGACGTTCTCGACGAGGTTGGACGCGAAGACGTGCGGGTCGTCGTCGACGAGCCCGACAACCTTCCGTACGTCCTCGGGATCCAGGTCGCGCGCCGCGCGGCCGCCGAGCGTGATCGTGCCGGTGTCCGGGTCGAGGAAGCGCAGCAGCAGGGCAGCCAGGGTGCTCTTGCCGGAGCCCGAGGGGCCGACGATGCCGATCTTCGCGCCCGGCTCGATGTGCAGGTCGGGGATCTCGACGCTGTGGCCTCTCGACCGGCCGACGATCTGGCCGCCGGGGTGGGCGGTGACGCCGGTGATCGTGATCGTGGTGTCGCCGGCGGGCTGCTCGCGGCGGTCCGGGGCGGCGACCGCGGGGCGGCGGCTGGTGAGGGCGTCGAGACGACGCTGCGCGGCACGGGTGCGGGCCCTGGCGGCGCCGGCGTCGGCGAGCGTCGCGGCGGGCTCGGCCAGTGCCAGCGGGACCAGGGTGAGGAGCGCGAGCATCGGGCCGTCGCCGGCCGTCGTGTAGGCGGCGGTCGCGGCCACCGCCGCGCCGGCGGCGACCAGCACGAGGGCCTTCGCCGCGGACGCGGCGAATGCTGCGGTCGTGGTCGCTCGGGTGGCGGTGCGAGCCAGGTCGTCGAGCGCGTCCAGCACCGGCTCGCCCGCCTGCCACATCCGGCGCTCGGTCGCCGTCTGGGTCGCCTCCACCACCTGCTCGGACACTCTGGCCCGCACGGTGATCGAGATGTTCTCGGCGCGTGCTGCTCCTGCGTACGCGATCCCGAAGGCGGCTCCCGCCGCCAGCACCGTGGCCATGGTGAAGGCCGCTGCGGCCGGGTCGATGAGCGCGGTCGCGACGACCGCGAGGAGGGCCACGACGGCGTGCTCCCGGATCGGCAGCCGCACCCGCAGCTCCTCGTCGAGCACCGCGTCGACATCGTCGACGACGCTCGCGAGCACGTCTCCTCTTCTGCCCGGGAGCGCGCCGGGCACGAGCGGCACCAGCGCGTCGTAGATGTCGACCCGTCGCTTCGCCAGCAGCCGCAGCGCGCTGTCGTGGGACCACAACCGCTCCAGGTAGCGCAGCACCGGCCGCGCGATCCCGAACGTACGCACCCCCACCATCGCCGCCACCAGCGTCAGGATCACCGGGTGGTAGGAGGCCTTGATGATCAGCCACCCCGCCAGCGCCGTCAGCGCCACCCCCGACGCCCAGCTCAGCCCGCCGACCACCGCCGACCCCCACAACGCCACCCGCGCCGAGGCGTCACCCCGGGCGGCCGAGGCGTCACCCCGGTCGGCCGAAGCGTCAGCCCCGTCGGCCGAAGCGTCAACAGTTGCCGTCTCGGCCGCCCGGAGCGACGTCTCGGCCGACCGGAGCGACGTCTCGGCCGCCCGGAGCGACGTCTCGGCCGACGCTGGTGACGTCTCGGCCGACGGGGGCGCCTTCTCGGCGGAGAGGGTGATGACCTGGTCGGCGATGTCGATGAGGGCCTGGCGGTGGGCGACGAGGACGACCGCGCGGTCGCGGGCGAGGTCGGTGACGGTGTCGGCGATGATCCGCTCGGTGTCGGGGTCGAGATGGGCGGTGGGTTCGTCGAGGAGGACCCAGGGGCGCTCGGAGAGTACGACGCGGGCCAGCGCGAGCCGGGCCCGCTCACCGGCCGAGAGGGACCGGCCGTCCTCGGCCAGGTCGGCCCCGAGTCCGCCGGGGAGCTCGGCGATCCGGTCGGCGAGCGCGACCCGCTTCAACACCTGCCACAGGTCGCTCTCGGTGGCCTCCGGCAACCCCAGGCGGAGGTTGTCGGCGATCGTCCCGCTGACGAACACCGGTCGCTGCGGGAGGTAGGCGAACCGGCGCCGCCACTCGTCGCCCGCCGCCGGGGTCTGTCCGTCGAGCTCGACTGCACCCTCGTACGTCTCCTGGAGACCCGCGATCGTCGCCAGCAACGTCGACTTCCCGCAGCCGCTCGGGCCCACGATCGCGGTGATCCCCCGGTCCGGGATGGTCGCGCTCACCGCGGCCAGCGCCGGCCGCTCCCGCCCCGGATAGGACACCCCGACCTCCCCGAGAGACATGCCGAGACGTCGCTCCCGTCGGTCGAGTTGGCAGTCGGTGACGTCTCGGCCGACGCGCGTGACGTCTCGGCCGACGCCGGTGACGCCTCGGCCGACGCCGGTGACGCCTCGGCTCAGGTCGGCAGTGGCTTCGAGGGTGGCCGTGCCCTCGGCGGCGGCATGGAACTCGGTCCCGACGCGACGCAGCGGCCAGTAGGCCTCGGGAGCGAGCAGCAGGACCACGAGAGCCGTCTGCAGGTCGACCGAGCCGGCGGCGAGGCGGACGCCGATGGTCACGGCCACCAGGGCGACCGAGATGGTCGCCACCAGCTCGAGCACGGCCGAGGAGGCGAACGCGATCTTCAGGGTCTCGAGGGTGCGGCGGCGGTAGCGGTCGGTGATCGTGGCGATGACCCGGGACTGCGCCCGCGCGCGGCCGAAGGCGACCAGGGTGGGCAGACCCTTCATCACGTCGAGGAAATGACCGGCCAGGGCCGACATCGCCCGCCACTGGCTGGCCGCCTGGTCACGCGTCGCCAGCCCGACCAGCACCCCGAAGACCGGGATCAACGGGAGCGTGAGCCCCACGATGAGACCGCTGAGCGGGTCGGTCCAGACGATGACGGCAAGCACGAGAACAGGCAGTACGCAGGCGAGCACCAGTGCCGGCACGTAGCGCGTCAGATACGGCTCGGCGGCCGAGACTCCGCGGGTCGCCAGCGCCGACAACGAGCCCGAGGCGCCCGACCGGCCACGCAGGATCGCCGCGACCACCCGGCGCCGCAGGTCCGCCCCGACGACACCGGCAGCCCGGGCGCCGGCCACGTCCGAGACGACCCCGACGACCGCGCGCCCGGCGAAGACCGCCACGACCGCCAGCGCCCAGCCGCTCACCGACCCCGTGCCGCGGATCGCGGAGATCAGCAGCCCGGTGACGGCGTACGTCTGGATGATCAGCAGGACCGCGCCGAGCACCCCCGCCGCGACCACCACGGCCAGCGGCCGGCGGGCGACGCTCAGCTGGGCACGGAGGCGGGGATCACTCGGACGCATGTCAATGGGCGGCCGGGATGTGGTGGATGGAGATCCGCTTGCGGAAGATCCAGTACGTCCAGGCCTGATAGCCCACCACGATCGGCGTGAACACCGCCGCGACGATCGTCATCAGCTTCAGCGTGTAGGGCGTCGCCGACGCGTTCGTCGTGGTCAACGAGTTCGCGACGTCGGTGGTCGACGGCATCACGTCGGGGAAGAGCCCCACGAAGAGCCCGGCCACGGCCAGCCCGATCGCGAGGAAGGTGCCGGCGAAGGCGAGCCCCTCACGACCGACGTACGCCGCCCCCAGCCCGCCCACGAGCGCGAGTGCCGCCACGACGAAGATCACCGCGGTCGCGACGCTGCCGGTGAGCACCTGGGTCCAGACCAGGAACACGACGGCGAGCACGGCCGCGACGACCCCGACCTTGAGCGCCAGCGCGCGAGCCCGGCCGCGGATCTCCCCATCTGTCTTCAGAGCGATGAACAGCGCTCCGTGGGTCACGAAGAGCGACAGGGTCACGAGCCCACCCAACAGCCCATAGGGGTTGAGCAGGGTGAACACGGTCCCGGTGAACTCGAAGTCCCCGTCGATCGGCACCCCGCGCACGATGTTGGCGAAGGCCACACCCCACAGGAACGCGGGCACGTAGGAGCCGAAGATCACTGCACGGTCCCACCAGCCGGCCCAGGTGGCCGAAGGACGCTGGTGGCGGTACTCGAACGCGACCCCACGCACGATCAGCGCGATCAGGATGAGGAACAGCGGCAGGTAGAAGCCGGAGAACAAGGTGGCGTACCACTCCGGGAAGGCCGCGAACGTCGCCCCGCCCGCGGTCAGCAGCCAGACCTCGTTGCCGTCCCAGACCGGGCCGATCGTGTTGATCATGACGCGCCGCTCGCGGTCGTCGCGGGCCAGCACCGGAAGCAGCATGCCGACGCCGAAGTCGAAGCCTTCGAGGACGAAGTAGCCGATCCACAGCACGGCGATGAGGCAGAACCAGACAGTCGTGAGTTCCATCGCAGGCTCCTCAGTACGCGAAGTTCATCGGCTCGTCGGCATCCGACTCGGAGCCGCGCAGGGACGGTGAAGGCGGCTCGACGAACGGGTCCGGAGCCTTCTTCACATACTTGATCAGCAGGCCCACCTCGATGACGGCGAGCACGGCGTAGAGCAACGTGAACCCGATCAGCGACATCCACACCTCCCAGGGCTCGACGCCGGGTGAGACACCCTGTGCGGTCGTCAGCACCCCGAAGACCACCCACGGCTGACGACCCATCTCGGTGAAGATCCAGCCCATCGAGTTGCCCAGCAGCACCATCACCGGCGCCGAGATCGCCAGAGCCGGCAGGAAGCGCCCGACCAGTCCGGAAGGCTCACGCCCACGGCGGGTCAGCCACAGCACCGCCAGCCCGACGAGACCACCGACGACACCGAGGCCCATCATCCAGCGGAAGGTCCAGTAGGTGACCGGGATGTTGGGGGTGTAGTCACCGGGCGAGTAGTAGGTCGCCCCCGGCGTCGACCCGTACGTCTCCCGATACTGCTGCTGCAGGTCGTAGATGCCCTCGACCTTGCCGTCGAAGGTGCCGGTGCCGAGGAAAGAGAGCACGCAGGGCACCTCCAGGGCCCATTTCTCGTGCTTCCCGTCGCGGGTGCCGATGGTCAGGACCGAGAACGGCGCGCACGAGTCCGAGGTCTCCCACAGCGCCTCCGCGGCCGCCATCTTCATCGGCTGCACCTCGGTCATGATCTTGCCCTGGATGTCACCCGAGACCGCCACGCCGACGCCGGAGAAGACCATGATCCAGGCCGCCAGGACCATCCCGCGCCGGTGCATCGGCCGGTCCGCCCCGTCGACACCCGGCCGGCGCAGGTAGAGCCAGCCGAGGATGCCGAGCATGAAGGCCGCCGAGGTCAGGTACGCCGCGAGGATGACGTGCGGGAACGTGCCCAGCTGCACCTTGTTGAACATCACCGCCCAGAAGTCGGTGAGCTCCGCACGGCCGGTGACCTCGTTGAACTTGTAGCCGACCGGGTGCTGCATCCAGGAGTTGGCCGCGAGGATGAACCACGACGACGCCAGCGTGCCGAGGTGGACGATCCACATGCACGCGTTGTGCAGCGCCCGCGGCAGCTTGTCCCAGCCGAAGATCCACAGGCCGAGGAACGTCGACTCCAGGAAGAAGGCCAGCAGCGCCTCGATCGCCAGCGGCGCCCCGAAGACGTCCCCGACGAACCGGGAGTAGTCCGACCAGGTCATCCCGAACTGGAACTCCTGCACGATCCCGGTGACCACACCGAGCGCGAAGTTGATCAGGAAGAGCTTCGAGAAGAACTTGGTCAGCCGAAGCCACTCAGGGTTCTTCGTACGCAGCCAGATCGTCTCCAGCACGGCGACGAGCATGGTGAGTCCCACCGTGAGTGGGACGAACAGGAAGTGGTAGACGGTCACGATGCCGAACTGCCACCTGGCTAACTCCAGGACGCTGTCCACGGCAGTCACTATGTCACTGCGGCCCCATCGGCCACACCACCCCCTCCCCTAGGCATACGTCCCTTGTGTCGTGGCTTACGTCCCTGGTGAACCACGCCGCATTCCACGCTCCCGGACGCAAAGAAACCCGGCCGCCCTGGGCTCGAGGTCACGACCGCGGGGGGATGATCGCGACCTCGAGTCCGGGACGGCCGGGCTCCGTAGGTCTGTGTGCCACCAGGGCCGCAATCAGATGGGGGAGCTGTTGCGGCGACCCGGTGGTCACTCAGTGGTGCAGGCCGAGGTGAACCTCAGCCCGTGAGAGCACTATCTCATCATCTGCGCCAGACATTGCGGTCTCGGACGGACTGTTTACGTACTGTAAACAGGTAACCTGCGTATCAGTAGACCTAATACGCGGGCGATACAGCGCTCCCACAGAAAATCCGGTATGCATTTGGATATACCTTGAGGTGGGGGGTGACCATGTCGGATCGCGAAGGTGTCCTCGCGCGGGTGGTCGACGAGGTCGCCGGCTACGTCGGTGCGGGCCTGAGCGTACATCTGGTCGGCCCCCGAGGTTCCGGACGCAGCGAGCTCTGCGCCCTGGTCGCCGACCGGCTCGAGGACGACGGTCTCACGGTGTTCCAGCTCAGCGGCCACCGGGCCTGGCAGAACGAGCCGTTCGCCGCGCTGCTCGCCGCCGGCATCGGCGGCGCGACACCGCCCGGGCCGCGGAGGACCATCGGCGAGATGACCGCCGCGCTGAGCAAGCAGCTCGGCAACGGCACCGTCCTGGTGATCGACGACGCCGACGCGCTCGACACCTACTCGGTCGGCGCCCTGCGCAACATCCACCGTCAGCGACGTCTTCTCGCCGTGACCAGCAGCCGCCACCAGCACCCGGTCGCCGAGGACACGCTGATGCTCGGCATCGCCCCCTCGGTCCAGGTGCGCTCCCCCGCGCTCGAGGTCGACGAGGTGCACGAGGTGTGCCGGGCGATCCTGGGCGGCCCGGTGGAGGCCGGGTCCCTGGCCCGGATCGCGATGGCGACCGGCGGACTGCTCGGCCTGGTGCGGGCCATCGCCACCGTCGGGCCCCGGGCAGGGGTCCTGGAGCAGCTCGACGGGCTGTGGCGGCTGCCGCGGCGTACGGGCTGGGCTCCTGAGCTGGCCTCGGCCGTCGAGCCGCTCGTCGCCGGGCTCGACCAGGACACCTGGGACGGCGCCACGGCCCTCGCGGTGACCGGCCCGGTGCCCCTGGACGAGGCCGAGAAGCTGCTCGAGCGCCGCGTGCTCGACGCGCTCTTCGCTCACGGGCTGGCGCGCCACAGCGAGGACGGACCGGGCAGCGGCGTCGTGGGTCTCTACCCGCCGCTCATCGGCGACTACCTGATCACCGAGGGCTCGGCGTTCGGGCTGGTGATCGCGCGCAACCACCTCGCCGCCGAGCAGCCGCTCATCGACTACGCCACCCACCGGCCGCGCGGCGCCGACGCCGCCCTGCTCCACCAGCGCTCGCTTCGTCAGATGGCCGACGAGGTCGCCCGGGCGCGCCGCTCCTGGACCGAGCTGCCCTCGCCCGAGACCGCGCTGCCGCTGCTCATCGCACTCCGCAACACCGCTGCGCCTCGCGACCAGATCGAGGAGGTCGAGCGGCGCACCCCGCTGACCGACACCCAGGAGTCGGCCTGGATGCTGGCCTGGTTCGCCACCTGGAAGGCGGTCGAGCTGGGCGATCTGAGCGCGGCCAAGGCCGTGCTCGACGACGGCCTGACCCGGCTGCCCACCTTCGCCGCGACGCTCGAGGCCTCCCGGGCACACCTGCAGTTCCAGACCGAGTACGTCCCCGAGCTGCCGGACGTCGAGCCCGACCCGCGCGACACGGCCGGTCCCGAGATGCTCGCCGTCGTCGCCGCCGAACGCCTCCTCTCCGCCGGGATGGTCGAGCAGGCGCGTAACCTGCTGGAGAGCCAGCACCCACAGAACCCGCACCCGGCCGGGCTGCACGCCTTCCTGGTCGGGCTCGCCGACGTGCTCGGCGGAGATCTCGACCGCGGCATCGACTTCGCCCGCGAGCAGCTCGAGGAGGCCAACCAGAGCTCGAGCGCCATGCTCATCCAAGCCCACGCCTACCTCTGCGTACTCGGTCTGAGCATCGCCGGCCGGCTGACCGAGGCGAGCCAGGCGGCGTTCCAGAGCCTCTCCTCCTCGAGCGTCGCGGCCTACCGCGACGTCGCCCACACCGGGATCCTGGCGCTCGGCGCCGAGATCGCGATGGCCCAGGGCCGCCCGGAGTACGCCCGCAGCCTCGCCTCCCAGATCGGCGGCGCGAAGGTGGCCTTCGGCCCGTGGCCCGGGATGGTGGCCAGCATCATGGCCCCGCCCAGCGGCCGGATGCCCAGCCTCAAGGAGCTGTGCGAGCTCGTCGGCCAGCGGCTGGACGCGGGCTACGTCACCGGCGGCATCTTCCTCGCTGTCGAGGCGATCGAGCGCGGCGCCAACGAGAACAAGCACATCACCCGGGCCGCCAGCCTCGCGGCAGGCACCGAGAGCCCGCTGCTGCAGGGCCTGGGAGCGTACGCAGCGACCACCGCGGCGGGCGACGTCGACGGCCTCCGCGAGGCGATCGTGACCCTCGCCGACGCCGGCGCCCTGGTGTTCGTGACCCGGGCGGCGATCTCGCTGGCCATCCTGCAGCGCGAGGCCGGCGACCTGGCCGAGGCCGCCGAGACGCTCGACCTCGCCTGGGAACGCTCCGAGATCTCCGGCAGCCGAGCCGGCCTGTTCCGCCGTGCGGCGGTCCACATCGGGCTCTCCGCACGGGAGAACGAGGTGCTCCGACTACTTCCCGACGGCCCGACCACGGCCTCGCTCGCCGCAGACCTGGAGATGAGCACGCGCACCGTCGAGACCCATCTGCACAACATCAGCCGCAAGACCGGGGTCTCCGGCCGCGAGGACCTCGCCCGGGTGGCGAACACCTGGCTGCGGCCGGCGCCGAACGGCGACTACTCAGCGGGCGTCAGGCACTTCACCAACGGGTCGTAGAGCGCCTTGCTGGCCTTCTGGTCGGCCTCCGAGAGATCCTCCGGGCTGATCTTGGAGACGTCCTCGGCCTCGACCAGAAGACGCACCGCCTCGTCGGAGAGATCCGACTCGTAGTAGGTCTTCGCCAGGCAGACGGCCTGCTCCTCGGTCACCTGGTTGCCGCTGCTCTGGGTGATCTGACCCTTGATGTCCGCGACGCTGGGACGATCGCCGCCGCCACTGCCGCCGTCGCCACCACCACAAGCGGTCAGCGAGAACAGCGTGGTCAGGATGGCCGCGGCGATGGCCGACCGGCGCGTGTGGGGGTACGCGATCATGACCACGCATCATGGCGTACGCCACCCTCCCCCGCTAGGGGGGAGGGTATGAGCGACCTCAGGAGCCGGTCAGGAAGAAGAGCAGGTCCTGGCGGGTGAGGACACCGACCGGCTTGCCGTCCTCGTGCACCAGCAGCGCGTCGGAGGAGCCCAGGGTGTGGGCGGCGTCGTGGGCGTCGGCACCTGAACCGATCGAGGGCAGCGGCGGGGACATGTGCTCCTCGACCGGGTCGGTGAGCTTGGCCTTGCCGGTGAACAGCGCCTCGAGCAGCGTCCGCTCCGAGACCGAGCCCGCGACCTCGGCGGCTACGATCGGCGGCTCGGCGCGCACGACGGGCATCTGCGAGACCCCGTACTCCTGCAGGATGTGCACCGCCTCGGCGATCGTCTCGCCGGGGTGGGTGTGGACCAGGTCGGGCAGCCGGCCGGACTTGCCGCGCAGCACGTCGCCGACGGTCTGCTTGGCCGCCTCACCGGTCGCGAAGCCGTACTGAGCCAGCCACTCGTCGTTGAACACCTTGGTCAGGTAGCCGCGCCCGGAGTCGGGCAGCAGCACGACGATCACGGCGTTCTCGCCCTCCGGCGTGCCGGCCAGCTCCTCGGCCAGCTGCTTGGCGGCGTACGCAGCCATGCCGGCGCTGCCGCCGACGAGCAGCTGCTCCTCGCGGGCGAGCCGGCGGGTGTAGGCGAAGGAGTCGGCGTCGGAGACCTCGATGATCCGGTCGGCGATGTCGCGGTCGTAGGTCTCCGGCCAGAAGTCCTCACCGACGCCCTCGACCAGGTAGGGCCGGCCGGTGCCGCCGGAGTAGACGCTCCCGGCGGGGTCGGCGCCGATCACCTGGACGTCAGGGTTCTGCTCCTTGAGGTAGCGGCCGATCCCGGAGATCGTGCCGCCGGTGCCGACGCCGGCCACGAAGTGGGTGATCTTGCCCTCGGTCTGGCGCCAGATCTCGGGGCCGGTCTCCTCGTAGTGGGAGCGCGGGTTGTTCGGGTTGGCGTACTGGTTCGGCTTCCAGGCGCCCGGCTGGGACGCGAGCCGGTCGGAGACGTTGTAGTAGGAGTCGGGGTGCTCGGGCGGCACGGCCGTGGGCGCGACGACGACCTCGGCGCCGTAGGCCTTCAGCACGTTGCGCTTGTCCTCGCTGACCTTGTCGGGGCAGACGAAGATGCACTTGTAGCCCTTCTGCTGGGCGACCATCGCCAGGCCGACACCGGTGTTGCCGGAGGTGGGCTCGACGATCGTGCCGCCGGGCTTGAGCTCGCCCGATGCCTCGGCCGCCTCGATCATCCGGGTGGCGATGCGATCCTTCACCGAACCGCCCGGGTTGAGGTATTCCACCTTGGCCAGAACCAGCGGTCCCTGGCCGGGTTCAGAGGCGCCGGCGCCGTCCAGCGCACGCCTCAGCCGCACGAGCGGAGTGTTGCCGATAAGGTCGAGAAGCGAGTCCACGTACTCCATGGCCACAGCGTATGTCCACTAGGTGAGATCCCCTATATCCCGATACTGAGTGCCCGGTAATGGGCCGAAGACTTTAGAGTGGTCCCCGTGGCGAAGAAGAGTCTGGCTCGCAAGACCGCGTACGCCGGCGGGGGTGTTCTGGCCGCGACGGCCGCGTTCGCCGGGGTCCTCGTCGCGGAAGCGGCCCTTGCCGTCCGGGCGACCCATCAGGTCAAGATGCCGGTGGCACCCTCCCCCACGGGGTGGTACGGAGCACGTCAGCCGGGGCGTCCGATCAACATCGCGCTGCTCGGTGATTCGAGCGCCGCGGGCTACGGGATGACCGAGGTCGAGGACACGCCCGGTGCCGTCCTCGCCTCCGGCGTGTCCGAGAAGGCGCACCGGCCCGTGCGTCTGCACGACCTCTCCGAGATCGGCGCGAAATCCTCCGACCTGCACCCTCAGGTCGAGAAGGCGATCGCCGCCGACGCCGACATCGCGGTCATCCTGGTCGGCTCCAACGACGTGATCCGCCGGGTGCGCCCGCGGGTCGCGGTGAGCCACCTCGCCCAGGCCGTCATCCGGCTCCAGGAGGCGGGCGTGAAGGTGCTCGTCGGCACCGTCCCCGACCTCAGCACCGCCACCCCGATCCTGCCGCCGCTGCGCTCGATCATGCGGGCCTGGTCGATCCGCATCGCCGCCGGCCAGATCTTCCACGTCATCCGCGCCGGTGGCCACACCGTGTCACTGGGTGACGTCCTCGGCCCGGCCTTCAAGGCCACCCCGGCGTTCTGGTTCGGCGCCGACCAGTTCCACCCCTCGGCCGCCGGCTACCACGCCCTCGGCGAGGTCCTGGTCCCGCCGACGCTCTCCGTGCTGGGTCTCGTCGGCGACGAGAACGCCATCCTGGAGACCTACAACGGCAAGCACGTGATGCCGCTCGCCGCCGCCTCCCTGCGCGCCGTCATCCGGCCAGGAACCGAGATCGACCCGGCCCCGCGTCCCCGTGGACGCGTCGGCCGCAACTGGGCCCTTGCCCGTTCCTTCGAGAACGAGCAGCGCGAGCCCCGCCGCGGCGAGCGCCCCGCCGAGACTCCCCCGCTCACCGCCCAGCGCTGACCACCCGTCGAGGCGTCACGTACGTCGGCCGAGGCGTCACGCCCGTCGGTCGAGTTGGCATCCGCTTGCCATCTCGACCGACCTAGCTGACGCCTCGACCGACCGGGCTGACGCCTGGGCGAAATCAGAACTGCCCCGCTCCACTGGAGCGGGGCAGTTCTGGTTCGACTGATCAGTCCTGCTGGAAGATCGCCAGGAGGCGAAGCAGGTTGGTGTAGATCCAGACGAGGCTGACGGTCAGGCCGAAGACGGCGCGCCACGACTCACGCTCAGGGAGCTGGGCACGAACGCCCTGCTCGATCTGGTCGAAGTCGAGGATCAGCATGAACACACCGAGCGCGAGGCCGACGATGGCGGTGATCAGGCCGAGGGTGCCGAAGCCGAAGAGGCCGAAGCTGGCGCCGAAGAATCCGAGCACGAGCTCCATCAGGCTCAGGCCGACCATGCCGAACATCGCGGCGATCACGAAGGTGCGGAACTTGTTGCCGACCTTGATGTTGAAGAACTTGTACGCAGCCAGGGTGCCCGCGAACGCGGCGAAGGTGCCGATCACGGCCTGGACGACGATGCCGCCCCCGAACATGGCGTCGAAGGTCTTGCTCAGGGCACCCAGGGCGACACCCTCGGCGACCGCGAAGGCCAGCACCAGCGCCGGGCTGACCACCCGCTTGAACGAGTTGACCAGCGACAGGATGAACGCGGCACCAGCACCTAGGGTCGCGGCCAGGTAGAGCGGCGCGAGGTTGGCGGTGGAGTCGATGTCGGGGGTCATGACCCACGTCGCGATGGCGGCGAGGAACACGACGCCGAGCGTGATCGCGCCCTTCTGCACCACCGAGTCGATCGTCATGGGGGCACCCGTGGTGGGAGCCTGGGGGCCGCCGGTCGACCACTGGCTCGGGTCCTGCCCGTAGCCGGCGTACGCAGCGCCGTTGCCACCGTAGGTCGCGTTGCCATAGGCGTTGTGCGACGGCTGCCCGAAGCCCTCTGCCCTACGGAACACCGGGTTGTTGCTCTGCATCTGGGGGTCACTCCTCGAAAGCGACGTGAAAGGTTCCGCCACGGTGGCGGCTCCTGTGGCCAGCGTACCGGCCCTGTGTCTCACTCAACGTCCGGGAGAACCCTGAGGTTCCTTTGCGATCGCAGAGTGCCCCGGGTGGGACTCGAACCCACACTGAAGCGTTTTTAAGACGCTGTCCTCTGACCGATTGGGATACCGGGGCGCGCGGCCGACCTTAGCGTCATAAGTACGTCTGGCGCTGGTGCAGCGCGTGGGCACCGGCGACGCGGTCGATGAAGAGCAGGCCGTTGGTGTGGTCGATCTCATGCTGCAGGCAGCGGGCCTCGAACGCGTCGGTGACGATCTCGACGGTCTCGCCGGTGACCGGGAGCTGGCCGCGTACCTTCAACCGGGAGGCGCGCTTGACGTCACCGGTCAGGTCGGGGACGGACATGCAGCCCTCCCGGGCCTTCTCGTTGCGACTGGCCTCGACGACCTCGGCGTTGCACAGGACGTACGTCCCGTGGTGGGTCCTCGTCTTGACGTGGGTGGAGACGTCGACGCAGAAGATCCGGGCCGAGACCCCGACCTGGTCGGCGGCCAGGCCGACGCAGCCGGGCGAGACCCGCATGGTGGCGATCAGGTCGGCGGCGAGCTGGACCGTCTCGGGGGCGGCCGGGTCGACGTCCTTGCCGGGCACGGAGAGGACCTGCGCGGGGGCGCGTACGACATCGAGGACCTTGCCCTCGACACCCAGCTCAGCCTCGGTCCACGCGGCAACTCGTGCGTTCACGCTCACGCGACCACCTCCGTGGCGCGAGCGCAAGAATACGGACGCGGCCGCGTGTTGATCAGATGGTTCACTCGCTGACGCTCGCTCACAGGTCGTCGGCCTCGATCGGCCGCAGGGTGGCGTCGACGCCGAGCTCCTGGGTGACCCGCTTGACCGACGCCTCGAGCACGGCGACATCGGCGTCCGCCGGCAGCTCGAGCTCGGCGACGACGACATAGAGCTCACCCGAGAGACGGGTGGTCAGGTCGGTGATGTTGCCGCCGACGGCGGCGATCTCGGCGGTCACCGTGGAGACGATGCCGGGGCGGTCACCGCCGTGCACGGAGAGCACGAAGAGCCGGCCGGCTCCGGCGGGAGCCTGCTCCTCGGGGAGCTCGTAGACCGTGACCGTCAGGGTGCCGTCGGACGCGATCGGCTCGAGGTCGGCGCGGATGGCCTCGGTGGCCGCCTCTCCCGCGCAGAGCAGCGTCATCGCGAAGTGACCTCGGAGCCGCGTCATCGTCGAGTCCTCGAGGTTGAGTCCGAGTCCGGCCAGGCGGGCGGTGGTGTCGGCGATGATCCCCGGGCGGTCGTGTCCCAGGACGGTGATGGCGTGGATGGTCACCAAACCATTGTCACCCGCGGCCCGCCGATGGCGGACCGCGGGTGACTCAGATGGACTACTTCCGGCCGCAGCTCAGCCGCGGAACCACTTGTCCTTGCCCTCCTCGGAGGAGTCGACCGGCTCGGGAGCGAACTCGGGCGCGCTCTCCGGGGTGGGCTTGACCGCGGTGTCGCCGCCGCCCAGGTCGTCATAGGACGTCTGGTCGGGTTCGGCCGGCGGGGCCGGGACCTCGGTGGCGTAGGGGTCGGCCTGCTCGATCGGGTCGGTGAGCGGGTCGCCGGTGACGCCGGACTGCGGGGCCGACGGCGTCGACGGGGCCGGCGGGTAGCCGCCGTACTCGCTGGCCGAGGACGAGTCCTTCGGCGGCTCCGGGACCTCCGGGGCGGACTCGGGGACGGAGCCGTTGCGGTGCAGCTTGTCGGAGGCGACCCCGGCCGCAGCCGTGACCTTCTCCTTGGCCTGCTCCGCGTAGGGGCCCGCCTTCTCCTTCACCGTGGCGGCGTAGGGACCGGCCTTGGCCATGGCGGCCTCGGCATAGGGAGCAGCCTTCTCCTTCAGGGGCGCCGCCTTCTCCGAGGCGGTCGCGAGGGCCGACTGGACGCGCGGGTCGTGGGTGACCTTGTTCGCGCCGGCCTTCAGCTGCTCAGACTTGTTCTTGACCAGCACGCCGACACCAACGGCGGCGATGGCAAGCAGGATGAGCTTTTTCACTTCTTGACCTTCCGAGAGACAGCTTTGGTTCTGTTTGATGGGTACGCCGGTGAACCCAAACCTAGATGCCATAAACAAAGATCAAGTCCCCCGACATGCCTAGTCTCTAACGGACCAGGCGATTCCGTCGAGGATGTCGGACTCGGAGACCAGCAGAGACTCGATACGCGAGCGCTTCAGGATCCGGCTGAGGATCACCCCGCCGGCGGCGATCACGTCGGCCCGGCCGGGATGCATCCAGGGCAGCGCGAGCCGTTCGTTGACCGTCATCGCCAGCAGCCGGTCGACGAGCCGGTAGACGTCGTCCGGCGCGACCTCGGCGTGGTCGGTGGCGGTGCGGTCATAGGCACTCAGCTCGAGCAGCCCCATGGTCAGCTGGATCATGGTGCCGCCGACCGCGACCACGGTCTGGGCGGCCGCCGGGTCGACGGGGCAGGCGTCGAGGTGCGCGTCGATGTCGCGTACGCAGGCCTCGATCTCCTCCCGCGTGGGCGGGTCGGAGCGCAAGTGACGCTCGTGGAGGCGCACCGAGCCGATGTCCATGCTGTCCGCCTCGCTGACGCCCAGTGTGGGGCCGTCACCGAGGATCAGCTCGGTCGAGCCACCGCCGATGTCGATCACCAGCACCGGCGGCTCCCGGGTGCCACGCAGGTTGCGGGCCGCGCCGCCGAAGGAGAGCGCCGCCTCCTCGGCCCCGGTGACGACCTCGGGCGTGACCCCGAGACGAGCGCGTACGCCGTCGGTGAAGGTCGCCGCGTTGGCGGCGTCCCGGGTGGCCGAGGTGGCCACGAAGCGCACCTTCTCGACGCCGTGCTCACGGATCAGCTCCGCGTACTCGTCGATGGCCCCGAAGGCGCGCTGGAGCGCCTCCTCCGCGAGCACGCCGGTCCGGTCGACACCCTGGCCGAGGCGGACCATGCGGGCCTCACGTACGTCCTCGGTGAGGCCGTCGGCGGTGACCGTCGCGATCAGGAGCTTGATGGTGTTGGTGCCGCAGTCGATGGCAGCAACCTTCGTCACTGCTCCTCGTCCTCCAGCTCGAGATCCACGCACGGACCCGACTTCCACCACTCGCCGAGGCGCTCGAGCACCTCGTCGCCGAGCGGGTTGACGCCGGGTCCCTGGGCCAGGGCCTGGCCGGCGAGGACGTGCAGGCACTTCACCCGGTCCGGCATCCCACCTGCGGAGATGCCGTGGATCTCGGGCGGGTCGCCGAGCTCGTAACGCGCCTCGAGATAGGCCTCGTGGGCCTTGGCGTAGGCGGCCGCGAGCTCCTCGTCGGTGGCCAGCCGCGCCTCCATGTCCTTCATCACGTGAGTGCCCTCGAGCGTGCCGATCTTCGAGGCCGCACGCGGGCAGGTGAGGTAGAAGGTCGTCGGGAACGGCGTGCCGTTGGGCAGCCGCGGCTCGGTGGTCACCACATCGGGCAGCGAGCACGGGCAGCGGTGCCCGATCTCGTGGATCCCCCGTGGCTCGCGTCCCAGCTGTGCCGTGATCGCGGCCACGTCCTTGGGATCGATGGCCATGTCTCAGTCTTTCTTCTGCTTGGGCGGGTCGATCTCCGACTCCGGCCCTTCTCCAGTCTGCTCCGGCGGGTCACCGGCCAGCAGCACGGAACCCCACGCATCGTCCCACCATGCCTCCGGATGCTCCGCACTGCCCACCTTGCCGGGGTCGGTGAGCTCCGGCTCGGTCTGGATGCGCTCGCCATTCTCGTCGAGGGCGACGTACGCCGTCTCGCCCGGCATCACGAACCCGAACCGCTCCCGGGCCTGCTGCTGGACGTAGGCCGGGTCCTCCCAGCGGCGGGTCTGCTCCTCGAGCTGCTTGATGTGCTCCTTGCGCTCGGCGATCTCGGTCTGGAGCGCGTTGATGTCGTGGCGCTGCTGCAGGTAGGCGCGCAGCGAGGAGGCGTAGGAGATCACCAGCACCGCGGCCACCACCATGATCATCATCGCCCGGCCGGTCAGCTTGGGCCGGCGCAGCCGCTTGCGCAGCGCCTCTATGCCGCCGCTCGACGCCGGACGAGCGGGGATCGGGGCACGCGGCCGTCGCCCCGGACCCTGCGGGGCCCGGGACCGTTGCACGCGCTTGCTCTGACTCTGCTGTCCCGGTCCCTGCGTTGCCACGTCGCTCATCCTCCCATCCGAGACCAACGAGTCGGCGCATCTGTCCCGCCGAGCCGCGCCGAGTCGGCGCTACTGCCCCGCCAAATGACGCCGAGTCGGCGCGTCTGACCCACAGTGGTGGGACAGTAGCGCCGACTCGGCGCTGGGAAACGGGACAGACGCGCCGGGTGGGCGGTCAGGCCTGGTAGCGCGGGAACGCGGAGGCGCCGGCGTAGCGGGCGGAGTCGCCGAGCTCGTCCTCGATGCGGAGGAGCTGGTTGTATTTCGCGACACGCTCGGAGCGGGCCGGGGCGCCGGTCTTGATCTGGCCGGAGCCGACGGCCACGGCGAGGTCGGCGATGGTGGTGTCCTCGGTCTCGCCGGAGCGGTGGGACATCATCGTCTTGAAACCGGCACGGTGAGCCATGTCGACCGCGTCGAGGGTCTCGGTGAGCGTGCCGATCTGGTTGACCTTGACCAGCAGCGCGTTGCCCTGGCCGCCCTCGATGCCGCGGGCGAGGCGCTCGACGTTGGTGACGAACAGGTCGTCGCCGACGAGCTGGGTCTTGTCGCCGATGGCGTCGGTGATCGCCTTCCAGCCGTCCCAGTCCTCCTCGTCGAGGGGGTCCTCGATGGAGACGATCGGGTAGGCCGCGACGAGCTCCTCGTAGTAGGCGGTCATCTCCTCGGCGGTCTTCTTGGCGCCCTCGAAGAGGTAGGCCCCGTCCTCGTAGAACTCGCTCGCCGCCACGTCCAGCGCCAGCACGACGTCCTTGCCGAGCTCGTAGCCGGCCTTGCCGATCGCCTCGGCGATCAGGTCGAGAGCGGCACGGTTGGACTCGAGGTTGGGCGCGAAGCCACCCTCGTCGCCGAGGCCGGTGGCCAGGCCCTTCTCCTTCAGCACGGACTTGAGGGCATGGTAGACCTCGGCGCCGGTGCGCAGCGCCTCGGCGAAGGTCGGGGCGCCGATCGGCGCGATCATGAACTCCTGGATGTCCACGTTGGAGTCCGCGTGCGAGCCACCGTTGAGGATGTTGAGCATCGGCACCGGGAGCACGTGGGCGTTGGGGCCACCGACGTAGCGGAAGAGGGACAGGCCCGCCGAGTCGGCGGCGGCCTTCGCGACCGCGAGCGAGACCCCGAGGATCGCGTTGGCGCCAGCCTTTGCCTTGTTGGGGGTCGCGTCGGCCTCGATCATCGCCTGGTCGATGGCGCGCTGGTCGTCGGCGTCGAAGCCCTCGATCGCCGGGGCCAGGGTCTCCACGACGGCGGCGACGGCGTTCTGTACGCCCTTGCCGCCGTAGCGCTCGCCACCGTCGCGCAGCTCGACGGCCTCGAAGGCTCCGGTCGAGGCGCCACTGGGCACCTGGGCCCGGGCGAAGGTGCCGTCATCGAGGACGACCTCAACTTCCACAGTCGGGTTGCCTCGCGAATCGAGGATCTCGCGGGCGCCTACGGCGTCGATCGATGCCACTGAACTACTCCTGGGTCTCAGGGACGGGGTGTCGCCGGTCAGCCTATTACTCGGCCGGATGGGCCTGGCGATTGGAACGTTAACCGGACAGTAGGTGTGGTCAGTCCTCGGAGCAGCCGCCGGCCGGGAGGTGGGTGCCGGCCCACTCGGTGAGCGCGCCGAGCGTCGGCGCGAGCGCTTCCCCGGATCCGGTGAGCGCGTAGCGCACCGCCACCGGCGGGCCGGGATCGACCTCGCGGGCGAGCAGGCCCAGGCCGGCCAGCTCGCTGAGGCGCTCGGAGAGCATCGAGTCGCTGATGCCGGCCACCGCTCGCTTGAGCTCGGCGAAGCCGAGCGGGCCCTGGGTCAGGCTGCCGAGGATCACGCCGTTCCAGCGCTTGCCGAGGAAGTCGAAGGCCCGCACGAGCGCTGCGTTGCACACCTGGGGATCGTGCGCGGGTTTCGTCGCGGGCATGTGCCCAAGCGTACAGGTATTGCCTGAATCCTGAGGAACTACTATTTTCGAAGCAACCGGAATAATCCTAGTAACCACGGAGTTCAGAGCGACATGACCGAAACCACCGCCCTCGAGACCACCACCCTCGAGAAGCTGGACACCCGCGGCCGCCAGATCGTCTTCACCGGCGCCCGCACGTCCAACACCTTCGCCGACACCCCCGTGACCGACGATGAGCTCGCCGACATCTGGGAGCTCACCCGCTGGACGCCGACCATGGCCAACACCCAGCCGCTGCGGGTCGTGTTCGTGCGCACGGCGGAGGGCAAGGAGCGCCTCCTCCCGCACATCGCCGAGGGCAACCTCGAGAAGACCAAGGCCGCCCCGGCGACCGCGATCGTCGCCTACGACAACAACTGGCACGAGGAGATCCCGAACGTCTTCCCGATCCGCCCGGAGATGAAGGACTACTTCGAGTCGGACGAGACCGCACGACACGGTGCGGGCGGCTGGTCCGCCGGCCTGCAGGCCGGCGCCTTCATCCTCGCCGTCCGTGCCGCCGGTCTCGCCGCCGGCCCGATCGCGGGCTACGACACCGCGGGCGTCGACAAGGAGTTCTTCCCCGAGGGCGACTGGACCACCAAGATGATCGTCAACATCGGCCACCCGGGCGAGAACCCGTGGTTCGACCGGCTCCCGCGTGTGGAGACCGAGGCCGCGGTGAAGTGGGCCTGACCCGCTGACCTGCTCGTCCGAGGCGCCCGCCTGCCATCACGGCAGGCGGGCTCCGCTGTCTTCGGTGATCACGTGTCTTCCGTCACGAGAGAAATGACTCCACGAACACAGTTAGCCAAGCTAAACTTTCCTTCGATGCCCGTGACCCACACCAGTCCCCGCCTCACCTTCGCCATCGTCGCCATCGGCGTCTGTTCCTACTCCCTGCTGCAGTCGGTCTCCGTGCCGACGATGCCGCTGATCCAGACCGAGCTGGAGACCGACCAGGCAACCGCGTCGTGGATCCTGACCGCCTTCCTGCTCTCGGCCTCGGTCGCGACCCCGATCATCGGCAGGATGGGCGACTCCTTCGGCAAGCGCAGGATGTACGTGTGGAGCCTCGCCGCCCTCACCGCCGGCGCCGTCCTCGCCGCCGCGGCCCCCAGCATCGAGGTGATGATCGGCGCGCGGGTCCTGCAGGGGCTGGGTGGCGGCACCTTGCCGCTGGCCTTCGCGATCCTGCGTGACGAGCTGCCCCGGGAACGCGTCGCCGGGGCGATCGCGGTGACCTCGTCCCTGCTCTCGATGGGCTTCGCAGCCGGGATCGTGGTGGCCGGCCCGGTCGCCGACACCCTGGGCTTCCGGGCGCTGTTCCTGCTGCCCGCGCTGGTCGCGGCCGGCGCCGCGATCGGGGCCCTGCGGATGGTGCCCGAGTCACCCGTGCTCACCCGGGAGCCGATTCCGCTGCTCCCCGCCGTGCTCCTCGCCGGCTGGCTCGTCGCGCTCCTTCTCGGGGTCAGCCGCGCACCGTCGTGGGGATGGACCTCTCCGGCCACCATCGGCCTGCTCGGTGCCGCCGTCCTGCTCCTGGCCACCTGGATCCGGGTCGAATGGACCGTACGTCAGCCGCTGGTCGACCTGCGTCTGATGGGCCGCCGCGGCGTCTGGACCGCCAACCTGGTCGCCCTGCTGATCGGCATCGCGATGTACGCCTCCTTCGGCTTCATCCCGCAGCTGACCCAGACCCCGACGTCGGCCGGCTACGGGTTCGGCGCGTCGGTCACGGTCGCCGGCTACCTGATGCTCCCGACGGCCATCACCTCGTTCCTGTGTGGACTGGTCAGCGCCCGGCTCGCCGAGCTCATCGGCATGCGCCGCACCCTGGTCATCGGCGGGCTGCTCACTGCGGTCTCCCTCGCCATGGTCACCCTCGTCCACGACGAGCCGTGGCAGATGTGCGTCGCCACGGGCCTCTCCGGCTTCGGCACGGGCCTGGTCTTCGCCAACCTCGCCAACGCGGTCGTCGCCGCGGTGCCGCCGGAGCACACCGGCGTCGCCACCGGGATGAACGCCAACATCCGCACCGTCGGTGGCACCATCGGATCCGCGGTCATGACCTCCGTGGTCACCGCCCAGACCCTGCCCTCGGGCTACCCGACCGAGCAGGGGTACGTCAACGGCTTCGGCTTCCTCGCCCTCGTCGCTCTGGGCGCCGCTCTCGCGGCCGTGCTCATCCCCCTGGCCCCGCGAAGGGTCGCCCCGGTCGGCCGAGACGTCACGTACGCGAGCCGAGGCGTCGCTCCCGTCGGCCGAGATGGCACCGAGATGCCATGTCGACCGACGTAGGTGACGCCTCGGCCGACGTAGGTGACGCCTCGGCAGGGTTCTACTCGGTGGGGTCGGCACGCTCGGCGGCCTTGGCGGCCTGCCAGAGGCGCTCGACCTCGTCGAGGGTGTAGCGGCGGCCGGACTCGGCCTCGGGGCCGAAGACGTGCGGGTTGCGGCGCTTCATCTTCGCGGTGAGGCCGGCGATGACGTCATCCATGGTGAACTCGCCGGCCTCCTCGGCGATGGAGGCGTGGAAGTAGACCTGGAGGAGCAGATCGCCGAGCTCCTCCTTGAGGTGTTCGGGGTCTCCCTCCTCGATGGCCTCGAGGACCTCGTCGGATTCCTCGCGCAGATACTGCGCCAACGACGCGTGCGTCTGGGACGACTTCCACACGCACCGCTCACGCATCAGCCGCATCAGGTCGAGGAACTCGACGAGCCCCTCTCCCGATGCGTGCGTCCGCTCGTTCAATCCAGGGCCCCGTACACGCTCAGGCACTGTCGCAGCAGGGTCCCGCGGCCACCCTCCATGTCCCCGACGACGGCGTCGGAGACCGCCTCGGCGGGCGTCAGCCAGGAGAGCTCCAGGGCGTCCTGGCGGGGCTCGCACTCGCCGGTCACGGGGATGACGTAGACCAGCGCGACCGCGTGCTGGCGCGGGTCGTGGAAGCGCTCGCCGGGCCACGGGAAGTATTCGGCGACGGTCACCGGCACCGTGGTCAGCGGCAGGGTCGGGAACGCGACCGGGCCGAGGTCCTTCTCCAGGTTGCGCATCAGCGCGTCGCGGATCCGCTCGCCGTGCAGCACACGGCCGGAGACCAGCGACCTCGTGATCGTCCCGGTCGTGGGCGAGCCGCGCAGAAGCAGCCCGACCTCGGTGACCCGGCCGTCGGGATCGACCCGCACCGGGACCGCCTCCACGTAGATGATGGGCACCCGCCCGCGGGTCTCGCCCAGCTCCTCCTCGGAGAGCCACCCCGGCTCGGTGTCCCACTCGTTGCCGAAGGGCTCCTCAGGGAAGGACTGCTCGCCGAACGCCTCCATGGTCATGCGTCGATCCTGCCAGACACAGGCGTACGTCACGGAGCAACGGCGCCGGAGTGTGGACTGTCACCGACGCAGGGCCAGGAAGCTGTCGGCCTTGAACGCCTTCTCGACCATCCACCACGAGAAGCCGTCGTAGTAGGGACGCGCCTCGTCGGGGCCGAGCAGCCGCGGCTGGGTGGCGGCGTGGTCGCGGCCCTTCCAGGTGATCGTGCACTCCCCGGCCGCCAGCACGTTGCGGACCCAGTTGGTGCCCGGTCCCCAGGGGAGCGTGATCACGAACTCGTCCTCGGTGTGCAGCAGGGCGACCGGGAGGCTGAGCTCGCGACCGGTCTTGCGGCCCCGGTGGTGCACCACGGCCCAGAGTGGGAACAGCCGGCGCCCGGCCATCCTCCGCATCATCGGGGCGGTCGCCTTCGCCATCCGCCAGGAGTCGTTGCTCGGGGTGATCGTCGTCATGCTCCCCACTGTGCCGGGGGTCGCGGGGTCACCGCTTCCCGGACAGTGCGCAGCAGAAGTGACGGATTCCCGTCAGTCGGCCCCGTTGTGGATCGCCCAGGCGGTGGCCTCGGCCCGGCTGCGTACGCCGAGCTTGCGGTAGAGGTTCGCCGCGTGCCGCTCGACGGTGTGCTCGGTGATGCCGAGCTCGCGGGCGACCGCCGCATTCGTACGTCCCGTGGCGATCAGCCGCAGCACCTCCTGCTCGCGCGTGGTCAGTGCCAGGCCCGAGGCAGACGTGGACCCGCGGTGCACCTCCCCGGTCAGGAACCAGCGGCTCACCATGGCGAGGTCACGGGCGCCACCCTCGACGAACAGCGTCGGTGTGCTGCCCTCGAGCTCGACCAGGGTCCCGTTGCGGACGCCGTCGGCGAGGTGCCGCGACACCTCGACCGGGATCTGGCTCACCGCCTGCCGGTGCAGCACCAGCGTCGGCGCCACCACCCGGTCGAGCAGGTCGCTGACATCCAGCCGAGCGGCCTCCGCGAACCAGTCGCGGGCGAGCGCCGGGGTCGTGGCGGTGCGGAACGCCTCGGCGACCCGGCCGGCGTTCTCGCCCGAGCCCCAGCCCAGCCAGGCGGTCGCGGCGGCGTCGGCGAAGAGGTCCCAGTCCTGCTCGACCAGCGAGAGCAGCGCCTGCGTCTGCGCCGGGCTCATCGCCTCGCGCATCCGCGCCGCCCCGCCGAAGAGGAGCATCCGGTCGACGCGCTGCGGGTTGGCGGCTGCGTACGCCACCGCGGTCGCGACCGCGTGGTAGTAGCCGAGCAGGTTGACCCGGTCGGCGCCGAGCGCGTCGATGACCGCCTCGAGGTCGCGGACGTGCGCGTCGAGGCCGAGGTCGCCGGGCCGGCGGTCCGAGGCGCCGGTGCCGCGGCCGTCGTAGAGCACGAGCGTCAGGTCCTGGCTCAGCCGCTCGTAGGCCATCCGCAGCGCGGGCACGCGCCACTGCGCCCTGATGTTGCTGAGGGACGGCATCCAGATCGTCACCGGCCCGCTCCCGACGACCTGATACGCGATCGCGATGTCGTCGCTGGTCTGCGCATAGCGCACCTCTGGCTCGCCGGTCACGGGCCCATTCTTGCGGGCCTGTCCACGGCTCAGGACTGCAGCCTGGAGATCCAGGGATGACCTGGGTCGATCTCGCGCAGCGTTGTGCTCAGCCAGGCGAGCCGGCCGCGCGGGAGGACCGGAAGGGTCGCCTCGAGGTCGGGCTCGTCCTTCGGCCGCCGCAGCCTGGCCTTGTACGCGAGCACGATCTCGGGCCGCAGGTAACGGATCCCGTCGGCAGCGACCCAGGTGACCTCGTCGATCTCGGCGACGTGGCCGGCGACCCGCTTGTTGGTCCACCGGCCGTCCGCGCTTACCGGGGTGAGCGGGATGTCGAGCACCCACGGCGAGCTCGCATCGCGCCGCAGCCACAGCTGGCTGTCGGGCTCGTCGACATCGGTCCATCGCTCGCCCAGAGGATGCAGCACACCGTCGACGTTGTTCCACACATGCCACCGGCCGGCAAGGAACTCGACCAGTGCCGGAACATCGCTCGAGAGCAGCGAGATGTCGGTGTCCTCGTGCTCCCGCCGATAACCCGTCGCCGCCTCGATCGCCCAGCCACCCACGACCCACCAGGGCCGGTCGAACCCCGCCAACTCCCGCGCCACCTCGGCCGGAGTCAACGGCGCCCACGGCCCGTAGACCGAGAAGAACTCCTCGTCGGCCGCCACCTCGTCCTGCGTGCGTACGAGCGGGGCGCGACCTGCGGAGTCCATGCCCGCGATCCTGCCTCCCCGCGCGCCCTGGCGCGACCGGATTCCGGGGCAGATTGTCAGAACGGCGCATGTGTGGGGTTCTGACATCGCAGCGGGGACCGGTCGCTGTCACTTCCACGCACATGCACGGTTCTCACCGTGCGGTTCAGCGGGCCGGTCGCTTCTGGCGGCGACTCAGGTGGCGAGGCGCTCCACGGCGGCGTCGTAGAGCGTCCGGGCCGCGTCGGCCGCGGCGTCGGCGGCGGCGATGGTCACCGGCTTGCCGAGGTAGTTGTTGGCGTTGCGGTCCAGGCGCATCACGTCGTAGTGGATGGCCGCGTCGCGCGGTGGCGGGGTGTCGAAGATCGCGGCCAGAAAGCGGCCGACCTTCACATGGCCACCGGCGCCGTAGGTCGTCTTGTAGCCGTAGCCGGCGAGCACTGCCTCGCCGACGTCGTGGGCCGCCTTGTAGGCGAGGTTGTAGCGGTTCTCGGTGCGGGTGACGTTGGGTACGTCGGCGAGGGCCGACTCCGCTCCGGCGAGGAAGGCACGGGCCTTCTTCTCATCGGGGCGCACCTCGCGCAGCGCGCCGGAGCGTACGAGTGCGTCAACTGCCTTCTGCTGCGCCGGCGTCAGCGGTAGGGGCATCCGGTCCTCCTCCGTAGATCTCGATCACCGGGCTGGCCCGGACCTCCTCGAGGAACCCGGTCTGCTCCTCGGCCTCCTCCGGGCTCATGATCGTCGGGTTGACGATGCGCCCGACGCCGTCGGAGACCTCCCGGCAGACGCGGTAGACGGCCAGTGCGTCAGGGGTCCCGATCACCATCAGGTCGATGTCGTTCGGCGGCGGTCCCGGCTCCCCCTTTGCCCTGGCGGCGAACGAGCCGAAGAGGAAGGCCTTCTCGATCCCGTCGAGTTCGTCGAGGGCCTCCCGCAGCAGCACGACCGGTCCGGTCACGGTCAGCAGGATCTCCCGCGTCGGCGCGAGCAGCGGGCTCTGCTCGTTGCCCTTCACGAGCCGAGTCCGGCCGACGCGCCGGTCGACGAGGAGACCCGCGTCGAGCAGCCGCGCGACCTCGCGATGGACCGTCGGATATGGCAGCCCGACCCGCTCGGCCAGCTCGGTCATGCTCATCTCCTCGCCCGGGAGCAGCAGCTCCGAGAGCAGCAGCGCCTGCGCCTCCGACCGGAACAGAGGCGCGAGCACCGGAGCCTGATTTCTCACAAAATGGATAATAACCTCCATTTTGTGGATATGAAACCCTGACCTCGGCTCATGCAGCGACGGGCGTGTTCACGATAGCCGCGAGGCCCGGCATCCCCGCCCCCACCTGGACGACCGCATCAACAGTCTCGTCCCGAAGGTGTGCTCTGTGGGTGAGCACCGTCGCAAGGACACTGAGCCAGGATTGCACGACCGCCCCTGTCACACGGTGAGCGAGTGTCGCCTGACGTACGTCACCCAGCAATGACCCCGGAAGCGCGACCGACAGGTCGGGAAACATCGATGGGCCATGGATGGCGGCGATCTGGAGATCCCCACGGGCTTCCATCACCGGCTCGTTGTCCACCAGGCGCCAAGCACGGGCCGCCACGACAGCCGCGTCGACGTCGGCCAGCAACCCGACCACGACATCGACGATGTGCGGCGCAGCGTGCCATCGTCCGTCGGGCGGCAGGCCGTCGATCATCACAGCGAACGCGACCGGGCCCGTTCCGGTCAGCTCTTGATCCGTGGTGAGCTGGTCCGCGACCGCAACCGTCAACAGATGGCTGGTCACGATCGTCTTGACCATCCGTCGAAGATCCCCCTCCGGGAAGGGGTCGTCGCTGTTGTCGCCGTCCAACCAGTCGCGTGCAGCCGGCCAAGCGCTGCGGCCCCACGTGAGACCGAGTCCATCGACGAGGGTCGACGCATCATCGACAAGGCGGTCGAGTGCGGCACTTCTACCGACGCTTCGGGCCGCTGCGCGTGCCACCAGTTGCGGATGACCGGCGGCTCTTGCCGACTCCAAAGGAAAGGCGATGTTCACCAACCCGATCATGTCCTCTGGCGAGAAAGCGCAGATCGCGGCGGCATGAGCGGCCACCAGCGGCGTACGCGGTCCCCACCGTTGGTGCGGATCCCAGGACGCCACGACAGGCAGTGTCCACATCCCGTCTGGCACCTCGTCTGAGCGCCGGAGGCTGGCGCTGAGTCGGGCATACTCGGCCTCAGCAACATCGATCGCGTCATCGTCCATCGACACGAGAGTCCCCTCGGGCACACGATGGAGCGACCAACGCAATGGTATGACGCTCGATGGCTCCGCCTGATAGGCGTCGAGGCTGGCTGCCTCCACTGGGGCGCCGAGCTCGAACGTCACCTGCACCATCCCGGCGTCGAACCGCCGGCTGTACGTATCGCCTGGGGCGACACGACCGTCGATCAGCCGCCAGGCAAGCTCATTGAGGATGACAGCCGCATCGTGGGGGCTGAACCGCCAATCATGGCCAGGGTCTTCGCCGGCATCCGGCCGCGCCCACATGTGCACCTCGGGCAGCCCAAGCTCGGCCAGTCCGACCGTGTAGGCGAAGTCGCGGCTGTCGTCCTCGTTGTGAAAGACAGCCAGAACCTGCCACGACGGCTCCCTCGAAAGCTCCTGCTTCTCCGTCATGTGCCCACCGTAGATCTGAGCACCGACATCGAGTCCGGGCTCAGGTCGCGAGACGCCTCGCGGGCCGGGCCTTAGAACGTCTGCGCAACGTCGGCTCCGGCAATTCCCCATCCTCACGTAGGTTCCCCACGCACCGGAGCGTGGGGAACCTACCGACGCGGTGGGAAAGATCCGGGTGAGTGGGGAGTGCCCGGCGCCGCATCACTTCAGTGGGTCGATGATGGCGTCGATGACGACCCGGGCCCAGTCGAGGAGGTCGGGGCCGTCGAGGGGCTTGGCGGGGAAGCCGGAGGAGACCGGGCGCGGGACCATGATGGTCTCCAGCTGCGGCTTGACCAGGGACTTCGGGTACATCCGGTTGAGCCGGACGACACGGGAGTCGGGCAGCGTGACCGGGTGGAAGCGTACGTTCTTGCCGGCCAGGGTGACCTCGGAGACGCCGGCCTGGCGGGCGCGGGCGCGGAAGCGGGCGACCTGGAGCAGTGAGGAGACCTCCGCGGGCGGCTTGCCGTAGCGGTCGAGGAGCTCGGCGGCGACCGACTCGACGTCCTCGTCGGAGCGCACCTCGGCCAGACGCTTGTAGATCTCCAGCCGGAGTCGCTCGCTCGGGATGTAGTCGTGGGGCAGGTGGGCGTCGACGGGGAGCTCGATGCGTACCTCGTTGAGCTCCTCGGCAGCCCCGTCCGGACCGGCCTTGAACTCGGCGACGGCCTCGCCGACCAGCCGTACGTAGAGGTCGAAGCCGACGTCGGCGATGTGGCCGGACTGCTCGCCACCGAGCAGGTTGCCGGCGCCGCGGATCTCGAGGTCCTTCATCGCGATCGCCATGCCACCGCCCAGGTCGGAGTGTTGCGCCAGGGTCGCGAGCCGCTCGTGGGCGGTCTCGGTCAGGGGCTTCTCACCGGGGTAGAGGAAGTAGGCGTAGGCGCGCTCGCGGGAGCGGCCGACGCGGCCGCGCAGCTGGTGGAGCTGGCTCAGGCCGAGGGTGTCGGCGCGCTCGATGATCATCGTGTTGGCGTTGGAGACGTCGAGGCCGGACTCCACCAGCGTGGTGCACACCAGCACGTCGAACTCCTTCTCCCAGAAGTCGACCATCACCTGCTCGAGCTGCTTCTCGTTCATCTGGCCGTGGGCGACCGCGACCCGCGCCTCGGGCACCAGCTCGCGGATCCGCGCGGCCGCCTTCTCGATCGAGTTGACCCGGTTGTGGATGTAGAAGACCTGGCCCTCGCGGAGCAGCTCACGCCGCACCGCGGCGACGATCTGGCGGTCCTCATAGGCCCCGACGTACGTCAGGACCGGGTGTCGCTCCTCGGGCGGCGTGGTGATCGTGGACATCTCACGGATGCCGGTGATCGACATCTCCAGGGTTCTTGGGATAGGCGTGGCCGACATGGACAGGAAGTCGACGGAGGTGCGCAGACGCTTCATCGCCTCCTTGTGCTCAACGCCGAAGCGCTGCTCCTCGTCGACGATGATCAGGCCGAGGTCCTTGAACCGGATGTCCTTGTTGAACAGGCGGTGGGTGCCGACGACGATGTCGACGGTGCCGTCGGCCAGGCCCGCCATCACGTCGGCGGCCTCCTTGTCGGTCTGGAACCGGGACAGGCCGCGCAGGTTGACCGGGAAGCCGGACATCCGCTCCATGAAGGTGCTCATGTGCTGGGAGACCAGCAGCGTCGTCGGCACCAGCACGGCGACCTGCTTGCCGTCCTGGACGGCCTTGAAGGCCGCCCGCACGGCGATCTCGGTCTTGCCGTAGCCGACGTCACCGCAGACCAGCCGGTCCATCGGCACGGGCCGCATCATGTCCTGCTTGACCTCGTCGATGACGGCGAGCTGGTCGGCGGTCTCCTGGAACGGGAAGGCGTCCTCGAGCTCGCGCTGCCAGGGGTTGTCGGGGCCGTACTGGAAGCCCTTGGTCGCCTGCCTGGCGGCGTAGAGCTTGATCAGCTCGGCGGCGATCTCGCGGACCGCCTTGCGGGCGCGCGCCTTCCGCTTCTGCCAGTCGGCGCCGCCGAGGCGGTCGAGGCTGGGTTGCTCGCCGCCGACGTACCTGGTGACCTGGTCGAGGGCGTCGGCCGGGACGTAGAGGCGGTCGGGCGGGGCGCCGCGCTTGCTCGCCCCGTATTCGAGGACGAGGTATTCGCGGGTCGCGCCCTGCACCTCGCGCTGCTTCATCTCGATGAACTGGCCCACGCCGTGCTGCTCGTGGACGACGTAGTCGCCGGGCTTGAGCTCGAGCGGGTCGATCTGCTTCTTGCGTCGCGCGGGCATCTTGACCATGTCGCGCGTCGACGACTTCTGGCCCGAGATGTCCTCGCCGGTGAGCACGACCAGCTGGTTGGCCTCGTCGAGGAAGCCGTGGTTGAGCCGTGCGTGGATGACGGTCACCGTCTTGTGGACGGGCTTGGCATCGTCCCCCGGCTCCTCGGCCAGTCGGGCGGGCACGTCCCGCTCGCCGAGGGCTTCGACCGTACGCTGCGCCGTGCCGTGTGCCGGCTGGACGACGACCACGCGCCAGCTGTCGTCGCGCCAGCGTTCGATGTCGGCCAGCGCTGCGGCGGTGTCGCCGCGGTAGGCCTTCGCGGGCTGCCAGTCGATCTTGCGAGCGGGAACGCCGACGACGTCGGGGTCGGCGAGATCGGCGGAGCCCGAGGAAGCGTGCTCAGTGTCGATCCCGAACGGGCTGACCGACCACCACGGCTTGCCTTGCGCGATGGCGTGGGCGCGTACGTCGGCGAGGTCCTTGTAGGAGGCAGCGGAGAGGTCGATCGGGGCGACTCCTCCGCTGGCCGCAGCGGCCCAGGAGGCACCGAGGAACTCGTCGGCGGTGGCGACCAGGTCGTGGGCCCGGCTGCGGATCCGCTCGGGGTCGAGGAGCAGCACGTGGCTGTCCTCGGGGATCAGGTCGAGCAGCAGCTCCATGTCGTCGACGAGGGCGGGAGCCAGCGACTCCATGCCCTCGACCGCGATCCCGGCGGCGATCTTGTCGGTGAGCTCGATCAGGGTCGGGTGGTCCTCGCCCAGCTTTCGGGCCCGGTCCCTGACCTCCGGGGTCAGCAGGAGCTCGCGGCACGGCGGCGCCCAGAGGCGCTCGGTCTCGCCACCGTGCTCGGCGGGGATGGCGCGCTGGTCAGCGACGGCGAAGTGGCGGATCGAGTCGACCTCGTCGCCCCAGAACTCGACGCGGACCGGGTGCTCCTCGGTCGGCGGGAAGACGTCCACGATGCCACCGCGGACCGCGAACTCGCCACGCTTCTCGACCAGGTCGACGCGGGAGTAGGCGGCATCGGCGAGCTTCGTGACGACGTCGTCGAGGCTCGCCTCCTGGCCCTTGACCAGCTCCACGGGCTCCAGGTCGCCGAGACCCTTGACCTGCGGCTGGAGCACGCTGCGGACCGGCGCGACGACCACCTTCAGCGGACCGTGGACTCCGTCAGCGTCCGGGTGACGGAGTCGGCGGAGCACCGCGAGCCGGCGCCCGACGGTGTCGCTGCGCGGGGAGAGCCGTTCGTGAGGCAGCGTCTCCCAGCTCGGGTAGTAGGCGACCGAGTCGGGCGGCAGCAGGTCGGTCAGGTCGTTGACCAGGTCCTCCGCCTCGCGCGAGGTGGCGGTGACCGCGAGGACGGTGCGCTCCTGGCGTACGAGACCGGTGACCACGAAGGGGCGCAGCGCCTCCGGGCCGGTGACGTCGAGCGCCAGCATCCGGCCGCCCTTGGCCTCCGCCATCACCTCGCTCAGGGCGGCATCGCGCAGGACGAGATCGGCGAGCGGGGCGAGGATCACGGGTGACTCCAAAGTGACGGGCATGCACGAGAGCCCCCGGCCGGGAGGAACAGGGGGTGCGGGCACCAGTCTAGGAGAAGCGCATCAAGACGTTTGACTTCGAGCGCACGCGAAGCCGGAGCGTGCATCGCATGAGATACACGACCATCGGATCAGGCGCCGGCTCCCGGCGCGTCAGCAAGCTCGCCCTCGGCGTGATGAAGTTCGGGACGGACACGGACGTCTCGACCTCCTACGACATCCTCGACCGCTTCGTCGAGGCCGGCGGCACCTTCGTCGACACCTCCAACAACTACGCCTACTGGGCCAACGGCACCCAGGGCGGCGAGAGCGAGACCGTGCTCGGCCAGTGGCGCCGTGACCGCGGGATCGGCGACGAGCTCGTCATCTCCACCAAGGTCGGCGCGCGTCCCACCGACGTCGTCGAGCGTGTCGAGAACGGCTGGGAGAACCAGCGGACCCGGGTTTGGGAGGGCCTGGCTCCGGAGAACGTACACGAGCAGGCCGACCGCTCCCGCGAGCGGCTCGGCGTCGACCGGCTCGACCTCTACTACGCGCACGTGCCGGACATGAACGGCGTGCCGCTGGAGGAGTACGCCGCCGGCTTCGCGGCCCTCGTGAAGGACGGTGTCATCGGCCAGTTCGGGCTGAGCAACCACTGGTCCTGGCAGGTGGAGCGAGCCCGGGCGGTCAACCCGGAGGCGGCGCGGCCGAGCGTGCTTCAGTTTCACCACACCTACCTGCGGATGCGCACGGACATCCCCGACCGGCGGCTCTCGGTCGACGGCGAGATCGGGGTGGCGGACGCCTCGTTGCTCGCGCTGGTCCGGGCCACTCCGGGGTTGACTCTGGTGGCATACACGCCGCTGCTCAGCGGGGCCTACACGAACCCTGCGAAGCCTCTCGATCCCGCCTATGACCACCCGGGGACGACCGCGCGGCTCGCGGTGCTCGACGAGGTCGCTGCCGAGACCGGTGCGACCCGAAACCAGGTCGTGCTGGCCTGGATGCTCGGCGACGCGCTTCCGGTGATCCCGCTGGTCGGGGCGTCGTCGGTCGCCCAGCTCGACGAGAGCCTGGCGGCGGTGGATCTGGAGCTCAGCGAGGAGCAGCGACGTCGGCTCGACGCTGCTGGGCGATGAGCTCGGCGTCGGGGTCGCAGCCCCCGACCGTCGCCTCGTAGTAGTCCACCTTGAACTCGATCGCCTCCAGGTGCGCGGCCGTCTCGGCGAGCTGCGCGCGCACCCGGTCGCGGTGTGCGCGGAGCAGGGCCAGGCGGTCGGACTCGTTGCCCACGCCGGAGCGGACCATCTCGGCGTAGCGCCGGATCTCCCGGATCGGCATCCCGGTCGAGCGCAGCCTGGTGATCAGCGTGATCCAGCCGAGGTCGTCCTCGGTGTAGGCGCGGTGGCCGGAGCCATTGCGGCCGACACCGAGCATCAGGCCGTCGCGTTCGTAGTAGCGCAGCGTGTGGGCGGTCAGGCCGGTCCGCTCGGCCACCTCGGCGATGCTGAGCCCGTCGCTGAGCCCGTCGCTGTGCGCCTGCGTCGTCATGACTCCAGTGTCCGGGTTGGAGTGCACTCGAAGTCAAGTGATTCAGAGTGCGGAGCCGCCGGTCACGTCGAGCGTCTCGCCGGTCACCCAGCGCGCCTGGGGCGAGGCGAGGAAGCCGACGGCGTCGGCGACGTCCTCCGCCGTGCCGATCCGACCGAACACCGACAGCCCCTCGGCCTGCGCTCGCGGCCCGGGGAGGTTGATCCAGTCGGCGTTGATGTCGGTCTCGATCACACCGGGAAGCACGGCGTTGACCGTCGCGCCCCGCGCCGCGACCGGCGCCGCCAGGGCGCGGGTGAGGTTGTTGATGCCGGCCTTGGCCGCGGCGTACGCCAGGTGGGTCGGCGCCGCCACCCGGGTGTATCCGGTCGACACGTTGATCACGCGGCCGCCCTCGCGCATCCGCGCCACGATCGCCTGGGTCAGGAACATCGGCGCGATCAGGTTGACCTCGAGAACGCGGCGAGCGGTGTCCGGGTCGAGCTCGTGGAGCTCCTGGTTGCCGTTGATGCCGGCGTTGTTGACCAGGATGTCGAAGCCGTCCTCGTCGGCGAGCGCCTCCTCGGCCCAGGCGTCGGCGATGTCGGCCGCCGCCTGCGCGCCGTCCTTGCCGAGATCCGCCTCGATCAGTACCGCCCGCGCCCCGGCGGACTCGACGAGCCTCGCGGTCTCCTCGGCAGCCGCCCGGTTCGAGCCGTAGTGGATGCCGATCAGGCCGACGCCGTCGGTGGCGAGACGTACGGCGATGGCGCGGCCGATCCCACGCGATGCTCCGGTGACGAGTGCGTTGCGGGTCATCTCGGTCTCATTTCTGTAGTAGTCGCTAAATAACTCCCTGACGGTTAATGTAGGGATCACTATGGAAATGCGCAAGGCTTCTCGCGGGCGACCTCGCTCCTTCGACGAGGACGCGGTGCTCGACGCCGTGATGAGGGCGTTCTGGGAGCACGGGTACGAAGGCACGAGCGTCGCGACGCTCGAGGCCGCGACCGGGCTCAAGGCACCCAGCCTCTACGGGGCGTTCGGCTCCAAGGAGGTCCTCTACCAGACCGTCCTGGAGCGCTACGCGAGCGAGCACGGCACCGTGCTGCGGCCCGACGGGCCGGCTCGCGAGGCCATCGCGGAGTTCCTGCTCGATGCGGCCGACCGGTTCAGCGAGGGCGGGTTGCCGCCGGGCTGCATGATCTCGACGGCCGCCCTGGGCGTCGGTGCCGCGCAGCGCGGGGTCGCCACCCGGCCGGCCCGGATGCGGGCGCAGACGCTCGACGGGATCGAGCAGCGGCTGCGACGGGCCGTCGACGACGGCGAGCTCCCGGCGACAGCCGACGTTGCCGCCCTCGCCCGCCTCGTCGGAGCCGTGGTCCAGGGGATGTCGGTGCAGGCGATCGACGGCGCCACCCGCGCCGACCTGCGCGCTCTCGCCACGATCACGATGAACGCGTGGCCGGCAACGCGTTGACCGGGAAGGTGAGAACCCGGACGTACGCCGCCACGCTGGCGGCCCTCGCGCTCGCGCTCGCCGCTTGTGGTCAGGCCTCCAGTGCCGGGCCCTCGCCGAGCCCGACGGCGGACGCCTCGAGATCGGCGTCGGCGGAGCCTTCGCCCAGCGACGTACCGTCGTCTTCTCCGGTTGCCCCGAAGCCCGGGTCGGTGCCACCGCCGTGGCTCGGCACCCGGGTGCTGAAGGAGGACGCGGAGGGCTTCGGGATCGCCGCGCCGACGCCGCCGGAGCTGCGCAACCGGGCGTGGACACTGCCGGACGTCGTGCCGATGCTGCCCGGCGACGGGTTCGCCGCCGAGGTCGACATCGCGCCCGACGAGGTCATCGCGCGCTCGACCTGGGCGCCGGGATGTCCGGTCTCACGCCAGGAGCTGGCCTGGGTACGGATGACGTTCTGGGGCTTCGACGGCGCTCGTCACACCGGCGAGATGCTGATCAACGCCCGGGTCGCGAAGGACGTCGTCGGGGTGTTCCGGCGGCTCTACGAGGCGAGGTTCCCGATCGAGCAGATGGACGTCACCACGAAGGCGGAGCGGGACGCGCCGCCGACCGGCGACGGCAACGGCACCGGCGCCTTCGTCTGCCGTGCGGCGAGGGGCGAGACCTCGTTCTCGCAGCACGCCTACGGGCTGGCTATCGACATCAACCCCTTCCAGAACCCGTACGTCAAGGGCGACCGCGTCATCCCCGAGCTGGCCGGCTGGTATCTGAACCGTGACCGGAAGGCGCCCGGGATGATCCACGACGGCGGCGTCGTGGTCCGGGCCTTCGCCGACATCGGCTGGGGGTGGGGTGGCGACTGGAACTCGCTGAAGGACTACCAGCACTTCAGCGAGAACGGCACCTGAGACCCACGCCGACTCGGCGCGACTGTCCCACAAAACCACGTCGACTCGGCGCAACTGCCTCAGGAAATCACGTCGAGTCGGCGCAAATGCCCCAAGGGCTGGGACGCCGCAACGAGACGTGAGGCAGATGCGCCGACTCGGCATTGATTGGCGGGGCAGACGCGCCGACTCGGCATTGACTGGCGGGGCAGACGCGCCGAGTCGGCGGTCAGGCGGACTCGGCCTCGGCGAGCTCGCGCTTCCACTCGCGGAAGGTCTCCTCGGTGCGACCGCGGCGCCAGTAGCCGGAGATGGAGAGGTCGGCCTTCGGGACGCCGCGCTCCTTGAGGAGGTAGGGGCGGATGCCGTGCATCGTGACCGCGGCCTCTCCGTGGACGAAGGCGTGGACGCGGCCGTCGAGCCACTTCAGGTCGCGGAGGGCGGTGACGAGCGGCTGCTCGTGACCCTCGGCGTCCTCGGCGGCGTGATGGGTGTGACCGCCGGTGACCAGCCAGGTCACCTCGACGCCGTCGGGGTGGTCGAGCGGCTGCTCGTGACCCCGCGCGGGAATGTCGATGACGGCGTAGCCGCGGGCATCGGACGGCAGCGCGGCCAGGGCCGCACGGATGGCGGGCAGGGCGGTCTCGTCACCGGCGATCAGGTGCCAGTCGGCCTCCGGGTCGGGCGCGTAGGCGCCGCCGGGGCCGCGGGCCACGAGGGTGTCGCCCGGCTGGGCCGCGGCGGCCCAGGGACCGGCGTACCCCTCGGTGCCGTGGACGACGAAGTCGATGTCG
This sequence comes from Nocardioides sp. NPDC051685, assembly GCF_044453405.1. Classification (NCBI taxonomy): domain Bacteria; kingdom Bacillati; phylum Actinomycetota; class Actinomycetes; order Propionibacteriales; family Nocardioidaceae; genus Nocardioides; species Nocardioides sp. NPDC051685. The sequence continues at coordinate 56,206 of NZ_JBITCR010000003.1, read as the reverse complement.
AGGGTGCCGTCCTCGACCGAGGGGTTGAGAGCGGTGTAGGTGCGCACCACCTCGCCGTCCACCTGCGGGAAGACGAGCTTCACGTAGCGGTCCGTGAACACGCTCGACGAGAAGGCGCCGAGGTCCTCGGAGCGGAAGCTCACCCGGATCATCGTCGGACTGAGCCGCTCGGTGGCGGTGACGACGAGGACGGTCTCGGGCTTCGCGGGACGGTTCATGAAGGCAACCCTAACTTGCTTTCAAATGGGCCACGCCGAACCAGCCGCGGTCAACCCGCCGACCGGGTGGAGTGGACGGAACGGGGCTGGGTCGTGTCGGCCGGAGCCGCGGGCGCGGGGATCGCGGGAGCGGGAGCGGGACGCTGAGGCTTGCTGACCAGCGACAGGCTCGGCTCGAGCACCTGCAGCAACTTCTCGACGTGGCCGCGCGCCTCGGTCACCAGCCGCCGAGCCTCGCGTGGCGACCGCTTCCGCAGGTCGAGGAGGTCGTCGTCGGCCGGCCGCCGGATCCGCCGCCGGGCCTTCTGCAGCGGAGCGAGCTGGACCAACGTACGCAACCGGGTGGCCGCGTCCGCCTCCGAACCCGCGGGGCCGCCCAGGGCCGTACGTCCCAGCAGGTCGCCGAGCGCGGCGATCTCGACCAGGGTGAAGGTGCGCTTGACCGCCGAGGGCACCAGCCGGGCGACCTCGCTGCGGTGGGAGCGTTCGGCGGTGATGATCAGGTCGGCGCTCTCGATGTCGGCGACGTCGAGGGGGTAGGCCTGGTGCCGGGCCAGCCGGGTGCCGGCGAGAGCCACCTCGGAGGCGATCATCGGGTCCATGTCGTAACCCTCGAGCGCCTCGCTGCCGGCCGAGATCACCGTGATGCCGTGGCGCGCGAGCCCACCGATCTGTCCGACGCCTTCACGGAGCATCGCCTCGATCGCCGGCGAACGTCGTACGTTCCCGGTGCAGACGACCAGGATCGTCGCGGTGTCCATCGTGCCTACCTTCGAGTTGCCTAGCGATTCTGGAGCGTGGAATCGCGCGTCCACGCAGGCCTTCCCCCCGAACGTGACGAACAGACATTACGCAGTCGGCGTACGGCCCTAGAAACCGACGGAGGATCAATCCCCCATTTGGGGGAACGGGCCGAACACCCGGCCCCGTCATCCCCAGAATCAGGTGAGGATGTGCGATGGCCCCGCGGACCTGCCCTGACGGCGGATGAGCCGCGGACGAGCAGCCTGGCAATGACATCGGACGGAGTGACCTGTTGGACCTGCGCGACTATGTCGCTGCCCTGCGAAAGCGCTGGTACATCGTCGCGGTGCTCGCGATCATCGGCGCCGGCGCGGCCTTCGCGCAGGCGCACGCGAGCCCGCCGCAGTACCGCGCACAGAGCACCGTCTTCGTCTCGATCGCGCGCGGCGCGACGACCCAGGAGCTGGTCCAGGGCTCGACGTTCACCCAGGACATCGTCCAGTCCTACGCCAAGCTCGCCACGATGCCGGTGGTGCTCGACCAGGTCATCTACGACCTCGACCTGGACACGACCCCCAAGGCGCTGGCCGAGCAGATCACCGCGGAGAACCCGCTCGACACCGTGATCATCGAGATCGACGCGGTGGCCACCACCAGCAGCGGCGCCTCCGACCTCGCCAACTCGGTCGCCGACGAGCTCACCACCACGATCACCAACCTCTCCCCCAGCTCCAACAAGAAGTCCGCCGTCGAGGTGACCGTGGTCGCCCGTGCCGATCCGCCCGAGGAGGCGTTCGCACCGCGTACGCGGCTGGCCGCTCTGGTCGGCTTCGCCGGCGGCTTCGGGCTCGGCGTCGCGATCGCGGTGGTCCGTGCCCTGCTGGACACCCGGGTCCGCACCGCCGTCGAGATCGAGCAGCTGACCGACGTGGGGCTGCTCGGCGCGATCCCCCGGCGAAGGGGCAGGCGGCGCTCACGGGGCGCGGTGACCGCCATCGACCCGCACAACGTCGCCGCCGAGGCCTACCGGAGGCTGCAGACCAATCTGCAGTACCTCGACGCCTCCTCCCCGGTCCGCTCGATCGTCGTGACCTCCTCGATCGGTGGTGAGGGCAAGTCGACGACGTCGATCAACCTGGCCCTGGCGATCGCGGAGCAGGGCCAGCGGGTGCTGCTCGTCGATGCCGACATGCGCCGCCCGGCGGTCGCCGACTACTGCGGCCTGGAGGGCGCGGCCGGGCTGACCACGGTGCTGATCGGCAAGGCCGAGCTCGACGAGGTCGTCCAGGTCTGGGGCGACGCCAACCTGCACGTGCTCACCATGGGTGAGATCCCGCCCAACCCCGCGCAGCTGATCGGCTCGCCGCGGATGGCCGACCTGCTGGAGGAGGCGCGCGCGAGCTACGACGTGGTCATCCTCGACTCCCCGCCGCTGCTCCCGGTCGCCGACGGCGCGATCCTGTCCCGCCTGACCGACGGCGCCCTGGTGGTCGCCAACTGCCGCACCATCCACCGTCCCCAGGTCCTGGAGGCCATCGACAGCCTCGAGACCGTCGACGCCCGCTGCCTCGGCATCGTCGCCAACCAGGTCCGCGACACCGCCGCGCACACCTACTACGGCCAACCTGAGCAGGGCTGGTTCGCCCGCCTCCTCTCCGGTTTCGTACGTCCTCGGGACCCGCGTCAGCAGAGCTACCCCGCCGCCGGGAGCTGAGCATGACCGTCGCGACGGCGGTCCGGCTCCGTGCCGGGCACACCCAGCACGCCGGGCGCACCGAGCGCGCGGGCTGGGAGGTGCTGACCGCTCTCCTGGCGGGGGCGGCCGCGTTCCTGGCCGGGACCGACTTCCATCTCGTCCGTGGCCTGACCGTGGGCGGACTGATGGGTGCGGCCCTGGCACCGGTCTGGATCCGGGAGGCCGGCCGCTATCGCGGGGCGGTCCTGGGCGGCGTACTCCTTCTTGCCTGTCTCTTCTCCGCTCTGGCGCTCACCACGTGGCGCTCGGCGACCCACCCACCGACCGAGGCCGGGCTGCTGTTCGAGCTGGTCCCGGTCGTCTCGGCCGTGATGTGCGTCGGGGCGCTCCTGTGGGCGCAGCGGGTGCTGTCGCCGGGCGTCGTGGTCTGTCTCTACGCGGTGGGCTCGTTCATGACCGCGACGATGGGATCCCGGTTCGCCGAGGACCCGTGGCGGTTCGGGTTCGCGGAGCCCGCGACGATGCTGCTGCTCGGGATCTGCCTGATGGTGAAACGGGTCGGCGCCGACATGGTCGCGCTCGGCGCGCTGACCGCGGTCACCGCGCTGTCGGGGGCCAGGTCGATGAGCGCGTTCCTGATCATGACCGCGGTGCTGCTGCTGTGGCAGCACCGGCCGAGGACGGCGAAGCGGACCACCTCCGCGCTGCTCTCGCTGGTGCTGGTAGGTGCGCTGGGGTTCGGGCTCTACCGTGCGCTGGAAGGTGCCGCGCTGGACGGCTATCTGGGCCAGTCGGCGCAGGAGCGCACCGAGGAGCAGACTCGGACCGCCGGGTCGCTCATCCTCGGCGGTCGACCGGAGATCGGGGCGACGGTCGCGCTGATGATGCACGAGCCGCTCGGCTATGGAGCCGGCACCATGGCCACCTCGACCGACATGCAGGTCGCGAAGCAGGGCATGTCCCGTCTGGGCTACGACCCCGACAACGGCTACGTCGAGCACTACATGTTCGGCACCCGGATCGAGGTGCACTCGCTGATGGGTGACCTGTGGGTGTGGTTCGGGCTCGCCGGGCTGGTGCTGTCGGTGTGGCTGCTGTGGCTCGCGGCGTCCTATCTGGGCCGCAGCATGGCTTACCGCACCGGCACCGCGCTCGGCATCTACCTCGCCCTGCAGCTGGGCTGGAACCTCTTCTTCGGGCCGATCATCAGCTCGCTGCCGCCGCTCGCGCTCGCGCTCGGGGTGTTCCTGCTGCAGCGCAACGAGGCCGACCCGGCCCCGCCAGCACCTGCGCCGCGACCGCGGCTGTCACAGCGCCGGAGCCGCCACGGCCGGCGCGCCCGCCGCCGCTACCTCGCCGGAGGGCCGCAGCGTGCGTGAGAGCTGGATCGACTCCGCGCGCGGCGTCGCGATCATCCTGGTCGTGCTCTTCCACGCCGTGATCAACCTCGACCTGGTGGGCCTCGCCGGCCCGTGGTCGCGGCTGGCCTACACCCTCGACACGTTCCGGATGCCGCTGTTCTTCTTCCTCTCCGGCCTCCTCGCTCCGGGGCTGCTCGCCCGACCGCTGCGGGTGGTGCTGCGCACCCGATGCCTGACCCTGATCTACCTCTACCTCCTGTGGTGCGTCCTCCTCGGCGCCTTCCGCGCGCTCCTGCCGCACTCCCCGCCGGGTGGGTTCGCGGCGGTCGCCCGGGTGCTGGTCGAGCCCAACGTCTACCTCTGGTTCCTCTACACGCTCTGCCTGTTCACGCTCGTGGGGTGGCTGACCCGCCGGCTGCCCGCATGGCTCGTCGTCGGGACGGCGCTGATCGTCTCCGCGGTCTTCGCCGCCGGGCTGGTCTCCACCGGCGACGTCCCGTGGGACAAGACATTCCGCTATTGGTTCTTCTTCGTGCTGGCCTCCCGCGCCGCACCTGCGGTGCGCTCGGTCGTGCCGCGGATGCGGCCGGTCCACGTGGTCGGGGTGGGGGTGGCGTACGTGGTGGTGCTGGGGTTCTTCCTCTACGTCTCCTCCGACCGGATCCTCTTCGTGCGGCCGATGCTGGGCCTGCTCGCGGTGGCCGCGGGGTGTGGGCTCGGGGTGCTGATCGCCCGGGTCCCGGCGCTCGGGTTCGTACGCCACCTCGGCACCCGCACCCTCCCGATCTACGTCGTCCACGCCTTCCCGATCACCGCCGCCGCGGCCCTGCTCGCCGGGCGCAATATCGACTGGCCCCCGGGAACCACCCTGGTCGCCGTACCCCTGCTCACCCTCGCCGCGATCCTGCTGGCGCTGGCTCTCGACCGGCTGATCACCGGCCGCATCCGCGGCATCTTCGACTTCCCGATCCCTCACCGACCCGGCACAACTGCCCCACCAGAAACCGCCGAGTCGGCGCAACTGCCTCGCTAGAAACTGCCGAGTCGGCGCAACTGCCTCATGCCTCGCGCGATCCCCACCGGGACAGACGCGCCGACTCGACAACATACGGCGGGACAAACGCGCCGACTCGACGAGCTGCGGCGGGACAGATGCGCCGAGTCGGCTAGCGGGCGTACTCGGTCAGGTAGGAGCCCCAGGCGCCACGGAGCATGCCCACGCCCCGAAGCAGGGTGCGGGTGCCGCGGGCGTGGTGGGTCTGCGAGCCGGCCAGATGGCCGAGGACGACGCGCGAGCCTCCGCCCAGGACACGGACGAGGCCACGAGCAGTGGCCTGCAGTCGGGCGATCAGCCGGCGGGGCGCCGGGGTGAGGTAGACCTGCGCCCGGGAGTCGGAGTTGCCGATGCGGGAGGCGCGGGAGCGTACCCACTCCCGAGTCGCGCGGCCTACGGGAACCAGGTCGTGGACGGGGGCCTCGTCGCACCACACGATCCGGCCACCGTCAGCAGAGAGGGTGCGGGTGAAGACGGTGTCGGAGCCGCCGGAGAGGCCGAAGCCGAAGTCGAAGCGGAGCGAGCCGACCTGAGCCATGTCGAGGAGGAGGTTGTTGGTCGCCGCGGTGGTGACGACGGTGCCGGTGGGGTGCCGCAGACGCCGGAAGAAACCACCCGCAGTGATCCACGGGTCCGGCTCACCCTCGAACCGGGAGAGCACCGGACCGACGACGGCTGCCGCGCCGGTCTCCTCCCAGCACCCGAGCAGGGTCGGCAGCCACTTCTCTGAGGGCTGCTCGTCGTCGTCGATGAAGACGACGACGGCCTCGGGACCGGCCTCGTCCAGCGCCCGGTTGCGGGCGGCGGCGATGCCGGGGGTCGGTTCGTGCACATACCGCACCCGTACGTCACCCCCGGCCGCCTCCGCGACCGCCGAGGAGGCGCTGGGCTGCTCGTCGTTGTCGACCACGAGCAGCCGCGCGCCGGGAACCAGATCGAGCTGGGCCCGGAGCATGCCCACAGCCTCGGCCAACCCCTCAGGGCGCCGATAGGTGAGCATGCAGACCCAGATCACTTGATCGTGACCGTGACCCAGTCGGAGCGGGAGATGTTGCCGAGCGGGTCCACTGCCTCGATCTTGTACTTCTGCGCCGAGCCGCTGGTGCGGCCGGTGTCGGTGAAGGTCATCGCGGTGTGCTTCCAGAACGGGGCCGAGACCTTCACGGTCTTGATCGGCGTGGAGTCGAGCGAGCCGCGGTAGAGCTTGTAGGTGACGGTCGCGTTGTCCTTGTCAGGGTTGCCCGGCCACTTCAGCGTCGCCTTGCCCGCCGACGGAGAGGAGCCGGTCAGCGCCCACTTCGCGCCCTTCAGCGTCGGGCCGACCTTGTTGGGCGCGATGTCCTTGACGGCGAACCGGACCAGACCCTGCTGGGCGACGCCGTTGACCTTCAGGAACTCGCCGCCGTAGACCACGTAGCTGGCGTTGGCGGTCACGGTCCAGGTCGACTGCTGGGCGCTGGTGTAGGTACCGTTGGTCCACTTCGGATACCACTCCAGGAACTCCGGGCGCGGGGTGCCGGGGTGGTCGGGGTAGCCGTACTTGTCGTCGGCGATGTTGGTGCCGCGTACGTCCTGGGTGACCGCGGTCGAGTGATACCAGGCCCGCGGCTTGGTCTCCGGGAAGCCACCGGAGGTGTCGCAGCCGTGCTTGTGGCTGGCCTGGTAGACGGTCTCGGCGGTCGGCCAGACGGCGTAGGTATCGCCGTGGCAGTCCTCGAGCCAGGTGAGCTTGCCGGTGGCCCAGTCGGCCTTGAAGGTTCCCTCGGAGTTGCCGGTGCCGCCGTAGTTGTAGCCGGTGCCGTAGAAGCTGGTGCCGTCGGACTCGAGCGAGAGGATCGCCGACTCGGCGCCGCCGTTGCGGATCTCGTCGTTGACCGGAAGGGCCAGCGAGCTGCCCGAGGAGACCTCGAGACGGGCCAGGCCGTAGCCCGGGTTGGAGGAGCCGTTGACGCTGGTGAAAGCGCCACCGATGACGATCTTGGTGCCGTCGGAGGAGACCACGATGTCGTTGACGTTGCCGCCGGCGACCTTCGGGTTCATCGGCAGCAGGCCGGTGCCGGTGTCACCGGGCTTGACCGCGGCGACCTTCGTACGCACCGTGTTGTCGGCCGAGGTGAACACGCCACCGTAGAAGACCGCGGTGGACGTGGCCTCGACCGCGTTGGTGGTCGAGTTGAAGATCGGCCGGAAGCTGGTCACCTTGCCAGTGGCGAGGTCGATCGCGGCGCCCCGGTAGCGGTTGACGCCGTCGACCTGGGTGAAGCCGCCCGCGACGTAGAGCAGCTTCTTGTCGGGCGAGAGCGCCATGTCCTTGACCTGGCCGTTGAACTTCGGCGCGAAGGTGGTGATCAGCTTCCCCGTCGAGAGCTGGTAGGCCAGCATGTTGGATCGCGGCGTCTCGCTGGTGCCAGCCGCGGCGCCCGCCGGGCGGGCCGAGGTGAAGCTGCCGCCGACGTAGACGATGTCGCCGACGATCACCTGCTTCCAGGCGACGCCGTCGATCTGCACGGTCGGAAGTACGTCGGCGGAGACCGTCGTCGGGAGGTCGGTGTCGGTCGGCGCGGTGTCCGCGGAGGCGGAGGTCGTCGCCAGGGTCAGGCTCGTGGCCACGAGCGCCAGCACAGCCAGGATCGGCTTCATCACATCTCTCATCGTGGGGGAGGTTTATCATTGGGGACGGCCCTTGAAGACCACCACGTCGGCGCCGTTGCCCAGATCGAGCTCGACGCGTACGGGGCGGGCTTCCACGGGGATCTGGAAGACGTAGACGCCCTTGGCCGACTCGCCGTCGGCGACCGAGGCCGGGAACGGCACCTCGCCGTCGGAGGCGACGCTCACCGCCGGGGTGCGCTCCGGACCGTAGTAGGCGTTGACCACACCGAGCGCCAGGTCGAGCTTCTTCCCGGTCTCGTTCGTCACCTTGACGGTGATCGCGAGGGCAGGGCCACCGATCTCACCGGGCAGGCTCGCGGTGGCCTGGACGGAGTCGATCCTGGCCAGCCGCGCCGTCACGCCCGGGGCGGTGGTCGCGACGGCCTTCAGGCCGAGTGCGCGGTTGCCCTCCGACGACTCGTCCGCGGTCTCGTCCTCCGTCTCGGAGGCCGACGCGGACTCCTTCTCGGACGGGGTCGCCGTCGGGGAAGGCGCGGCGGCCACCGTCGAGTCCGTCCCGGCATCGGCCGGGCCGGACGAGTGACGCACGACGAGCGCGACCGCGACGCTCACGAGGACGACGGCAGCGACGGCTGCCGCGACGTACATCCTCGAACGCGGGACGTGACTGAGCATGGGGGATCTTCCGCGGGCGGGGTCGGACAAAGACATCTGTTCAAAGACGTTGCATTCAAGCCCAAGTCCGACGCCCGCGGGAGGATCCAGGCGCCCACTCCCCAAGATCGGGTATGCCGCCTACGGCTCGATCACCTTCAGGTCGTCGTAGCTGACCTCCACCGGCGTGGTGCCGATCGTCGAGGAGCCGAAACCGCGCAGCATCACGCCGCCCGCGAGCTGGTTGGCCGCGGTCGAGTCCGAGAGCTCGTACGTCCACCCCGACGGCTCCGCGGAGCCGGCCGGCCACACCTTGGTGCGCACGGTCGCGGGCGCGGTGCCGGTGACCTGGAGGCGTACCTTCAGCCGGTCGCCGGGCGCGACGCTCAGGCCCGGGACGACGTTGGCGCCGACGACCGGGGTGCCGCTGCGTACGAGGTGGATGCCGACGGTGCCGTCCGGGTTGAACCGGAGCCGGGAGGCGTAGTGGTCGGTGCCGGAGACGCGGGCCCCGAGGATCGACCAGACGTAGCCGGCGTCGGGGAGCCGGGAGACTCCGACGCTGACGGTCGCGTCGACGTCGGTCGCCGAGACCTCGCCGAGCCGGGACTCGGTGGTGCCACCCGGGGTGACCGCGTGCCGGCCGCGCCCCTCGGAGACCGAGAAGTTGCCCGCGGTGCCGGTGGTGCGGGTCCAAGCACCACCGGAGTCGGCCGTGCCCCAGCCGCTGGCCTCGGCCCGCTCGAAGGTGTCCGCGGCGACAACGCCCTCGGCGGGCGGCGCCGGCACGCCCGCGACGTCGACGGTCACCCACTCGGTGGACGACTGGTTGCCGAAGGCATCCTCGGCGACGACGCGGTAGCTCTGGGTGGTGCCCGGGGGCGCCGCGGTGTCGAGGAAGCTCTGCGTGGTCTGCTTCCAGAACGCCGCGGTGACAGCCTGCGTATGGATCGGGGCGGCGGTCGAGCCGCGGTAGACCTGGTAGGTCACGGTCGCGTTGTCCATGTCCGCGTTGCCGGGCCAGGTCAGCCGGACCTGGCCGTCGGCGGGCGAGGTCGCCGTGAGCCCGAAGTCGGCACCGGACAGGGCCGGACCGACATCGTTGGGCGCGATCGTCTTGACCGCGAAGTGCACCAGGCCCTGCTGGGCGACCCCGTTGACCTTGAGGAACTCACCGCCGTAGACGACGTAGTCGGCGTTGGCCGCCACCGTCCAGGGCGCCTGGTTGGAGCCGGTGAAGGTGCCCGGGGTCCACTTCGGGTACCACTCCAGGAACTCCGGCCGCGGGGTGCCGGGGTGGTCGGGGTAGCCGTAGATGTCGCGGGTGTTGGTGCCGCGTACGTCCTGGGTGACCGCGGTGGAGTGCTGGAAGCTGCGCGGGCTGGTCTCCGGGAAGCCGCCGGAGTTGCCGCAGTAGTGCTTGTGGCTGGCCTGGTAGACCGTGTCGGCGGTCGGCCAGATCGAGTAGGTGTCGCCGTGGCAGTCCTCGAGCCAGGTCAGCTTGCCCGTGGCCCAGTCGGCCTTGAAGGAGCCCTCGAGGTTGCCGCCGCTGCCGTAGTGGTAGCCGCTGCCGTAGAAGCTGGTGCCGTCGGACTCGAGCGCGAGGATCGCGGAGTTGGAGCCACCGTTGCGGACCTCGGAGTTGACCGGCAGCGACAGCGAGGCGCCGGTCGCGACCTTGATCCGGGCCAGTCCGTAGCCCGGGCTGGACCAGCCGTTGACCCGGGTGAAATTGCCGCCGATCACGATGTCGGCGCCGTCGGGTGAGACCACGATGTCCTGCACGGAGCCGTTGGAGACGGTCGGGTTCATCGACAGCAGGCCGGTGCCAGTGTCGGTGGGGCTGACGGCCGCCAGCTTCGTACGCGCGGTGTTGTCCGCGGAGGTGAACACGCCGCCGTAGAAGACCGCGGTGGACGTCGCCGCGACCGCATTGGTGGTCGAGTTGAAGATCGGCCGGAAGCTGGTCAGTGCGCCCGTGGCCAGGTTGATCGCGGCGCCGCGGTAGCGGTTGACCCCGTTGACCTGGGTGAAGCTGCCGGCGAGGTAGAGCAGGGACTTGTCGGGTGAGAGCGCCATGTCCTTGACCTGGCCGTTGAGGCTCGGCGCGAAGCCGTCGATCAGCTCACCGGTGGAGAGCCGGTAGGCCAGCAGGTGCGTCCGCGGCGTCTCGTTCGTCCCGGCCGCAGCGCCCGCAGGGCGTGCGGAGCTGAAGTTGCCCCCGACGTAGACGGTGTCGCCGACGATCACCTGCTTCCAGGCGACCCCGTCGATCTGCACCGTCGGAAGTACGTCGGCCGAGACCGTCTCCGGCAGCTCCGGGTCGACCGGAGCCGTGTCCGCCGTCGCCCCTCCCGACATGACCAGGCTGCTCACCCCGAGAACAGCTGCGACCGCCCCGGCCGCCAGCAGACGCCACTCGTGAATCCGCGTCATCATCCATCCCTGCACAAGGCGGCCACCTCGGCCGCGACACGGCAGTGTCGCGGAGGACCGCAGCCATCCGCCCGCCAATCGCCCTTCCCATCCCCTGAATCGGGTATGTGTTGGACCCAGGAGCCCAACCCGCGCAAACTGCGTGGTGCAGACTCCCGCAGCGTCAGTAGGCTGCACAGTCCACAGGAAGGCACATGTCTTTGACTGTCCCGCCCGGCCCGTCCCGGATCATCCTCCTCGGCATCGCCGCGGTCGTCACCGTGGTCGCGCTGTCCTCGACCTACGTGCTGACCAGGGGTCAGTCCGAGGTGCCCCCGCTGCGTACGGAGAGGAACTACTCCAATCTGCCGCCCGACGACTTCGGCGGGCCGGTGACGTTGACGCCCTCTCCGTCGTCGGCGTCCCCGTCCGCCTCCTCGACCAGCTCGACCAAGCCCTCGGCCGGCGCGTCGCCGGGAGGTCGACCCTCGGACCAGTCGAACCGGTCCGGCGACCGGCCCTCCGGGCAGGAGCCGCGCGAGGGCGAACCGCTGAGCTCGCCTCCCCCGGGTGCGGGCTCGCCGGGGCCGCGCGACACCGGCGTACCTCCGAAGAAGAAGCTGCGGGTCCACAACGGCGACCTGGTCATCAGGACTCCCGGAGAGGTGGTCGACGGCCTCGAGGTGCATGGGCGCATCAGCGTCGAGGCGCCGAACGTGACGATCCGCAACACCTTGGTGATCGTGCCGACCGGCTCGGAGACCGCCGGGATCTCCAACAACAACGGCAACGGCGCGGGGATGCTGGTCAGCAACGTCGAGGTGATGGCCGAGAACGCCGCGCCGGGCGTCAACGGGGTGGTCGGTCACGACTTCACCCTGGAGAGCTCGGAGATCCACCACGTCACCGACCAGGTCCACATCACCGGCAGCAACGTGATCGTCCGCGACAACTGGCTCCACGACAACTACCACTTCGAGAACGACCCCTACCAGGACGGCGGGGCCTCCCACGACGACTCGATCCAGATCATCGGCGGCAGCAACATCACGATCGCGGACAACCGGTTCACGGGTGCCTACAACGCCGGCGTGATGATCACCCAGAGCATCGGCGACGTCAGCGACGTCACGATCCGCGACAACCTGCTCGGCGGAGGCGGCTGCACCGTCAACATCGCCGAGAAGAGCCGGGGCCCGATCCGCGGCACGGAGATCCACGACAACCGGTTCCTCAGCGACCAGCGCGTCGACGGCTGCGCGATCATCCACCCGTCCTCCACGAAGGTCAACCACTCCGGCAACGTCTGGGACGACACCGGCCGCCCGGTGACGCTCACCCGCGGCTGACGTCCCGGCCTGACAAGCGGGGCCCGAGCGCGCCCCGCACCGTCACCACCAGCGACATCACGTCGCGGCGGATCGGCGGGAAGACGAGCAGGAGCGCGTACGCCGCGGACCCGGCCACCACGCAGACCGGCACCGTCACCCCGGGGTGCTGCCCGTGGAGGGCCTGGGCGGTGGCGTACGCGCTGGCCGCGACCGCACCGGCGACCAGCAGGATCCGGGCCGCGCCCAGGTAGAGCGGGCCGACCCGGAGCCGGGTGCGCCGGGAGATCCACCACAGCGACAGCGGCCACTCCAGCAGGTGGGCGGTCGCGTAGCCGACCGCGACGCCGGTGATCCCGTAGCGCACCCCGACGAGCACGCAGACGACCTTCAGGGCCGAGGCGACCAGGGTGTAGTGGCGCAGCTCGGTGATCAGGCCGTGGGCGAGGTAGACCCAGTAGCCGACGTAGGCCAGCGTCTGGAAGAGGCCGGCGCAGGCGAGCAGGGCGAAGACGCCGGCGACGTCCCAGCCGGGCCCGAGGAAGAGGGCGCAGACCGGCACCGCGGCCCCGGCGACCAGGCCGAGCCCCGCGCCGAGGCTGTAGCCGAGCGCGATCTGGCCGCGCTGCACGAACCGCTGGGTGAGCGCCGGGTTGTCGCGGATCCTGCTCAGCACGGGCAGCGCCACCGTCGTGGTGGGGCCGCGCAGCTGGCCCAACGGGTTCATCAGCAGCTGCCAGGCGCGGTTGTAGGTGCCGAGCTGGTGGGCGCCCAGACGGGTGCCGATGAGCACGGAGTCGATGTTGCTGGCGGCGTAGTTGATCAGCTGGGTTCCGGCCAGCGACCAGCCGAAACGGAGAAACTCGCCCATCTCCACGCCGCGCCGCGGGCGTCCGGGGAGCCAGCCGGCGAAGAGTCCGACGGCCACCAGGGCGACAGCGCCCTGGACCAGCTGCTGGACGACGAGGGCCCAGTAGCCGGCGCCGTTGGCCGCCGCGTACGCCGCGATCCCGAGGGCCAGCAGCGGCGCCAGAGTCGTGGCGGCGGCGAGCCGGGTGAAGAGCATCCGGCGGGTGAGGTCGGCGCGATACTGGGCGCCCATGCCGTTGAGGACGAACATTCCCGACATCGCGGCGGTCAGGGTCGTCAGGGCCGGCTCGTCGTAGAGGGCGGCGATGAGCGGGGCGGCCGCGACGGCGACGAGCGCGAGGCCGAGACCGAGGGCGGTGTTGAGCCACCACAGGTTCGTCTGCTGCTCGCGCGTGAGCACCTTGGCCTGGATCGCGGCGGTCGAGAGCCCGAGGTCACGGAAGATCTCGGCGACCGCGACGACCGCCAGGACCATCGCGACCAGGCCGTAGTCGCGAGGCGTGAGCAGCCGGGAGAGCACCGCGACCGAGGCGACCTGGACCAGGATGCGTACGCCCTGCCCGCCGAGCACCACCAGCCCGCCTCGGGCGGCGCTCCTGCCGAGCCCGGTGTCCTGCTCCACCGTCACGCCGCCACCTCCGTAGCGCAAGCGCGAGAATACGGACGCGGCGGCGTGTTGATCTCACCGTTCGCTCGCTGACGCTCGCTCACCCGAGGACCTCGGCGGCGATCTCGTCGCGGTAGCGCTCGGCACCGAAGCGCTCCTCGGCGTTTTTGCGTCCATCGGACGCTAATTCGGCGGCCAAGGCGGGGTCGGCGGCGAGCCGCTGGATCGCGTCGGCGAGGTCGCCGGCGTCGCCGGGGGTCACGAGGAGACCGGTCTCACCGTCGGTGACGATCTCGGCCAGCCCCTGCACCCGGCTCGCGACCAGCGGCCGCTCGGCGAGCAGCGCCTCGACCGCCACGTTGCCGAAGGGCTCGACCCGGGAGGGCACCAGCACCACGTCGGCCTGCTCGAGCTCGCGGGCAGGTTCGGCGACGTACCCGAGGAACTCGACGGCGCCGGCGAGGTCGCTGTCGGACGCACGGGAGCGGAGCTCCTGCTCGAACCATTCATAGCCCGCGAAGACCGACCCGCACACGTGCAGCCGCGCGTCGATCCCGCGCCGGCGCACCTCGGCGAGCGCCTCGAGGGCCACGTCGGTCCCCTTGCGCGGCGAGAGCCGCCCGACCAGCACCAGCCGCAGCGGCTCGTTCGGGGTCCGGGTGCGCGCCGCGGCGACGGACTCCGGCCCCGGCACCCCGTTGTAGACGACCGTCGTACGCCGCCCCAGCGCCGCCACCGTCCGCACGAGCACATCGCGCGATGCCCGCGAGTTGGCCACCACCCGGGTGGCCAGCAGCAGCGGAGCGGTCAGGGCGAGACGTACGGGCTTCGGCTGGTCGTCCTCGGCCTCGTGCACGTGGCAGACCACGGGGACGCGGGCAGCGCGGGCGACGACGATCCACCACGGGATGGTCACGGTGTTGACCAGCAGCCGGCTCGGCCGGACACGCCGCCACAACCGCGCCGCGCGCACCCAGAAGACCATCAGCGCTGCGGCCAGTCGGACCAGTCCGGTGAGGCTGAGGTAGGCCTTGCGCAGCACCGGGAAGGGCATCACCTCGACGCTCGCGCCGGCGGCCTCGAGCAGCGGGATCAGCGGTCCGTGATCGGGCACGACCACGGTGACCCGCTGCCCCGCCCGGTGCAGCCCACGCACCGTCTCGACCAGCTGAAGATCGGAGCCGTAGACGTCCGGCGACGGGTGGGCGACCAACAAACGCATGATGAGCAAAGGTAGGCCACCAGGAGAGCCCGGGCCGAAGGTCCTGGCAAAGTCCTACCCAGATCTGGGGAGCGGATGGCCTGAGCGGCCCAGGACGATCGAGGGTCTTCTAGGGTCCCGATGTCCCTCCCCCACGTATCAGCAAAGCAGGATCCAGCATGGCCGCGACCGGCGCCGAACGCGCCCCCGGCGGGTTCCGTACGCATCTGGAGGCGCTCGGTAGGGCGCAGAAGCCGTCGCTCAACACCGCGGCCTACTCGCGGCTCGTCAACCGGCCCGCCGGCCGGATCGTCGCCGCGGCCGCGCACACGCTCGGCGCGACCCCCAACCAGGTGACGGCGCTGAGTGCCACGCTCTCGGCCGCCGGGCTGGCGGTGCTCGCGCTGGTCGAGCCGCACTGGTGGACGGGCCTCGTCGTCGCGGTGCTGCTGGCCGCGGGCTACGTGCTCGACTCCTCCGACGGGCAGCTCGCCCGGCTGCGTGGCGGTGGGTCGCGTTCGGGCGAGTGGCTCGACCACACCATCGACTGCTTCAAGACCGCCAGCCTGCATCTGGCGGTGCTCGTCTCCTGCTATCGCTTCGGCCCTGTCACCGACGGCTGGCTGCTGGTGCCGCTGGGGTTCGAGGTGGTCGCCGTGGTGACGTACTTCGGGCTGATCCTGATGCCGACCCTGCGCCCTACTTCCTTCGGAGCGCCGTCGGCGGCGGCCCGCGAGAACCCGCTGCGCAAGTGGGCGCTGCTGCCGATGGACTACGGCGCGCAGTGCTGGATGTTCGTGCTGCTCGGGTTCGGGATGCTCTTCTGGTGGACCTACGCGCTGGTCTTCGCCTGCAACGCCGCCGCCCTGGTCATCGCGCTGCGCAAGTGGTGGCGTGAGCTGCGCACGCTGGACGGCACGTCGTGAGCGACCTCGGGCGACTCGCCGTGGTCGTGGTCGGCTACGGCGATCCTGCCCTGCTCGAGCGGAACACGACCCAGGTCGCCGCGGCCCTCCGGCCCGCGCGGATCGTCGTGGTCGACAACCACTCGACCGACGCCCATCGCTCGGCGGTCAGGGCGCTCTGCGAGCGCGAGGGCTGGACCGGCGTCTTCCCGGGCACCAACACCGGCTTCGGTGCCGGCTGCAACCTCGGTGCCGCGGCCGCGCTCGCCGAGGGTGCCGAGGTGCTGCTCTTCCTCAACCCGGATGCCACGATCGACGCCGAGTCGGCCGTACGTCTCATGGCCGCCGTCGAAGCCGAGCCGCTCCTGCTCGCCGGACCCACCGTGCTCGGCCCGGACGGGTCGGTCGCCTCTGCCGGGCTCGATCTCGATCTGCAGACCGGCCGGATGCGTCCGTGGCGACGGCGTGCCGAGCAGGGACCGGACGCCGAGACGCTGCCGTGGGTCACCGGGGCCTGCTTCGCGGTCACCCGTGAGCTGTGGGAGCGGCTGGCCGGCTTCGACGAGCGCTACTTCCTCTACTGGGAGGACGTCGACCTGTGCGCCCGGGTCCGGGCGTTCGGCGGCCGGGTCGCGGTCGTCGACGGGGCCACGGCGGTCCACTCCGGCGGCGGCACCCAGCGCAGCGAGGGGTGCCGCGCCAAGTCGCCGGCCTACTACTACTTCAACATCCGCAACCGAGCCCTCTTCGCACGGACCTGGCTCGGCCAGGAGCGCGAGCGGGCCTGGCGTCGCGGGGCGGTCGGGGCTGCGTACGAGATCCTGATGCGCGGCGGCCGCCGCCAGCTCCTGCACCCGGTACGACCGCTGTCCGCTGTCCTGCAGGGGCTGCGCGACGGGCGCCGCGACCGGCCGGTCCGGGTCCTGGAGTCGGTCCGGGAGCTGCGGGCGACGACCAACCCCTACATCGTCCAACTCGTCGAGACTCTCGAGCGGCGCGACGACACCGAGGTCGTGCTGTTCGGCTTCGCGCGGGCCATCGCGGGCCGCTACGACGTCTTCCACGTGCACTGGCCCGAGCTGCTGATGACGTCGGCAGGTACGCCCCTTCGCCGCCTGGCCCGCCGCCTGCTCACCACCGCCTTCGTCGCTCGGCTGCGGCTGACCCGGACCCCGGTCGTACGCACCTGGCACAACCTCGCTCGCCCCGACGGCCTGAGCCGTTGGGACCACCGGCTGCTCGACGCCCTCGAGCGGCGCACCAGGCACGTCATCCGGCTCACCGACCAGACCGCTCCCCCGCTCGACGTGCCGACCTCGACGATCGTCCACGCCCACTACCGCGACTGGTTCGAACGGATCGCGCCCGCCGCCGAGACCACCCGGAATCCTCGACGAACCCTCTACTTCGGCCTGATCAAGCCCTACAAGGGCGTCGAGCAGCTCCTGGAGGCGGTAGCCGCCGCCCCCGAGGCAGACCTGGACGTACGCCTCGTCGGCTCCCCCTCCGACCCCACCCTCGCCGACCAGGTCCGCGCCGCGGTAGCCACCGACCCACGGATCACCGCCGACCTGAGCTACGCCGACGACGCCACCCTGGCCGCCGAGATCGCCGCTGCCGCTCTGGTGGTGCTGCCCTACCGGGCGATGCACAACTCCGGCGCCCTGCTCCTGGCCCTCTCCCTCGACACCCCCGTCCTCGCCCCCGACAACGAGGTCAACCGTCGTCTCGCCCAAGAGGTCGGCGAGGGCTGGCTCCACCTCTTCGAGGGCACCCTCACCATCGACGACCTGGAGCAAGCGTTGAAGGCGGTCGCCGCCGGCCCGCCCGCCGGCCGCCCCGACCTGTCGGGTCGGGAGTGGCCGGAATCGGCGGCGCTCCACGCCGCGGCATTTCGGGCGTCCCTGTATCCGTAGGTCATCTCGACGCTCGATCTCTTGGGGTGGCGATGACACGGGTTGTACGTCGTCGACCATCGATCGTCGGCTGCGCTGCGGGGTTGGTGTTTGCCGCAGCGGATTCAGTTGGGCACGGGCTTGGGGACACGGGTCGATGCGCCGGGAGGCCGGGGATGGTCTCGGCGTCGACTACGACACAGGATCCGACCTTGTGAAGGATTCACAAAGATCCCACCTCCTGGCGCCACTTCACGTCCGCCGATGCTCAATCGGGGCGCCTGTTCCGCGCCATCGCGCCAAGTCAGAGATCCAGCTACCAGCCGCTCCACTCAGGAGTTCCGGACGGGACCGTCGCGCCTTCCCGACCGTTCCCATGCGAGACAGTCGCGCCGAGTCGGGGGCGGGCGTACGGGCATGCGGGCGTGCGGCGACGACCCGGGTCGGAACCGGGAAACTGTGCCGCTCGACGAGCAGGCGAGAGGAATCGATGGCCGGCCGGGTCAGGGCCGGCGGGTGAACCGGATCGTGCCATCCGGCAGCCGTTCATGGACGTAGGCAGGGTTGTGGGCCAGCCGGTGATGATGGAGACAGAGCAGGGCGCCGTCCTTCAGGTTGGTCTTTCCACCTGCGGCCCAGGGGTCCAGGTGGTGGGCGTCGCACCACTCGGGTGGCACGTCGCAGCCCTCGGCTTGGCAGCTCTTCTGCTGGAGCCGGAGTGCTTTGCGTTGGATGGGTTGGAAGAGCCTGCTTTCTCGACCTTTGTCGAGGACTTCGCTGTCTCCGCTGAGGACCCAGGGGATGATGGTGGCGTTGCACGCCATCCGCCGCGCCTCGGCCGCGCTGATCGTGGCGCCGTTGGTCTCGTCGTAGCCCAGGGTCGCGATCCCGAGGTCCTTGCGAAGCTCCTCGAGGCTGATCACGACGTTGATGGTGGTGGCGTCACCACCGTGGCGGGGCAACGCAGCCGGGTCGATGGTCTCCAACAACCGGGCGAAGCCCTGGCCCAGCAACCGTTCCCACGGCGGCAGCGGCGTGCCTTTGTCGAGGAGCTGTTGTTTGCGGGGCTGGGCGTAGGCCTCGACGAGCCGCTTGAACCTCATCCCGATCGCCGTCGGGAGGACGCCGTCGAAGCCGACGGTCCCATCGTGGTTGTCCCAGACCCGGAGCGCGGTCTTCTGCTGCGCACGTTCCTCCTCAGCCAGCAACGCTTTGGCTTCGGCGTCCTCGAACCAGGCCGGGTCGATCTCGGCCAGGATCTTCTTGCCGACGATGCGGAGCTCGTTCGCGGTCAGACGACCGGCGTAATCCACCAGGAGCTTCTCGGCCAACACCAGATCCTCGGCACTGGCCACCGGGTCGGCGTCGATCTTGTCGAGCGCTGTGGTGATCACCCGGGCCTTCTCTTGCGAGACGTCGCCCTCGGCGAGACTGGCGGCAACCAGTTCGTACCTGGCGACACTGGTCGCGAGCTTGATCTGGGACCGGGCGGCAGCCTTGTCGACCAACAGCTCGGCACGCATCCACGCCGAGGCGTCCTTGTCCCCGGTCTCGTCAGCGATGTCGCCGGCCGATGCGAGAACCCGCAGCCTCAGCGCGGCCTGTTGCGCTTGGAGTTTCTCCAACCGCTCGAGCAGGTCCTTCTTCTGCCCGGTTCGCCAGTATGCCGGGTCGGTGGCGAGGAGGTCGTGAAGGGCAGTCTCGATGGCACTCAGGGCAGCATCGATCGCCTCGCCGGGGTTGGTTCCCCAGTGGTCGATGTCGCGGCCGAGACTCATCGCCATCCTTCCCTTCAAAAGGCGTGTTGTGATGGGTGATTCTACGCTCCAGATGGGATACCTAACCACCTATAGATGCAGGTCAAAGGCGGTTTTTGCGGCCAGAGAACAGAATGGGACTTGTGGATGATAAGTGGCCCGAAGGGCCACCCTCCCACCCCCACGACACCCGCTCGATCGCGTACGAATCCGCTGCGCCACACCCCGGCCGCCGCCCCGATAGCCAGCCAAATCTTTCGCGACGGGTTCCGGTGTCAAGGACCGCGAAGCGGCCGGCGAAGCCGGCGCCCGAAGGGCGTCCTTTACTCCGGGACCCGTCGTGAAGACCCTCAAAACAGGGTCGGCGGCCAAGACCAGCCCTCAAGCAAAACATTCCGGCAGGGAGCCCCTGACAAGTCGACCACCGGAAAGGACCGTGTTGGTCTCGACACGCCTCCGCCTAGCGGCTCCGGCGGCTCGACCATCGGAGCGGGGCGGTCTCGACAAGCTCGACCACCGAGGCATCAGCTCTTTACTAACCTGATCAGGTGCCCCCAGACCCGAGACGCCCACCACTCTGGATAGCGGTCGCATCGTTCGTGAGCAGCTTCGACCGGTTCGTGGTGAGCCCGATCCTGGTCCTGGTCGCCGCGACGTTCGAGGTCTCGGTAGGGCAGGCGGTGGCGATCGCGAGCGGCTACTACCTGGCGTACGGACTGTGCCAACCCCTCTGGGGCGCCCTCTCGGACAGATTCGGCAGAGTCCGCCTGATGCAGGGCGCGCTCGTCGGGGCCGGGATCGCCGGCCTCGTATCGGCCGCAGCCCCGAACCTGATCACGCTCGTCGTGGTGCGGGTCGTCGCAGGAGCGTTCTTCGGGGCGATCGTGCCGACGTCGCTGACGTACGTCGGGGACACCGTCTCCACCACCCACCGACAGCGGGCGCTCTCGGATCTGATGGCGGCGATGGCGGTCGGGACCGCACTGGCAGCGGCCGCGGCGGGGATCACCGGCCAGCTGGCGGGGTGGCGGGTCGTGTTCGCAGTGCCGGCGGTGGTCGCACTGGTCAGCGCCTGGGGCATCAGGAAGCTCGCCGAACCACCGCGGACCACCGACGGCGGGGTCAGAGCAGCGTTCCGGGCCGCGCTGAGCAACCGCTGGGTGCTGGTCGTCGGGGTGCTCGTCTTCGTCGAGGGCGGCCTGGTCCTGGGCGTCCTGACCCTCCTCGCGCCCGCCCTGCAGGCGCAGGGCGTCGACGCCGCCCGAGCGGGGCTCGCGGCGGCTGCGTACGGCATCGCGGTCCTGCTCTCCTCGCAGGTCCTCAAGGCGCTCACCCGGCGGCTCTCGCGGTGGGCGCTGATGGGGATCGGCGGCAGCGCCCTGACGGCCGGGTACGCCGTCGCGACCATGCGCGTCTCGGTGCCCACGATCATCGGCATCGTGGTGATGCTCGGTGTCACCTGGGCCTTCCTGCACACCTCGCTGCAGACGTGGGCCACCTCGATCGTCCCCGAGGCGCGCGGCACCGTCGTCGCCTGCTTCGCCGCTTCGCTCTTCATCGGCAGCTCCGTCGCCGCCGTCGCCGCCGGCCCGGCCGCCGACAACAACGAATGGCACGCGCTCTTCACCGTCTGCGCCGCGACCGCCGCCGTCCTCACCGTCGCCTGCGTGCTCGCCTACCGCGCCTACGCCGCGCGTGAGGCCGCGCCCCGCGCAGCAGACATCACCACCGACGTCTAGGACGCCTCAGCGCTGGTGGGCGCGGATGAGCGCCTCGTACTGGTCGGTGATCCGGCTCCAGGTGAACTCGGCCGAGTGCCGGGCACGGGCAGCGGCGGACAGGGAGGCGGTGAGCGACGGCTCGGAGAGGACCCGCTCCAGCGCGGTGACGATGCCGGCCTCGTCCGAGAAATAGAGCGCGGCACCAGAAGCGACCCAGCGGTTGTAGCGGTTGTCGTGGGCGATCACGGCGTTGCCACAGCCGAGCGCCTCGACCAGCGACGGGTTGGTGCCGCCGACCTGGTGCCCGTGGACGTACGCCGCGGAGTGGAAGCGCAGGGCAGAGACGATGTCGGTGTCGTAGATCGCGCCGAGGAAGACGACCTCGTCGCTCGCCGCCTCGAGGACGGCGCGTTGGTAGGCGTCCGACGGGTCGTAGGAGCCCAGGACGACCAGCTTCCGGCCCCAGCGCCGGCTGGAGAAGGCCCGGACGACCTCGAGGATGCTGTTCTCCGGCACCGGCCGGGCGATCAGGGTGAGGTAGGAGCCGGGCTCCAGGCCATGGTCGAGCACCGCCCACTCGGGCGCGTCGACCACCGCCGGAGCGCCGTAGGCGATCGTGGTGATCTTCTCGGCCGGAACCCGGGTCGCCAGGTGGCGGGCGATCTCGGGATGGTCGGCGATCAGGTGGTCACCCAGCCAGCACGCGGCCCGCTCCTGGGTCCACAGGAACGCCTTCTCCGGACCCGACCAGCGAGCCCGCTTCCACTCGATGCCGTCCATGTTGATGATGTTGGGGACGCGGCGGGAGCGCAGCACCGCGTTGAGCGCGCCGGTGTTGTAGCCGAACGTCACGCACACGCTGCCGTCCACCTCGGCCTCCCGAGCGGCGTGCCGGACCGCGCCGACGTCGAACTCGATCGTCCCGCGCGGGCCGTCGTGCCGGGCCGGCACGTGAACGCGCTCGATGCCCTTCCATGTGTCGATGCGCAGGTCCGCATGCGGCTCGTCGTCCTGGCAGTAGACGACCACCCGCCAGCCGCGGTCGACCAGGTCGAGGCCGATGTTCTCCACCGCGGTCTCGAAACCGCCATGAGCAGCGGGCACGCCACGGGTCCCGAGCATGCGTACAGTGGGGGTCACGTGGGGTTGACTCCTAGTTTGCTAGGAGCCGACGGCCCCTACTTTCAGCACAAGGAGCCATCCAAGGGGATCCGCGCGATCCGCGGCCCTGAAGTCGGGGTCATATACCCGAAATCGGTTACGTCACCGCAGGTCCGCGGGTGAGCACGAACTGACGCAGTGCGTCCGGGTCGTCCAGGTCGACGTACTCGAAGCCGTCGATCGCCGCCGGCGCCTCCCCGATCGCGCACATGGAATCGTAGACCTGCACGTACGCCGCCGACTGCGGGCCCCAGTCGAGCACCTTCGCCGCGCGCTCCCGTGCCCGGAGCGCCAGCTCGACCCGCAGCTCCGGGTCGTCGAGCAGGGTCTCGACGGCGTCGGTGAACGCGGCCACGTCCCCGGAGGGCACGAAGAGCGCGGCGTCCTCGGCGGAGACCCGCGTCTCGACCAGGTCGAAGGAGACCGAGGGCAGGGCGTACGCCATGTACTCCATCGTCTTGTTCATCGTCGAGACGTCGTTGAGCGGCGTCTTCAGGTCGGGGCACAGGCCGATGGCGGCGGCGCTGAGGTGCTCGGCGATCAGCGCGGATCCGGCACGGCCGGTGAAGGTGACCACGTCGTCGAGGCCTAGCTCGGTGCAGCGGCGCTTGAGGTCCTCGAGGCAGTCTCCGAAGCCCATCAGCACGGCGTCGACGTCGGTGCGGCCGCGCCGGTGGACGAGCTCCTCCATCACCTCCAGCACCGTGTCGACACCGTCCTGCGGCCCCATGATCCCGAGGTAGACCAGGGTGTGCCGACGGCCCGCGGGAGCAGGGTCGTGCGGCCGCACCGGACGCATCACCGAGGTGTCCGGTCCGCTGCGGACCACGGTCACGTCCTCAGGAGCCATCCCGCCGCGGGTGATCGCGACCTTCCGGTAGGACTCGTTGGTCGAGATGACCTGGTCGGCGGTGGCGTACGTCTGCTTCTCGAGCCAGCGCAGCACGGCCAGCTGGGCGCGGCCGGAGAGCGAGGTCGGCGTGCCGAACCGGGAGAGGAAGAGCTCGGGGTTGAGATCGTGCTGGTCGAAGACGAACCGGACGCCGCGGCGCTTCCAGATGCGGGCCAGGAGCCAGTAGGTGTCGGGCGGGTTGCAGGCCTGCATGATCGCGAACGGGCGGTCGCGCCAGACCTTCCTGGCCAGCAGCGCGGTGCGGATCCAGCAGTAGACGAACTCGAGCAGATAGCCGAGCACGCCGCGGGCCTGCGGCGCGCCCCGGTACTTGTAGATGCGTACGCCGCCCAGCTGCTGACGCCCCGGGTCGCCGGGGCCCTTCGGGCAGATCACGCTGACCTCGTAGCCGCGCGCGACCAGCGCCTGACACTCCAGCCAGACCCGCCGGTCCAGCGGCACGGGAAGGTTCTGGACGATGATCAGCACGTGCGTCTCTGCCACGCCATGTCTCTGCTGGGCTGCGTTGACCATAGGAGCAGCGTTGAGGAGTGCGGAGACCCGTCCGCCGGGCACACCAGGCATATCCCCGAATCCGGGGATCGTGATCGGTGACCCGGGTGCCGCGGCCCTCTGCGGCTCCTAGCGTCGCATGCTGTGAACCCGCTGGCCGAGCGCATCCTCTCCGTACGCACCCGACCTTCGTCGACGGCCGTGATCGCGGACCGGCGCTCGTCGGTCGGCGCAGACGGGCTGGTCGAGGCGGCCGAGGAGCTGCGGCTGGCGCTCGTCGCGGCTGCGGGTGTCCCACGGCCGTTGGTCGCGGTCGCACTGCCGCTGTCGACCGATGCGGTCGTCGCGCTCGTGGCGGCGATCGTCGGCGACCTCTCCGTCTGCTTCGTCGACCCGTCGGCGCCCGAGGCGCACCGCCAGGCACTCGTCCAGGCGCTGCATCCCGACGTCGTGCTCGACCGGTCGGGCATCCGCACGGTCGCCTCGTCCCCGTACGCGGAGTCGTCGGCGGGATCGTCCACTGACGCACGCGAGGCCGGGTACGTGGCGATGTCCTCCGGCTCCACCGGCGGCGGCCCCAAGGGGGTGCTGTCGGCCTGGGCCGGGATCGACGCCTTCGTCCCGCACGGCGCGGCCGCGCTCGACCTCGACGCCTCTTCGGTGTGGGCCGAGGTCTCGCACCTCTCCTACGACCTGGCGATGACCAACCTGCTGGTCGCCCTCTCCGCCGGCGCGTCCGTCCAGGTGTCGTCGTCGCTGGGTGACCGGCTCCGGCCGCTCGGCTTCTGCGCCCGGGTCTCGGCGACCCATCTGCGGCTGGCCCCTCGATTCATCGACCTCGCCACCGCCGAGCGTGGCGACGGGACCCCGACCAGCCTGCGGGTGTGGGGCTCCGGCGGCGACCGGCTCTCCGCCGCCGACGCGCAGCGCGTCTTCGGCCTCGGCGTCGCGACCGTCGTCAACACGTACGGCACCAGCGAGACGATCGGGTTCGCCAGCGCCGCCCGGTTCGATGCCGGCGACGACCTGCCGGCGGTCCACGGCGCGCTCGGGATCGGGCGCGGGACGGTCGGGGCGTGGCGTACCTCGTTGCTTCCGGACGAGGCCGCGGACATGCTGACCATCGAGTCGCCGCACCTGCCCGGCGGCTATCTCTTCGGCAACCCGAACGGGGAGTTCCCGCGCTGGGAGGGCCCGGAGCGGGTGCTCACCGGCGACCTCGGCGCCCGGCGAGGCGAGGAGCTCTTCTGCCTCGGCCGCGCGGGCCGCCGGGTCAAGCGCAGCGCGAGCTTCGTCGACCTGGACTCGCTCGACGCCGAGGTGAAGCAGGCCTTCGGCCTGGCCACCTTCACCGCCGCGACTCCCAGCGGGGACCTGGTCTGCCTCGTCGAAGGCCCCGGCACCCATCTCGACGACCTCCGCCGCCGGCTCCCGACCGTCCTCCGCCCCGACTCGGTCCCGGACGTACTCGTCCCCGTCGCCCAGCTCCCCCGCCTGGGCAACGGCAAGATCGACCAGGTGGCGGCTCAGGGGCTGGTCGAGGGCGGGATGCTCACCGAGTTGCCTCGGTGAACATCACCCCACCTGCCCGCGCACGTACTCGGCCAAGGACCCGACGGACTCGAAGACCTCGGCGTTGATGTCGTCCTCGTCCATCTCGAAGCCGAAGCGGTCCTCGAGGACGGTGATCAGCTCGACCAGGGCGAGCGAGTCGAGCTCGGGCAGGGAGCCGAACAGCAGGGTGTCCGCGGTCAGGGTGCCGGCGCTGTGGTCGGCGCCGATCACGTCGGTGATCGCCTCGCCGACCCGGTCGAGGGTCGCTTCGGTGGCGTCGATGGTCATGGGACTCCTTGGGTTTCAGACGAGAACTTCGAGCGGGACGGGGTGGCTGAGGAAGGCGGTGGGGCTGGCGGTGAGGCCGTACGCCCCGGCCTGATGGACCACGACCAGGTCGCCCACCTCGGCCCGCGGCAGGCTCACCTTGTCGCCGAGCAGGTCCAGGGGCGTGCAGAGACAGCCGACGACCTGCACGGTCTCCACCGCATCCTGGGCATCACCAGCAGCCGCCACCACGGAGATCGGGTAGTTGCGGCGGATGACCTGCCCGAAGTTGCCGGAGGCGGCGAGCTGGTGGTGCATGCCGCCGTCGACGACGAGGAAGGTCTTGCCGCGGGAGATCTTGCGGTCGACGACGCGGGTCACATAGACCCCGGCCTCGCCGACCAGGTAGCGGCCGAGCTCTATCACGACCTGCGCGGACGGCAGCGAGGGACGTACGCGGGTGGCCAGCAGCTCCTCGAGCCGCGAGCCGACGAGGCCGAGGTCAAGAGCACGATCCTGGGCGTAGTAGGGGATCCCGAAGCCGCCGCCGATGTTGAGGTAGGTCATCGGTCCCGGCAGATCCACAGCCAGCCGCAGCACAAGATCGACGGTCTGCTCCTGGGCCGAAGCCAGGATCTCGGCGTGCAGGTTCTGGGACCCCGAGAAGACATGGAAGCCGGCCACCTCGACGTCGCGGTCGTGCAGCGTCTTGAGCAGCAGCGGCACCGTCTCGGCGTCGACCCCGAACTGCTGGGCGCCGCCGCCCATCCGCATCCCGGAGCCCTTGACCTCGAAGTCCGGGTTGACCCGAACGGCGACCCGCGGCCGGATACCGAGCCGGTCGGCGGCCTCGACCAGGCGGTCGGCCTCCAGCGGCGACTCGATCTCGACGAGCACCCCGGCCGCGACGGCCTGGGTCAGCTCGGCGACCGACTTCCCGGGGCCGGCGAAGCTCACCGAGCCGGCAGCGATCCCGGTGTCGAGCGCCACCCGCATCTCGGCCCCCGAGGCCACGTCGAGCGCATCGACGGTCCGGGCCAGGTGCTGCACCACCGCGGGCATCGGGTTGGCCTTGGCCGCGTAGCTCAGGTGTACGTCGCCGGGCAGCGCCGCCCGCAGCGAGGCCACCCGGGCGTCGATCGCGGCCCGGTCGTAGGCGAAGAACGGCGTCGAGCCGACCCTCTCCGCCAACAGCCGCACGGGCACACCCCCGACGGCAATGCCCCCGACGTACGTCATCTCACCACTCCAGACATGTCAGCTCGCTGTACAGGTAGTCGACCCGGGCCGGGTCGAGGGCGTCGCTGCGCAGCATCTTCGGCCGCGACCGCGAGAGCCGGTAGGAACCCTTCGGCGCCCCACCCGCGACCCGGTGCTCGACCAGGGTCGCCGCGGCGCCGTGCTGGGTCAGCAGGTGCGAGGCGAGCCGGGGCGCGTGCCGCCGGAGCAGCTCCGGGTTGCTCGCGTAGAGGACGGAGGCGAAGGCCCGCACCCCTTTGCGGGTGTCCTTGCGGGCGACCACGTAGCAGTGCTCGGAGCCGGTGCTCAGCACCACGTGCCGGGCCGCCGCCGCGGCGCGGTGGTCGGCATAGAGGTCCCGCTCCTCGCCCTGCAGCACCGAGTCCAGTACGTCGGGACGACTGCTCACCCGCACCCCGCGCCTCGGCACGGCCACGGCGGGGACCAGCGAGGTGGTCGTGTCCAGATCCGTGAACTTCAGCTTCCGGTTGAGCGCGATCACGTTGCCCGAGGGCGAGAAGTCGGTGAACTCGTAGCCAGGCTGCTTGAGCAGCGTGGTCAGCAGCCGCAGCCCCTGATGACGGTGGCTGTCGAGCACGCACCAGGCGCCCAGGTTGCAGATCTGGAGCTTCTCGGCACCGACCGCCCGCTCGGAGTAGTAGGCGAGGTAGGCCCCGACGACCCGATCGCCCTCGGCGAGGAAGAAGCCGTGGTTGGGTTGGGGTACGTCCCACGGCACCCGCAGCGCCTGGGTCCACTCCAGCTCCTGAACCCTCGGGTTCAGCTGCTCGTGCAGGAACGAGGAGACGGCCGGAAGGTCGTCGGCCCTGATCGGGGCGAGCGCCGCCTTCATGCGCTCGCCACCCACTCGGGACCGCGCGGAGCACTCATCCGCCGGCGGCTGACCAGGGTGCGTACGGCACGTCGCGAGGTCTGTTTCCCCAGCAGCGCCCGGCTGCACTCGCGGGCCAGCACCATCAGCCAGTACGCAGCCCCCTGGACCCGCCCGCGGCGGACGGTGAAGAGCCGCACCCGGTTGGCGACCAGGAGCGCCCACAGCCCGGGCGAGGTGGTGGACTCTCCGCCGAGATGGGTCGCGCGCGCGGACGGCACGAACCGCACCCGGAAGCCACGGTCGCCGGCGCGCAGGTGGAACTCGGTCTCCTCGGAGTAGAGGAAGTAGGACTCGTCCCACGGCCCGCAGGCCCGCCAGCACGCGGCGCTGATCAGCTGCGTCGATCCCTCGGCCCAGTCGGTGTCCTGGACGCGTTCGTACTCCTCGGGCGACGCCACGATCTCTCCCGCCCACCGGACCCGCCCGGCGCGGTTGGCGCCCACGACGGCGTCGGCGAAGGCCCGCACCAGGCTCGGCGCCCCGCGCATCGACTCGATCAGCCGGCCCTCGGCGTCGACCAGCCGGGGCACCGCGACACCGACGCCGGGCTGACCACCGGTCGGCAGGGCGAGCTCGCCCGCGAGCGCCACCCCGCAGCCGGGCTCGAGACGTACGTCCGGGTTGAGCACCAGCACCGCATCGAGGCCGGGGTCCGCGGAGAGGGCAGCCGAGACACCTGCGTTGATGCCGGCGGCGTAGCCGCCGTTGCGCCCGGTCTCGACCACGGTCGCCTCCGGCGCGAGCCGGTGCGCGACGGCCACGGTGTCGTCGGCCGAGGCGTTGTCCGCGATCACCAGACGCCATCCGAGACCGGCGAGCCCACCCGGCAGGGAACCGCAGAGATCGGCCAGCAGGTGAGCGCTGTTGTAGGTCACCACCACGACGGCGATGGTGCGGATCGGCTGAGACACACAGGTGAGTCTTGACGGCTCCCGCCGCGCGGGAGCCCGCTCCCGACCGCGATCCCCCGTATGAGGTAGGCCTTGCCAGCAGGTGGACGCACCCGGCGTTCGGTTCCTTAACGTGAAGTGCATGCCCGCCCATGTGACCAACATCTGCTTCCACGGCATCGGCGTGCCCGAGCGCGAGCTGGAGCCGGGCGAGGAGCGCTACTGGATCAGCCAGGACGCCTACGAGGACATCCTGGATGCCATCGCCGGCCGCCCCGAGGTGCGGATCAGCTTCGACGACGGCAACCACTCCGACGTCGCCATCGGGCTCCCGGGTCTGCAGGCACGCGGCCTGAGCGCCACCTTCTTCGTGCTGGCCGGACGCCTGGACGGGCCGGGAAGCCTCGACCGTCTCGACGTGCGACTCCTCCGGGTCGCGGGCATGCGGATCGGCACCCACGGCATGGACCACGTCAGCTGGCGCGGCCTCGACGCCGCCGGCGTACGCCGCGAGCTGATCCAGGCCCGCGAGCAGATCACCATGGCCGCCGGCGAGACGGTGGACGACGCGGCGCTGCCGCTCGGCCGCTACGACCGCACCACGCTGCGTCACCTGCGCCGCCTCGGCTACCAGCACGTCTACACCAGCGACCGCGCCCACGCGGTCGCCGGAGCCTGGCTGCAGCCGAGGTTCAGCGTCACCTCGGGCGACGACGGGGCCAGCGTACGCAGCCACATCCTGACCGGGCAGGGCCTCGCCAAGAGGGTGGAACGTCAGGCGGCAGGCCTGGTCAAGAGGCTGCGCTGAGCACACGCTGACCCGCTGAGGAAGTAACCAGTTTGAAGGATGCCCCCGACCCCGCGGTCGGGCAGTGTCGGCACGACAGTGCCGACAAGACAATGGCCACCGAGACGCGAACGGGTGCGAACACATGCCAACCAAGCCAGGCCGGCGCCGGCGGATCGCGACCGCGGCAGGACTGGCTGTGCTGCTGGCCGCCTTGACCTGGTTCCTGTGGCCCGACCCGAGCCCGGTGGGCAACGTCGGCTCCGACTCGCTGCCGACGGTCCGGCCACCCGCGAGCGCGACCCCGTCCCCGACACCTTCGGCCGACCCGAGCCCGCTGCTCTCATCGACCCCGCCGACACCGACACCCGCGCCCTCGGCGACCCCGGGACGTACCCAGTCCTCGGACGTCGCTGTGGCACCGCCGGCCAAGGGCTTCCCCACCCGTGAGTCGGCGGGCCTGCCCGCCGGCTGGAAGCCGAAGCGCACCGTGACCGGAGACTTCTGGATCCGGCACCGCGGCGCGGTCGTGGAGGACCTGCGGATCACCAACGGCGTCATCTACGTCACCGCCCCCGGCGTGACCCTGCGTCGTGTCGAGGCGATCGCCTCGGTCGTGGTCAACGACTACAACGACCAGTGCAACGCCGGCCTGCTGATCGAGGACTCCGACTTCGTCCGGAGCAGCGCCCCCACCACCGAGGAGGCCTGGCCGGCGGTCTCCGCCGGCGGCTACACCGTGCGCAACGTCGTCATCGACGGCGTGCCCGAGGGGCTGCGCGCCTCCAACAAGGAGCGCTGCGGCGGCGTCGGGATCCAGGACTCCTTCATCCGGGTCACCTCGCCCGACGTGTGCAGCGACTGGCACGGCGACGGCCTGCAGGGCTACGGCGGGGGCAAGGTCAAGGTGCGCCGCACGGTGATGGTCCTGGACGTGAAGAACGAGTGCCACGGCACCGCCCCGTTCTTCAACCCTGCGGATCAGGGCAACGAGTCGGTCGACATCGACGGCCTGGTCGTGGCCGGCGGCGGCTACCCGTTCCGCAACGGCATGCCCGGGCCGGTCCGCAACCTCTACGTGGTCGACCAGAGCTGGGTCTACAGCCCGCTCGACGTCGACTGCTCGGTGGTCACCGAGTGGAGCGCGGCCGTG
The DNA here is from genome assembly GCF_044453405.1 of Nocardioides sp. NPDC051685. Lineage (NCBI taxonomy): Bacteria > Bacillati > Actinomycetota > Actinomycetes > Propionibacteriales > Nocardioidaceae > Nocardioides > Nocardioides sp. NPDC051685. The sequence goes on along the minus strand of NZ_JBITCR010000003.1, from coordinate 25,816 downwards.
GTCACGATGGACTCAGCGGGCCAGCCGGTGCCGATCAGCGCCCTACCCTGCGAGTGACCTTCTGGGCCCGAAAACCGGCAATAGATACCGAATTTTGGGGGTGCCCGTCCCGGACGGATCAAACGTAGTGTCGATGCCGTTGCCGGTATCCCATACGAACAGGTGCATTCATGCCCTCCCCCAGCATGCCCCCCAGCACGCATCGACGACGGATCGACCGACCTCCCCACGGTCGCCGCAGGACCACCCGGTGGCGGCGTACCGCCTTCGCCAGCGTCCTCGTCACCCTCATCGCAGGCAGCGCCCTCTGGGCGTTCGGAACGGCGACCGCACACCCTGAGACGGTCAGCCTTCTCCCCGACCACGCGGCCCCGGCGGTGCCGGGGCACCGACCACCAGGTCGACACCATCGTGCATCGCCCACCAGCGCGCCTCTGACCCTGAGCCCCAGCCCCTCGCCGAGCGTCAGCCCGAGCGCTCCGGTGAGCTCGCCGACAGCCCCGTCGAGCTCACCGAGCTCCCCGGCCGGCACTCCGACGACCGCCTCTACGCCGACCTCCGGTGGCTTCCCGACCCGCGCTTCGGCCGGGCTGCCGGACGGCTGGCAGCCGAAGCGGACGGTGACCGGGACGTACACGATCAACACGCCAGGGGCAGTCGTCGAGGACCTGCGCGTCACGAACGGGACGATCAACGTCACCGCCAAGAACGTGACCCTGCGCCGGGTGCAGGCGGTCGGCTCGGTGATCGCCAACTACACCAGCGCCACCTGCGCGACCGGTCTCGTCATCGAGGACTCCGAGATCGTCCGTGGCACGGCCCCAACGACGGACGAGGCCTGGCCCGCGGTCACCTCGGGCGGTTACACGGCGCGCAACGTACTCATCGACGGGGTCCCGGAGGGCTTCCGGGCCCAGGGACGGTCGGCGTGCGGCGGCGTGGAGATCTACGACTCCTACGTACGTGTCGTCTCTCCCGACGTCTGCACCGACTGGCACGGTGACGGCATCCAGGGGTACGGCGGTGGAGCGCTCACCGTCCGGAAGACGGTCATCGACTTCGTCGACACCAACGGCTGCGGCGGCACCGCCCCGTTCTTCTACCCCGACCAGGACAACACCTCCGTCGACATCGACGGCCTGGTCGTGAGCGGCGGCGGCTACCCCTTCCGGCTCGGCACCCCGGGCACGGTGAGGAACCTGTACGTGGTCGACCGCAGCTGGGTCTTCGGGCCGCTCGACGTCAGGTGCAGTCTGGTCACCCAGTGGCAGGCCGCGATCGCGACGATGGACTCAGCGGGCCAACCCCGGCCGGTCCGAGATCTTCCTTGCGGGTGACGGCCGTTCGGGTGAAGGCGCCGCGGGTGGTGGCTGTCCGGGTGCGAGCCGGGTGACCGCACTCCCCAGCCCGAGCACCAGGAAGATCGTGCCCATCGTCATCGGGAAGGCGAACGCGTCGAAGAAGGCGAGCCCGGCGAAGCCGGCGGCGGCGGCGCCGATGAGTGCGACGACGAGGTCGCGGGTCTTGGGGTCCTCGCAGGCGCGATAGACCCGGGCGAGCTGGATGAACGTCGCGATGATGAACGCCGCGAAGAGGAGCACGCCGATGATGCCGATGCTCACCATCATCTGGAGGTACTGGTTGTCGAAGATGCGGTACTTCGGCAGGAACGTCCCCAGCCCGCGCCCGAAGAACGGGTTGCGGTCGACGAAGAACCAGGCCACCCCGTAGCTGTCGGTGCGCGAGGTGACGCTCGGGTCCTCCTCGGCGCCGACGAACATGCCGGTCACCGAGTTGATGATCCGGGGCGCCACCAGGAACACCAGTCCCAGCCCGCCAACCGCGAGCGCCAGCACCATCGCGCGCTGCTTGCGCGACCAGCCGATCATGCAGACCGCGACCGCGATGGCGGCGCCGAGATAGGCCGACCGGCTCGAGGAGGCGGCGATGATCATGCAGATCAGCACCACCGGGGTCCAGCGGACGAGCGGGTTGAGGTTGCGATGCTGGAAGCCGACGTGGAGCGCGATCGGCACCAGCATCCCCATCAGGGTGCCGTACTCGATCGGGCTCAGGGCGGTCCCGGCGGGACGTACGAGGCCGTTGCGCATCGCCAGCTCGACCGTCGTCATCGGGGTCAGGACCGGGACCGAGATCCGGTCGACGAAGATCTGCTTGGCGAAGAACTGGGCCAGGCCGAGGACCGCGAGGAAGCTGCCGCCCACGACCAGCCGCCACACCAGCACGTGGACCCGGGCCATGCTCGGGATGGCGTCGCCGGCGAGCAGCAGCGTGCCCACCCAGGAGACCATGGCGAGGATCGCGACGTCGGCCGGGCTCACCTCGTCGCGGCTGATCGGGCGCGACATCGCGATGACGTAGGTGATCCCGACGCTGAACAGGAACAGCGCCAGGACCAGGCGCATCGGCTGCTGGGGCTGGTCCACCGGCAGTGGCCGGCCGATGCTGAGCAGCACCCAGATCGCGAAGCTCCCCAACCCCATCAGCATCGAGACCGAGCCGGCGCTGCCCAACGGCCGGAAGACCAGCCAGGACGGGATCACGAAGACGGCGAACGTGTAGAGGCTCAGCCACGTCACCGCATCGACACCACGGCGTACGGCCATCGTTCCGGCCTCAGCCGTGGAGGCGCTGGACGACGTGGTCGTCGCGGTCGACCCGGTCGTCCTGAGCGGGCTCGTCGTCGGCGACGTCCTGGGCGGCCAGGGACGCGGCCCGCTCCTCGCGGGCCAGGCGGCGGCGCAGCACGATCCCGTCGATCGCGTAGATCAGCACCGAGGTCATCGCGAGGCCGACCACGACGGCCAGGATCCGGGCCCGCAGCGGTCCGCTGCCGTCGATGGCCGCGGTCTCGTCCAGCGCGAGCGGCCGGGAGCGCAGCCGGGCGTTGCCTCTCGCGTTCACCTCGTCCTGCAGCCTGCCGAGGGTCTCCGGGATGGAGTCGGCGACGAAGTTCAGCGCCTCGATGGCGTTGGCCTCGCTGTCCGCGCTGACGTCGATCGCGATCACCGGACCGCGCGTCGACTCCTCCATCGAGACGGTGACGGAGGCGCCCGGGGTGACCTCCGCGATCGCCTCCTGTGCGGGCGCGCTGGTGTAGTAGGCGACCACGACCCGGGCAGGCAGGTCGAGCCCGCCGAGCCCGAGGAACGGGTTGCCGCCGGGGCCGACCGCGCTCTTGGAGGGCAGCATCAGGACCAAGCCACGCGCGGTGTAGGACGGTGCCACGAAGGCCGATGCGCTCCACCCGAGCACTCCGGTCAGCAGGATGCCGACCACCGCGAGATACCAGCGCCGGCGGATCGCACCGACGAACTCCGACAAGACCATGGGCCCGAACGTACCGAGCCGGGATCGGCACGAACCGACCTCGCCGAGCTCCTACCCGATTTGGGCGATGACCCCGCTGACCTGCGCAGACCCAGCCTCGCCGGACCTAGCGTTCGGAGCATGGCGTTGTGGGACCTGCTGCGGGCGATGGTCCGACGATGGCCGATCGTGGTGATCGGCGCGATCCTGACCCTCGCCGCCGCGAACTACGCCAGCGAGGACCGCAGCGTGTACTGGACACGCACGGACCTGCTCTTCCTGGCTCCGGAGAACGCGCAGTACCCGAACGCGCTGCGGGCGACCTCCGAGGACATGGTGATCACCGCCGGCGTGGTCGGCAAGCTCGTCTCCGGCACCCGGCAGGTGCCGAAGTTCACCGCCACCGACGCGGGGCTGATCGGGATGGGCGTACGCGACGGGTGGACCGTCCGGCTGCCCGACACCGGTGGCCAGTGGGCACCCAACTACGTCGACCAGTGGCTGATCATCGAGGTCGTCGGTCCCGACCCGGAGACCGTCCGCACCCGCAAGGAGCAGCTGGTCGAGGCCATGACGGCCGCGCTCGACCGGGTGCAGGACGAGTACCACGTGGCCCGGGCGTTCCGGATGACCACCAAGGAGGCGCCCGGATCGACCGTCGTCTACCCCGTCGGCGGGAGCTCGCGGCGGGCGTTCGCGGTCTCCGGGATGCTCGGCGCCGCGGCGACCCTCTACCTGGTCGTACGCATCGACCCGATCCTGCTGCGCCGCCGGGAGCGCCGCGCCGAGACCCTCACGGAGCCCGACGTTGTCTGAGACCCGCCCGCACACCGCCCTTGCCTGGAGCATCGCGAACACCGCGGTGACCAAGCTCGGCACGATGGTCGTCGGCATCCTCGTCGCGCGGCTGCTCGGCCCGGAGAGCTACGGGACGTACGCCGTCGCCTTCCTCGCCCTGATGGCGGTGCTCAGCTTCAACGAGCTCGGGGTGAGTCTCGCGGTCGTGCGCTGGAAGGACGACCCCCGCGAGATCGCGCCGACGGTGACCACGATCTCGGTCGTCTCGAGCCTGCTCATCGCCGCGGCGATGGTGATCGGGGCCGCGCCGTACGCGCGCGCGATGGGCGAGCCGGACGCAGCGGTGCTGGTGGCTCTCTTCGCGGTCCCGGTGGTGCTCAGCGGGATCAGCGCGACGCCCGCGGCGCTGCTGCAGCGCGACCTGATGCAGGGCAAGCGGATGCTCATCGACCAGATGGCCACGGTCGTGGCGGTGCCGGTCATGCTCGGGCTCGCGTTGGCCGGTGCGGGGCCGTTCTCCCTGGTCATCGGCCACCTCCTCGGGGTCTCCGTCACCACGGTGATGTTCCTGCGGATGTCGCCGCTGCCGTGGCGCCTGGGGCTCTCCCGGTCTCATGCGGTCGCCCTGCTCCGCTTCGGAGCGCCGCTCGCGGTGACCAGCATCCTCGTCTTCGCGGTGGGGTTCGCCGACCAGATCGTCATCGGCAGCACGCTCGGCGCGACCGCGCTCGGGTTCTACGTGGTCGCCTTCAACCTCTCCAGCTGGCCGGTGACGATGCTGTCGCGGCCGTTGCGGCAGGTCACCCCGGTGATCTTCGCCCGGCTGCAGCGTGATCCGGACGGCATGCGGCGTGCCTTCTCCCGGCTCTCCGCGCTGGTGCTGACCGTGACGCTCCCCGGCTGCTCGGCGCTGGCCGCGCTGGCGCCGGAGGTGATCCGGTTGGTCTACGGCCATGTCTGGCTGGCCGCGGCCGCGCCGCTCCTCTGGCTCGGTGCGCTGGCCGTGCTGCGGATCTCCTTCGAGCTCGCCTACGACTTCCTGGTCATCGCCGGCTCGACGCGCAGCCTGATGACGATCCAGATCGTCTGGCTGATCGCCCTGGTGCCGGCGCTGCTGGCCGGGGCGGCCTGGTCCGGCGTCGGCGGGGTCGGGCTGGCCGCGTTCGCGGTCGGGCTCGTCGTCATCCTGCCGCTGCACCTCGTCTACCTCGCGCGGGCGGGGGTCGGGCTCGGGTGCCTCGCCGCCGGTGCCACCCTGCCTGCTCTCGGCGCTGTTGCCGTCTGGGTCGCGGCGATCGTCCTTCGTGCCGCGCAGCCGTCGGTCTGGGTGACCTGCGTGGTCACCGGCGTCGTGCTCGCCGCTGTCTGGGCGGTGCTGCTGCGGCGCCGGCGCGAGGACGTCAGCTGGTTCCGCTCCGGCGCCGGCTCCCCCACCGAGACCCCCACCGATCCCCGGAGCGAGGACGTGCATGTCTGACCGTCTCGACGACAACCACCACACCCTGGAGGAGATGTACGCAGCCGCCGCAGCCGCCGGGCGACGACGGCCGCAGCGCGCGGCCGCCCTGGCCCAGGCCGCGGCCGAGTTCGCCTGGGGCAACCACACCGGCTGGTTCGCGTACGAACCGCTCGAGGTGCTGCTCTCCGACCTTGGCCGCTCGCTCCCCTCCGTGCCGGTGCCGGCCCGCCCGGGGCGCACGCTGCACGTGGTCACGCAGATGTACCAGAGCGGCGGGCACACCCAGATCATCGCCGGCTGGACCGACCAGCTCGCCGACCACGCCCACGAGATCGTCGCGACCCGGCACATGACCTCCCCGGTGCCGGCCAAGGTCGCGTCCCGGCTCGGGGACCGGGTCGGCCTGACCATGCTCGACACCGCGCCCGGGTCGCTGCTGTACCGCGCCGCGCGGCTGCGCGCGCTCGCCTCGACCGCCGACCTGGTGGTCTCCCACTGCCACCCCTTCGACGTGGTCCCGGCGCTCGCCTTCGCCGACCGCCGCGGCCTGCCGCCGGTGGTCTACATCGACAACACCGACCACGTCTTCTGGGTCGGGGTGCGAGCCTACGACCGGGTCGTCCACCTGCGCCGCAGCGGCCAGGACCTCGCCCTGCACCGCCGCGGCCTGCCGACGGAACGCTCCGTCCTCCGCAACCGCCCGCTGGCCGTCCGGGGCCGGACGAACCGACGGGAGACGGCGAAGCCACGGTGGCGCGTACCTGCCTCCGACGTCCTCGTCGTGACCGCGGCCGACTCGAGCAAGTTCCAGGGCGGCGACACCTACCTCGCGGCGGTCGAGGCCGCGGTGGCCGCCGAGCCCCGGCTGCAGTGGCGGATCGCCGGCCCCGACCCGGAGTCGGAGCCGTGGGCGGGGCTGGCCCGGCGTACGTCCGGCCGGATCCAGGCCGTCGGCATGCTCCCCGACGTCGCCCCGCTCCACCAGGCCGCCGACGTCTACCTCGACTCGTTCCCGTTCGCCGGGCTCACCTCGCTGCTCGAGTCCGGCGGCCTGGCCAACCCGGTGGTCACCTTCCGCGGCCATCGGCCCGAGTGCGCGGTGTGGGGCTCCGACTCCCCCGGGATCGACCACCTGATGCTGCGGCCGACGACCCCCGACCAGCTGCGCGACACCCTCGTCGACCTCGTCCGTCGCCCGCGCGAGCGGGTCACCCGCGGCACCGCGACCGCCCAGGCGATCCTGGAGTGCCACACCGGTCCCGGCTGGCTCGCCGACGCCGAGTCGCTCTACCGGATGCCGCAGCGGCTCGACGACGACTTCCTCCCGCCCGTCCGCGGCCGCGGCCACCTCGACCTGCTCACCGTCTCCGTCCAGGCGACCAACCCGTTCAGCCGCACCTCCGCCGACATCACCGCCGGCCTCCTCGGCGCGATGCCGCTCACCGACCGGCTCCCGATGTGGCGCCAGACCCGCCGCGGCGGCGCCGGTCGCCTCCGCGACCTCGCCCCGGAGTGGGCCGCGGCTGCGGTCCGGGCGCGGCTGCGGCGCCGGGCGGCGTGATCCCCGGTCGACCGGGTATCCCTTCCGCCCGTCACCCCACGAAGAACGGCCGGTTCCGTGGGCGGCTCCACAGCGGCGCGAGAACCTCGGGCTCGACGCCGAGGAGGAGCCAGAGACCGGTGTCGCTGGCCAGCCCCACGACGTAGGGCGCCGGGGTGGTGGCGGCGAGCGGGGCGATCTCCTCGGGCCGCAGACCGGAGACGAGGAGCAGCTCGGAGGGGGCGGCTGCGGCGACGGCGGCGACGACGCCGGGCCAGCGGAGGGTGGCGGCGGAGAAGGGGATGCCGTTGCGCTCGAGGCCGTCGGCCTCGCCGAGGGTGCCGTCGCGGGACGGGTCGATGACGCGGATCGAGGAGCTGCCGGCGAGGCGGGCGACGTCGTCGACGAGCAGCCGGATGTCGGCGAGGACCACCTGACCACGAGCGGGCCGGGAGACCCGGCGCAGCGAGCGCCTCACCCGGCGGGCGCGGACCGACTCACCCAGGAACCGGCGGGCGCCGCGAGCCCGCCGGACCGGCCAGGAGGTCGCTGCGGCACCGTGCTCGCCGCCGACGATCCCGCAGGTCGTACGCACCGGCACCAGCCCCGCGTAGGTCCGCCCGACAGCACGGTGGGCGACGTCGAGGCGGGCGAGGTTGGTGGTCATGCTGTTGTGGGTCAGCGGGATGTCGACGGCGGCGGCACGCCGGCCGGCGGCCCGCATCCGGAGGCAGTACTCGACGGCGTACGCGTGCCACGCCAGGTCGGGCGACTCCGAGAGCGGCTCGCGCAGCACCTGCGAGCGAGCGACCATGAAGAGCACCTCGTCGAGCGAGTCCACGTCCGTCGGGACCGACGTGGAGCGGCCGAGCGGGACGACCCGGTCGCGCATCGCTCCGATCACCTCGCCGCGGTGGTCGACCCCGACCGCCCCCAGCACCCCGATCGCCGGATCCGCCAGGACGGCCGACGCGGCGGCCTCCAGCGCGGGCAGCGAGTGCAGGTAGACGTCCTGGTGGACGAAGACGACGACCTCGTTGCGCGCCATCCGGGCGCCGTGGTTCAGCGCCGCGCCGGCGCTCGCGAACGCACCGGAGACGTTGTCGACGGCGATCACCTCGGTCTGCCGCGATGCATCCGTGCCGGCCTTGACCGAGGCGGCCAGGCACGACTCCAGCACCGCCGGGTCGTTGTAGACGCAGACGATCGAGACCGGCGTGCGCACCTCACCCATGCCTCACCGCCTCCGCGACCACCTCGGCGACGTACTCCTGCTGCTCCGGGCTCAGGTGCGGGGACATCGGCAGCGACAGGATCTCCCCCGCGGCCCGCTCGGCGACCGGGAAGGAGCCCTCGCCGAACCCCAGCGAGGCGTACGCAGCGGTCAGATGCACCGGGAACGGATAGTGGATCCCCGTGCCGATCCCGGCATCGAGCAGCGCCGACAGGACCCGGTCGCGGGACGCGACGCGGACGACGTAGAGATGCCAGACGTCGATGTTGCCCGGAGCCGACTCGGGCACCCGGACCCCGGGAACCCCGGACAGAAGCCGGTGGTAGCGCTCGGCGGCCTGCCGGCGCAGCTCGTTCCACTTCTCCAGCCGGGCGAGCTTGGCGGAGAGCACGACGGCCTGGATCGTGTCGAGGCGCGAGTTCATCCCGGCGACCTCGTGGACGTACTTGGTCTCCGAGCCGTGCGCGGCGAGCAGCCGGACCGTCCGGGCGATCTCCGGGTCGGAGGTCGTCACCGCGCCCGCGTCGCCGGCCGCACCGAGGTTCTTGCCGGGGTAGAAACTGGTCGCCGCGACCGTCGTCAGCGAGCCGGCGGCGCGACCGTGCCGTCGAGCGCCCTGGGACTGCGCGGCGTCCTCGATCACCGGGATCCCCGCCGCGGACGCGAGCGGCAGCAGCTGCTCCACGAACGCGGCCTGCCCGAACAGGTGCACCGGCGCGATCGCCTGCGTGCGTGGGGTGATCGCCCGTTCCACCGCAGCGGCGTCGATCAGCAGGTGCGACTCGTCGACGTCGACCGGGACCGGCACCGCCCCGATCCGGGTGGCCGCCTCGGCGGTCGCGATGAAGGTGTTGGCGGGCACGATCACCTCGCCCCCGGGTCTCACACCGACCGCCCGCATCGCGAGCTCGAGCGCGTCGGTCCCGTTGCCGACGCCGACGCAGTGCTCGGCTCCGACGTAGGCCGCATAGGCCCCCTCGAAAGCGGTCACCTCCGGTCCGCCCACGAACGCGGTCCGCGAGAACACGCTGTCCAGCCCGAGGCGTACCTCGTCCTCTATCTCCGACTGCTGCGCCCCGAGGTCGACGAACGGCACCTTCACCAGACAAGCTCCTGACGTGAGTTGAGCGGACGGGCGGGCACACCGGCCCAGGTCTCCCCGGCGGGCAGGTCGCTGAGCAGGACCGCTCCCATGCCGAGGACGGAGTCGGCTCCGACGGTGGTGCGCTGACGCACCGAGGAGCTCATCCCGAGGTAGGCGGCCTCGCCGATGACGACCTCGCCGCCGAGGGTCACCCCGGCGCAGAGGGTGGTGTAGTCGCCGATGATGTCGTCGTGGGTGAGGACGGCGTTGGGCATCACCACGACATGACGCCCGACGCGTACGGCGGCGGTCAGCACGACCCCGGCGAGCAGCACGCTCCCGGCGCCGAGCTCGCAGCCGGCCGGCACCGACGCGGACGGATGGACGATGGTCGCGAAGCGGTCCGGTCCGACGCCGTAGCCGCTCAGCCGCTCGGCGAGGCGGCGGCGGGTGGTGCCGGCCCCGGCGCAGATCACCAGGTCGGCGCCGCAGTCGGCGACGACCTCGACCGGGCCGATGACCTTGGCCCCGCCGACCCCGTCGACGGAGCCGATCAGCTCACCCCAGCGCTCGCGGTCGTCGTCGACCGCGACGATCTCGTCGTAGCGGAACTCGGTCGCCGCGGCCGCCGCGGCGACCTCGCCCGCCAACCCGCTGGCGGCGACGAGAACGAGCGCGGTCATCGACGTTCCCCCCGGAGTACGTCGATGACCCGCGCCTGCTCCGAGTCCGACATCTGGTGGAAGAGCGGCAGGATGAGCGTGGAGTCGGTGAGGTGCTCGGTGACCGGGAGGCTGACCCCCGAGGAGGCGTACGCAGGCTGCCGGTGTGCCGCCATGATCCCGCGTCGCGCGGAGATCCCGGCCTCGGCCAGGGCGCTCAGCAGCCCCTCCCGGCCGACCCCGTACGCAGCCCCGGTGGTCGAGCTCGTCGAGACCTCGATCCAGAACGACTGGAAGTTGCTGGTCCCCCAGGCCGGGTCCGCGACCGCGCGCAGCCCGTCGATCTCGGCGACGGCCTTCGCGTAGACCGCAGCCAGCTCGCGGCGACGGGCGACCACCTCGGGCAGCCGGGACAGCTGCACGAGGCCGACCGCGGCCTGCAGGTCGGTCATCCGGAAGTTGAAGCCGATCTCCTCGTAGGACTCCGGCGGCGAGACCAGGCTGGCGTGCCGGTCGGCGGCCGAGACGCTCATCGCGTGCTCGCGCAGCGTCCGTGCCCGCGCGGCCCAGTCCTCGCGCGAGGTGGTGAGCATCCCGCCCTCGCCGGTGGTGAGGATCTTGCGCGGGTGGAAGGACCAGGCCGCGATCTCGGCGCCGGCACCTACGGGACGGCCGTGGTAGGTCGACCCGGCGCCGCAGGCCGCATCCTCGATCACCACGATGTCGAGGGGGTCGCAGACCGCCCGGATGGCGTCCAGGTCGACCGGCACCCCGCCCTGGTCGACCACGATCACCGCGGTCGTCCGCGGCGTGAGCGCCTCCCTGACCGTCTCCGCGGTGAGGTTGCCGGTCACCGCCGACACGTCGGCGAAGACCGGCCGGGCGCCGAGGTAGGTGGGGGCGTTGGCGGTCGCGATGAAGGAGAAGGAGGGGACGACGACGTCGTCGCCGGGAGCCACCCCGGCGACCACCAGCGCCAGCTGGAGCGCCGTGGTGCAGCTCGAGGTGGCGACGGCGTGGGCGGCCTGCTGCGAGGCCGCGAAACGGCGCTCGAACTCGGCCACCCGCGGCCCCTGCGCGACCCAGCCGGAGCGGAGCACCTCGGCGACCGCGGCGACCTCCTCCTCGCCCAGCCAGGGCTGCATCACGTTGATCCGGCTCACGACGCACCGCCCTGCAGGGCGCGCCCCGCCGCGATCTCGGAGCGCAGCGGCGCCCACCACTCGACCAGCCGGCGCAGCCCTTCGTCCAACCCGATCGACGGCGACCAGCCCAGGTCCTCGCGGGCCGCCGCGATCGAGGCGAGCCGGCGGGTGACCCCGTTGACCGCACGCTCGGGACCGTGCTCGATCTCCAGCGACGAGGCACCCATGACCCGCAGCAGCGCCTCGGCCAGCTCGAGCAACGAGGTCTCGGTGCCGGAGGCGATGTTGTAGACGCCCTCGGTCACGTCGGAGGCGGCCGCCAGGATGTTGGCGCGGGCGATGTCGGGGACGCAGACGAAGTCCATCGTCTGTCGGCCGTCGCCGAAGATCAGCGGTGGCTTCCCGTCGGCGATCCGCTCCATCCACCGCACCAGCACCTCGGTGTAGGCGCCGTGCACGTCCATCCGCGGCCCGTAGACGTTGAAGTAGCGGAGCCCGACGTAGTCGAGCCCGTACATCGCCCGGAAGGACCGCACCAGCCCCTCGTTGTAGGACTTCGCGGCTCCGTAGAGGGTGTCGTTGTTGTTGTGGTGGTGCCCCTCGGGCGTCGGGAACTCCTCGGCCAGCCCGAAGACCGAGGCCGAGGAGGCGTAGACCAGCTTGTCCACCCGGGCCTGCACGGCGGCCTCGACGACGTTGAAGGTGCCGTCGACCAGCACCTCGTTGGCCAGCCGCGGCTCCTCGGCACACAGGGTGATCCGGATGGCGGCCTGGTGGAAGACCAGGTCCTTGCCGGCGGTCAGGTCGCCGACCAGGTCACGGTCGCGGATGTCGCCCTCCACCAGCCGCACCCGACCGGTGGCGAGAGCGTCGTCGAGGTTGGCCTTGCGTCCCCGGATCAGGCTGTCGAGCACGTCGACGTGCGCAACCCCCTCGTCGAGGAGCTGGTCGACGATGGTGGAGGCGATCGTGCCCGCACCTCCGGTGACCAGGACGTTCGCACCACGCAGTTGAGTCATCGGATCAGCTCCAGGGTCGGGGTCTGGGCGGCCACCTCGACGAGGGCGCCACGGGCTCGGAGGCTGGTCTGGGCCGCCTCCAGGACGGAGAGGACACGGAGCCCGGCAGCCCCGTCGGTGACCGGCGCGCGCTCGCCCCGGATCGCGCCGGCGAACTCGCCGACCATCCGGGCGAGGGCCTCGTACTCGGGCAGCGCCGGCGCCCAGGTGTCGCCCAGCCGGTAGGAGATGGTCGCGGCGGCACGGTCCGCGATGTCCACGCTCTGCTGGACCAGGTCGACGCCACGGTCGAAGACGCTGAGCCGCTGCTGCGGGTTGAGGTCGTCCCAGACCAACGTACGCCGGCTCCCGCCGATCACCATCTGCCTGATCTTGGTGGGGCTGAGCCAGTTGATGTGGACGTGGGCCATCGCCCCGCCCTCGAGCGGCAGGGTCAGATAGCCGACACACGCCTTCCCGGCACCCAGTGGGTCGGCGCCGTGCGCGGCCACCCCGGTGGGGCGCAGCCCGCCGGGCAGGACGAAGTCGAGGATCGAGAGGTCGTGCGGGGCCAGGTCCCAGAAGACGTCGACGTCGGGCTGCACCAGCCCGAGGTTGATCCGCACCGAGTCGATGAACAGGATCTCGCCGAGCGAGCCGTCCTCGACCAGCTCCCGGATCTTCTGCACGACCGGCGTGTAGCAGTAGGTGTGGTCGGCCATCAGAACCAGACCGTTGGCCCGCGCGGACTCGACCATGCTCCGCCCCGACTCGACGTCGTCGGCCAGCGGCTTCTCGACGAGCACGTGCTTCCCGGCCCGTAGCGCCGCCTCGACCAGCCGCCGATGTGTGCCCGCCGGCGTCGCGATCGCGACCGCGTCCACGTCCTCGCGCGCGAGCACCTCGTCGAGGTCGGTCGTGGCCAGCACGCCGGTGCCGCCCCCGATCACCTCCTGGGCCCGCTCGAGGTCGAGATCGACCACCGCGACCAGCTCCCAGTCCCGTGCGTTGCGGAAGTTGCGGACCAGGTTGGGCCCCCAGTAACCGGCTCCGACCACTGCCACGCCGAGCGGTTCGCCATCAGTCATATGGCCCATGGAATCGGCGTGGGGCGGGCCCCAAGGAGCCTCGCCCCACCTATCCCCTCAATTCGGGACGACACCGCCGACCCGGCGCGTCTGCCCCAGATATTCCCGCCGACTCGGCGCATCCGCCCCATCCACAGACGTCGAGTCGGCGCATCTGCCCCATAGGACGCCGCCCGATCGCGTTAACGCGGGGCAGACGCGCCGGCTCGACACACCCGAGTGAGACAGACGCGCCGACTCGACGCGTCTGCGTGGGGCAGATGCGCCGAGTCGGCGGTTTCCGGATCAAGACGCCGGGCGGAACCTCACGTCCACGAAGTAGTTCGTGGAGTTCCAGGATCGGGTCGGGAGCCCCCCTCCGGTCCCGTAGCGATACCGGCCGTTGGCTCCGCCCGGAGCCGTCAGTGGGCCTGCCGTCCAGTTCTGCGTGAGGGCGGCGGGCGTGGCGGCGTAGCGCCCGTTGGGCGCGTAGTAGGACACGATGTACGTCGACCCCGGCGTGAGCGCGACCGGCGTCGCCAACGTGGCCTGCTGCCAGCCGGTCGCGGTCTCGTTGGTGAAGGTCACCTGGGCGATCCGCTGTCCGGTCGGGCTCCACAGCGAACCCACATGGGTGCCGGTGTTGCCGGTGCCCTTGTAGAACCGGATCGCCGTCACCGTGCCGGCCACGGACGTCCGGAAGGCGGTGCCGACCTCGATCGGCATCACGTCGAGCGTCGAGGCGTTCTGCGGCGTGACGCCGGTGAACAGCGAGACCTCCGTCGCGGTGGGCGCGAGCGTGGTGAACGACCACGTCTGCGTGGGCAGGTTCGCCCCGTCGGTCGAGACCACGCCCGAGACGGTCACCGCCACCGTCGCCCCGGCCGGCAGCGCCGCCGACGGGGTGAAGCGCAGCGTACGTCCGTCGCTGCTCAGGGTCGCCGACCCCGCCACCGGGGACCCGTTGGCCGTGGCCGACATGCTCCAGCCGCTCGCGATCCCGGTCGAGAACGTGATCGACGGGTTCACCGAGGTGGCCACATCGGTCTGGCCCGGGCTCGGGTCACGCTGAGTGACCGAGATGGTCGGGGTCGCCCGCTCGAAGACGACGTCGGCGAAGTAGTTCGTCGAGCCGTACGTGTACTGCGGGAACCCGCCGGCGGCGCCGTAGAGATAGCGCCCGTTGCTGCCCGCCGGGGCGGTGAGGTCCCCGGAGGCGTAGGCCGTCGAGAAGAAGCCCGACGTGGTCGCGTAGTGCCCCTGAGGAGCCAGGTAGGAGACGAGGTACGACACCCCTGCCTGCACGTCGACGGGACTGGACAGGGTGGCCTGCTGCCAGCCGGTGGCGGTCTCCCCGGTGAAGGTCACCTGGGCGAGCCGCTGACCGGCCATGTTCCACAGCGACCCGACGTGGGTGCCGCCGTTGCCGGCTCCCTTGTAGAACCGGATCGCGGTCACCCGCCCGTCGCGGGTGGGACTGAACACGGTCCCGACCTCGATCGGCGAGCTGTCGTCCTGGGCCTCGACCGCGGGCACCACGTCACCGAAGAGCGTCTGGCTGGACGATGTCTCCGCGGATCTGGTCGTGAACGTCCAGGTCTGCGTCGACATACTGGCTCCCTCGGTCGAGGTGATCCCGCTGATCGTGACCGTCACGTCCGCAGCCGCGGGCAGCAGGGAGGCGGGGTCGAAGGTCAGCGTCGTGCCGGAGTTGCCGAGCGTCGTCGTCCCCGGGATCGACTGGCCGCCCGAGGTCGCCGTCACCGAGTAGCCGGAGCTGAGCGCCGAGGAGAACGACGCCACCACGTTGGTCCCGCGCGGCACCTCGACCGCCCCGGGCACCGGGCTGCGCGAGGTCATCGTCAGCGTCGGTGCACCCTTCTCGAAGACGACGTCGACCATGTAGCTCGAGGGCGAGGTCGCCGCCGGGAACCCAGTGCCATAGGCGTACGCCCCTGCCGTCGAGGTCACCCGCAGGGGCGGCTTCGACAGGTCGGCCGAGGCGAAGGCGTTCGGGGTGGCCGAGTAGTAGCCGTTGGTGCGGTAGGAGGCGATGTAGTCGGTGTTCGCCTGGATCTGCACCGGCGTGGCGAAGGTCAGCGTCTGCCAGCCGCTGGTCGACTCACCGGTGAAGGTGCCCTGGGCGAGCACGGCCCCGCTGGCCGACCACAGGGTGCCGGTATGCGGGGCGGCGTTGTTGACGCCCTTGTAGAACTTCACCCCGGTGACGGTGCCGGCGACATCGGCCCGGAACCTGACGCCCAGGGTCAGCTGCGCGTTCTCCGGGTCCTGGAGGACCGTCGGCGTGGCGTCCTCGTCATAGAGCGAGCACGGGCAAACTCCTGCCGTGGCCGGCGGCTTGGCCGTACGGAACGACCACGTCTTCCCGGTCGAGACCGCCGTCCCCCCGCTGTCCTCGCCCGAGAGCGTGGCGGTGTAGGTGACGAACCCGGCCAGGTCGGCCGACGGCGTGAACGTCACCGTCCTGGTCGTCGAGTCGTAGGCCGTCGACCCGGTCACCACGTTGCCGACGGAGTCGGTCAGTCGCAGCCCGACGGTGGAGGCGACCACCGGCTTGGTGAACCTGGCGCTCACCGTCGTGTTGCGCGGCACCGAGGAGGAGCCGTCCAGCGGCCACTGGTTGGTCGCGGTCAGCGGCGAGTTGTCCGTGGTCGTGAGCAGCACGTCCACGAAGTAGTTGGGGTTCTGGTAGGAACTGCCCGGGAACTGCCCGGCATTGCCGTAGACCCCCGCGGGCGCGGCGCCGTAGCCGCCCTCCACCTCGAACGGGTACGCCTGGAACCCCTGCGCCGCGAACGCCCACGGCGCCACGGCGTAGTGCCCGGCCGGAGCCGTGTAGGAGACGACATACCTCGCCCCCGCGGCGACCGAGACCGGCTGGCTGAACGTCGCCGACTGCCAGCCGCCGCTCGACTCGTTGGCGAAGGTGACCTGGGCCAGCCGCTCGCCGCTGCTGCTCCACAGGGAGCCCACGTGGGTGCCGGTGTTGCCGGCGCCCTTGAAGAAGCGGACACCCGCGACGTACCCGTCGGTCTGGGGGGTGAACCGCAGGCCGAGCTCGGCGGCGCTGTTGTCGTCGGCCGAGGGGGTCGCCGGGCTGGTGACGGCGTTCCAGGTCGTCGGCACCTCACGCTGTCCGAGGATGCTGCACGGGCAGGTGACCGCGAAGCTCCTGGTCACGGAGGTGCCGATGTTGGCGCTGTCGTCGACGGCGCGGACCCGCACCGGGGTGCTGCCGACCCCGGGCTGGACGTACGTCACCGACCAGGCGGTCGTCCCGGTGGCCATGTGCCACGAGGTGCCGTCGTCGAGGGAGTACTCGACGCCGGCGACCACGCCGCCGCCCGTGTCGGACGCGGTGCCCGTGAGCGTCACCTTGGTGCCGTTGGGCTGCGTCGAGCCGGCGGCGGGCGAGGTGATGGCGACCGTCGGTCCGGTCGTGTCGGTCGACTTGGTGGCTGCGGTCAGGCCGGTCATCAGCGTGGTCGGCTGGGCGCCCATGTCGGCCAGCAGGTTCACCTGCGCCTGCTGCATCCGAGGGTCGGCGGTCTCGTCGTGGTAGGGGTTGTCGTGCTCGGAGTCGAGGCCCCAGGTCCACTGGACCGATCCGGCGCCGAAGACCAGCGCTCCGCTGGCCGCCCGGTAGAGCGTGAGCGAGTGGGTCGTGGTGCCGTCGCCCGTGACCCGGCCGAAGTCGCGCATGTACTGGCCGGGGATGAACCCGGTCGTCTCCGACAGCCGGATCGTCCCGGGCGGCCGGAACCCGTTGTCCTGGTCCTCGTCGGACTCGTAGCCGACGGTGTGCGGCGCCAGTGCGGTCGAGTCGGCGGTCATCGCGGACAGCCCGGTGTTGCGCCACAGCCGCAGCCCACCCTGGGACTTCTTCACCGTCACCGGCAGGTCGGTCAGGTTGGACATGAAGATGGTGCCGGTCAGCGAGTTCTCCGGCTTCCCGCCGCCCTGCGACTTGGGTGCGTAGCGCGGGTCGCGCCAGGTGCCGGTCGACTCCGCGCTGGGGTCGATCTTCGCCTGTGCCCAGGACTCCTTATAGGTGACCAGGGTGCGGTAGGGCGTGTTGGTGCCGTCCTTCGACGCCTCGTAGCGGGTCCGCCAGTAGACCTCGTTGCCGCTGAGGAACTGCAGGTTCACGCCGGCGTCGCGCGCGGCCTCGACGTTGGCCCGCTGCTGCCCGCTCCAGTACTCGTCGTGACCGACGCTGAGGAACGTCTTGTGGTTGGTGAGCAGCGAACCACGGCGGTCGGTGTCGATCCCGGAGATGTAGCTGATGTCGTAGCCGTTGCGCTCCAGGAACCGTACCGCCGGGTACTCGTTGGCGAAGAAGAAGTCGTGGGACGTGCCGCCGGAGCGGGTCGCGAACGGGCGGTTGTAGCTCAGCTTGTAGGCCCTTCCGTTCCCGCCGCCGACGTAGAAGCTCGAGCCGCCGTAGGAGTTGTACGCCTGCCAGGTGGTGTCGGAGGTCTGGAAGACGACGTCGGAGTGGCTGTCGTCGTCGCGGACGATGAAGGTGATGTGGCTCGACTCGTTGGTGTCGGGGCGGTCCAGCTTGGCGATGTAGACGCCCGAGACCGCGGTCGCCGGGACGTTCCAGGAGGCCGAGACCGCCCAGTTGCCGCAGTCGGTGATCTCGGTGGTGGTGTCGCGGTAGCAGTTGGGCTGGCTCTGCGGCAGGTTCGCCGACGGCGTCACCGAGGTGATCCGGCGGGCACCGTCACCGCCGTAGTAGCCCATCCGATAGATGGTGATCCCGTAGGCCGAGGCGTTGGTGTCGATCTTGAAGTCGATCCGGTTGCCGGCGTCGACACTGATGTCGGTCGCGAACCCCTGGATCGAGCTGTCGCCCGCGCCGGTGATGCCCCATTCGCTCGACGGATTCCCAGGTTTGCTGTTCTCGCAGGCGATCGCGTTGCCCTCCGGGCCGCACGGGTCGGCGCTTGCGCTGGACGCAGTGACCAGCGAGAGGACAGGGATGACAAGAACAACTCCGAGCAACGCGGCCAGTCCCGTTCGCAGCTTCACAGTCGTGCTCCTTCTCGGATCAGGCTCGCGAGCTCTCGTCGCGCAACCAGGTGGTGTAGTCGCCGGTCCGGACAGCTCTGCGGGAGAGCATCCGGGCGACGAGGGTGACTGTCATGAAGACCGGAACCCGGAGTCCGATCGCCGGCTGACGCAGCCCGAGCGCGAGCAGGTCCGTGAACGAGGTGGATCCCTGCCGAGCCCCGTGGTCATCGGCTTGGGCATTGCCGGTCGCGACGCGGATCCGGCGTCTGACCAGGTCTTTCACCGTACGCGGCGGCCGCACGACCACGGTCGCGTCGGCGACGACACGGCGTTCGTCGGGCGTGAACAGCTCCGAGGCGACCAGGTCGTCGTTCATCAGGCTGTTTCCGGCGGCGACCCTCGCCTGGCCCTCGGCGGTGAGGCAGAAGGCGCCGCGGCCGAACAGGCCGCTGCGTACGCTCGGGAGGGCCTGCCACACCCGGTAGTAGGCACGGACCGGCCAGGAGGAGTGCTCGGTCGGAATGCTCCGCCCGGGCGCGACGGCCAGCACCCCGTCCTCGTCGAGCGCGTCGACCAGCCGGAGCAGATCGGTGCCGGTGAGACGTACATCAGCATCGAGGTGAAGCCGCGGATAGACCACCGCCGCGGCGTTGCCGACCTCGACCGCCCGGGCCTTGGAGGCCTCGGCGATCTCGATGACGCGTACGCCGGGAACCGTCCGCGCCACCGCGGCGGTGTCGTCGGTGCAGCCGTTGCACACCACCACGACGTCGAGAGCGCCGGCGGGCACACCCGAGAGCAGGGCCCCCAGGTTCTCCGACAGCCCACCGGCCTCGTTGTGCGCCGGCACCACGACGCTCGCGATCATGACGGTCGCACCCCGTTGGTCGAGCCGCCGGCGGGGACGACGAAGTTGATCATGTTGCTGTTGTCGTAGTCCTTGGCGATGACGCGGCCGGGGTTGCCGCCGACGAGGCTGTGGGGTGGGACGTCCTTGGACAGCACCGTCCCGGCGGAGATCGTGCAGCCGTCGCCGATCGTGATCGCGCCGGTGATCACCGCGCCGGGGCCGATCCAGACGTCGTCGCCGATCGTGGGCACGCCCAGGTCGCCGTCGGCGATGCGCTGGCCGATGGTCACGTTCTGGTGGAGCACGCAGTTGCTGCCGATCGTGGCCGGGCCGATGATGATGCCCGAGCGGTGCATGAGCAGCAGCCCGGGCCCGATGTCGGCGCGCCGGAAGATGTCGGCGTGGTGGACGCGGATGTTGCGCCGGTTCCAGAACCAGTAGAGGCCCAGCGCGAGCACGCCCAGGACCCGGTTGCGGGTCCGCAGCCGGGTCGCCCAGCGTCCGAAGCGATAGCAGGCGACACAGTGCAGCTCGTAGTCGAAGAGCCAGAACCGCAGCTTGGACAGCCAAGACGTACGCGGACCGTCGAGGACGATCGCGTACATCTTGGCCAGGTCGATCTCGAAGTCGCCTGTCGCCCGGGCTCCGTCAACTAGCAAGGCTCTCTCGATCCTCGGCTGTCTTCCGGCCGACGTACGCCACCAGGTTGGCGACCCCGTCGAGGTTCTCGGGCACGGTCTCGGCCTCGTCGACGGAGATCTCGAACTCCGCCTCGAGGAACTCGATGAGCTCCAGGATCCCGGTCGAGTCGATCACGCCCGACTCGACCAGCGACTCCGACGGCTCGGGCAGCCGGGTCTCATCACCCAGCAGCAGGCTGTCCAGGATGAAGCCTTCGATCGTGCGCTGTACGTCCGCCATCACATCTCCCTGTCTGTGAACGGTTCTACGAATCTCGTCCCGTTCTGTCAGTCGGAGGCGGTCGGGAGCCGAAATGGGGCCCGGAGATGCCGACATTGGGTGATAAACGCCCTCATCCCGATGCCCCGACGCACCCGCGCGGGCAACCCTTCGTGCACCGTCCGGGATCGATCGAGGAGCGCCATGTGCGGGATCTGTGGGGTGCTGAGCAGCACCGAGACGCCTGAGCCTGCCCTCGTCCGGGACATGCTGGCCTCCCTCGCCCACCGTGGTCCCGACGGCAGCGGCTACTACCGCGACGAGCAGGTCGCGCTCGGCCACACCCGGCTGGCGATCGTGGACACGGCCGGCGGGATCCAGCCGATGACCGGCCGCTCCTGCGGCGCACGTCGCGAGCACGAGCAGGTCTGGGTCACCTTCAACGGCGAGATCTTCAACCATGTCGAGCTGGCCGCCCAGCTCCGCGCCCGCGGCCACGTCTTCGACACCAGGTCGGACACCGAGGTCATCGTGCATGCCTGGGAGGAGTGGGGTCCGGGCTGCTTCGAACGGTTCAACGGCCAGTGGGCGCTGGCGATCTGGGACCGCCGGACGCAGACGCTCGTCCTCTCCCGCGACCGCTTCGGGGTGCGCCCGCTCTTCTACACGCACGTCGCCGGGCAGCTGCTCTTCGCCTCCGAGGTGAAGGCCCTGTACGCCTCCCCCGACGTCCCGCGCGAGCTGGACCCCGCCGGGCTGGACCAGGTGCTGACGCTGTGGTCGGCGGTCGCGCCGCGCACCGTCTTCCGCGCGATCTCGCAGGTCCCGCCCGGCTCCCACCTGACCTTCAGGGCTGGCAGCACGGTCGAGCACCGCTACTGGGCGCCGTCGTTCCCACCGGCGGGGGCCGAGGAGCTCACCGACCTGGACGCGAACGCCGAGGCGCTGCGTACGACGCTGATGGCGGCCACCCGGCTGCGGTTCGAGCGCAGCGACGTGCCGGTCGCCGCGTACCTCTCGGGTGGGATCGACTCCGCGGTCACGGCCGGCGCGATCTCAGGGTTCGCCTCGAAGCTGCACACGTTCTCGCTGCGGTTCGCCGAGGCCGAGTTCGACGAAGGCGGCTTCCAGGCGCTGATGGCCGAGCGCCTCGGCACCGTCCACCACGACGTCGTGGTCAGCGAGCGCGACATCGCCGACGTCTTCCCCCAGGTCGTACGCCACGCCGAGTCGCCGCTGCTGCGGACCGCCCCGGCGCCGATGTTCCTGCTGTCCCGGCTGGTGCGGGAGGCCGGCTTCAAGGTGGTCGTCACCGGTGAGGGCGCCGACGAGGTGCTCGGTGGCTACGACATCTTCCGCGAGGCCAAGATCCGCGACCTGTGGCTGCGGGACCCGGCGGCCGCCGAGGCGGCGGTGGAGCAGCTCTACCCGTGGATGCACCGCTCCCCCAACCAGGCGCCGGCCTTCGCCCGGAGCTTCTTCTCGCGCAACCTCTCGCCCGACGACATGGCGATGTCGCACCGGCCGCGGTGGGACTCCACCGCGGTGCTGGCCTCGATGCTGCGCCCCGAGATCCGGGAGCTCGGTGGCGGTGCGGCCGACGGCGTGGTCGCCGCCATGCCCGCCTCGGCGGCCTCGTGGGACCCGGTCGCGCGGGCGCAGTGGCTGGAGATGACGACCCTGCTGCCCGGCTACATCCTGGCCTCCCAGGGCGACCGGATGCTGATGGGCAACTCGGTCGAGGGCCGGTTCCCGTTCCTGGACCCGCACGTCGCCGAGCTCGCCGGCCGGGTCCCGGCCGAGCACAAGATCCACGGCATGGACGAGAAGCACCTGCTCAAGCGGGCCTTCGCCGACCTGGTGCCCGAGGAGATCCTGCGCCGCCCCAAGCAGCCCTACCGGGCGCCGGACGCGGCCGCCTTCTTCGCCGGGGGCACCCCGGACTGGGTCGTCGACGTCACCTCGGTCTCCGCCCTGGAGGCCGCCGGGGTCTTCCGGCCGGACCTCGTCCAGCGGCTGCTGGAGAAGGCCCGGCGGACCCAGGGCCGCGGTCTCGGCAACACCGACAACATGCGCCTGGTGGCCGTCCTGTCCACCCAGCTGCTGCACAGCGAGCTGCTCACCGGCCCGGTCGCCCGCGCGGTCGCGCCACCGGAACCACTCACCGTCTTCGACACCATTCTCGAGCCCACCGGAAGGACCTCAGCATGACCACCACGACCCACCAGAAAACGGCGTACGGACTGGAGACGCTCCGCTTCGACGAGGAGGCGGAGGCGAGGCGGATCGGCGACGCGATCCGCCGCTACCTGGTGGCCAACAAGCGCAAGGGCATCGTGCTCGGCGTCTCCGGCGGCATCGACTCCAGCGTGGTCGCCGCGCTGGCGGTCAAGGCGCTCGGCCCGGAGCGGGTCTTCGCGCTGCACATGCCCGAGCAGGAGTCGTCGGAGGACACGCTGGGGTTCAGCACCAAGCTGACCGACTCGCTGGGGATCGACTCGGCCCTCGAGGACATCTCCCCGGTGCTGGTCGGCCTCGGCGCCTACCAGCGGCGGGACGACGCGATCCGGCGGGTCGTGCCGGCGTACGGCCCGGGGTGGAAGTCGAAGATCGTGCTGCCCAGCGTGGTCGACTCCGACGCGTTCCGGCTCTTCTCCGTCGTGGTCGAGGATCCGTCCGGCGCGCAGAGCACCCACCGGCTCACGACCGAGGCCTACCTGGAGATCGTCGCGGCGACGAACTTCAAGCAGCGCGCCCGCAAGGCGCTGGAGTACTTCCACGCCGACCGGCTCAACTACGCCGTCGCCGGCACCCCGAACCGGCTGGAGTACGACCAGGGCTTCTTCGTGAAGCTCGGCGACGGTGCCGCGGACGTGAAGCCGATCGCGCACCTCTACAAGTCGCAGGTCTACGCGATGGCCGCCCACCTCGGCGTCCCTGCGGAGATCCAGGCGCGTCCCTCCACCACCGACACCTACTCGCTGGAGCAGTCGCAGGAGGAGTTCTACTTCTCGCTGCCCTACCAGCGGATGGACCTGTGCCTCTACGGACTCAACAACGGGGTCGCGACCGACGCGGTGGCCGAGGCCACCGGGCTCACCGTCGAGCAGGTCGAGCGCGTCTACCGCGACATCGAGCAGAAGCGGCGAACGACCGCCTACCTCCACGCCGCGCCGATGCTCGTCGAGGCCGTCGCCGAGATCGTCAGTCCTGGGTAGATCTCCGCAACCGCTTCTCCCCGCGGAGCTGTCGGCAGATCCTGGAAGGTGGCATGTCCCCACGAACCAGGAGGTTCCATGTCCGCCACCACACCCGAGCCCGGCGAGATCGCAGACCTGTCCCTCGGTCTCTCCGACGCCGAGGCCGCATCGATGATCGACGCACCCATGATCGACATCGACGAGGCCGCCACCGACATCAACACCTTCGACGAGGACACCGAGGACGGCGAGGCGGCCGAGACCGCGGGCACCGACGCGATGATCCCTGCCGAGGATCTTCCGGAGGACCTGATCTATGAGTGAGATGCTCACCGTCGACGGCAAGCCGGTCGACTGGAACAAGCCCCCGAAGCAGACCGACCTGGCGCTGTGGCCACGAACGACCTCGGGCGGCAAGCAGGTCAAGGGGTCGGCTCGGACCATCGCGCACCTGTGCGCGATCGATGCCGCTGCGCGGAAGAAGTTCGGCACCGGGATCGTCGTCATCCAGGCCCCGTTCAACACCACCGTGCCTGCCTCCGCGGGCACCCACGACCACGACGCCTGCGCCGATATGCACATCCCGGGCGTGAACTGGAGGACGCAGGAGAAGTGGCTGCGGGCCAACGGGTACGCCTGCTGGTACCGGTTCCCGCCGCTGTTCGGCCACCACATCCACGGGTTCACCCTGCCACCGCAGTCCGGAGTGGTCCGGACCGACGACTTCCGCGACCTCGGCGTCACCGTCGGGAAGTACGTCGACGGGGGTTCGACACTCTTCGGCGTCCAGACCACCAGCTCGCAGATCACCGACTACTACCACCACGCGTTCGGCCTCAAGAACCAGCACGGCGAGGGGACTGACGAAGCCTGGCACCCTCCGGTCATCGGGGCCACGATCTTCGACTACGCGGCGTTCGCGCGGTCGAAGGCCAAGCCGGTCTGGAAGCCGAAGGACGTCAAGTCGAACCTGGCGATCGTCCAGCAGCAGTTCCAGATCGCCGCAGGGCTCCGCAAGGGCAAGCGGATCCGCACCAACGGCGTGGGGTGGATCCAGAACGCGCTCAACGTCAAGGCCGGGACGAACCTGGTGGTCAACGGCATCGTGGACAGCGCCACTCTCGCCGCCTGGAAGAAGTTCGAGATCAAGACGGGCGGGACCGGCGCGAAGTCCACCCCGGACCCCCGCAGCCTCAAGAAGCTCCAGATCGCCTTCCGGTTCGTCGGGCCCGAGGCGCACCTTCCCGTCGGCTGAAACCTTGAATATCAAGAATCATTGATATAGCGTCGGCAGGCATGAGCACGCCACCCTTCATTCCTGCCGACCACCTCGGTGCCGTGAACCGCGCCCTGACCACCACGACCCGGGGTGGCGAGGAGCTGCGTGTGCTCGTCGTCGAGCGCAGCTACGACGCCGACCCGGACGAGGTCTGGGACGCGCTGACCACCAAGGAGCGCATCCCGCGCTGGCTGATGCCGGCCAGTGGCGACTTCGAGGTCGGCGGCCGCTACCAGCTCGAGGGCAACGCCGGCGGCGAGATCCTCGCCTGCGACCGCCCGAAGCTGCTCTCGATCACCTGGGACTACGGCGACATGAGGTCGTGGGTCGACGCGACCCTGACCGCCACCGGCGGCCGTACGCTGCTCCGCCTCGAGCACTCCGCCCCGGTCCCACCGGAGCAGTGGAAGGAGTTCGGCCCCAGCGCGGTCGGCATCGGCTGGGAGCAGATGCTGCTCGGCCTCGCCCTCCACCTCTCCGCCCCCGAGGCCGAGAAGATCGACCCGATGTCCCCCGAGGTCCTGCCCGCGATGGTCGAGCACATCCAGGGCTCCGCCGCCGCCTGGGTCGAGGCCGACATCGCCTTCGGCACCTCCCCCGCCCAGGCCCGCGCCGCCGGCGAACGCTGCGTCGCCGCCTACACCGCGATGCCGGAGTAGCCGCTTGCACGCCTTCGACGTCCTCGGCGACCCCGTACGCCGCCGCATCCTCGAGCTCCTCGCAGCCGGCGACCTCACCTCCGGCGAGGTCGTCGAGACCATCTCGGCCGAGTTCGGCATCCGCCAGCCCGCGGTCTCCATGCAGCTCAAGGTCCTGCGCGAGCACGGCTTCGCCAACGTACGCCCCGACGGCACCCGCCGCATCTACTCCCTCGACACCGGCCCCCTGGCCGAGGTCGATGCCTGGCTCAGCCCGTTCCGCCGGTTCTGGACTCAGCACCTCGATGCTCTCGACACGGAGATCAGGCGGGGGCGTCGAAAGGGTTCTTCGGGGGACTGAGTCGCTTGGGCTGGTGGCCGCCGACCCGTTAGGGAGGGTGTTCTCGCCGGTTCCCGGAGTAAAGGACGGCCTGCGGCCGCCGGCTTCGCCGGTCGCCTCCGGCGATCCTTGACACCGGGCCCCGCCGAGAATTTTGGGCTCCTCTGACTGATCCGTGGGTCATCGTCCGGGCAGGACGGGGCGGTGGCCACCGAGGTTGAGCATGGCCAGGGCGATGAGGGCGTTAGGAGA